>NZ_JBIURV010000002.1:0-553165 GCF_044741025.1 Streptomyces sp. NPDC088246
CAACATATCTGGCGTTGACTTTTGGCACGCTGTTGAGTTCTCAAGGAACGGACGCTTCCTTTGTACTCACCCTCTCGGGCTTTCCTCCGGGCTTTTCCCTTCGGTCTTGCGTTTCCGACTCTATCAGACTCTTTCGTGTCCGATTCCCGGTCGAAGCGGGGTCGCTTTCCAGTTCTTCGCTTTCGCGTTTCCCTTTCCGGCGGTTCCAACCTTACCAGACTTCTTTTCCGTTCCGTTTCCGGTCCGAATTTGAATTCTGGTGGCCTTTGGAGTGGCCTTTGCCTTTCGGCGGATCCGACTTTATCAGAAGTTCTGAGTCGGAATTCCCGCTCCGTTCGGAATGCCCACTGCACATGAGCGTGCGCGGTGCTTCCCGGTCAGGCGGAGCCGTAAACGTACTGGAGCGGGGCGCCCCGATGCAAATCGGGGGCCCCGCTCCGGAGTTCGCGACTGTCGGGGTCAGACCTCGACGACGACGGGAAGGATCATCGGTCGCCGGCGGTAGGTGTCGGAGACCCACTTGCCCACCGTGCGGCGGACCAGCTGCTGGAGCTGGTGGGGCTCCATCACGCCGTTCTGGGCGGACCTGTTGATCGCTTCCTCGATCTTCGGCACGACGGCGCTGAATGCCGAGTCGTCGATGCCGGAGCCGCGGGCATGGATGTCCGGCCCACCCGTGATCTTGCCGGAGGAGCTGTCGACCACGATGAAGACGGAGATGATGCCCTCCTCGCCGAGGATGCGGCGGTCCTTGAGGGAGGTCTCGGTGACGTCCCCGACCGAGAGACCGTCGACGTATACGTAACCCGCCTGGACCTTGCCGACGATCTTGGCCTTGCCGTCGATGAGGTCGACGACCACGCCGTCCTCGGCGATGACGATGTGGTCCTTGGGTACACCGGTGAGGGCGCCCAGTTCGGCGTTGGCCCTGAGGTGACGCCATTCGCCGTGGACCGGCATCAGGTTCTTCGGCTTACAGATGTTGTAGAAGTACAGCAGCTCACCGGCCGAGGCATGGCCCGAGACGTGGACCTTGGCGTTGCCCTTGTGAACGACGTTGGCGCCCCAGCGGGTCAGGCCGTTGATCACGCGGTACACCGCGTTCTCGTTGCCCGGGATCAGGGACGACGCAAGGATCACCGTGTCGCCCTGGACGATGCGGATCTGGTGGTCGCGGTTGGCCATACGGGACAGTGCGGCCATCGGCTCGCCCTGGGATCCCGTGCAGACCAGCACGACCTCGTCGTCCGGCAGGTCGTCGAGGGTCTTGACATCGACCACCAGGCCCGCGGGCACCTTCAGATAGCCGAGATCACGGGCAATGCCCATGTTGCGGACCATCGAGCGTCCGACGAAGGCGACCCGGCGGCCGTATTCGTGTGCCGCGTCGAGGATCTGCTGGATGCGGTGCACATGGCTGGCGAAGCTCGCCACGATGATGCGCTTCTGGGCGTTGGCGAAGACCGTGCGCAGAACGTTGGAGATGTCCCGCTCGGGCGGTACGAAACCGGGAACCTCCGCATTGGTCGAGTCGGAGAGGAGAAGGTCGATGCCTTCCTCGCTCAGCCGGGCGAACGCGTGCAGGTCGGTGAGCCGGCCGTCCAGCGGGAGCTGGTCCATCTTGAAGTCACCGGTCGCGACGGCCATGCCCGCAGGTGTGCGGATGGCTACCGCGAGAGCGTCCGGGATGGAGTGGTTGACCGCGATGAACTCGCAGTCGAAGACGCCGATGCGCTCGCGCTGGCCTTCCGCGACTTCGAGGGTGTACGGGCGGATGCGGTGCTCCTGAAGCTTCGCCTCGATCAGCGCGAGGGTCAGCTTGGAGCCGATGAGGGGGATGTCCGGCTTCAGCCGCAGCAGATAGGGGACACCACCGATGTGGTCCTCGTGGCCGTGCGTGAGGACAATGCCCTCGATGTCGTCGAGACGGTCCCGGATCGTGGTGAAGTCCGGCAGGATCAGGTCGATTCCGGGCTGCTCTTCCTCCGGGAAGAGAACTCCGCAGTCGACGATGAGCAGGCGGCCGCCGTACTCGAAGACCGTCATGTTGCGGCCGATTTCGCCGAGGCCGCCGAGCGGGGTGACCCGGAGGCCGCCCTTCGGGAGCTTCGGCGGGGTGCCGAGTTCGGGATGCGGATGACTCAAAAGACTCTCCTTACCATGCGCGCCACGTACCGCTTGGGCACGTGGCGCGCATGTCATTCGTGCACTTGCTGTTGTCTGTGTTGTCACTCTTGCGAGTGTTCTTCGCATATTCAGTTGTGAAGTCTGTGGTTACAGCTCTACCCCACCGGCGGCAAGATCGATCTTGAGCTGCGCCGTTTCCTGTGCGGTGAGTTCCACCAGGGGAAGGCGCAGGGGGCCTGCGGGGAGGCCCTGGAGGGCCAGCGCGGCCTTGGTGGTGATGACGCCCTGGGTACGGAACATGCCGGTGAAGACCGGCAGGAGCTTCTGGTGGATCTCCGTGGCCTTCTGGACGTCGCCGCCGAGGTACGCCTCGATGAGGGCGCGCAGGTCGGGGGTGACGACATGGCCGACGACGGAGACGAATCCGATGGCCCCGACCGAGAGGAGCGGCAGGTTCAGCATGTCGTCGCCGGAGTACCAGGCGAGACCGGACCGGGCGATGGCCCAGCTGGCGCGTCCGAGGTCGCCCTTGGCGTCCTTGTTGGCGACGATGCGCGGGTGCTCGGCGAGCCGTACCAGCGTCTCTGTGTCGATCGGCACACCGCTGCGGCCCGGAATGTCGTAGAGCATCACCGGCAGACCGGTGGCGTCGGCGATGGCCGTGAAGTGGCGGAAGATGCCTTCCTGCGGCGGCTTGTTGTAATACGGCGTCACCGCGAGGAGACCGTGGGCACCGGAGCGTTCGGCCGTGCGGGCGAGCTCGATGCTGTGACGGGTGTCGTTGGTGCCGATGCCGGCGACGACGTGGGCCCTGTCTCCCACTGCTTCCAGTACAGCCCTTACGAGCTGGTCTTTCTCCGCGTCGCTGGTGGTCGGGGACTCGCCGGTGGTGCCGTTGATGATCAGGCCGTCATTGCCTGCGTCCACCAGGTGGGCGGCGAGCCGCTGGGCACCGTCGAGGTCGAGTGCACCGTCCGCCGTGAAGGGCGTGACCATAGCGGTGAGGACCCGCCCGAAGGGGGTCTGCGGAGTGGAGATCGGAGCCATGGGTAACACGCTACTCGTTGCTCAGCGCTCAATGCCCCCTCGGGGGACACACAGTAGGAGCCCGGCACTGCCTGCTCGGGGGTTCAAGCAGTGCCGGGTCCGTTTGATCAGCCTAGATGAACTTCACGAAACGCCGCAATACGGACACCGCTTACGGGGCTACACGTCCGTTCTTGTTGAAGGCTGCATGGGTGAGCGGCATGAGCCGGGCCCAGTGCTCCTCCATCTGCTGGCCGACCATCTCGATTTCCCGCTGCGGGAACGACGGCACCTTCGCCAGCTCGTGCTGGGTGCGCAGGCCGAGGAAGTGCATCAGCGAGCGGGCGTTGCATGTGGCGTACATCGAGGAGAACAGGCCGACGGGGAGTACCGCGCGGGCGACCTCACGGGCCACTCCTGCGGCGAGCATCTCCTGGTACGCCTCGTACGCCTGGCGGTAGGAGTCCTCCATGATGCGGCCGGTGAGCTCCTGCTGGGCCTGGGTGCCCTCGACGAATTCGTACTTGCCGGGGCGGCCCTGCTGGACGAGCTTGCGGGACTCCCCCGGAACGTAGAAGACCGGTTCCAGCTCCCTGTAGCGGCCCGATTCCTCGTTGTACGACCAGCCGACGCGGTGGCGCATGAACTCGCGGAACACGAAGATCGGGGCGCTGATGAAGAAGGTCATCGAGTTGTGCTCGAACGGGCTGCCGTGCCGGTCACGCATCAGGAAGTTGATGAGCCCCTTGGAGCGCTCAGGGTCCTTGGTGACCTCCTCCAGGGACTGCTCACCGGCCGTGGAGACACGGGCCGCGAACAGGACGTCGGAGTCGCCTGCGGCGTGTTTCACCAGGTCAACGGTGACATCACTGCGGAAGCTGGGCTTTGCGGGCTCGGGGGTCTCGGTCACCGGCGGGGTCCTTCCAATTGCGTCGCTCGGGCGGCGCCCACTCTACGGGCCGCCGCTGACAACGAGGGCCGGAAGGGTCGTGCAGGGATTTCTTCGACGAATTCGGCAATTCGGGGCACCGAACGGGTCTGCCGTACGTCTGACCCAGTAGCAGCATCCGTAACAGAGTTCAAGGAGAGCTTCCTCATGTTCCGCCGGCGTGAATCCGTCCCGTTCTCGTTCGTAGCCGAGGCCGACCGATTCCGCAGTAACGTCACCCCGCCCCCGCGGGAGCGCACCACCGTCTCCCAGCTGGCCGGCCGTTCCCTTGTCGGGCTGACGGTCGTCGCAGGTCTCGTCGGTTCGCTGATCCTCGGCCTGCCCGCCCTGAGCCCCGCCCAGGGGCCGTCGCACGCCCAGCAGACCGAAGCTGCCCACGGGCGCTGACTCCTACGGGCCCCCTGGGGTGGTCTGGTCGGCGGCCTCCTCGGTAGCCTCACCGGGCACAGCAATCGAGCGTGCTTGTGAGTGAGGATCAGTCGTGCCCCTGCCCTTTCTGACGGCCGAACGCGCGTTTGACGCGAGCGCTGAGGACATCGCGCTGCCGTTCGACGACCACGACAGCTGGCGGCGTCCGTACCGCCCAGGACCCTGGCGGGTCGTGGCTGCGGCCTCCCTGCTGCTGCTCGCGTCGTTCATCCTGCTCGCGGGGATGATCACCGTGTTCGCCGGGGCGGTGCCGGGTGCCGCCGTATGTCTGGCGCTCGCCGTCGTGGTCATCGGCTGCGCCCTGCGGCTGTTGCGGGTCGGCGCCTGGGTGAGCCGTCACGGCGTGCGCCGGGTCTCCTTCTTCACGACGACGACCGTGCCGTGGAACCACGTCGCGGCCGTCCGTACGGTGCAGCAGCCGGTGAAGTGGCTCGGGTTTCCGCGCACGGTGCAGGGGCAGGCGTTGATCGTCGTACGCCAGGGGGGTGAGGCGATTTCGCCCCTGCTCACCGACAGCAACGCGGATTTTCTGGCGCGGGGTGAGGCGTTCGACCGTGCGGCCGACACGGTCGAGGCGTGGGGGGACGAGTATCGGCGGGGCTGAGGCGTCCGGCTACCGGGGCCGCCCGGTAGCCGTTTTGTCCTCAGGCGCCGGCCAGGCTTGATCCGGCTGGACGGGCTCGATGATTCGGTCGGACAGCCCGTCGGCCCGGTTCAGGGCGTGCTGGGCTGGGTGGGCTTCGTATGCAGGGCGATGGCGCGCTGCATGGCCTTTCGGGCGCGGGGGGTGTCCCTGGCGTCCTGGTAGGCGACGGCCAGGCGGAACCAGCAGCGCCAGTCGTCCGGCGAGTCCTCGGTCTCCTCGCGGCGGCGTGCGAACACGGCGTCGGCCGAGGCGCGGTCGATGCGGCCGGACGGAGTGCGGACCAGCTCGTCGACCGGCAGGCCGCCCTCCACGTCCAGTTCCGCGGCCAGCGCATTGGCCCGCGCCACGAACTGGGTGTTCTTCCAGAGGAACCAGATACCGATCACCGGCAGGATCAGCACCGCGACCCCGAAGGTGACCGTCAGCAGCGTGCCGTGCCGGATGAGCAGGACGCCACGGCTGCCGACCAGGGCGAAGTAGAAGACCAGGACGGCAGCGGTGACGAAGTAAGTGATTTTTGCGCGCATGACAGGGCTCAGTCAGTTCAGGTCGAGGAAGTGTTCCAGGCCGAACGTGAGGCCGGGAGTGGTCACCACGCGGCGTGTGCCGAGCAGGATGCCGGGCATGAAGCTGCTGTGGTGCAGGGAGTCGTGGCGGATGGTGAGCGTCTCGCCCTCACCGCCGAGCAGCACTTCCTGGTGGGCCAGGAGACCTCGGAGCCGGATCGCGTGGACCGGGACTCCGTCCACGTCCGCGCCGCGGGCGCCGTCCAGGGCTGTGGTGGTGGCGTCCGGCTGCGGGGCGCAGCCGGCCTTCCTCCGGGCCTCCGCGATCACCTGGGCAGTGCGGGTGGCGGTGCCCGAGGGGGCGTCGGCCTTGTTGGGGTGGTGCAGTTCGACGACCTCGACGGACTCGAAGTAGCGGGCGGCCTGCTCCGCGAACTTCATCGTGAGGACCGCGCCGATGGAGAAGTTCGGCGCGATGAGCACACCGGTCTCCGGAGAGCCGGAGAGCCAGGTGTTCAGCTGCGCGAGCCGTTCGTCGGACCAGCCCGTCGTACCGACGACGGCGTGGATGCCGTGCCGGATACAGAAGTCGAGATTGCCCATCACCGACGCGGGGGTGGTGAGCTCGACGACGACCTGGACGCCGGATTCCGCGAGGGTCTCCAGCTTGTCGCCACGCCCCAGGGCGGCCACCAGCTCCATGTCGTCGGCGGCCTCGACGGCTCGTACCGCCTCGGATCCGATACGGCCCTTGGCGCCGAGAACGGCCACGCGCAGCTTGCTCATTGCTCTGCTTCCTTAACGGTGGAGTTAGGAGACCGCTTCGTCGAGGCGGTCGGCCTGCTTGTCCTTGAGCGGGCCGATGACGGAGAGCGAGGGGCGGTGTCCGAGGACCTCGCCCGCCACCGCGCGGATGTCATCGGGGGTGACCTGCGCTATCCGGGCCAGCATGTCGTCGACCGACATCTGGTCGCCCCAGCACAGTTCGCTCTTGCCGATACGGTTCATCAGCGCGCCGGTGTCCTCCAGGCCGAGGACCGTGGAGCCGGAGAGCTGCCCGATGGCGCGGCTGATCTCCTCGTCGCTCAGCCCTTCGGACGCTACCCGGTCGAGTTCGTCCCGGCAGATCTTGAGGACGTCGTGGACCTGGCTGGGACGACAGCCCGCGTACACGCCGAAGAGTCCGCAGTCGGCGAAGCCCGAGGTGTACGAGTAGACGCTGTAGGCGAGGCCGCGCTTCTCCCGTACCTCCTGGAAAAGGCGTGAGCTCATGCCGCCGCCGAGGGCGGTGTTGAGTACGCCGAGCGCCCAGCGGCGGTCGTCGGTGCGGGCCAGGCCTGGAACGCCGAGAACGACATGGGCCTGCTCGGTCCTGCGGTTCAGCAGCTCGACGCGGCCCGCGGTGCGCAGGGTGCGGGAGCCATGGCGTGGGGCGACCGGGACGGCTTCGGTGCGGGCCAGGGCGCCCGCGCGCTCGAAGGCCTTGCGGACCTGGCGTACGACCGTGGCGTGGTCGATGTTGCCCGCGGCGGCGACGACCAGGTGCGTGGGGTCGTAGTGCTTCTTGTAGAAGCGGGCGATCCGGCCGCGGTCGAGCGCGTTGATGGTGTCGACGGTGCCGAGGACCGGGCGGCCGAGAGGGATGTCGCCGAGCAGCGTGTGCGCGAACAGGTCGTGCACGCAGTCGCCCGGGTCGTCCTCGGTCATCGCGATCTCTTCGAGGATGACGCCGCGCTCGGCGTCGACGTCCTCGGCGGTGATGAGCGAGCCGGTCAGCATGTCGCAGACGACGTCGATGGCCAGCGGCAGGTCGGTGTCGAGGACCCGCGCGTAGTAGCAGGTGTACTCCTTCGCCGTGAAGGCGTTCATCTCGCCGCCGACCGCGTCGATGGCGGCTGAGATGTCGAGGGCGCTGCGCCTGGCGGTGCCCTTGAAGAGGAGGTGTTCGAGGTAGTGCGTCGCACCGTTCAGGGCGGGGGTCTCATCGCGTGATCCGACGTTGGCCCAGATCCCGAAGGTGGCGGAGCGGACGGAGGGCAGCGTCTCGGTGACGACCCGGAGACCGCCGGGAAGGACGGTGCGGCGGACCGTACCGATGCCGTTGGTGCCCTTGAGAAGCGTTTGGGTACGGGCGACGGCCCGCGCCTTCGAGGAGGCGCGGGCCGTCGTCACGGAACTACGGGACGTCACTTGGCGGCGTCGTCCTTCTTCTCGTCCTCTTCACCCTCGATGACGGGGATCAGGGAGAGCTTGCCGCGGGAGTCGATCTCGGCGATCTCGACCTGGACCTTGGCTCCGACGCCGACCACGTCCTCGACGTTCTCCACGCGCTTGCCACCGGCGAGCTTGCGGATCTGCGAGATGTGCAGCAGGCCGTCCTTGCCCGGCATGAGGGACACGAACGCACCGAAGGTGGTGGTCTTGACGACCGTACCCAGGTAGCGCTCGCCGACCTCCGGCATGGTCGGGTTGGCGATCGAGTTGATCGTGGCGCGGGCGGCCTCGGCGGCCGGTCCGTCGGCGGCACCGATGTAGATGGTGCCGTCGTCCTCGATCGTGATGTCGGCGCCGGTGTCCTCCTGGATCTGGTTGATCATCTTGCCCTTGGGGCCGATGACCTCACCGATCTTGTCCACCGGGATCTTGACGGTGATGATCCGGGGGGCGTTCGGGGACATCTCGTCCGGGACGTCGATGGCCTCGTTCATCACATCGAGGATGTGGAGGCGGGCGTCGCGGGCCTGCTTCAGCGCGGCGGCCAGGACCGAGGCGGGGATGCCGTCGAGCTTGGTGTCGAGCTGGAGCGCGGTGACGAACTGCTTCGTACCGGCGACCTTGAAGTCCATGTCGCCGAAGGCGTCCTCCGCACCGAGGATGTCGGTGAGGGCGACGTAGTGGGTCTTGCCGTCGATCTCCTGGGAGATCAGGCCCATGGCGATACCGGCGACAGCGGCCTTGAGCGGCACACCGGCGTTCAGCAGCGACATGGTGGAGGCGCAGACCGAGCCCATGGACGTCGAGCCGTTGGAGCCCAGCGCCTCGGAGACCTGGCGGATCGCGTAGGGGAACTCCTCGCGCGTCGGCAGCACCGGCACGATGGCGCGCTCGGCGAGCGCGCCGTGGCCGATCTCGCGGCGCTTGGGCGAGCCCACGCGGCCGGTCTCACCGACGGAGTACGGCGGGAAGTTGTAGTTGTGCATGTAGCGCTTGCGGGTCACCGGGGAGAGGGTGTCCAGCTGCTGCTCCATACGGAGCATGTTGAGGGTGGTGACGCCCAGGATCTGGGTCTCGCCACGCTCGAACAGCGCCGAGCCGTGCACGCGCGGGATGGCCTCGACCTCGGCGGCGAGCGTACGGATGTCCGTGACGCCACGGCCGTCGATGCGGACCTTGTCCTTGATGACGCGCTCGCGGACCAGCTTCTTGGTCAGCGAACGGTACGCGGCGGAGATCTCCTTCTCGCGGCCTTCGAAGGCCGGGAGAAGCTTCTCGGCGGCGATCTCCTTGACGCGGTCCAGCTCGGCCTCGCGGTCCTGCTTCCCGGCGATGGTGAGCGCCTGGGCCAGCTCGGACGTGACGGCGGCGGCGAGCGCCTCGAAGACGTCGTCCTGGTAGTCCAGGAAGACCGGGAAGTCGCCGGTGGGCTTGGCAGCCTTGGCGGCGAGGTCCGACTGGGCCTTGCAGAGGACCTTGATGAAGGGCTTCGCGGCCTCGAGACCGGCGGCGACGACCTCTTCGGTCGGGGCCTCGGCGCCGTCCTTGACGAGCTGGATGGTCTTCTCGGTGGCCTCGGCCTCGACCATCATGATCGCGACGTCGCCGTCCTCCAGGACGCGACCGGCGACGACCATGTCGAAGACGGCGTCCTCGAGCTCGGTGTGCGTCGGGAAGGCGACCCACTGGCCCTTGATCAGGGCGACACGGGTGCCGCCGACCGGGCCGGAGAAGGGCAGGCCGGCCAGCTGCGTGGAGCAGGAGGCGGCGTTGATCGCGACCACGTCGTACAGGTGGTCGGGGTTGAGCGCCATGATCGTCTCGACGATCTGGATCTCGTTGCGCAGGCCCTTCTTGAAGGAGGGGCGCAGCGGGCGGTCGATCAGGCGGCAGGTGAGGATCGCGTCCTCGGAGGGCCGGCCCTCACGACGGAAGAAGGAGCCGGGGATCTTGCCCGCGGCGTACTGCCGCTCCTCGACGTCCACCGTCAGGGGGAAGAAGTCGAGCTGGTCCTTGGGCTTCTTGGAAGCCGTGGTGGCCGACAGCACCATGGTGTCGTCGTCCAGGTACGCAACGGCGGAGCCGGCGGCCTGCTTGGCCAGGCGGCCCGTCTCGAAGCGGATGGTGCGGGTGCCGAAGGTTCCGTTGTCGATAACGGCCTCGGCGTAGTGGGTCTCGTTCTCCACTAGCGTTTTCTCCGATACATATCGTCTTCTCGCCCCCACGCCCGTGTGGCGGGGGACAGTTGCGGAGAAGCGCTCCATCGGCGGGCCGGTCTTCGATCGAAGCACCCGGGTTGCTGTGTCCGGGGGCCACTACCGAGGACCGGCGGCGGGGAGTCTTCCTCTCGCTCGTCTGTGGGACGTTCTGCGACCAGGTTACTGAGATTCGGCTCAGCTTGGCATTCCGGCCGTGCGGGCGGGCCCGCCACATCCCGTACATGCATACGTACGCACAATCGTACGTACAACAAAGGGAGCGGCCCCCTCAGTCGTGGGAACCGCTCCCTTCACGGCGTTTTACTTGGCGCCGCCGGCCGCACCGCGGCGGATGCCGAGGCGGTCGACCAGGGCACGGAAGCGCTGGATGTCCTTCTTGGCCAGGTACTGCAGGAGGCGGCGACGCTGGCCGACCAGGATCAGCAGACCACGACGGGAGTGGTGGTCGTGCTTGTGCGTCTTGAGGTGCTCCGTCAGGTCCGAGATCCGGCGGGAGAGCATCGCGACCTGGACCTCGGGGGATCCGGTGTCACCCTCCTTCTGGGCGAACTCGGACATGATCTGCTTCTTCGTAGCGGCGTCGAGCGGCACGCGTACTCCTCTTTGATGTTCGATGCGTCCACGAGTGCCCCTGGTCTTGTTCGCAGGGGTTCTTCCGTTACTCGGGGGCGAAGGTCCGATGAGCGCAGATCCCAGGATGATCCGGGAGCGCGTACACAAACGGCCGTCACACAGCGTACCAGTCCGGCGGAGCCGGTTCGGTCGGGGGTGCGGTGGCCCGGGAGCGGCCGGGGAGCCGCTTTGTCCTCAATCGCCGGACGGGCGCTGCTGCCCGGCTGAGCCGGGTTCGGCCGGGCGGGCCACCAGGGTCAGCTGGTGAGGGCGCGGATCGAGTGGTAAAGATCGAAAACGGCGAGGCACAGGGGCATCAGCGTCAGGAGCACACACGCCTCGGCGATCTCCAGGAAGCGCCCCCAGAACCGCCGCGGTCTCGGCAGGCTCCATGCCGGTCGATATCGCGACGAAGGTCACCAGCAGGCCGATGGCGGCGGCGAACACGAACGCGACGAAGAGACCCTCCCCGCCGGGGGCGGCGATCATGAGGGTCTCCGCCGCGACCAGCACGGCGGCGCAGGCGAGCAGGAACTGGAGCCTGCCGATGCCCTGCCCCTCGCCAAACAACAGCAGCCCGGCACCGGAGACCGCGGCGTTCGCGAGCGCACCGATCCCCAGAGCCGTGGACGATCCCCGGTCGTCGTACACGCGCGCACGTACGCAGGCGAGCGCGAGCGGGTGCCGGCCTTGAGTGCGTCTCCCTCCATGACGTGGGCCGGGTTCCGCCGACCGGAGCGACCGCGGGCAGCCCGGTGGTGGTGCGCGACTGTGGCATGCGCCCGCCTGAGAGCCTGTCGGGTGACCTTCGATCGGATAGCGGACGCGGTCTGGTGCGTGCGATTCCAAGGCGCCGGGATGTCCTCGTAGCGGAGCTACTAGGGCATTTCGGCAACGCGGGAAGCGTGCGTGCCAGGGCGTGGCTGCCCGGTCAGAGGTCATCCGACAGGCTCTGAGCCCTGTGGCGCCCCGGTTGATGCGGGCGTCGACACTCGTGGGTATCCAGCGGGTCTCGCCCGCCGAGGCGGACCAGATCGGCCGGATCCTGGGGCTCGCGCGGGCCGAGAGCGAGGCCCTGCCCACCCTGGCGGACGGTGTCACGCTCTGGGTGGCGGGCCGCGAGCGCCACTGGGCGATGACCAGTGCGACGGATATCGAGAGCGGCCTGCTGGGCGCTGCTCGCCGGATGGAGTCAACGACCCGGGACTGAAGGACTTCGTTGGGAAATCCACAAACCGGTTGTGTGTCTGCGGTTTCAAGTGGTGAGTTCGAGGCGGGCCATGTGGGAGGTTCTGGTCGTGCCGAGCGGGGTGCCGGTGAGCCAGGCGTCGAGGCGGATGATGTTGATCCTGGTGGCGGCGAGGACGTTGCCGAGGTGCGTTTTGGGTCGTCCGGTGCAGCGGGTGCGGCGGATGCCGGTGCGGCGGACGGCTTGCGAGATGGTGCCTTCGCCGCCTGCCCGGATGTCGTACCGCTTATTCCGCTGTTCGGTTTGCTGTTCCTGGCGGCGCTGGTCCAGAGTTTCTCACTGCTCGCGGTTGAGCAGCGTCAGACTGCGTCCGTAGCGGCCCTTCTCGGAGGCCCGGGTGCAGGCCGGCCGAAGAGGGCAGGGACGGCAGTCGGTGGCGGCGAACTGGACCCGGGTGATCGGGGTGCCGCTGGATTTGACCTGGCCGGACCAACTGATGCTGACGGCGCCGCGTGGGCAGGTCACCTTGCGCCGGCCCCAGTCGACGGTGAACGCGCTCTGGGAGAGATCGGGGGCATCGCCGTCCGGCTCGCCGTGGTGGGCGTCCAGGCCGACCGGTCCCAGCAGGTCGATGCCGTGCTCGTCGCGGGCGGTGACGATGCGCGCGGCCGTGACATAGCCGGCGTCCATATCGTGCTCGCCTGGCCTCAACTCCCGTTCTGCCAGGCCCTGGTGGATGATCTCGGTCATCTCGGTGTCCGTGACCGTGGCGTCGGTGGTGGCCACGTGGGTGATCAGGTGTGGGGCGTCCGGGTCGCAGGTCTCGCTCAGGTGGGTCTTGTAGCCGCACCAGCCAGAGCCCCGCTTGGTCCCGTAACGGGCGTCACCCCACCCTTCGCTCCGACGAACAGAACGATCACGAAACCTCAGCGAGTTCAGCGAAGCCGGTTTGCGGATTTCCCAACGGAATCCTGAAGTCCTGGGCTTGCTGCTCGGGTCATCGATGGCTTCGATGAGTCCGGCTGCGTCCAGCTCTCACGCGATCAGCGTGAGGGCAGGGGCCGTTGACTCGGCCCCGCAGACCCACACGTACCACCCTCTGTGGGCGATGTCGTGGGACGAGTTGTGGTCTGCGTGCTCCACGAAGCCGCAGGACCGGCAGGCGAACACCGCCGGGGAGGACCGGTTGCCGCGTTCGGCATGATGACAGCGCGAGCACTCCTGGCTGGTGTACGCCGGATCGACATACACCACCGGCACCCCGGCCCTCTTGGCCTTGTAACCGATGAACACGCCGAGCTGCGCGAACGGCCAGGAGTGGAGCGTGGTGCTCGCCCAAGCTCTCAACTTCGTTCGAGCAGGGAGGTACCCCCTCGGGCTTGCTCAGCCGGGCCCGCTCGCGAATGCCCGTGAGTGTCTCCAGGGCGATTCCGCGACCGGTGCGTGCAGCCTCCACCACGATCCGCTTGCTGATCTCGTGGTTGATGTCCTTGTTACGGCGGGCCTCTCGGCCCGCGCACTTCTTCGCCCGCCGCTTCGCGGACTTTGTGCCCTTCTTCTGCAGCTTGGAGCTCAGCTTCCGGTCGTTGGCCCGCCTTCGGTTGACCCGGCGCCCCGAGTATTTGACGCCGTCACTCGTGGCGGCGATGTTCACGATCCCGAGGTCCACACCGATGAACGCGGTCAGGGTCGCTTCAAGCACCGACGCCCGCATGGGCGTCGGCAGCAGCTTGACCCGCACCACCAGGCGGCTATGTGGACACTCCGCGCCCGCAGGCACGACGCTGCGGCGCTCCGCGCCACCCACCAAGCACGCGATTCCTCCCGGGATCCCGGGGTTCATCGCGAGAATCCGCTGAATACTGTTTCGTTCGCGACCCCGGGCCTGCCGCTTCCAGGGAGGATGACCGGGAACGACACGGTTCGATCGAAGGGACGCCGACATGGGCACCCAGCAGGAAAAGGAAGAGCTCTACGCTCTCGACATCTCGGATGTGGAGTGGCTGAGCGCACCGGGAACCGAGAACGTCGAGGAACGGGTCGAGATCGCGCATCTGCCCGGCGGTGCAGTCGCCATGCGCTCGTCACTGGAACCGGAGACCGTGTTGCGGTACACGGAGGCCGAATGGCGCGCCTTCGTACTGGGCGCACGGGACGGTGAGTTCGACCTCACGTAGGCAAAGGTCAGGTGAAAGGGTGGCTGTCCGATACACGGCAGCCACCCTTTCACCACGCCTGGACATGTATCGAATTGGCCGCTTCGGTCTGTGTGCTCTGCCGTATTCCGTTCACTTGAGGGCAGTACGTGATGTACGGGACAGCTCTTGCAGTGCCGTACGGCCTGCCGGAGCGGGCCCCATGACGATTAGGGTGGGTCCGGGCGCGGCAGCAGAACCTGCGGGCAGGCGATGCGTGTCCCGGGGGGAGAGCCGGGCGGTTAGGAAGACGGAAACGGTCGCCCCCACCCACCACGGCACAAGGGTGCTCGACCACACCAGGAGGCAAAGTGAACGGCGATCGGGACGAGATCCGCGGGGGCTGGAACAAGCCCGTCGACGAGTCGTCCGACGCGGAGCCCGCCGAGATGACGGGTGAGTTCACCATCGACTACACCCCGCCCGCCTGGTACACGCAGAACGCGCCGGGGGACTCGTCGGGCGGTGCCGGATCGCACCTGGCGCCGCCTCCGCCACCCAACGGTGCGCCGTTGTCCGTGCCCGCGCAGCCGGTCGGGGGCGGCTTCGACCCCAACTGGGCTCCGGCGCCGCCCGCGCCGGCTCCGATTCCGGCTCCGGCTCCTGTTCCGGCTCCGGCTCCGGCTCCTGTTCCGGCTCCGGCTCCGGCTCCTGTTCATTCCGCGGCGGGGGACTCCGCTCCTTCTCCTGCTCCTGCGGAGGGGGCAGGGACGGCGGCTCCCGACGGGATGACGGACCCGTTCGGGGGCGGTGATGTGGAGAGTGGCGCGACCATGCGGTTCTCACCGGCCGCGCTGAAGCGGGAGATCGCGGAGCGCGAGGAGGCGTCGAGGAACGCGGACGGGGACGTCTCGGGTTCGGGATCCGGTTCCGTGGGGGCCGGTGCCGACGGTGCGGACGAGGGCGAGACCCCCAGTTCCGGTTCCGCGCAGGCGACGGACTCGGCCGGCGAGCCGAACGGCGCTGCCGCCACGGATTCCAGTGCCGATGCAGAGGCGACTGCCGAGACTCCGGACGACGCCACGAGCGGTGCCGCCGACGGACCGGAGGGCGCCGCGCCCTCGGACGCCGTCACGGACGCGGCACCCCGGGACGTACCGCCCTCCAACGCACCGCAGGACGCCCCGGCGTCCGCCATGCCGACCCCCTGGACCCCGGCGCCGCCGCAGGGCGGTCTGCCGCCGCTGCCACCCACCTTCCAGCCCGCCACGCCGCAGCCGTCCGCGCCCCAGTCGGCGCCGCAGTGGCCCGCCCGGACTCCGGCCGACCAGGCGTCCGGCGGCTACGGATTCCCGAACGCCGGAGCGCCTCAGCCTCCTCAGGCACCACAGCCGCCGCACGGTGGTTATGGATTCCCGCAGCAGCCCGCTCCCCCGCAGCAGCAGGGACCGGCGCAGGGCGGCTATGGATTCCCGCAGCAGCCCGCTCCCCCGCAGCAGCAGGGACCGGCGCAGGGTGGCTACGGGTTCCCGCAGCCACCCCAGACGCCGCACACACCACAAGCACCCCAGCCGCCGCAGGCTCCCCGGCAGCCCCAGGGTGCTTACGGCTTCCCCCAGCCGCCGCAGGCCCCCCAGCAGCCCCAGGCGCCCCAGTGGCCCGCGCAGCAGGGCGTTCCGCTGCCGCCGCAGGTCCCCCAGGCGCCCCAGCAGCCGGTCCAGGGCACGCCCGATCTGCCCGCTCAGGTCGCCCCGCAGCCGCCCGCGCACCAGCAGCCGGCCCACCCCCAGCCGCAGCAGCAGCCACAGGGACAGCCCGTCGACCCGCGGACCGGCGCCGCCTGGCCGACCCCGGTCACCCACGACCAGCGCGAGCGCTCCGTGCCCGGCGCCCCGCTCGGGTACACGGCGGCCGTGGAGCTCTCCTCCGACCGGCTGCTCCGGAACAAGCAGAAGGCGAAGAGCAGCCGTACGCCGTCCAGCGCGGCCCGCTTCAAGCTGGGCGGCAAGAAGGAGGAGGCCGAGCGGCAGCGCAAGCTCGACCTGATCCGTACGCCCGTGCTGTCCTGTTACCGGATCGCGGTCATCAGCCTCAAGGGCGGCGTCGGCAAGACCACGACGACCACCGCCCTCGGCTCGACCCTGGCCACCGAGCGTCAGGACAAGATCCTCGCCATCGACGCCAACCCGGACGCGGGCACGCTCGGCCGCCGGGTGCGCCGGGAGACCGGGGCCACCATCCGTGACCTGGTCCAGGCGATCCCGTACCTCAACTCGTACATGGACATCCGCCGCTTCACCTCGCAGGCGCCCTCCGGCCTGGAGATCATCGCCAACGACGTGGACCCGGCGGTCTCCACGGCGTTCAACGACGAGGACTACCGGCGCGCGATCGATGTGCTGGGCAAGCAGTACCCGATCATCCTGACCGACTCGGGCACCGGCCTGCTCTACAGCGCGATGCGCGGAGTGCTGGACCTCGCCGACCAGCTGATCATCATCTCGACGCCGTCGGTCGACGGTGCGTCAAGCGCGTCCACCACGCTGGACTGGCTGTCGGCGCACGGATACGCGGAGCTCGTGCAGCGCTCCATCACCGTCATCTCGGGGGTCCGCGAGACCGGCAAGATGATCAAGGTCGATGACATCGTGCAGCACTTCGAGACGCGCTGCCGCGGCGTGGTCGTCGTACCGTTCGACGAGCACCTGGCGGCCGGCGCGGAGGTCGATCTCGACATGATGCGGCCCAAGACCCGCGAGTCGTACTTCAACCTCTCCGCGATGGTCGCGGAGGACTTCGCGCGCGCCCAGCAGCAGCAGGGGCTCTGGACGTCGAGCGGCTCCAACCCGCCCCCGCAGTACGCCCCGCCGATGCCCGGCCAGCAGCAGTACTCCCCGCAGCAGCCGTACCCGCCGCAGCAACAGCCGTACCCGCCGCAGCAACAGCTGTACGGCGGGCAGCAGCATGCGCAGCCGTACCCCCCTCAGCCCGGTCCCGGAGTGCAACAGAACGGCTGGCAGCAGTCGTTGCCCTCCCAGGCGCAGTCCGCGGCGAGCCCGGCCGGACCGCCGCCGCCTCACCAGCAGCAGCCGGGTCAGCCGGGTCAACCCGGACAGCCGATCCCGCCCGAGCTGCAGGGTCCCGTACCGCCCGCGGGTTGGCCGCAGCAGCCGCCGCCAGCGCCTCAGCAGTAAGGCAACAGAGGTCTAAACCAATGAGGGCCCGCACCGTCTCCACGGTGCGGGCCCTCTGCGCATTCCCGCAGACCACACGCCGTTTCGGTGACCGTTGACGCGGCTCGACCCCCGCTGATAAACCTTCGCTTCACCAGCTGGCGAACCACAGATCAACCCGCCTTCTCCGTGCGAGTCATGACGCGAGGTCCCTGACGATGGTCGAAAGAGTTCCACCACCCTCTGCCCAGCCACGCTCACGTCTGCGTGTCCTCCTGGCCTCCGGGGCCGCTGCTCTGGCGCTGGCCGCCGGGTCCATCGTCCCGGGCGTGCCCCTCGGTGCCGCGCCGCAGCAGGCGCAGGCCGCCGACAGCGGCAACTCGACGCTGACCGTCGCCGTCGCACAGAGCGTCGACTCCCTGAGCCCGTTCCTCGCTCAGAAGCTGATGAGCACGAGCGTCAGCCGGCTCATGTACGACTTCCTGACGAACTACGACCCCAAGGACAACCACGCGGTCCCCGCCCTCGCCACCAAGTGGGAGCCGTCCGCGGACAAGTTGACCTGGACGTACACCATCCGGTCCGACTCCAAGTGGTCGGACGGCCGGCAGGCCACCGCCGAGGACGCGGCGTGGACGTTCAACAAGATGATGACCGACGAGGGCGCCGCGCAGGCCAACGGCAACTTCGTCGCGAACTTCAAGAAGGTGACGGCTCCGAGCCCGACACAGCTGGTCATCGAGCTCAAGGAGCCGCAGGCCACCATGGCCGCGCTCGATGTGCCGATAGTCCCGAAGCACATCTGGGAGAAGGTCGGTGACTTCTCCAAGTTCAACAACGACACGAAGTTCCCGATCGTCGGCAACGGGCCGTTCATCCTGACGGACTACAAGGTCGACCAGTACGTGAAGCTCAAGGCCAACAAGAGCTTCTGGCGCGGTGCGCCGAAGTTCGACGAGCTGGTCTTCAAGACGTACAAGGACCAGGACGCAGCGGTCGCCGCGCTGCGCAAGGGCGAGGTCTCCTTCGTCGCCGGCTCCCCCGCACTGACGCCCGCTCAGGCCGCGTCCCTCAAGGGCGAGAAGAACGTCAAGGTCAACGAGGGTCCGGGACGCCGCTTCTTCGCGCTGGCCACCAACCCGGGCGCTCAGACCAAGGACGGCAAGAAGTTCGGCGACGGCAACAAGGCCCTTCTCGATCAGAGGGTTCGCCAGGCCCTCTTCCTGTCCATCGACCGCAAGACCATCATCGACAAGGTCTTCCAGGGCCACGCCGTCGAGGGCCAGGGCTACATCCCGCCGCGCTTCTCCACGTACTTCTGGCAGCCCTCCGCCGACCAGAGCCTCGCGTACGACCCGGCCAAGGCCGCGAAGCTCCTCGACGAGGCGGGCTACCCGCTCAAGGGCGACCAGCGCGTCGGCAAGGACGGCAAGCCGCTCGACCTGCGCATCCTGTGCCACGCCACGGATCCGAACGACAAGGCGATCGGCAAGTACCTCAAGGAGTGGTGGGGCAAGCTCGGCATCGGGCTCAAGGTCGACTGTCTCGACGACGTCTCGGTGCCGTGGTACGCCGGTGAGTACGACCTCGCCTTCGACGGCTGGTCGGTCAACCCGGACCCGGACTTCGTCCTCGGCATCCACACCTGTGACGCCCTGCCGGCGAAGGCCAAGGAGAGCGCCACCACCGACAACTTCATCTGCGACAAGACGTACGACGAGCTCTACAAGAAGCAACTCGCCGAGTACGACCCGGCCAAGCGCGCGGACATCGTCAAGCAGATGCAGTCGTGGATGTACGACTCGGGGTACATGAACATCATCGCGTACCCGAACGCGGTCGAGGCCTACCGCACCGACCAGATCAAGTCGATCAAGACCATGCCCGAGGCGGCGGGCAACATCTACGGCCAGGACGGGTACTGGAGCTGGTGGTCGGCCGTTCCGGCGGGCAGCAGCAGTTCGGACAGCTCCGGCGGGTCCGGCTCCACCGGAGTCGTCGTAGGCATCATCGTGGTGGTCGTGGTACTCGCCGGTGGCGGACTGTTCATCGCGATGCGCCGCCGCACCACCGCGGACGACCGCGAGTAGTCACGCGGACGGGTTGAGAGGGGCCGGCCGGGGCGGCGTGCAGCCGCCCCGCCGGTTCCCTCTAAGTGCAGCACGAGTAACGAGAGTTCCCCATGACAGCTGAAAGCACTCCGGCGCTCGTGCAGATCGCGGATGCGGACACCGAAGGACCGGTTCAGGCCGGCCCGGCGGCCGCCCGCGGCCCACGGGCGCGTAACACCAAGGCCTACCTCCAGTACGTGGCGGCCAAGATCGTGGGAGCGGCCGTCTCCCTGTTCGCGGTCCTGGTCACCAGCTTCTTCCTGTTCCGGCTCATTCCCAGCGATCCGGTGAAGCAGATGACGGGCGGCCGTCCCGTCTCCGCCGAACAACTCCAGTCGTTGCGTCACCAGTTCGGCCTCGACCAGCCGATGTGGCGGCAGTTCACCAGCTACGTCGGCGACGCCCTCACGGGCGACTTCGGCACTTCGTTCCAGTTCCACGCGCCCGTCATCGACAAGATCACCGAGGCGCTCCCCGCGACCCTGCTCCTCACCGGCACGTCGTACGTCCTGTACACCGCGCTCGGCATCTGGCTCGGCACCCGTACCGCGTGGCGCAACGGCTCCACGAGCGACCGCTTCAACACCGCCTTCGCGCTGACGCTCTACTCGGTGCCGTCGTTCTGGCTGGGCCTGCTCCTGATCATCGTCTTCTCGGTGGGCATCGGACCGATCCCCGGGATGTTCCCGACCGGCGGAATGCAATCGGGCGGCGAGAGCGGATTCGCGTACATCCTCGATGTGGCGCATCACCTGGTCCTCCCGGTGATCACGCTGGTCGCGGTCGGGTACGCGCAGACGCTTCTGGTAATGCGCTCCTCGCTGCTGGACGAGATGGGCAGCGACTATCTGACCACGGCCCGCGCGAAGGGGCTGCGGGACGATGTCGTACGCCGCAAGCACGCCGTGCCGAACGCGATGCTGCCGACGTTCACGCTGATGTTCGTGAACCTCGGCACTGTGGTCGCCGGGCAGATCCTGGTCGAGACGGTGTTCTCCTGGCCGGGCCTCGGCGGTCTCTTCTACCAGGCGCTGAGCGTGCCTGATCTCCCCCTCGTGCAAGGGCTGTTCTTCACCTTCGCCACCGCGGTGATCCTGGCGAACACCCTTGCCGACGTGCTGTATCCGCTGCTCGATCCCCGGGTGGGCCGATGACGACCGAATCCATGCCCACGCCGACGAAGGCCGAACCGGCCGGGAACCCGCGCGCGCTCGCCCGCGCCCGCAAGCGGCAGTCCGCCGCCCGGTTCTGGCGGGAGTACCGCAAGCACAGGAGCGGACTGTGGGGGCTGGGCGCCCTCGTCCTGATCGCGCTGATCGCCGTCTTCGCGCCGCAGCTCGTCGGCGCCGATTCGCAGAGCGTCACCGGCGCGCCCGGTGGCGCGCTGGAGTCGCCGAGCGGTGAATTCCCGCTCGGTACGGACCAGTTCGGACGCAGCGTGCTGGCCCTGCTGGTCTGGGGCACCCGTGTCTCGTTGACGGTGGGCCTGCTCGCCGCGTTCCTGTGCGTCGCCATCGGCACGGTCGTCGGCATCGTCGCGGGGCACTTCCACGGCTGGTACTCGACGGTCCTGATGCGGATCACCGACTGGTTCCTGGTGATGCCGACCCTGGTCCTCGCGATCGCGCTCGCCACCGTGATGGACCGCTCGATGTGGACGGTCATCATCGCGATCGGCGTCACGACCTGGCCGACCACGGCCCGGCTGGTCCGCGCCCAGACCCTCGCCGTGGAGTCCCGCCCGTACATCGAGCGCGCCCGCGCCCTGGGCGGCGGCCACGGACACGTCATGGTCCGGCACGTGCTGCCGAACGTGATGCCGCTGGTGCTCGCGCAGACCACACTGGTGATCTCCAGCGCGATCCTCACGGAGGCCACCCTGGCCTTCCTCGGCCTCAGCGACCCGACCACCACCTCCTGGGGCGGCATGCTCCAGGACGCCCGCGAGGCGGGCGCGGTGAGCGCGGGCGACTGGTGGTACCTGGCACCGCCCGGGATCGCCATCGCCGTGGTGGCCCTGGCGTTCACGCTGTGCGGCCGCGCCATCGAGTCCGTCCTCAATCCCAAGCTGGGGGTGGCCCGTTGAGTACGACGAGCATCCAGAAGACGCCACTTCTCGACGTACGGGACCTCACGGTGACGTACGCCGGTGGAGCGCAGGCCGTCCGTGGCGTGAACCTCACCGTGAACGCGGGGCAGAAGCTCGGCATCGCCGGTGAGTCCGGCTGCGGGAAGTCCACGCTGGCGCTCGCGCTGCTGCGGCTGCTGCCCGCCGGGACGAAGGTCTCCGGCCAGATCCTGCTGAACGGCGAGGACGTCCTCACCATGAAGTGGGGGCAGGTCAGGGCGGTGCGCTGGGCGGGGGCCTCGATCGTGTTCCAGGGCGCGATGCACTCGCTCAACGCGGTGCACCGCATCGGGGAGCAGATCGCCGAGCCGATCCTGCTGCACAAGAAGGCGACGCAGGCCGGGGCCGCGAAGAAGGCCGGTGAACTCCTGGAACAGGTGGGTCTGCCGGCCGCCCGCGCGGACGCCTATCCGCACGAGCTCTCCGGCGGGCAGCGGCAGCGCGTGATGATCGCGATGGCGCTGGCCTGCGATCCGGGCCTGATCATCGCGGACGAACCGACCACGGCTCTCGATGTGATGATCCAGGCCCAGATCCTTCGGCTGATCGAGCAGTTGGTGTCCGAGCAGGACCTCGGCCTGATCATGATCAGCCATGACCTCGCGGTGCTGTCGGACACCTGCGACCGACTCGCGGTGATGTACGCGGGCCGGGTCGTGGAGGAGGGCCCGGCGTCCGAGGTCTACGAGAACGCGCACCACCCGTACGGCAAAGCCCTGTCCGGCGCCTTTCCGCGCATCGGCGACCCGGCCTCCCGGTTCGCGCCCCGCGGGCTGCCCGGCGATCCGCCGGACCCGTCGGCGCTGCCCGGCGGCTGCACCTTCCACCCGCGCTGCCCGGTGGCCCTGGACTCCTGCACGACGCAGGATCAGGAGCTGCGGGACGCGGGGCCACAGCGGCGGGCCGCCTGTGTGCTGGTGGAGCCGGGGGCGGCCGCGGCCGGGGCCCGGCCGGGTGCCGAGGAAGCAAGGAGCACATCATGACCACCACCACTCCCCTGCTCAGCGCCCAGGGGCTGAAGGTCACCTTCCCCGGCCGGCGCGGGGCTGCCCCGGCGCGTGCGGTGGACAGCGTCGACCTGGACATCCGGCCCGGCGAGATCGTCGCCCTGGTCGGCGAGTCGGGCTGCGGCAAGACGACGCTGGCGCGTTCGCTGCTGGGCCTCGTCCCGCCGACGTCCGGGCAGGTGACCTTCGGCGGGCAGCCGCTCGACTATGCGAGCCGGGCGCTGAAGGCGTACCGCAAGCGGGTCCAGCTGGTGCTCCAGGACCCCAGCGGTTCGCTCAACCCGAGGCACACGGTGTACGACGCCGTCGCCGAGGGTCTGCGGATCCACGGGTACGCGGGTGACGAGCGGGCGGCGGTGGCCGGGGCGCTGGCACGGGCGGGGCTGCGGCCCCCGGAGCGGTTCTTCCTGCGCTATCCGCACGAGCTGTCGGGCGGTCAGCGCCAGCGGGTCGTGATCGCGGGCGCGCTCGTGCTGGAGCCGGAACTCATCGTGGCCGACGAGCCGGTGGCCTCGCTGGACGCTTCGGTGCGCGGCGAGATCCTGGCCCTGCTGCTGCGGCTGCGGGACGAACTGGGTCTGTCCGCTCTGGTGGTCACGCACGACCTCGGCCTGGCGTGGAACATCGCCGACCGGGTCGCGGTGATGTACCTCGGGCGGATCGTGGAGACGGGCGAGGTGGAGCAGATCCTGACGGCTCCGCAGCACCCGTACACCCAGGCACTGTTGTCGGTGCTGCCGGAGGCCGCGGGCGATCCGGTGATTCTGACCGGTGAGCCGCCGGACCCGTCCAGGGTGCCGTCCGGGTGCCGGTTCCATGCCCGCTGCCAGGTGCTGGCCTCGGGCGAGGCCGAGCGGGCGGGTGTCGCGGACGCGTGCCGTACGAAGGACCTGCCGGTGCTCGCGGGCGGCGGGCAGACACAGGTGGCGTGCCACTGGGCGGGCGCGGCTGCGAAGGCGCGGGCGTAGCGGGGTGGCCTGGGCCTGTCCGGCGGATCGCCCTCGGACGGGCCCCGGCCGGCGGACGCCGCGCCGTCAGGCGCCGGGCGGACTGCCGGTTGCCCGGCCGTGGATCGCCCCGGTCAGCTCGCCGAGCGGCCTGCCCGTCCCGCCCCACCGGTGCTGGATGATCTCCGCGTCGATCGAGACGGCGGTCTCCTCCGGGGTGCGCGCACCGAGGTCCAGCCCGACGGGCGAGGCGAGCCGCGCCAGTTCGGCCGCGTCGACCCCGGCCTCCCGCAGCCGCACGGCCCGGTCCAGGTGGGTGCGCCGGCTGCCCATGACCCCGATGTACGCGGCAGGGGTGCGGTTCAGCCGCGCTCGTACGCGGAGATCAGCTCGCTGCACCGCTTCACATCGGCGGCCATGGCCACGAGCAGGTCGTCGATCGAGTCGAACTTCAGCATCCCGCGTACGTACGCGAGGAAGTCCACCGAGACGTGGAGCCCGTACAGGTCGAGGCCGACGCGGTCGATCGCGTACGCCTCCACCGTCCGCTCCGTACCGTCGAACTGCGGGTTCGTGCCGACCGAGATCGCGGCGGGCATCGCCTCGCCATTCACATTGAGCCAGCCCGCGTAGACGCCGTCGGCGGGGATCGCGGTGTGCGGCAGGGTCTCCACGTTGGCCGTGGGGAAGCCCATCTCACGGCCGCGCTGTGCGCCGCGGACCACGATGCCCTCGACCCGGTGCGGCCGGCCCAGGATCTCGGCGGCGCCCGCGACATCGCCCTCGGCGACCAGCCGTCGGGTGAGGGTGGAGGAGAACGGCCGGCCGCCGCCCGCCGCACCGCTCACATACAGGTCGATGACCTCGACGCCGTAGTCGTACGTCTCGCCGAACTCGGTGAGCAGCTGCACATTCCCGGCTGCCTTGTGACCGAAGCGGAAGTTGGGGCCCTCGATGACCAGCTGCGCGTGCAGCTTGTCGACAAGCACCTTCACGATGAAGTCGGCCGGCGCGAGCTTGGAGAACTCGGTGGTGAACGGCAGGATCAGCACCGCGTCCACCCCCAGCTCCGCCATCAGCTCGGCGCGCCGGTGGTGCGGGGCGAGCAGCGGCGGGTGGCTGCCGGGCCGTACGACCTCGCTGGGATGCGGGTCGAAGGTCACCACGACCGACGGCACACCCAGCTCGCGTGCCCGCTCCACGGCCCGCCCGATAATCAGCTGGTGTCCGCGGTGCACCCCGTCATAGGAGCCGATGGTGACGACGCTGCGTCCCCAGTCCTGGGGGATGTCCTCCAAGCCACGCCAGCGCTGCACTGTGACCGCTCCTCGCCCGAACCCGTGTACGTGAGATTGCCTGTTACGCAGGTCTAAGACTGCCATGCTCACGCCCCGCGGCCTGCATCGGCATCGTCTTGGGGCTTCCCAGCGCCTCCACCGTCCGCCGCGCGGCCGGGCCGACGAGCGCCGCCCACTCCTGCGGGGCGTCTGCCAGCCACCCGGTGACCAGGGCCGCGAATCCTGGCACGTCACGAGCGAGTTCGACCAGTCGGCGGTCGAAGCGGACCGCGCCCTCGGGGGTACGGACCAGCAGCATCCCGGTGCGGTGGACCAGGGCGCGGGTGCGGGCCGGTGCACGTCCGCCGGAGCCCGTCGCGGCAGCCCGCAGCAGGGCGTCGAGCACGGCCGGGTCGCGGTGGGCGTCCTGTTCGAATTCCAGCAGGACCTCCAGCAGCTCGCCCCTCAGCTGCCCGGAGGCGGGGCTGCCGGGCGCCGCGAGCACACCGGCGAGCCCGCCGCGCACCGGCGGTGGCACGGGACGGTCCCGCAGCAGTCCGGTCACCAGGGGCAGCAGCAGGGCGCGGGCGGCGGGTCCGTGCTCCAGCCTCCGGTCGATGTACGAGGCGGCGTGCACGGCGTCGTCCGGGTGGCTGTCGATGTACGCCCGCACGAGCCCGGCGGCGTGCAGGGCCAGCGCGGGGGCGTCGATCCCGGCGAGCGAGCACAGCACCTCGCCCGCCCCCTCGTCGGGCCGGGTGAGCCGCTGCCGGAACGCGGTGAGCACCTGCTCCGCATGGGAGGACAGTGCGATGGCGAGCGTGTGCGCGGGCAGCTGCGGCTCGCCCGCGACGAAGGCCCGCAGAGCCTGCGGGAGATAGCGGTCCCTGGTCTGCTGATCCTGCACGAGGAGGGTGAGCGCGGCCCCGTGCAGGGAGGCGTCGGCCGGTCGGGCCAGCAGGGCACGGGCGGCTCGGCGCAACAGTTCGCGATCGGCGTCGAGGGTGACGTGCGCCGCGGTGACCAGTGCGTACGAGGCGGCGGCGGTCCGGCGTGCGGGCCGGTCCCCGTCACGGGCCCATCTGTCGACGGCCCGGCAGAGCGCGGAGGGCTCGTCCTCGGCCAGCGCGGCGAGCAGCTCCTCGGCCCGGGGGTGGGCGGTCGAGACGAGTGCGTCGGTCAGATCGTCGACGGCCAGGTCCCGACGGGCGTAGAGCAGCGCCTGAGCGGCGGCGGCCACGGTCGGACGGATCGTCACGCCCTCATCGCCAGGGATGGGGCGCTCGTCGGTGAACCAGCCGCAGAGCAGCGGCTGCATGGTCCGGGGCTGCGCGACGAGCCGCCGCGCGACGGCATCCAGAAACCGCTCGCCGCTGTCGCCGTCGGGGTACGGGTCGCAGGTGCGGTCACCGTCATCACCACGGGGGTCGGCACGGCGCCGGCCGTCGGCGGGGACGAGACACCGGAACAGATCGATCCGGTCCGCCTCGGGCAGCCTCAGCCGCCGCCAGAACCACGGCCCGAACTCGGCATACACCCCCGCCCCCGGGCTCCCCGGCCCGCCCGTGGCCGTGCGCCGGACGATACGGTCGGCAAGCAGCCGCAGCACCCCGAGATGGGGCCGGGCATCGGGTACCCGGAGCAGAGTCTCCGAGAGCAGGTGCACCGCCCACCAGCGGGCGTCATGGGCGGCCTCGGCACCCGCCCCCGGCTCCGGCGGCATCCGGTCCAGGGCCTCGATCAGATCGGCCAGCCGGTGCGCCAGCGCGGCGGGGCCCTGGCGGCGGCCCAGCAACAGCAGGGCCTGGATCACCGGGCCGGTCCGATGGCGCGGTACGGGCAGGGTGCGGTGCCCCGTCGTCACCGCGGCTTCCATTGCCACTTCTGGCACGGGCGTCCGGCTGCGCCCCGAACGCGGTCCCCTGGGCTGCGGAACGCGCGGCTCCGCCGCCACCGCTCCCGGTCCCGGTCCCTTCTCCGCATGCCAGCGGTGGACCAGCGCGTGCAGCGCCGCGTCCAAGTCCAGGTGGGCGCCCTGCACCCAGTCCCCCAGCTCCTCGTGCGCGAAGCGGTAGCCCGCTCCCGCCGGGACGAGCAGCCCCTCGGTGAGAACCGCCGACGCCCAGCCCGTGCGCCACGGGAACACCTCCTCGAACGCCGCCCGGTCCAGCTCTCCCTGTCCGGGCCCCAGACAGCGCCGCGCCGCTTCGTGGACCTGCCCCGCCACCTGCGCGGCCAGCCGGCGGACCGCGGTGCCGCCGGGCGCCGGGCCCGATCCGGCTGCGATGCGGACCGCGATGCGCAGGCACATCAGGTCCAGGTGAGCGACGAAGACGTCCTCCGCGTCCGGCTGCCCGGCGACGTCCCCGGGCAGCGCCTCGCGCACCTCCGCGAGAAGACGCAGGGTGAGCGGGTGCCGGCCGTGGCCCGGGGCGAGCGCATCGGGCGGGATGGCGTACCGCTCCCGGGCCTGTTCGGCCTGGCTCGCGGTGAGGTCGCCGAGGCGGACCGCGGACGGCAGCCGCCTCGCAGGCCTGGCGGGGCGGTGCAGGGCACCGGGCGGGCAGAGCGCACCGGCCGTCTCCCAGTGCTCGGGCGTGCACGCGACCACGAGCCGCGCCCCGCACTCCCGCAGCCAGTCGACGGTGCCCGCGGTCCACCGGGCCAGCCCGTGGGCCAGCACGGGAGGCATCTCCTCGGGGCCGTCCAGCAGGACGAGCAGCGGGCTCCCGGACTCTTCGGCCAGCCCGGCCACCCGCTCGGGGGTGGCGCTCGCCATGTCGCCCCTCGCACCGGCGGCGGTGACGATCCGCCCGGCCCGCCGGAGCGTACGGGCGATCGCGTCGGCGACCGAGGCGTCGTCGGCCTGCAGATCGGCGCCGCGCAGCCAGAGGGTGGGTGCGGGTACGGCGCCGCGGGCCCGGCGGGCGGCGAGTGCGGCCAGTTCGGTGGTGCGGCCGGTGCCCGGCGCTCCGACGAGACCGAGGAGCACGGCGGGGCCGTGCGGTGCGGACGAGGGGTGGCCGGAGGCCGAGAAGGCGCTGAACTCCGCGATGACGTCCGGGCGTTCGACCGGATCGGAACAGCCGGCCGGCCCGTCTGCCGAGCCGAGCGATGTCGCGGTGAGGTGCAGGGCACCCGCGAGATTCAGGTCGCGTCCGTATCCGGGAACGCTCGTCGCGCTGCGCCGCAGCAGCTCGTCCAGCGGACCGTCGCTGCCCGCACCCCTGAGCGGCACCGCGAACCCTGCGGCGGCATGCCCGGCGCGCAGCGCGGTGCCCAGCACGGCGATGACCGCGCCGCTCTCCGGATCGAGGACGGGCCCGCCCACGGCCGCACCGCCGAGCCGCAGCGCGTCTCTGCCATCCGTACCGAGCGCCAGCTCCAATGCCGCACCGATCCGATGGGAGGTGCCGTTCGCGGCGTACGTCACCGGGGCGGTGCCGAGCACCCGCGCCTCGCGCCAGCCGTGGGCGGCGATCGTCACATACGTACCGGCGTCGATCCGGTCCCGTAAGGCGATCGGCGTCGGATCCACGCCGAGCGTGGAGCGCCCTGAGGTGCGCAGCAGGGCGAGGTCCAGTTCGGGCAGCGCGGTGACATCGGCGGCCTCGACGGGGCAGCTGCGACCGTCCGTTCCGTACAGAACGAGCCGGGTGAGGCCGTCGACCGCTTCGTGGCTGGTCACCACCGTGCCCCGGTCGTCGGCGACGAATCCGGTCCCCCGCGGCCGGCCGGCCGAATCGCAGATACGTACCAGCGCTGCCCGGTCCCCGCTTCCCATGGTCCGACGTTAGGCCGACGGTGATCGGCGCGAACACCACTCGGAGTAAAAGCGCCCCCGAATGCACCCCTGATTCACTCCGAGCGCCTGCTCGTTGGGGTGAATTCATGGCGTCCGATGGACAGAAACCATTGGGGGATCGTGGAGCGGGCACAGGGGCCCCGCCCGCTCCACGATGGGGTCCCAGGACCCGGGTCGCCGGTCAGGCGAAGACGGCGAGGCTCTTGGCCTTGCCCTTCTGTTCCTCGACGAGTACCAGGAACCGTCCGTCGGGCCCGAAGACCCCGACCGGTCCCGGCGGGAAGGCCGGCATGTCCAGCCGCACCCCGTGCAGCAGCAGCTTGGCGCGCTTCTCGTCCACGTCCCAGCGGGGGAACGCCGAGGCGGCGGCCTCGGCCACCGGCATCACGGTGAGCTCCTGCTGGTGCTGGTCGAGCGTCCGCGCCGCATCGAGGCCGTACGGCCCGACCCTGGTCCGCCGCAGCGCGGTCAGATGCCCGCCGACGCCGAGCCCGGCGCCGAGGTCGCGGGCGATCGCGCGGATGTACGTACCCGAGGAGCAGACGACGGAGACGACCAGGTCGACGACCGGCGTCCCGTCCTCGGCGACCGCCTCGCGGACGTCGTAGACGTTGAAGGACGAGATCGTCACCGGCCGGGCCGGGATCTCGAACTCCTCGCCGCCGCGCACCCGTGCGTAGGACCGCTTACCGTCGATCTTGATGGCGCTGACCTTGGACGGCACCTGCATGATCGGTCCGGTCAGGGCCGCCACCCCGGCGTCGATGCCCTCACGCGTCACACCGGACGCATCGGTGGACGAGGTGATCTCGCCCTCCGCATCGTCCGTGATGGTGTTCTGGCCGAGCCGGATCGTGCCGAGGTACTCCTTCTCGGTCAGCGCGAGATGGCCCAGCAGCTTGGTGGCCCTCTCCACACCGAGCACGAGAACGCCCGTCGCCATCGGATCCAGCGTGCCGGCATGGCCGACGCGGCGGGTCCGGGCGATGCCGCGCATCTTGGCGACGACGTCGTGCGAAGTGAAGCCGGACGGCTTGTCCACAATGACAAGGCCGTCCGGCGTCTTGTTCTGCGATGTCATTCGGAGGCGGTGTCCTCGTCGTTCTCGTCCTCCGCCTTGCGGTACGGGTCCGCGCCACCGGCGTACGTCGCGCCCGAGGACGCCTCGCGCACCCGTGCGTCCGAGGCCCGTGCCCGGTCGAGGAGGTCCTCGATCGCCTTGGCGTTCTCCGGGAGGGCGTCGGCCACGAAGGCCAGCGTGGGGGTGAACTTCGTCCCCGCCGCCGCTCCGACCGCCGAACGCAGGATGCCCTTGGCGCTCTCCAGGCCGGCCGCCGCGCTCGCCCGCTCCTCGTCGTCGCCGTAGACCGTGTAGAAGACCGTGGCCTCCCGCAGGTCACCGGTGACCCGGGTGTCCGTGATGGTCACGTGCGTACCCAGACGCGGGTCCTTGATACCGCGCTGCAGTTTCTCGGCGACCACCTCCTGGATGAGGTCCGCCAGCTTTTTCGCCCGCGCGTTGTCGGCCACTGGTCCGTCTCCTTCTTTGCCTTGCTCAATCGTCTTCGTCGCTGTGCAGCCGCCGTCGTACGGACAACAGCTCCACCTCGGGCCGGCCGGCGATCAGCCGCTCGCACCGGTCGAGTACGTCTGTGAGGTGTCCGGTGTCCCCGGAGACCACGGCGAGGCCGATCTCGGCCCTGCGATGGAGATCCTGACCGCCCACCTCCGCCGCACTCACCGCGTATTTGCGCTGGAGCTCGGCGACGATCGGACGGACGATGGAGCGCTTCTCCTTCAACGACCGTACGTCGCCGAGAAGCAGATCGAAGGACAGTGTCCCCACATACATGTATGTCCGGATGTCCCGCCGGTTCGGGTTCGTGCCCTGCCAGCGCTTGGCAGGGACACAAGAACCGTACACGGAACGGCCGGGGCCGATCGACGGAAATACGACCCGTCGACCGGCCCCGACTGTTGAGGTACGGGTCAGCCTCGCGGCTTCTCGCGCATCTCGTACGTCGCGATGACGTCGTCGATCTTGATGTCGTTGAAGTTTCCGAGGTTGATACCGCCCTCGAAGCCTTCGCGGATCTCGGTGACGTCGTCCTTGAAGCGGCGCAGACCGGAGATGTTGAGGTTCTCCGCGATGACCTTGCCATCGCGCAGCAGGCGCGCCTTGGTGTTGCGCTTGACCTCGCCGGACCGGACCAGCACACCGGCGATGTTGCCCAGCTTGGACGAGCGGAAGATCTCGCGGATCTCCGCCGTACCGAGCTCGACCTCTTCGTACTCCGGCTTGAGCATGCCCTTGAGGGCCGCTTCGATCTCTTCGATCGCCTGGTAGATGACCGAGTAGTACCGGACGTCCACGCCTTCGCGCTCGGCCATCTGCTGCGCACGCCCTGCGGCGCGCACGTTGAAGCCGATCACGATGGCGTCGGAGCCGGTCGCCAGGTCGATGTCCGACTCGGTGACCGCACCCACACCGCGGTGCAGGACCCGGATGTCGACCTCGTCACCGACGTCGAGCTGGAGCAGCGAGGACTCGAGAGCCTCCACCGAACCGGACGCGTCGCCCTTGATGATGAGGTTGAGTTCCTGGACCAGACCGGCCTTGAGCGCCTCGTCCAGGTTCTCCAGGGAGAACCGGACACCCTTGCGGGCGAAGTTGGCGTTGCGCTCACGGGCGGCACGCTTCTCGGCGATCTGACGGGCCGTACGGTCCTCGTCGACCACCAGGAAGTTGTCGCCGGCACCCGGGACGTTGGTGAGACCCAGCACGAGGACGGGGGTCGACGGACCCGCTTCCTCGACGTTGTTGCCGTTGTCGTCGAGCATCGCCCGGACACGGCCGTACGCGTCGCCGACCACCATCGTGTCGCCGATGCGCAGCGTGCCGCGCTGGACCAGGACGGTCGAAACGGCACCGCGGCCGCGGTCGAGGTGGGACTCGATCGCAATACCCTGCGCGTCCTGCTCCGGGTTGGCCCGCAGGTCGAGCGAGGCGTCGGCGGTGAGGACGACGGCCTCCAGAAGAGCCTCGATGTTGAGGCCCTGCTTGGCGGAGATGTCGACGAACATCGTGTCGCCGCCGTACTCCTCGGCCACCAGACCGAACTCGGTGAGCTGGCCGCGCACCTTGGTCGGGTCCGCGCCCTCGACGTCGATCTTGTTGACCGCGACCACGATCGGCACGTCGGCCGCCTTGGCGTGGTTCAGCGCCTCGATCGTCTGGGGCATCACACCGTCGTTCGCCGCCACCACGAGGATCGCGATGTCGGTGGACTTCGCACCACGGGCACGCATGGCGGTGAACGCCTCGTGACCCGGGGTGTCGATGAAGGTGATCCTGCGGTCCTCGCCGTTGACCTCGGAGGAGACCTGGTACGCACCGATGTGCTGCGTGATGCCGCCGGCCTCGCCCGCAACGACGTTCGTCTTGCGGATCGCGTCCAGAAGTCGGGTCTTACCGTGGTCGACGTGACCCATGACGGTCACGACCGGCGGACGCGAGACCAGAGCCTCTTCGCCGCCCTCGTCCTCGCCGAACTCGATGTCGAAGGACTCGAGCAGTTCGCGGTCCTCCTCCTCCGGGCTGACGATCTCCAGGACGTAGTTCATCTCGTCGGCGAGCAGCTTCAGCGTCTCGTCGGAGACCGACTGCGTCGCGGTGACCATCTCGCCGAGGTTCATCATCACGGCGACGAGCGACGCCGGGTTGGCGTTGATCTTCTCCGCGAAGTCGGTGAGGGAGGCACCGCGCGACAGCCGGACGGACTGTCCGTTGCCGCGAGGCAGCATGACGCCGCCCACCGACGGGGCCTGCATGGCCTCGTACTCCTGGCGCCTCTGCCGCTTCGACTTGCGACCACGACGCGCGGGACCGCCGGGACGGCCGAACGCACCCTGTGTGCCACCACGGCCACCGGGGCCGCCGGGACGTCCACCGAAGCCGGGACGACCGCCGAAGCCGCCGCCACCGCCGGGACGACCCGCACCGCCACCGCCACCGCCGCCACCGGGACGACCGGCGAAACCGCCGCCACCGCCACCGGGACCGGCCGGACGGCCTGCGAAGCCACCGCCACCACCGGGACGACCTGCGCCGCCGCCACCACCGGGACGACCGCCACCGCCGGGACCACGGCCACCGCCGGGGCCACCACCGGGACGCGGGCCCGCAGCGGGACGCTGCGGCATCATGCCCGGGTTCGGACGGTTACCACCGGGGGCACCGCCCGGACGGGGAGCCTGCGGACGGGGCATGCCGCCCGGGGTCGGACGGGCACCGCCCTGGCCCTGGGGACGCGGGGCACCGCCGGGGCCACCCTGGGGACGCGGGGCGCCCGGACGGTCCTGACCGCCGCCGGGACGCGGTGCGCCGCCGGGACGGGGCGCCTGCGGACGGGCCATGCCCGTCGAGCCGCCGGAGGTGAAGGGGTTGTTGCCCGGACGGGGACCCGCCGGACGGGCGCCGCCGGGGCGCTGGGCACCCTGGCCTGCGGGGCGGGCCGGACGGTCGCCGCCACGGCCACCGTCGCGCTCGCCACCACGGCCGCCGTCACGCTGACCGCCGGCCGGAGCCGGACGGGCGGGCCGGGGCCCGGGGGTGGCACCCGCGGGACGCGGGGCCTGCTGCGGCGCGGCCGGCTGGACCGGGGCCGGAGCGGAGAACTCTGCTGCGGGCACCGGGGTGACCGGAGCGGGCTTCGGCGCGGGCTTCGGACCCGGACGCGGGCCCGCCGACGGCGCGGCAGGCGTGACAGCGGAAGGGGTGCTGCTGGGAGCCTCGGCCACGGCCGGCTTGGGGGCCGGGGCGCCGGGCTTCGGGGCAGCGGGACGTGCCGCAGCGGCCGGGGAGGGCGCTGCGGGCTTTGCGGGCGTCACCTTGCGGGGCGCGCCAGGCTTTGCAGCGGACTTGCCGGCGTTGCCGCCGGGCCCCTGCAGTGCGTCAGTCAACTTGCGTACAACCGGCGCCTCGATCGTCGAGGACGCCGAACGGACGAATTCACCGAGCTCTTGGAGCTTGGCCATGACGACCTTGCTCTCGACGCCGAACTCCTTGGCGAGTTCGTATACCCGGACCTTAGCCACTTCGCTCCTTCTAGGTCCGGGTTACCGCCGGACCGTCGCTACTTCATGGGCGTACTCATCGCGTACTCATCGAGTGCTCATCGCAATCTCGACCTACTTCCAACTCGCGAGGTACCTGACCGCACGGGGTCCCGTGCCGTTCATTTCTTACGGTGTCACCCGCTCGACGAACCGCTGCACTGCGGCGGGGTCGAACGGCCCCTTGGCCTTGAAGGCCCGGGGGAATGCCCGGCGGCGAACCGCCAGGTCCAGACAGACAGAGACGGGGTGTACATATGCACCCCGGCCGGGCAGCGTACCGCGAGGATCGGGGACGCAGGCGTCCTCGTCCGCGACGATGCGCAGCAGCTCGCTCTTGGCCCCCCGCTCCCGGCATCCCACACAGGTTCGCTCAGGGCAAGCGCGGGCGTGCGTCCGGCCAGACACGTTGAAGTCTACCTCCCCGCACCGACCTCACCCCTTTGGGGCAAAAATCGAACGGATGTTGTCGTGTTCTCAGCGGCATGCCGCTGAGATCTATTCCCTGCGGCCCGCGCGACCGAGCCCCTGGCACCCCTTCCGGGGCGGCGCCAGGAGTCCGGCGCGGGCCGCAGCCCGGCGACCGCCGGGTCGGTCAGCGGCGCTCCGAACGCTCGCGGGCCCGCTCGGCCCGCTCCCGGTCGGCGACGTCGCGCTCGGCGTCGGTCTCGGTGTCCGGACGGATGTCGATGCGCCAGCCGGTGAGGCGGGCGGCGAGGCGGGCATTCTGCCCCTCCTTGCCGATCGCGAGCGACAGCTGGTAGTCCGGAACGGTGACCCGGGCGGACCGTGCGCCGAGGTCCACGACCTCGACCTGGCTCACCCGCGCGGGCGACAGGGCGTTGGCGACCATCTCGGCCGGGTCGTCCGACCAGTCCACGATGTCGATCTTCTCACCGTGCAGCTCGGCCATGACATTGCGCACCCGGCCGCCCATCGGGCCGATGCAGGCACCCTTGGCATTCAGCCCGGAACGGGTCGAACGGACCGCGATCTTGGTGCGGTGACCCGCCTCGCGGGCGATCGCGCAGATCTCGACGGAACCGTCCGCGATCTCCGGGACCTCCAGCGCGAAGAGCTTCTTCACCAGGTTGGGGTGGGTCCGCGACAGCGTCACGGACGGACCGCGCACGCCCTTGGCGACCCGGACGACATACGTACGCAGACGCAGGCCGTGGGTGTACTCCTCACCCGGCACCTGCTCCTGCACCGGCAGGATCGCTTCCAGCTTGCCGATGTCGACCAGGACGTTCTTCGGGTCCTTGCCCTGCTGGACGACGCCGGTGACGACATCGCCCTCGTGGCCCGCGTACTCGCCGAACGTCCTGTCGTCCTCGGCGTCGCGCAGTCGCTGCAGGATGACCTGCTTGGCGGTGGTCGCGGCGATCCGGCCGAAGCCGGACGGGGTGTCGTCGAACTCCTTGGCCTCCTGGCCCGGTTCGAGGTCGGCCGGGTCCTCCTTCGCCCACACCGTCACATGGCCGCGCTCGTCGAGCTTCACGCGCGCGCGGCGGTAGCTGCCGTCCGTACGGTGGTAGGCGATGAGGAGGGCCGACTCGATCGCCTCGACGAGCACGTCGAAGGGGATCTCCTTGTCCTGTGCCAAGCCCTTCAAGAGCTTCACATCGATGTCCACGGCTACGCCTCCTCTTCCTTCTTGTCCTTGCGGCTGAATTCGATCTCCACGCGCGCCTTGGTGATCTCGTCGAAGGCGACCCGGCGGGACGTGGGCCTGCGGCCCTTGACGCCCGGCACTTCGAGGTCGAGTCCTTCTTCGTCCACGGCGAGGATGCGAGCCACCAGCTCGCCTCCCTCGCGCAGGTGCAGCTTGGCCAGGCGGCCCGTGGCACGTACGTAGTGGCGGTGCTCCGTCAGCGGACGGTCGGCACCGGGCGAACTGACTTCGAGGACGTACTCGCCCTCGCCCATCGCGTCGGTCTCGTCGAGCTTCTCGGAGATCGCGCGGCTCAGCTCGGCGCAGGTGTCGAGCTCCACGCCTTCTTCGGAGTCCACGGTGATCCGCAGCACCCGGCGGCGGCCCGCCCGGGACACCTCGATCTCTTCGAGATCCAGCTGCTCGGCGCTGACGAGCGGTTCGAGCAGTCCGCGCAGCCTCTCGCTCTGGGTGGTGCTCATCCGGGTGACTCCTCGGCCGCGTGTGCTGTTGTGGGGATCTCGCGTGTCAGGTCAAAGGGTATCCGGTCCCGAGGGGTGTTGCCGTCCGCCTGCTCCGCTGCCGCGGGTACGCTCGCCTGCGGTGATCACTTCAGGACAGATCCAGTCAAGACAGGTCCAAGCCCGAAGGAGAACAAGTGCGGCGCACGGGGACGACGCGCAGAGGTGCGCTCACCGCGACGGGGGCGATCGTCATGGCGGCGGTGCTGGCCGGCTGCGGCGACGGGACCGGGCCCCGGAAGGGCTCCGCACGGGCCGACGCGGCGACCGCGGCCGAGCAGGCCGCCGCCGCACGGGCGGAGAAGACGCTCCGGGCGGGTGCCGCGCGTACCAGCAGGGAACTGCTCGCCCGGTACGAACAGGTGGTCAGGGCCTATCCGGCGACCGCCGCCGGGCTCTCGCCGCTGCGGGACGCCGTACGGGCCCATGCCCAGGCGCTGGTGCCTGATGGCGGCAAGACGCTCGTGTTCTCGCGGACACGCGCGACCGACGCCGAGGCCGCCCTCAAGGAGCTGGCCGCGGCGGAGCGCCGCACCGCGGACGCCCACACGGCGGCGCTGCTGAAAGCCCCGCCGGAGCTGGCCCGGCTGCTGGCGTCGATCGCGGCGGCCGGCGCGGCCCATGCTTATCTGCTGACCGAACTGGCCAAGGAGACCTCGTCATGAGCGCCGGGACACAGAAGGCGGCTCAGGCGGCCCTGGCCGCCGAACACGCGGCGGTGTACGGGTACGGGGTGGTCGGCGGCCGGGTCGCCGACGGCCGACGGGCCGAGGCCACTGCGGCCTACCACGCGCACCGGGCCCGGCGCGATGCGCTGGCACGGACCGTGCGTGACCTGGGCGGTGAACCTGTGGCGGCTCAGGCCGCGTACGCTCTGCCGTTCGCGGTGCCGGACCCGGCTGCGGCGGTGCGACTGGCCGCCCTGCTGGAGGACCGGGTCGCGGACGTGTACTCCGATCTCGTACGGGCCGCCGCGGGTCCGCTCAGGCGGGAGGCCGCGGATGCGCTGCGGGAGGCCGCGGTGCGTGCGGTCCGCTGGCGGGGCAGCGGCGTAACCTTTCCCGGGCTCGCCGAGCGGACCGCCGACGGGACCCGCGCGACGGCAGGGACCAACGCGAACGCCGGGTCCGACACGATCCACGGGACCGATGTGACGAATGGGACCGGCGCGACGCACTGAAGAAGCTCTGAAAGGGAACAAAGCACGTATGGGTTTCGAACCGCCGCAGCGTCTGGTGCGAGCGCTCGGCGAGTCGTACGGGGATGCGGCCGCCGCCGACTGGCTCGCGCGGCTTCCCGCGCTGGCCGAGGAAGCGCTGTCCTCGACCGGGCAGCAGCTGACCGTGGAACGGGTCGCCGCCCCCGGGGGCCGCAGCAGTCTGGTCCTGCTGGTGACATGCTCCGACGGCACCCCGGCCGCGCTGAAGATCGCTCCGTCCGGGGCCGCGCCCGAGCTGGAGCAAGCGGCGCTCGCTCACTGGAACGGCTGGGGCGCGGTGCAACTCCTCAACGGCGGCCCCGGCGCACTGCTGCTCGAACGACTGCATCCCGAGGTGTCGCTGCGCTCACTGCCGGAGGCGAAGGCGCTGCTGGAGGCGGCGGGGACGGTGCGCCGGCTCTGGGTCGAGCCGCCGGCCGGCCATGGATTCGAGACGGTCGCCGAGCGGACCGGGCGCCGTGCGGAGCCGATGCGCGCCTACGCCGCGGCCGACCCGAGCCTGGAGCCGCTGGTCACCGCGGCGCTCGCGGCGCGTGAGGAGCTTGTCGCCCACTCCCCCGAACTCCTGCTGCTGCACGGCAATTTCCGCCAGAGCAAGGTGCTCGCGGGCGAGCGGGTGCCCTGGCTGACGGTCGGACCGGAGCCGCTGGTCGGTGAGCGGGCCTACGATCTGGCGCGCCTGGTGCGTGACCGCGTCGAGGATCTGATCGCCTCCCCCGGCGGCCCGGTGACGGCCCGTCGGCGGATCAAGAAACTCGCCGATTCGCTGGACGTGGACCGGGAGCGGCTGCACGGCTGGACGCTGTTCCGCGCGGTGGAGTCGGGAACCCGGGCCCTGGCGGTCGGCCGTCGCCAGGAGGGCGAGCTGACGCTGGAGTTCGCGGGCTGGCTGTGAATGTCCTCGCAAAGCCGTAGGCCCCCGCGATGCGCGGGGGTCTACGGCTTTGCGTTGCGGTGTCAGCCCTGAACGGTCAAGCGGGCGATCGCCTCGTCGACCGTGAGCTCCTCGCGCTCGCCCGTACGGCGGTCCTTGAGCTCCAGGACGCCCTCTGCCGAGCGGCGGCCGGCGACCAGGATCTTCGGAATGCCGATCAGCTCGGCGTCGGTGAACTTCACACCGGGCGAGACGCCCGCGCGGTCGTCGACCATGACCCGCACACCGGCGGCGGCGAGCTTCTCGGCGACGTCGAGGGCCAGCTCCGTCTGGAGCGCCTTGCCCGCCGCGACGACATGGACATCGGCCGGGGCGATCTCGCGGGGCCAGCACAGCCCCTGCTCGTCGGCGGTCTGCTCGGCGAGCGCGGCGACGGCGCGGGAGACGCCGATGCCGTAGGAGCCCATGGTGACCCGGACCGGCTTGCCGTTCTGGCCGAGCACATCGAGCTGGAAGGCGTCCGCGAACTTGCGGCCCAGCTGGAAGATGTGGCCGATCTCGATGGCGCGGTCCAGCTTGAGGCCGGTGCCGCACTTGGGGCACGGGTCGCCCGCCTCGACGACGACGACGTCCAGGTAGTCGTCGACCTCGAAGTCACGGCCGGCGACGACGTTCTTCGCGTGGGTGCCGGGCTTGTTCGCGCCGGTGATCCAGGCGGTGCCGGCGGCAATGCGCGGGTCGGCGATGTAGCGGACCTTCTCCAGACCCTGCGGGCCGACGTAACCGCGTACCAGGTCGGCGCGGCCCTCGAAGTCCTCCGCGGTGACCAGTTCGACGACAGCGGGGGCAAGGTGCTCGCCGAGCTTGCCGAGGTCGACCTCGCGGTCGCCGGGCACGCCCACGGCGACGATCTCGCCGTCGACCTTGACCAGCAGGTTCTTCAGGGTCGCGGAGGCCGGGACGCCCAGGTGCGCGGCGAGCGTCTCGATGGTCGGGGTGTCGGGGGTGTCCAGCTCCTCGACGGGGCCGTGCGCCGAGCCTTCCACGGGGGCGGCCCTGAAGGTCACGGCCTCGGTGTTGGCGGCGTAGTCGCAGGCGGGACAGTCGGCGAAGGTGTCCTCACCGGCCGGGGCGGGGGCCAGGAACTCCTCGGAGGCCGAGCCGCCCATCGCACCGGAGACGGCGGAGACGATGCGGTGGTCGAGGCCGAGCCGCTCGAAGATCCGGATATAGGCGGCGCGGTGCAGCTGGTACGCCTCGACGAGCCCCTCGTCCGTGGTGTCGAAGGAGTACGAGTCCTTCATCTGGAACTCGCGGCCGCGCAGCACACCGGCGCGCGGGCGGGCCTCGTCCCGGTACTTGGTCTGGATCTGGTACAGGATCACGGGCAGGTCCTTGTAGGACGTGATCTGATCCTTGACGACCTGGGTGAAGATCTCTTCGTGGGTGGGGCCCAGGAGGTACTCGGCGCCCTTGCGGTCCTTGAGCTTGAAGAGCAGATCGCCGTACTCGTGGTAGCGGCCGCTGGCGTCGTACGACTCCTTGGGGAGCAGCGCGGGCAGCAGCACTTCCTGGCCGCCGATGGCGTCCATCTCCTCGCGCACGACGCGGGTGATGTTCTCCAGGACCTTCTTGCCGAGCGGCAGCCAGGTCCAGATTCCGGCCGCCGTGCGACGTACGTATCCGGCCCGGACGAGCAGCTTGTGGTTGAGCGTCTCGGCGTCCGCCGGGTCGTCGCGCAGTGTCTTGATCATCAATCGGGACATGCGCTGGACCTGGGCCATGATGAACTCCTGCTCGGAAGGGTGATGTGCAGGAGGTTAGCCGGGTGGTACGGGTGGGCGGAAATCGATTGGCTTCCGTCCTAGCCCTTGCGACGCAGCGGAAGCGGGGCTCCCATCACCGCGTATGGCTTGGGAGCGCTGGGAAAGAGCACCTGCCGGGCCAGGTCCTGGTAGCCGAGACTGCGATAGAGACCACGTGCCGGGCTCTCCGTGTCGATCGCGGAGAGGATGGACCGGGGCTGGTCGACGGCGTCCGTGATGGCGGTGATCAGCGCGCGGCCGATGCCGCGGTTCTGGAACTTCGGCAGGACGTGCAGCTCGGTGATGACGAACGAGTCGTCGAGCCAGTGCGCCGAGCCGGTGGCGCGGAGGTAGGGCTCGACGACGGTGGACCACCACTGGCCGCGTTCGTTCGGCATGCCGTAGACGAAGCCGACGAGCCTGCCGCCCGGGGTGGTGGCGCCCAGCGCGCGGGCGCAGGGGTGGTCGAGGTGTCTGAGGACGATGTGGCGCCGTACCTCGATCTCTTCCGGTCCCAGGCCGAAGGCGACAGCCTGCACCGCGAGCGCCTCGTCCACGCGCGCGGCGAGATCGATCGGTCCGATCCGGACGCTGGGTGTGTGGGGGCCGTCCCCGGAAACTGCTGCCATGCGCCGACCCTACTGGCCCGGGTGGGGTGGGTGGTACGGGTCGGTGGCACCGGCCGCCGGCCGGTCAGAACAGCACGCTCATGAACGCGCCGGCCTCGCGGAAGCCGACCCTGGTGTAGGCCTTGCGCGCAGGGGTGTTGTAGTCGTTCACGTACAGGCTGACGACGGGTGCGACATCGGCCAGTGCGTAGCGCAGGACCGCCGCCATGCCGGTCTCGGAGAGTCCTCGGCCGCGGTGTTCGGGGGCGACCCAGACACCCTGGATCTGGCAGGCCTGCGAGGTGGCCGCGCCGATCTCCGCCTTGAAGACGACCCGGCCGTCCTCGATCCGGGCGAACGAGCGGCCGGCGCCGATGAGCTCGGCGACGCGTGCCTGGTAGAGGAGTCCGCCGTCGCCCGCGAGCGGGGAAATGCCGACCTCCTCGGTGAACATCGCCACGCAGGCCGGCATCAGGACGTCCATCTCGTCCTTGCGGATCCGGCGGACCAGGGGGTCGGGTGCGACCTCTGCGGACGGGCTCTCGGTGATCATGAGCGGCTGATGGGCCCGGACCTCGCGGGCGGGGCCCCAGCCGGGTTCGAGGAGCCGCCACAGCTGGGTGGTGGGCTCTGCGGGGCCGACGATCGAGGAGCAGCGTCGGCCGACCCGGCGGGCCCGGTCGGCGAAGGCCCTGACAGATTCGGGGGTGGCACAGATCGGTACGAGGTTGGCGCCCGAGTAGCACAGCGAGCGCAGCCGTCCATCGGCGTACCAGCCCCACATCTCGCCGCCGAGGCGCCAGGGATCGAGACCTGCGATCTGGACCCGGGACGTCACGAAGGCATTGGCCACGGGTTCGCTCTCCAGGATGGCGAGAGCGGCGCCGAGGTCGCTGGGTTCGAGGACCCGGGTGGTGGTCTGCGTCAACACGAGGGGGCCTCACCATGCGGTCTGCTGATTTCCGCACTGTACCCAAAGAGGCTCATCGGCGCCGCCCGTGCCCGGGAACAGCGGCCGCGGTGGTCCATGAGGTCGCTCACGGCCGCGCCCCGCCGGGCGGTGTTCGTCCGGCGGGGCGCGGTGGTGCGAGTTCTGGTTCAGCTGATGGAGACCTGGGGCTCGCCCGAGGCGATGCCGTCCTTCTCCATCTGCTCCGCGATCTTCAGAGCTTCTTCGATCAGCGTCTCGACGATCTTCGACTCGGGCACGGTCTTGATGACCTCGCCCTTCACGAAGATCTGCCCCTTGCCGTTCCCGGAAGCGACACCCAGGTCCGCCTCACGGGCCTCACCCGGACCGTTGACGACACAGCCCATCACGGCCACCCGCAACGGCACCTCCATGCCCTCAAGACCCGCACTGACCTGATCCGCCAGCTTGTACACATCCACCTGCGCCCGGCCGCACGACGGACACGACACGATCTCCAGCCGCCGCTGCTTCAGATTCAGCGACTCCAGAATCTGCAGCCCGACCTTGACCTCCTCGGCCGGCGGCGCCGACAGCGACACCCGGATCGTGTCCCCGATCCCCTCGCTCAGCAGCGCACCGAACGCCACCGCCGACTTGATCGTCCCCTGGAACGCCGGCCCCGCCTCCGTCACCCCCAGATGCAGCGGATAATCGCACTGCGCCGCCAGCTGACGGTACGCATTGACCATCACCACCGGATCGTTGTGCTTCACCGAGATCTTGATGTCCCGGAAACCGTGCTCCTCGAAGAGCGACGCCTCCCACAACGCCGACTCCACCAACGCCTCCGGAGTCGCCTTCCCGTACTTCTTCAGCAGCCGCGCATCCAGCGAACCGGCATTCACACCGATCCGGATCGGCGTACCCGCATCCTTCGCGGCCCGCGCGATCTCCTTCACCTTGTCGTCGAACTGCTTGATGTTCCCCGGATTCACCCGCACCGCCGCACAGCCCGCATCAATCGCCGCGAACACATACTTCGGCTGGAAATGAATGTCCGCGATCACCGGAATCTGCGACTTCCTCGCGATCGTCGCCAGCGCGTCCGCATCGTCCTGCGTCGGACACGCCACCCGCACGATCTGACAGCCCGACGCCGTCAGCTCCGCGATCTGCTGCAACGTCGCACCGATGTCCGACGTACGCGTCGTGGTCATCGACTGCACCGACACCGGCGCATCCCCGCCGACCGCAACCGACCCGACCTGGATCTGGCGGCTGACCCTCCGGTCGGCGAGCTTGGTCGGAACGGACGGCATTCCGAGAGAAATCGCAGTCATGCGCTGAGCATCCCCAAGGTGTGGATCAAGGTCCCGAGATCGGCGGGCTCCAGGTTTCGAGGTTACGGCACCGGCGACACCCCGGAGCACACCGCGTCCGGGAGCGCCGCGCAACGCGGCGGGCCCGTACACACGCTGTGTGCCGGGCCGTCACCCATGGTTCACCGGGCCGGTCGGGAGATCAGGAGATCTTGACCGGGTTGACGATGTCGGCCACCAGCACCAGCAGTGTGAAGCAGATGAATACACCTGCGACGACATAGGCGACCGGCATCAGTTTGGCCACGTCGAAGGGGCCCGGGTCGGGGCGCCTGAAGACCCGGGCCACATTGCGGCGCAGGGCCTCCCAGAGCGCTCCGGCGATGTGCCCGCCGTCGAGCGGCAGCAGGGGCAGCATGTTGAAGAGGAACAGCGAGAGATTGAAGCCGGCCAGCAGGAACAGCATCATCGCGATCTGGTTCGTCGCCGGGACGTCGAGCGTCATCACCTCGCCGCCGATCCTGGCCGCACCGACCACGCCGACCGGGGAGTCCGCTGCGCGCTCACCGTCGCCGAAGGCCGCGCTCCACAGGTCCGGGATCTTGGAGGGCAGGGCGATGATCGAGTCGACGCCGTTCTCGATCATGTCTCCCATGCGGACGACCGAGTCGCCGAAGGAGAGCGGAACGATCTCGGTCTGGGCGGCGAAGCCGAGGTAGCCGGCCGTCACGTACTGACCGGGGACCACCTCTCCCTTGGAGTCCTTCTTCGCCACCGCGTTCTTCTTCAGCACCGCGTGGAGGGTCTGCTCCTGGCCGTCGCGCTGGACCGTGATCGTGGCGGGGCCGATGGTGTCGCGGATCTTGTCGGAGAGCGTGGCCCAGTCGTCGACCTTCTGGCCGTCGAAGGCGACGATCTTGTCGCCCTTCTTGAGTCCTGCGGCCTGTGCGGGCGAGACCGGGTCGGACTTCTTGCAGGTGTCGCGGTTCGTGCTCTGGGCGATCACGCACTTCTGGACACCCGCCACCTCGGTGGTCTGGGTCTGGAACCCGAAGGTCATCGCCACACCGAGGAAGATCGCGACGGCGAGGACCAGGTTCATGAACGGTCCGGCGAACATCACGATGATGCGCTTCCACGGCTTGCGCGTGTAGAAGAGCCGCTTCTCGTCACCTGGTTCGAGCTCTTCGAAGGCCGCGGACCTGGCGTCCTCGATCATGCCGCGCCACGGCGACGTGGAACGCGCCTCCAGGCGCCCGTCCGGACCCGGCGGGAACATGCCGATCATGCGGATGTAGCCGCCGGCCGGAATGGCCTTGATCCCGTACTCGGTGTCGCCCTTCTTCCGCGACCAGACCGTCGGTCCGAAGCCGACCATGTACTGGGGGACGCGGATGCCGAAGAGCTTCGCGGTCGACAGGTGCCCCAGCTCGTGCCAGGCGATCGAGAACAGCAGCCCGATGACGAAGACGACGATGCCCAGAATCGTCAACAGGACCGTCGTAATACTCATGCGCGCGCCTCCGCTGTCGCTTTCGCCGAGAGTTCACGGGCCCGGGCGCGTGCCCAGGTCTCCGCTTCGAGGACGTCTGCGACCGTGAGCGAAGTTCCCGTGGCGGGGGTGCCGTGTTCGGCCACCACCGCCGTGACCGTATCCATGATTCCGTTGAACGGCAGCCGTCCTGCCAGGAATGCGTCGACGCATTCCTCGTTCGCGGCGTTGAACACGGCCGGGGCGGTGGCGCCGAGCGTGCCCACGTGCCTGGCCAGTCCCACGGACGGGAAGGCCTCGTTGTCGAGGGGGAAGAACTCCCAGCTGGACGCCTTCGACCAGTCGAAGGCCGGTGCGGCGTCCGGGATGCGCTGGGGCCAGCCGAGGCCGATGGCGATCGGCCCCCTCATGTCCGGGGGTGTGGCCTGGGCGAGGGTGGAGCCGTCGGTGAACTCCACCATGGAGTGAACGTACGACTGGGGGTGGACCACGACCTCGATCCGGTCGAACGGAATGTCGTAGAGGAGATGCGCCTCGATGACTTCCAGTCCCTTGTTGACCAGGGTGGCGGAGTTGATCGTGATGACCGGTCCCATGGCCCAGGTCGGGTGCGCGAGGGCCTCGTCGCGGGTGACGCTCACGAGCTCGCTCCTGGTTCGTCCCCGGAAGGGGCCGCCGGACGCTGTGACGACGAGCTTGCGTACATCGGCCCTGGTCCCGGCGGCGAGCGCCTGGAAGAGGGCGGCGTGCTCGGAGTCGACGGGGATGATCTGGCCGGGCTCGGCCAGCGCCTTGACCAGCGGGCCGCCGACGATCAGCGACTCCTTGTTGGCCAGGGCGAGCGTGCGGCCCGCTTCGAGTGCGGCGAGCGTGGGGGCGAGACCGATCGATCCGGTGATTCCGTTGAGCACGGTGTGACAGTCGCCGGCGGCGAGCTGGGCGGCGGCCTCGGGCCCTGCCAGGATCTCGGGAAGCGGCTCGCCGGTCCCGTACTGCTCGCGCAGCGCCTCACGGAGGGCCGGTACGGCGTCCGGTGCGGCGACGGCCACGGTACGCACCCGCAGCTGCCGCGCCTGCTCGGCAAGGAGTGCGACCCGGCCGCCCGCGGCGGAGAGCGCGGTGACACGGAAGCGGTCGGGGTTGCGCAGCACCAGGTCGATGGCCTGGGTGCCGATGGAGCCGGTGGAGCCGAGGATGACGAGATCCCGGGGACCTTCCGTGGCATCGAAGACGACGTGCGGGTCGGCGAGGGGGGCAGGGCTGTCGCTCATGCCCCCCATTGTTGCCGCATCGGCTGTGAGTGTGGACAGTGCGTCCCCCGCGCCGGGCCGGCGCGGTCGGCCCGGCGCCGATCTCAGCCGTCCTGGCGCGGAACCGCCCACCGGGCCGCCGTGATCCGTGGAGTCGCCGGGGGCGGTCATTTCGACATGGGGTGAGCGCACAGGGTCTTCTTCTCCGCGCTGTACTCCAGGTACAGCAGCCAGTCCTTGCCCCAGCACTTGTCCCCGTCGGAGATCCAGTACTCGGCCTCGGGGGAACTGCAGCCGACCTCTTCGAGGTCCTGCTCGGGCCATTTCGCATGGTTGCGGATGCAGTCACCGGCGGTGAACGTGGGCTGGGTGTGCGGAATCAGCTTCGGGACCACGACCGCGCCCAGGGCCACGGCCAGGGCGGCCATGATGACCAGCGCGGGCGGCCGGGCCAGGACCCGGCGCCCCGGGGCGAGTTGGGGCCGCAGATTGCCCACCGGGTGAGGCAGGGCGCGGATCCGGGAGCGGGCGCCGATGTTCATCACCATCGTGACCGGTGCGGCGAACACCGACAGCAGACCCCACCAGCCCTGCCAGAGGGTCGCCGAGGTCATCCTGCGGTACGTGGCCGTTCCGCAGGTCCGGCAGAAGGTGCCCTCCTCGGTCAGGAAGCGCAGTGTGACGACGAGCCCGCGGTGTCCACGCACCACGGCGTGGACCGCCGGTATCGCGCCGCAGATGTGGCACGACGCAACGGATCCGTAGGAGGTCGGCGGGTGGTGGGGCGGCGTGGACATGAGAACTCCCGGAGACGGCGTGGGCCCGGGAACCCTAACGGTTCGTGAGTTCCGCGAACCCCGCGAAGGCCTCGTGGAACCCGGGAAACGTCTTCCGTACGCAACCGGGGTCGTCGAACGTGATGCCGGGCACCCGCAGGCCGGCGACGGCGAACGACATGACGATGCGGTGGTCGCCGTGGGTGGTGATCTCGGTGGGGCGGGGTGTGCCGGGGTGGATCTCGATCCAGTCCCGGCCCGTCTTGACCGTGATGCCCATCCGCCTGAGGTTCTGGGCGCAGGCCTCCAGCCGGTCGCACTCCTTCACCCGGGTGTTGCCCACGTCCTCGATGCGCACCGGCCCAGAGGCGAAGGGGGCGATCGCCGCCAGCGTCGGCATGGTGTCGGAGATGTCGCGCATGTTGACGGTGAGGCCCGCGAGGGTGCCACTGGAGCGGACGGTGGTGGCTTCGGCGGTGGTGTGCACCTCGGCACCCATGCGGCGCAGCACATCGACGAACCGGAGGTCGCCCTGGAGTGCGTCCGTGCCCAGGCCGGGGACGGTGATCTCACGGCCGGTGAGGGCCGCCGCGGCGAAGAAGTAACTCGCGGTGGAGGCGTCGGGCTCGATGGCGTAGGTGGTGGCCCGGTAGCCGCCGGGTGGCACGGTGAAGACGTTGTTGTCGTGGCCGCCGCGGGTCACCTCGACACCGAAGCTGCGCATCATCGCGAGGGTGATCTCGATGTACGGGGCGGAGACCAGGTCGGTGACGTTGATCCGGAGCCCCTGAGCGGTCAGCGGTCCGAGCATCAGGAGCGCGGTGAGGTACTGGGAGGACTCCCCCGCGTCCAGGGTGAGTTCGCCGCCCCTGATGCCGGATGCGCTGATCCGCAGCGGGTGGTGGCCCTCGGCCGCGTCGTGGCGCAGGTCGACACCGAGCGTGCGCAGGGCCTCGGTGAGCGGGGCGAGGGGGCGGCGGCGCATCTGGGCCGAGGCGTCGAAGCGGTACGTACCGGAGGCGGCGGCCGCGGCGAGGGTCGGCAGGAAGCGTGCCGTGGTGGCGCCGTCGCGGCAGTAGACGTCGGCGTCGGTGACGGCGGGGCCGGAGGGGCGGCCCTCGATGTGCCAGCGGTCCGCTTCCTGCCCGACGCGGTAGCCGAGGCGCGTGAGGCCCTCGGCGAACCCTTCGGTGTCGTCGGAGCGCAGGGGCCGTACGAGGGTGCTGGTGCCGTTCGCGGCGGCGGCCAGGAACAGGGCACGCGCGGTGACGGACTTGGAGCCGGGGATGTGGATGACGGTCACGGGCCGTCATCCTGCCGTACCCCGCACGGCCGGGCGGGGTACGTCCGGTGAGTGGACGTGCACCCGCCCGGCGGTCCGCGGTTCAGCGAACGGGGCGGTGGACGTTGTCCCGGACGGACGGCCCGGGAGTGGCGTCGGCGATCCACGGGCCTTCGCCGCTCGGATCGATGATGCCTTCCTCCAGCCACGTGTACGCGCCGGACAGGACGCCGTCGACCACGCGCCGGTCCAGGTCGTCGGTGTTGGACCACAGGCGGGTGAAGAGTTCCTCGACCCGGACGCGGGACTGGCGGCAGAAGGTGTCGGCGAGCCGGTAGGCCTCGCGGCCGTGGTCGTCGGAGGAGCGCAGCAGTTCGGCACGGACGCAGGCGGCGCTCATCGCGAAGAGTTCCGCGCCGATGTCGACGATCCTGCCGAGGAAGCCCTGCTTGGTCTCCATCCGGCCCTGCCAGCGCGACATGGCGTAGAAGGTGGAGCGCGCGAGCTTGCGGGCGGAGCGTTCGACGTAGCGCAGATGGGTGGACAGGTCCGGGTGTCCAGGTGGGTTGAATTCCCCGTACGTACGAGGGAGTTGTCCTGGCCCTGCGACGAGCTTGGGCAGCCAGCGGGCGTAGAAGCCGGCTGCGTTCGCGCCCGCTTTCGCCTTGGCGGAAAGGGGTTTGTCGGGGTCGATGATGTCCCCCGCGACCTTCAGATGGGCGTCGACGGCCTCACGGGCGATCAGCAGATGCATGATCTCGGTGGAGCCCTCGAAGATCCGGTTGATCCGCAGATCGCGCAGGAGCTGTTCGGCAGGGACGGCCCGTTCGCCGCGGGCGGCGAGGGACGCGGCTGTCTCGAAGCCCCGGCCGCCCCGGATCTGGACCAGTTCGTCGGCCATCAGACAGCCCATCTCGGAGCCGTACAGCTTGGCCAGGGCCGCTTCGATCCGGATGTCGTTGCGGTTCTCGTCCGCCATCTGGGAGGAGAGGTCGACCACCGCTTCGAGCGCGAAGGTGGTTGCGGCGATGAAGGAGATCTTGGCGCCGACAGCCTCGTGCCGGGCGACCGGCCTGCCCCACTGCTCACGGACCGCCGACCACTCGCGGGCGATCTTCAGACACCACTTCCCGGCGCCGACGCACATGGCGGGCAGGGAGAGCCGTCCCGTGTTGAGCGTGGTGAGGGCGATCTTGAGCCCTGCGCCTTCGGGGCCGATGCGGTTCGCGGCCGGGACCCGGACCCGGTGGAAGCGGGTGACGCCGTTCTCGAGGCCGCGCAGGCCCATGAAGGCGTTACGGTTCTCGACGGTGATGCCCGGGGAGTCCGCCTCGACGACGAAGGCCGTGATGCCGCCCTTGTGGCCTTCCGACTTCGGGACGCGGGCCATCACGACGAGGAGGTCGGCGACGACACCGTTCGTCGTCCACAGCTTCACGCCGTCGAGGATGTAGTCCGGTCCCTCCGGAACCGCCGAGGTGGCGAGCCTGGCCGGGTCGGAGCCGACGTCCGGTTCGGTGAGCAGGAACGCCGAGATGTCGGTGCTGGCCAACCGGGGCAGGAAGGTGTCCTTCTGTTCCTGGCTGCCGAAGAGTTTCAGCGGCTGCGGTACGCCGATGGACTGGTGGGCGGAGAGCAGTGCACCGATCGCGGGGCTGGCGGAGCCGACCAGGGCGAGGGCCTTGTTGTAGTAGACCTGGGTGAGGCCGAGGCCGCCGTACTTCGGGTCGATCTTCATCCCGAGCGCGCCGAGTTCCTTGAGGCCGTTGATCACCTCGTCGGGAATCCTCGCCTCACGCTCGATGAGGGCGCTGTCGATCCTGGTTTCGCAGAAGTCGCGCAGCCGGGCGAGGAACGCCTCGCCGCGCCGGACGTCGTCCGCGGCCGGCAGCGGATGCGGATGGATCAGGTCGAGCCGGAAGCGCCCGAGGAAGAGTTCCTTGGCGAAACTGGGCTTGTGCCAGTCCTGTTCGCGCGCGGCCTCGGCCACTTGGCGCGCTTCACGCTCGGTGACCTTGGGCGTGTTCTTCGGAGCGGATGGTGCGGACATGAGGAGCTCACCTCGCCGCTGTGTGGGGTGGGCGGAAGCGGCTGGTCCGCGCGGAGCGCGCACGGGCGCCTGCCGAGCTGTACCAACCGGTGCTACTTGTCCTGATGTACCCGATTACCGGCACTCCCACCATCCCCCGGACGCCGATCGGGTCGGGAGCCACTCCACTGGCCAGCCTCGCAGTGACACGGCGGCCGGGCCGTGAGCGGGGGAAGCAGAAACGGCCGGAGCCCCCGCACAGTGGGCCCCCACAACACCCTGACCTGCGGTTCCCCTCTGCCCTGCACGAATGCTCAGCGCTTCGGCCTGTATCGCGGCCCGTCCCGGCCCGCTTTGAGCCGCTTCGGCTCGCCGCCATGTCCCGCGGGAACACCTCACGGGAACCGCGCACACGAAGTAGTCCTGACCTGCGGGTACGCGTGCGCGTCCGCGCTGGTGCGGCCATGACCACACGGGTGCGGCCACACGATGGTCATGGCCTGACCAGGCAGGACCGGGGCACGATCCCGACATACACGGTCTTCCACCCGGTCCCGGCGGGCCAATGCCGCGCGAAGGTCCTGACATGCCATTGGCTGGAGCAATGGCCGGTCCGAAGCGTTGCAGGGCAGCAGGATGGACGTCTTGACCACGTCATGTGCCAGGAGTCCCGCGTGTACAGGCTGTTTGAGTGGAGCCGCCAGGAGCACCGTCCGCATGCAGGCCCACGCGGCGGCTCCGTCCTGCGACTGGGCAGCGTCCGTGCTCGCGCCGCTCGCTCTGCGACGGAGTGAGCAGTGAGGTGGCCGGGCCGCCCCGCGGCGGCGAGGGACTGGGCAGCGCGGCCCGGCGATGGGGGCCCGCAGGTGCCGGCCGCGCCCGCATGGATGCGCTGGCTGCCCGCCTTCTATATCGCGGGCATCCTGGTGCTCGAACCCCTCACGCCCGTGCAGTGGCCGGTGAGCTTCCTGCTCATCGCCCTCCCCGTGATCGCCGCCTTCGCCCACGGCCCCGCTGCCGTCGCCGGCGTCACCGTGTTCGCGATCGCCTTCGAAGGAGTCCTGGCCGGCACCCCGTGCTGCGCGGGCCGCCCGGTGAGCTACGTGTGGGAGCGCCACTACGTGGCCACCTACCTGAGCACCGCTGTGGTCGGCGTCCTCGGAACAATCCTGGCTGCCCACCGCGTGCGCCGGGAACGCACCCTCGCCAACGTGCGCTTCGTGGCCGAGATCGCGCAGCGTGTCCTGCTCAGCCCGGTCCCTCACCGCATCGGCCCCATTCTGGTCGAAGCCCTCTACCTGTCCGCCGCCGCGGAAGCACGCATCGGCGGTGACCTGTATGAGGCCGTCCCCACCACGTACGGACTCCGCCTTGTCATCGGCGACGTCCGCGGCAAGGGACTCCTCGCCGTCGAGACGGCCGCCACGCTCCTCGGCGCCTTTCGCGAGGCCGCCCACGACGAACCCGACCTCGCCGCCGTTGCCCGCCGGGCGGAGACGAGCATGAATCGCAGGGCCGCCCGCCTGGCCGGAAACGACGTGGGCGAGCGCTTCGTCACCGCTGTCTTCGCGGAGATCCCTCACCGTCACGTGGTCCGCATCGTCAACTGCGGCCATCCCCCGCCCCTCCTCATCCGCTCCGACGGGGTCACCGAGCTGGAGACGGCCGACCCCGCACCGCCCCTCAACCTGGGCATGCTCCTCACGGAGGCCTACCGGGTCGACGAGTACCCCTTCGGTCCCGGCGACCAGCTGCTGCTCTACACCGACGGCGTCACCGAAGCACGCGACCACACCGGGGCCTTCTACCCCCTCCCCCAGCGTGTCCTCTCCTGGGGTCCTCTCCAGCCCCGGGAACTCCTAGACCGCCTCCACCACGATCTCCTCATCTACAGCAACAACCACCTCCACGACGACACCGCGGCCCTCGCCATCTACCACCTGCCCGACTAGGTAGAAGTGCCCTGAAGATCTTGAAATCCCGCCCGCCTTGCACCGGTTCACACCGATTGATATTTTCCGGCGATCCGGTGCGAACGTGACAGCGAGAGCAAGAACGCAAGACGCGCCGCCGGATCTGCAGCACGGTATACCGGCACCCGGCAGGCCCAGGCGTGCGCAGACTCGGGGACATGGCCGCAGGCGACGAGCCAGACGGCCCAGGCTGCTGCGTCGAGCCAGGACGCGCCGAGCGGCATCCACCCCAGTCCACGCATCGCCGCAGCGGCCAACCGGATGCAGAAGCGTCGAAAGCCATGCAGCCAGTCGATGGAGCGCGCCTTCGGCGAGTACGGCAAGGCCCCGACGGTATACGGAACTGCTGCGTCGGCACCTCGCCCGAAGTGAGCACCCCGCTCGTCGCGGGGCGGGCAAGTGCAGGACCGTGAGCAGCAAGTCGTGGACGAGTCCAGCGTACGGGCGGGATCGGACAACTCCCGTGAGACGGCGCCTCCTTCCTGCCCTGGACGACAGTGTGGGCCGTCCGTCAGGCCAAGGAGACAGTTGCCCCGCCCGCACCCCGGCCATTGCCGGCCTCGGGTACGGGCGCGCCCCGCCCGCAGCTGGTCGGCGCGTCGTCGGCGATTCCGCAACTGGCACGACCCGCTCCCCGCCCTGCTCGACGCGACCCGGCCCGCCGCCGTGCTGCACCACGACATCAACGAACTCCGCACGCCGCTCCCCTCGTACACGGTCGGCCGGATCGCACTGCTCGGCGACGCGGCACACGCAATGACTCCCAACCTCGGACAGGGTGCCTGCCAGGCGCTGGAGGACGCGGTCACCCTGGCCGCCGCGCTCGCCACCGGCCCCACCGTCGAAGCCGGGCTCGCCCGGTACGACGCCGAACGCCGAGCGCGCAGCCAGGCAGTCGCTCGGGCCGCCCTGCAGGCCGGGCGGCTGGGCGGCTGGGCGGCTGGGCCAGCAGCTCTCCCACCCACTGGCCGTCGCCCTGCGCAACACGGCGATGAGGCTGACACCCTCCCGCGCCGCAATGCGCATGATCCTTCGGCACCACGACTGGGCCCCACCACAGCTGAGCTGACCGCACCCACGCCCCGCCGGACACCTTCTGAGCGGGAGGTCGGGCCACGGGTCCTTGCCGTCGCCGAGGTCCTCGCACTCAAAACCGTAGAAGCGCCGGTTCCCGTCGGTGTTCGCCTCGTTGTCCGGCGGCAGGCGCTTTTCGGCGATGACCGCCTGGAGCACGTCGCCGCCACCGAGGCCGGCTTCTGGTCTCCCTGCATGCAAAGCGCCGACCGTGCTGCCGATCCCGGTCGCGGCTGACGTGTCAACCTGCGGCGTTCACCAGAAGGGTGCCGCCACTGCATACGGAGATGTAACGTGCACACCGGGCAAGTAACTATTACTCAACTGCTGGTGGCACGGGAGGATTTGATGGTTGCGGAGTTAGTCGAGACCTGGGTGGCGGGCTGGGCCGTATCGCGGCGGACGCCGCCGCCGGTCGAGATGCCCTGGGGGTTCTACATCGCGGTGGCCGACAGCCCGGATGAAGTGGGACGCCATGTCCTGCCCGAGGCCGATGAGTTGCGGGTCCGCAGCGCCTCCGCCTCGGTGGCCGTGCCGCGGACCTGGATGAAGATGCCCGTGGAGCCAGAGGTGACCGAGCCGTGGCTGTCCCCCGGGTGGGTGGTGGCGTATGAGGAGACCGGACACCTGATGGTCACCGACCTCATGGCCGCCCATCGGGTCGAGCCAGAGGGATACACCGTGACGGTGGAGACCGTCGGAGCCGTCGTCTTCGCGCGGGTGCTGGACGCGGCGGGCGAGCAGGCGGCCCAGGGGCAGATGGCGGTGCTCGGGGATGCGGCAGTCGTGGACCGAGTGCGGACCGAGGATGCCCACCGTCGGCGCGGGCTGGGGCAGTTGGTGATGCGCACGCTCGCCGACCATGCCCTGAAGGAGGGCGCCGGCCTCGGAGTCCTCGGCGCGACCGCCGCCGGGCGCGCGCTGTACGAGACGCTGGGCTGGAAGAAGCACGCGACCATGGCGGAGTGCGTCTACCGGCCCTGAAGCCCGAAGCGTCAGCCGCCCTCGGGCCAGATTCTCCCGGACGCGGTGATCGCGGTAAGGACGGTGAGGAGTGCGGCGCTGCCGGCGAGCGAGAGCCCCTGGCCTCAGTCGACGTCGAGGACACCGGTGGTGTCGAGGCCGAGCGTTGCGATGAAGGTCTTCGCGTCGGTTCCGCACAGTGCGCCCCGCCGTCGCGATCCAGAACGTGGCAGTGGAGATCGACGCCATCAGGTCTCCCTGGTGTTGATGTCGACGTCGATGACGGCCCGCTCGATCGCGGCCTCCACCGCGGCGACGACGGTCTCGGTGTCGGCGCCCGTGCCGACCTGACCGGCGAGCGCGGTGATCGCGGCGGTCTGGGCAGCCATCCGCTTGTCCATGGAACGGATGCGGGCCTGCATGTCCTTCAAGATGGACTGCGGCTGCCACGTGGGGTTCGTCCCGTGGTCTGCCGCGTCCGTCGGGCCGCCGATCGCATCGGTCTTCCAGACGGCGTCGAAAATGTCGCGCTTGGTGATCCCTGCCATGGGGTCCTCCTCATTCGGGTTCCAGCTCGCGGGGTGCTTGAGCCGCTCAGCCACATCGGCGCGGAGCTCGGCCATGGTGAAACCACGGGGGTCGACCTTGTCGTTCGACCACTCCAGGTGGCCGATCACAGACTTCGCCGACCAGCCGTGCGCCCGGCACAACGCCGCCTGCACCCGGACGATCGCGTCGTACTGCGCCTTGGGCCAGGGGTCCTTGCCGTCGCCGAGGTTCTCGCACTCCCAGCCGTAGAAGCGCGCGTTGCCGTCGGTTCCGTTCGCATTGCCCTTCGTGGGCGGGGTCGGCCGGCTGCCGTACGACTCGGCGATCACCTGCTCCAGAACGCGCGGGTCACCGCCGCCCGCGTGATTCGCGCGGCCCCAGCCGACCAGGTGCACCCGGCCGTCCTTCGCGACCATCCCGTGACACAGCGGACCGGGCAGGGACGCGTACCCGTCCCGGACCATGGCCACGGTCGCCGCGGTCCCCGTCGTGACCGTGTGGTGCACCATGCTGCCGTTGACCGGACCCCATGCACCCTTCGAGTTCCGGTTGTGCGTACGCCAGTTGCCGACCTCGACCACGCGCACTCCCTCGGCACGCAAAGCGGATATGACCTGAGCAGCAGACATCGGGTTTGCCATGCGATTTCCCTATCCTGCGGTATGGACGACGCTGCGGAACATTCCCCTGGTAACCGTTCTGCCCCTCGTCGGTTCCTTCTACCTTCTCCACCCCGACATACGGACCCCGCCACATGGAATCCGCAGCGGTGGCCGTGCACTTCGTGCCCGCCGGTGGTGCGCGTCCACGTGATCCGCGTCGGCTTCACTGTCAGCGCGTAGCCGGTGCTGATGTCCGCCCAGGGGCGGACGGTCAAGGACATCACCACGCTGATGCAGGTTGGCGAGGACCACGTCCGCGATGTCATCCACGCCTTCAACGAGCAGGGGTTCGACGCGCTGGACCCGAGATGGAGTGAGGGACGCCCCAAGACCCCGCCCGCCGACGGGCGGGTGATATGCGTCGACGAGTTCGGACCGCTGAACCTGATGCCCCCACAAGGGCAAGGTGCGGGAACCGGCAAGGCGTCCGCGCAGGCTGCGGGCCACCTACAACCGCTACGGCGGCGTGCGGCACATGCTCGCCGCCCTCCATCCGGCCACCGGCAAGCTGTGCTGCCGCATCCGCCCGGGCAAACGGTGGCGGGAGTTCCTCGGCCTCCTCAAGGCCCTGCGCACCGGCTGGCCTGGGGAGAAGCTGTACCTGGTACTGGGCAACTTCCCCCCGCACAAGCACGCCAAGGTCCGCGCCCGGGCTGCGGACGACGACATCGAGCTGGTCTTCCTGCCGACGTACAGCTCCTCGCCGAACCGGATCGAGGCCGAGTTCGCGGCCCTGCGCTACTTCGCCCTCAACGGCACCGACCGTCGCAGCCACGCCGAGCAGAACGCGGCCATCGCCGCCTACGTACGCAGGAACGGCCGGAGCCCCCGCACAGTGGGCTCCGGCCGTTCATCTGCCGCCTGCTGTCGTGCTGTCCAGGCGGATCACAGGCGACGCTGGTGGATCGGTTCGATCCTGTTCATGGACCTACAGGGCGAGGCCGGTGAGGACCAGCACGCGCTCGTAGGTGTAGTCGTCCATGGCGTAGCGGACACCCTCACGGCCGACGCCGGACTGCTTGGCGCCGCCGTACGGCATCTGGTCCGCGCGGTAGGAGGGGACGTCGCCGATGATCACGCCGCCGACCTCGAGGGCGCGGTGGGCACGGAAGGCGGTCTGCAGGTCGTGCGTGAACACGCCTGCCTGCAGGCCGTACTTGGAGGAGTTGACCGCTGCGAACGCCTCGGCCTCGCCGTCCACCTTCTGCACGGACAGCACCGGTCCGAAGACCTCCTCGCAGGAGAGGGTGACGTTGTCCGGGAGTTCGGCGAGCACGGTCGGCGCGTAGGTGGCACCGTCCCGCTTGCCGCCGGTGAGCAGCTGGGCGCCGGCCTCCACGGCCTCGTCGACCCAGGACTCGACGCGCTTGGCGGCGTCCTCACTGACCAGCGGGCCGACATCGGTGGCGGCGTCGGACGGGTCGCCGGTGACCTGGGCCTCGACGGCCGCGACGATCTTCGGGAGGAGCCGGTCGTAGACCGCGGCGTCCGCGATGACGCGCTGCACCGAGATGCAGGACTGGCCGCCCTGGTAGTTGGAGAAGGTCGCGATACGGGTCGCGGCCCAGTCCAGGTCCTCGTCGGAGGCGTAGTCGCCGAGGACGACCGCAGCGCCGTTGCCGCCGAGCTCCAGGGTGCAGTGCTTGCGCGGCACCGACTCCATGATCGAGTAGCCGACGGGGCCGGAACCTGTGAAGGAGATGACCGGCAGGCGCTCGTCCTGGACCAGGGCGGGCATCCGGTCGTTGGGGACCGTCAGCACGGACCACGAACCGGCCGGCAGATCGGTCTCGGCCAGCAGCTCACCCAGGATCAGAGACGAGATCGGGGTGGCCGGGGCGGGCTTCAGGATGATCGGGGCACCGACGGCGATGGCCGGGGCGACCTTGTGGGCGCTCAGGTTCAGCGGGAAGTTGAAGGGTGCGATGCCGAGGACCGTGCCGCGCGGGAAGCGACGGGTCAGGCCGAGGCGGCCGGTGCCACCGGCGTCGGTGTCGAGGCGCTGCGCGTCACCGCCGTTGAAGCGGCGGGCCTCCTCGGAGGCGAACCGGAACACGGAGACGGCACGGCCGACCTCGCCGCGCGCCCACTTGATCGGCTTGCCGTTCTCGGCGGAGATCAGCTGGGCGATCTCCTCCGTGCGCTCCACCAGGCGCCGTACGACGTGATCGAGCGCGGCGGCCCGTACGTGGGCCGGGGTCGCGGCGAACTCCTCGCGCACGGCGTGCGCGGCCGCGACGGCCTCCTCGATCTGCGCGTCGGTCGGCACGCTGACGGTGCCGACGAGACGGCCGTCCCAGGGGTTGGTGACGTCGAAGCTGTCCTCGCCGGTGGCCTGGCGGCCGGCGAGCCAGAAGGCGTGGGTGGAAGTCATGGAGGTTCCGGCCCTTCGGAGTCGTGGGGTGTGCTGCCCCCACCGTAGGGCCGTGCGGCCGACCTGGCGTTTGTCCGGTGTGGAGCAGAGCGCGGCGGGTGCACGCCGATTTGTCGGATGCGTCGGCGTGAGCAGGGGTACATGGCCTTCCGGCACCGGCTACGGCGTCGGCGGGGGAGCTCGTTGCCCTTCCGCCGACGACGTCAACAGCTACGGCTCCGGCGTCGACGGGGAACTCGTGGCCTTCAGCGCCAGCCACAGCTCCATCCGGACGTCCGGATCGTCCAGTGAGCGGCCCAGGATCTCCTCCACCCGGCGCATCCGGTAGCGCAGGGTGTGGCGGTGCACGCCCAGGTCCGCCGCTGCCGCGTCCCACTGGCCGTGGTGGGAGAGCCAGGCCCGCAGCGAGGCGACCAGGTCGCCGCGGCCCTTGGCATCGTGTTCGTGCAGGGCGCGGAGCATTCCGTCGGCGAAGGCCCGTACGGCGTCGTCCGCCAGCAGCGGCAGCACCGAGCCGGTCGCCAGCTCCTCGTGCTCGACCAGCACCCTGCCCCGGCGGCGGGCCACCGACAGGGCCTGCTCCGCCTGCTTGTACGCGGCGGAGACTGCGATGGGGCCCGCTGGCGCGGACAGGCCGACGACCACCTGGCCCTCCTCCGCCGTCGCCGGTTCGCGCGGGGGCCGCGCCTCCTGGGCCTCCTGCGCCTCCGCGTACGCCGCACAGGCCGCGACCGCCGCTCCGCCGTCCGCGGCCAGGACGACGAGCCGTTCGCCCTCGGGCACGGCCAGCAGGGCCTCTCCGGTCCGGAAGGCCGCCGCCTCCATCGCCTCGCCGAGCGGGGCCGGTGTCGAGGGGGCGGACGCCTCCGCGATGAGCAGCCGGAACGGGGCGTCGAGCAGCCCGCCGTACAGATCCCCGGCGACGGCCCGTGCGTGGTCCGGCTGGCCGGCGAGCAGCATGCGCAGCACCGCCGCGCCCAGTCGCTGCTCCGCGCCCTGGAGGGACCGGGAGCGGGCGGTGGTCAGGGTCAGCAGCGCGACCGCCGAGTGCACGGCGTACCGCTCGGCGGTGCCCAGTGCCGCGCCGGTACCGACGGCCAGCGCGCCCCGGACCCGGCGGCCGGTGCCCAGGGACTGGAGCTCGACCCGGTCGTCGGTGCCGCCGACGACCATGCTGGCCGGGGCGGGGCGCTCCCGCAGCCGTTCCACATCGGGGGTGAGCCGGGCGGCCCGTCGGGCGGCCCAGTCGGGGGCCGCGGCGACGACCGCGCCGGAGGCGTCGTACAGCGCCGCCCAGCCATCGACGTGCGCGGCGAGACGGTTGAGGATTTCGCCGGGGCCGTCGCCCGCGAGTGCGGCCTTCGTCAGCTCCCGCTGGGCCTCGAACCCCGCTGTCACCGCCCGGTACTGATCTGCGGCGATCTCCGACGACACGGCCTTGGCGATGGCGAGGAACGGGGTGCGGCGCGGCACTTCGAGAAGCGGCAGTCCCGTTTCCTCGGCGGCGTCGATCAGCGCCTGCGGTACGTCGTCGTAGTGGACGCCGACGGCGAAGCCCAGCCCGACGACTCCGGCCCCGGCCAGCCGCCGCACGTACCGGCGCATCGCCTCGGGATTCCCGGCGTCGAGGTTGGTGGCGGTGACGAGCAGGAGCTCACCGCCCTCCATGTACGGGACGGGGTCGGTCAGCTCGCTGGCGTGCGCCCAGCGGACGGGCGCGTCGAGCCGGTCCGCCCCCGCACGCACCGTGAGTTTGAGCGCCGAATGCTGGACGAGCGAGGCGAGAGTGGGGGGCATGGGGACCGCGGGACCTCAGGGAGTCGATTTTCGCCGTCCCGTACGAACGGCTCCTACCGATTCTGCCAGGGCGGCAGGGTCCGCCGTAACCGCTCCGGCGCCGCGGGCAACTCTGCGTACCGCTCAGCCGTTCAGATCCACCAGCAGGGGCGGCGTGTGCTCCCCCCGTACGGTCGTCAGAGACAGCACCGCGTGTCCGGCGGGTACCCGGTGGGCCAGTTCGGAGGCCGACCAGCGTTCCCGCTCGACCTGGCGCACGGTCACCGCGTCCGTGGTGACCGCCTTGCCGGTGACCAGTTTGCGGAAGGCGTGGATGGCCCGGGTCATCGGCTGGTCGGCGAAGACGGTGCGCTGGGTGACGTCGCGGGTCTCGACCCACTCCGTTCCCCAGGCCTCGGCGAACTTCTTCCCGTCCCACGTCGTGATTCCGGAGAACGCCATCCGGCAGCCGACCGCACCGAGCAGCGCCGTGTGCAGTTGCTCCGGTACGTCGTCGAGGGTGCGCAGGGTGAGTACGGCCCCGGCGTGCGCGGAGCGCAGCCGCTGGATTCCGCGGACGGTGTCAGGGGTCAGGGTGTGGGTCGCGTCATCGAGGATCAGACAGGCGAAGAGGGAACGGTCGGTACGGGCCGCGGCGCTCGCGGTGAACTGGGCGAGTACCAGACGCGCCAGTACCCGGGACGCCTCGGCGTGGCCGCGTTCGGGCAGATCGATACGGACCCGGAGCGGGTGTTCCAGGGCGCGCAGCGAGAAGGGGCGGGCCTTGCCCGTGGTGTCGAAGAACTCGGTGAAGGCGGGCCGGTCGAGCAGGGCGACGCGGTCGGCGAGAGCCGGGCCCGGATCGCCGGGCGCACCGGACTGGCGGGCGCGGCCGTCGAGCTCGCGCTGCATGCCGGGGTGTCCCGTCGCGTCGAGCGCCTCTCGCAGAGCGGCGAGGGCACCGGGCACACCGTCCAGGAGTTCCCGCAGCTCCGGCACGGAGGGGAAACGGCCGTGGGCGGCCCGGAAGGGGCCGAGGAGCTGGGCGAGGGCCGTGGCGGCGCGTCTGCTGTCCACCTCGGGAAGGTCACCGACCAGGCCGTCGGCGAGGACGGTCGCGGCCTCGTCGGGGTCGGTGGTGCCGCCGTACAGATCGAGATCGTGCACGGATGACGGGTCGCCGACCTTGATGACGACGTCGAACCCCTGGTCGCCGCCGAGCTGGGTACCGGCGGCGCACACGGCGACGACGGCGGCCTGTCCGGCGAGCGCCTGCAGCGCGAGGGATTCGACGACGGGCCGGATCAGTGCCCGGCTCTTGCCCGCGCCGGGCGGGCCGACGGCGAGCAGGGACGTGCCCAGCAGCCCGGGATCGAGGGCGATGCCGCTGCCGCGGCGGGCGTACGGGTTGCGCTCGCCGCCCTCGACGGTGCCGAGCCTGACCTGCTGGACCAGCAGATCGTGCCGGGCGGCGCGTACCGGGAGGTCACGTGCGCCGGAGGGGTGGGTACAGGCGGCGGAGCCGTTGCGCAGCACGGTGTCGGTGAAGGCGGAGAGCCTGGAGTGGTCGGCGCGCACGGATGTCCAGGCGCGGCGGATGCGGGCGTAGTCGACATCGTTCATCCGCCCGGACCGGGTTTCCCTGGCGAGCGCGGCGGCGGCCTGGTGCTGTCCGGCGGCACGCAGATCGGGCCACTCGGCCGGGTCCTCCTCGCTGCCTTCGACGATGGCGTCCGCACCGCCGGGCGCGTGCGGCCTCGCCGGGTCGCGGCCGTCCCGGCCGGGAGCCGGCTGCCCGGAGCGGCTGCGGCGCCACAGCTCGGCCCATCGCCCGAGCCTGGCGAACGGCCACACGATCACCAGGGTGAGCAGGGCGTACAGCCCGTAGCTGATCAGCGTGGACTGCGTGCGGTCGTGGCCCAGCCAGCCATGCGGCACCACGCCGAAGACCAGTCCCATCCCCGGCACGGTCCCGTTCCAGACGAGGAGCCAGACCAGCAGCGCACCGATCGCCGCACCGCCCGCCCGTGCGGCGGCCCCCCTGGCGGCGACGCACCGCTCGAAGGCGGCGGGCCAATTGCCCAGCCGGCCGAATCCGTAGACGAGGCCCCCGATGATCAGCAGACGGTAGATGTCGAGCGCACGGACCGCGCCCCGGGTCTGTGGCTCGTCGCCGAACGGCCCCCACCAGTCGCCGGGGGTGAAGAGCTTGAGCGGAACCCGCCAGTACGGGATGTAGTTGTTGCGCCAGAGCGACCAGAGCAGGATGCAGGCCAGCAACGAGATCACCGCGCCGCTCACCAGCGTGCGGTCCGGGGTGCGCTCCTTCTCCTCGGCGGGCCGGGGGGCGTGACCGAGCCGCCAGACACCGGGTTCCGCGGCGGGCCTCGGGGTGCGGAGCCAGTCCCCGAGGGAGGGGCCCGAGGCGGGGGCGTAGCCCGGCCTGGGCGGCAGTCCGGGCGGTGGCGGGCCGGCCGGGCGCGGCACCGGATGACCGGAGCGGGTGCCGCTTGAGTCGTACGTGCCCTCGGTGTCCATGTGCTGTCCCTCGTCCCCTGACCAGCGCCGACCGGTAACTCCGGGCGCAGGCGCCCGAAGTCATCAATCTAGTGCCCCGTACCACCCCGTCGGACGCGGTCCGGCGGGAAGCCTTCGGCCGTGCCCCGGGGCGTTGCCTCCCGCCCGTGCACCGCCGCAGCCCGGCCCCCGCACCCCGTCGCTATGTCCGTGGCGGACAACCGGGTCCGGCCACCACTCCCGAACGGAACATGCCGGACCCCGGGCCTCGCCCATAGCCTGCAGAGAGAGAAGCGTCCGAAACACCCCACAGGAGCCCCTCATGACCGCAATTCCGCAGGAGCGCCGCGTCGTCACTGCCATTCCCGGCCCGAAGTCGGTGGAGCTGCAGGCCCGCCGTCTCGCGACGGTCGCCGCAGGTGTGGGCTCCACCCTGCCGGTGTTCACCGCCCGCGCCGGTGGCGGGATCATCGAGGACGTGGACGGCAACCGTCTGATCGACCTCGGTTCCGGAATCGCCGTGACGTCGGTCGGCGCCTCCGCCGAGGCCGTCGTACGCCGTGCGTCCGCGCAGCTCGCCGACTTCACCCACACCTGTTTCATGGTCACGCCGTACGAGGGGTACGTCGAGGTCTGTGAGCAGCTCGCCGAGCTGACGCCGGGCGACCACGCCAAGAAGTCCGCGCTGTTCAACTCGGGCGCCGAGGCCGTCGAGAACGCCGTGAAGATCGCCCGCGTGTACACCAAGCGCACCGCGGTCGTCGTCTTCGACCACGGCTACCACGGCCGCACCAACCTCACGATGGCGCTGACCGCCAAGAACATGCCGTACAAGCAGGGCTTCGGCCCGTTCGCGCCCGAGGTCTACCGGGTGCCGGTGGCGTACGGCTACCGCTGGCCGACCGGTGCCGAGAACGCCGGCGCCGAGGCGTCCGCTCAGGCCATCGACCAGATCACCAAGCAGATCGGCGCGGACAACGTCGCCGCGATCATCATCGAGCCGGTGCTCGGCGAGGGCGGCTTCATCGAGCCGGCCAAGGGCTTCCTCCCGGCGATCGCGCAGTTCGCCAAGGACAACGGCATCGTCTTCGTCGCCGACGAGATCCAGTCCGGCTTCTGCCGTACCGGTCAGTGGTTCGCCTGTGAGGACGAGGGCATCGTCCCCGACCTGATCACCACCGCCAAGGGCATCGCGGGCGGTCTGCCGCTCTCCGCCGTGACCGGCCGCGCCGAGATCATGGACGCCGCCCACGCCGGTGGCCTCGGCGGCACCTACGGCGGAAACCCGGTGGCCTGCGCGGGCGCGCTCGGTGCCATCGAGACGATGCGCGAGCTGGACCTGAACGGCAAGGCGAAGCGCATCGAGGAGGTCATGAAGGGCCGCCTCGCCGAGATGCAGGCGAAGCTGCCGAACGGCGATGTCATCGGTGACATCCGCGGCCGCGGTGCGATGATCGCGATCGAGCTGGTGAAGTCCGGCACGAAGGACCCGAACCCGGAGGCCGCCGCGAAGCTCGCCAAGGCCTGCCACGCCGAGGGTGTGCTGGTCCTGACCTGTGGCACGTACGGCAACGTCCTGCGCTTCCTGCCTCCGCTGGTGATCGGCGAGGACCTGCTGAACGAGGCTCTCGACGTCATCGAGCAGGCTTTCGGCCAGATCTGACCTGTGCGAACCCCGGCGGTGACGGAAGGCGTTTTCGCCGGGGATGCAGGGGCCCGCGTGAGGGCCTGTGAAGAACGTGTGGGGGGCCGATGGCGGGATCCGTTTCCGTCTGTCGGTCCCCCGTCGGCTGACGTACGGTTTCTGCAGATGAGAGAAACACCCCGCCCGCAGGGGACTGCCGGCGACGCCGGGCCGGAGCTTCCCCAGCACCGTCCTGGCCGTGCCTTCGCGCACACCACTGGAGCCTCTGGCTCCGGAACTCCTCACCGATCGGATGGCCGCTCGCCCCAAACCCCCCGGGGCGCGCGGCAAACCGATCCGACCGGCCGCCCCGGAACCACCCCCCCTGTTCCCGGGCGGCCGGCTCTTCTCATTTCTCTGGTCTCTTCCCTCCTGGCACTCCTCGCGCTCACCACCTGGCAGGTCGCAACCGACGGTCCACTGCGCTCGCTGGACGAGCAGACCGGCCGGGCCCTCGTGGGACACGGCCCCGCCCGGCTGACCGAATTCTTCGCCGACCTCGGCAATATGCAGCTCGCACTCCCGGTCCTGGGCTGCGCGATCGTCTGGGCCCTGGTGCGCGGCGCCCGCCGTGAGCCGTTGTACGCGGCGCTCACCATGGCGGCGGTGCCCCTGCTGGTCGTCCCGCTGAAGGACTGGATCGCCCGCCCGGGACCCCTGACCGACGCCACCGGCTACTACCCGTCCGGCCATGCGGCGACGGCCGCGGTGGCGTACGGGGCGGCGGCGTTGCTGACCTCGCCGTATGCGAGCCGGTCGTGGATGATGCCCGTCGCCGCCGTCTCGCTGACAGCGGCGACGGGCATCGGTCTGGTGCTGCGCGGCTATCACTGGCCGCTGGATGTGCTGGGCAGCTGGTTCCTGTGCGGGCTGCTGCTCCTGCCGCTGGGCCTCAGCTGCCGAAGTAGGCGTCGAAGTTCTTCGAGAACTCCCCGTTGTTGAAGCGGTCCCAGTTGATCGACCACGTCATCAGTCCGGTCACGGACTGGGAACACTTGGCGTTGTCGCTGCCGGCCGGGGTCGCTCTCAGCGCCGAAGTGCCGCTGTGAACCGGTGTACTGACGGCGGCTCCGCTGCCGCCGGTACGGCTCCAGCCGTCCAGGCCGGCCTCGAAGCCGCCGTTGCGCGCCAGGTCGGAGTCGGCGGCGGCGGACGGTGCGGTGGCGGCCAGGCCGCCGGCGGCGAGCAGGGCCGCCGAGAAAGCGGCCAGAAGTCCGGTAAACGGGCGGGGGTCCCGTGCGTTCAACAATGGCCTCCGCGCATGGGGGGAATTGGGCACGGCGGCCACAACATGGTCCAGACCAATCAGGTTGTCAAGACCTCTGGCAGCACTCCGGGCCCCCCGGGTTGCTGCCTGCGGCGTCCGCCGTTCTCTGCGCCCGATCCCCGCAGCCCCCGCCTCCGGTCCCTGCCGTTCCCTCAGTCCGCGCCGCTCTCGGCCCTCCCCGCCGCCGCCTCATGTGTCGCAAGCTCCAGAAGTATCGCGTCGGTGAGCGTTCCCGAGCCGTCCGGCGGGATCAGCCGGCGCACCCCGCCCGTGGCCTCCCGCCCGGGGTGCGGCACGACTGTCCAGGTCCCCTCCCCCGCCCCGCTCCCCGTACACCGGTGCCGACCCAGCGGGTGACGGTGCCAGGCGGCACGAAGAAGCCCATGCGGGCAGCGCCGAAATCGGCGAGAACCGGCCCAGGGTCGATGAGACGGGTGAGCACATCGAGCGTGGGACAGCCCGGCTCCCCCGGAAGAATCAGTACGTCCCAGCGTCGGCCGGCGGGAAGGAGCGCGCCCCCTGGGGATTGCGCTCCCACTCCCGCCGGCAGGCGTCCGGCTCCGGTGCCACCGATGCGAGCCACTCGACTGCTGCTCCGACCCCCGCGCCGGCCATGACCGGTCCCCATTCCGTGTGCACCGGCCATGCATTGCCGGCGCTTCCGCACGGGAGGGAGTGGTGGCACCGGTCCATTACGCGGGTTCGGGCCATCGGTCGGCAGTGAACCGGATCACGCCCCTGAGGGCGGGGGTCCGCCGTGCTCAGCTGTCGAAGCCGAGCCCCAGCCGGTCCATCGTCCGCAGCCACAGATTGCGATGCCCGCCATTGCTGTCCGCCCTGGCCAGGGACCGCTTGGTGAGCTCGATCCCGGCCCAGGCGAAGGGCTCCGGCGGGAACGGCATCGGCTTGCTGCGGACCATTTCCAGAGCGGTCCGCTCATTCTGTTCGCCCGCCAGCAGATCGAGCATCACATCGGCCCCGAACCGGGTGGCTCCGACGCCGAGTCCGGTATATCCGGCGGCATAGGCGACCCGGCCCTGATGGGCCGTACCGAAGAATGCGGAAAAGCGGGAACAGGTGTCAATCGCCCCGCCCCAGGCATGGCTGAAACGGACCCCGGCCAGCTGCGGGAAACAGTCGAAGAACTGGCCCGCGAGCTTGAGGAAGGTCTCCGGTCGCTGATCGAGATCGGCGCTCAGCCGGCCCCCGTACGGATAGATCGCGTCATAGCCACCCCACAGAATCCGGTTGTCGGCCGACATCCGGAAGTAGTGGAACTGATTGGCGCTGTCGCCCAGTCCCTGCCGGTTCTTCCAGCCGATCGAGGCGAGCTGGTCGGCGGTGAGAGGCTCGGTCATCAGCGCGTAGTCGTAGACCGGCACGGTGTACGGGCGTACCCGCTTGACCAGCGAAGGGAAGATGTTCGTGCCGAGGGCGACACGGCGTGCGAAGACCCTCCCGTACGGCGTGCGGACCGCCATTCCGGTGGTCGACCTGGCCAGTTCGAGGCCCCGGGTGTGCTCGTACATCCGCACTCCGAGGTCGAGACAGGCCCGCTTCAGCCCCCAGGCCAGCTTCGCGGGATGCAGCATGGCGACCCCGCGCCGGTCCCAGAGCCCGCCCAGGAACGTGGGCGAGTCGACCTCGGCGCGCAGCGCGTCCCGGTCCAGGAATTCCACCCCCGTGAAGCCGAGCCTTTCGGCCTCCTGGTGCCATTCCTGAAGCTCTGCGAGCTGGTGGGGTTCGGTGGCGACATCGATTTCGCCGGTGCGCTCGAATTCGCAGTCGATGGAGTAGCGGGCGACGGCGGCCTCGATGGCATCGAGGTTCCGCTCGCCCAGCTCCTCCAGCTTCCTGATCTCGTCCGGCCAGCGCTCCAGGCCGTTGGGCAGACCATGGGTGAGGGAGGCGGCGCAGAATCCGCCGTTGCGGCCCGAGGCGGCCCAGCCCACCTCGTGCCCCTCGATCAGTACGACGTCCCGCTCCGGGTCGCGTTCCTTGGCGATCAGCGCGGTCCACAGTCCGCTGTAGCCGCCGCCGATGACGAGAAGATCGCAGTGCTCGTCACCGGTGAGCGCGGGCAGCGCTTCGGGCCTGCCGGGGTCGTCGAGCCAGAACGAGACCGGCTTGGCGTCGGAGAGTGATTGTGCAGCAGTACGCATGGCGACCGGGGCCATGGTTTCCAACTCCTTCGTGGCTTTCTATCGTGCGTTGTTCTTCCGCCGGTTCGCGATCAGCTGGCCGGCGACAACCACCGTGACGGCAATGATGAACATCGCCGTACCGATGACGTTGATCTGCACGGGCGTGCCGCGCTGTGCCGATCCCCAGACGAACATGGGGAAGGTCACGGTGGAGCCCGCGTTGAAATTGGTGATGATGAAATCGTCGAAGGAGAGCGCGAAGGCGAGCAGCGCTCCCGCCGCGATTCCGGGGGCGGCGATCGGCAGCGTCACCCGCAGGAAGGTCTGCACGGGTCCCGCGTACAGATCGCGGGCCGCCTCCTCCAGCCGCGGGTCCATCGACATCACACGCGCCTTGACGGCCGTCACCACGAAGCTCAGGCAGAACATGATGTGCGCGATGAGGATCGTCCAGAAGCCCAGCTGTGCGCCCATGTTGAGGAAGAGCGTGAGCAGCGAGGCGGCCATGACGACCTCGGGCATCGCCATCGGCAGGAAGATCAGCGAGTTGATCGCGCCGCGCGCCCGGAAGCGGTAGCGGACCAGCGCGAAGGAGATCATCGTGCCCAGGACGGTAGCGCCGACGGTTGCCCAGGTGGCGATCTGCAGGGACAGCGAGAGCGAGCCGCACATGTCGGCGACGCCGCAGGGGTCCTTCCAGGCGTCCAGGGAGAAGTGCTGCCAGGCGTAGTTGAAGCGCCCCTTCGGCTTGTTGAACGAGAACACCATCACGACGACGTTCGGAAGGATCATGTAGGCGAGGGTCAGCAGACCCGCGATGACGATCAGATTCCGGCGTATCCAGCGCAGTACGGGCATCAGACCAGGTCCTCCGTCCCGGAGCGGCGGATGTAGACGGTGACCATGATCAGGACGACCGCCATGAGGATGAAGGAGAGCGCGGCCGCCGTCGGATAGTCGAGGACGCGCAGGAACTGGGTCTGGATGACGCTGCCGACCATCTTGGTGTCGGTGGAGCCCAGCAGTTCCGCGTTGACGTAGTCACCGCTGGCCGGGATGAAGGTCAGCAGAGTTCCGGAGACGACTCCCGGCATGGAGAGCGGGAAGGTCACCTTTCGGAAGGTGGTGGCGGGGGTGGCGTACAGATCGCCGGCCGCCTCGTGCAGCCTGCCGTCGATCCGCTCCAGCGAGGTGTAGAGCGGCAGGATCATGAACGGCAGGAAGTTGTACGTGAGACCGCAGACCACCGCCATCGGCGTGGCCAGCACCCGGTTCGACTCGGTCCAGCCGAGCCAGCTGGTGACGTCCAGGATGTGCAGCGTGTTCAGTACGTCCACGACCGCGCCGCCGTCCGCGAGGATCGTCTTCCAGGCGAGCGTACGGATCAGGAAGCTGGTGAAGAACGGCGCGATGACCAGCACCAGGACGACATTGCGCCAGCGGCCCGCCTTGAAGGCGATGAGGTACGCGAGCGGGTAGCCGAGCAGCAGGCACAGGAGCGTGGCGGTGCCCGCGTACAGCAGGGACCGGATGAATTGCGGGTAGTAGTCCTTCAGCGCGTCCCAGTAGGTCTGGAAGTGCCAGGTGACCTCGAATCCCTTCTCCAGGGATCCCGTCTGTACGGAGGTCGATGCCTGGTAGACCATCGGCAGCGCGAAGAAGACGACGAGCCACAGGATGCCGGGGAGCAGCAGCCAGTAGGGGACGAGGCGCTTGCGGGCGGAGGCCTTACGTACTTTCGGCTCCGTGAGCGGCGCGACAGGTGGCGCCTGGGTGACGGTCACGCCGCGTCCTCCACCGTCTCCACACCGGCGTCGATGTCCTGACTGGCGTCCAGGCCGAAGGTGTGCGCGGGGTTCCAGTGCAGGACGACCTCGGCACCGGGGGCGAGCCGGGCATCACGCTCGATGTTCTGCTCGTACACCTGCAGCGCCTTGCCCGCCGGGCTCTCCACCACGTACTGCGTGGACACTCCGATGAAGCTGGAGTCGACGATCCGGCCGGTGACCCGGTTGCGGCCGTCGGCTATCTCGTCCGCGTCGTCGGCGTGCGCGAGCGAGATCTTCTCCGGGCGTACGCCGAGCAGCAGCTTGCCGCCGTTGGCGGTCGGGGCCGAACATCGCTCGGTGGGCAGCCGCAGCTTTCCGCCGCCGGCCGCCACGACGATGTCCGTGCCCGCGGAGACGATCTCGCCCTCGATGAGGTTGGACGTGCCGAGGAAGTTGGCGACGAAGGTCGTCTTCGGGTTCTCGTACAGATCGGCGGGGGCGCCGAGCTGCTCGACCCGGCCCCCGTTCATCACCGCGACGGTGTCGGCCATGGTCATGGCCTCCTCCTGGTCGTGGGTGACGTGGATGAACGTGATGCCGACCTCGGTCTGGATGCGCTTGAGCTCCAGCTGCATCTGGCGGCGCAGCTTGAGGTCGAGGGCGCCGAGCGGCTCGTCGAGGAGGAGTACCTGCGGGTGGTTGATCAGGGCGCGGGCGACGGCGACGCGCTGCTGCTGGCCGCCGGAGAGCTGGTGCGGTTTGCGCTTGGCGAAGTCGCCGAGCTGGACGAGCTCCAGCATCTCGTCGACCTGCTTCTTCACCGACTTGATGCCGCGCCGGCGCAGACCGAAGGCGACGTTCTCGGTGATGTCGAGGTGCGGGAAGAGCGCATAGCTCTGGAAGACCGTGTTGACGGGCCGCTTGTACGGGGGCAGGTCGGTGATGTCCCGGCCGCCGAGCGAGACGGTGCCGGTGGTCGCCTCTTCCAGGCCCGCGATCATCCGCAGGGTGGTGGTCTTGCCGCAGCCGGACGCGCCGAGCAGCGCGAAGAAGGAGCCCTGCGGGACGGTCAGATCGAGCGGTTTGACGGCGGCGAAGGAGCCGTACGTCTTGCTGATCCCGGTGAGGCGGACGTCGCCGCCTGTCTGCTGCTGTGTCATGGATCGCGGTCCCATTGGTGTCAGGGGAGATCGGGGAAAGGAATGCGCGCGGCGGTCAGGCACCGATGAGTTTGGCGAACTTCTCCTCGTACGCCGTCTCTTCCTCGGCCGTCAGGGAGCGGAAGGCGTGCGACTTGGCCGCCATCTCCTTGTCCGGAAGGATCAGGACGTTGTCGGCCATCGCCTTGTCGATCTTCGCCAGTTCGTCGCGGACTCCGTCGACCGGACAGACGAAGTTGATGTACGCGGCAAGCTGGGCGGCGACCGTCGGCTCGTAGTAGTAGTCGATGAGCTTCTCGGCGTTGGTCTTGTGTCTGGCCTTCACCGGGACGAGCAGGTTGTCGCTGGATATGACGTATCCGGCGGCCGGGACGGCGTACTTGATGTCCGGGTTTCCGGCCTGGAGCTGAATGATGTCACCGGCCCAGGCGACACAGGCGGCGATGTCACCCTTGTCGAGGTCGGCCGTGTAGTCGTTGCCGGTGAACCGCCGGATCTGGTTCTTGTCGACGCCCTTCTGGAGCCGGCCGATCGCGGCGTCGTAGTCGGCGTCGGTGAACGTGCCGAGGTCCTTGCCCATGTCGAGCAGGGTCAGACCGATGGAGTCGCGCATCTCCGAGAGGAAGCTGACCCGTCCTTTGAGCTTCGGGTCGTCGAGCAGCTGGCTGACGGAATCGACCTTGCGGCCCCCGGTCGCCTTGGAGTTGTAGGCGATGACGGCGGGGATGCCCGCCCACGGGTACGAGTAGGCGCGGCCGGGGTCCCAGTCCGGGGAGCGGAACTGCGCCGACAGGTTCGCGTAGGCGTGCGGCAGGTGCGAGGGGTCGAGCTTCTGCGCCCAGCCGAGTCGGACGATACGGGCGGCGAGCCAGTCGGTGACACAGATGATGTCGCGGCCGGTGTCCTGGCCGGCCGCGAGCTGCGGCTTGATCTTGCCGAAGAACTCGACGTTGTCGTTGATGTCCTCGGTGTACTTGACCTTGATCCCGGTGCGCTCCGTGAACGCCTCCAGGGTGGGCCGGTGCTTGCCGTCGTCGGTGACGTCCATGTACTCGGTCCAGTTGGAGAAGTTGACCTGCTTCTCCTTGGCCGAGTGGTCGTCGGAGGCCGCCGCGGCGTCCCCCTCCCGCTTCGCCGGCGGGATGCCGCAGGCGCTCAGTGTGCCGAGACCGCCGATCGCGAGCGCCCCCATGCCGGAGGCGCGCAGCAGCGATCGGCGGGTCAGGGCGCCCCGGCCGCCGGTCAGACTGCGTCGCATCGCGGCCAGTTGGGCCGCGGAGAGACGCTCGGGCTCGTACTGCTCCATGCGCGTTGCCCTTTCGGGTGTGTGTGGCCGGGGTCGGCCGGCTTATCGGTCCCCGAAGATCGTGCGGTGCCAGTCCTTTTCGGCGACCGCGGTGTTGTCGTACATGACGTGCTTGACCTGGGTGTACTCCTCGAAGGAGTACGCCGACATGTCCTTGCCGAAGCCGCTGGCCTTGTATCCGCCGTGCGGCATCTCGCTGATGATCGGAATGTGGTCGTTGATCCAGACGCAGCCCGCCTTGATCTCGCGGGTGGCGCGGTTCGCCCGGTACAGGTCGCGGCTCCAGGCGGAGGCGGCGAGTCCGTACGGGGTGTCGTTGGCGAGGCGGATGCCCTCGTCGTCGGTGTCGAAGGGCAGCACGACCAGGACCGGGCCGAAGATCTCCGACTGGACGATCTCACTGTCCTGTGCGGCACCGGCGACCAGGGTCGGCCGGTAGTAGGCACCGGCCGCCAGTTCGCCGCCGGGGGCCTCGCCGCCGGTCACGACGGTGGCGTAGGCGCGGGCTCGCTCGACGAATCCGGCGACCCGGTCCCGCTGGGCGTGGCTGATCAGCGGGCCGAGGTCGGTCGACGGGTCGAAGGGGTCGCCGAGCCGGACGGTTTCCATCAGCTCGGCGACGCCCTGCACGAAGGCGTCGTAGAGCGGGCGCTGGACATAGGCGCGGGTGGCGGCGGTGCAGTCCTGGCCGGTGTTGATGAGCGCTCCGGCGACCGCGCCGTTGACCGCGGCTTCGAGGTCGGCGTCGTCGAAGACCACGAAGGGAGCCTTGCCGCCGAGTTCGAGGTGCAGGCGCTTGACGGTGGAGGTGGCGATCTCCGCGACCCGCTTGCCGACGGCGGTGGAGCCGGTGAATGAGGTCATGACGACGTCCGGGTGGCCGACGAGATGCTCGCCGGCCTCCTTGCCCGCCCCCGTGACGATGTTGATCACGCCGTCGGGGATACCCGCCTCCGTGGCCGCCTGGGCGAACATGAGCGAGGTCAGCGGGGTGATCTCGGCGGGCTTCAGCACGATCGTGTTTCCTGCGGCGATGGCTGGGAGGATCTTCCAGGCGGCCATCTGGAGCGGGTAGTTCCAGGGCGCGATGGAGCCGACGACGCCGATCGCCTCACGGCGCACGTAGGAGGTGTGGTCGCCGTCGTACTCGGCGGCCGACTTGCCCTCCAGATGGCGGGCGGCGCCCGCGAAGAAGGAGGTGTTGTCGACGGTGCCGGGCACATCGAACTCGGTGGAGAGCTTGATCGGCTTGCCGCACTGGAGGGACTCGACGTAGGCGAAGTCGTCGGCCTGCTCGGCGAGGACGGCGGCGAAGCGGTGCATCGCCTCGGCCCGCTCCGCCGGAGTCGCGCCCGACCAGCCGGGGAACGCCTCGCGTGCGGCGGCGACGGCCGCGTCGACATCGGCGGTGCCCGCCAGTTCGTAGGTGTGGACGGTCTCGCCCGTCGCCGGGTTCACCACCTCGTGATGACGTCCCGATGTACCGGACCGCAGCTTTCCGCCGATGAATTGTGCGCCGTCCGCGAAGCGGTCCCGCACCTGGATGCCGTTGCCCATGACGCTCTCCTCCGCCGCTGTCCCCGGAATGTGGGGCGGCGTAGCCTTTGCTCGATTTGACTGCCGATCCTGACAGAGCGGCTCGACCCCAACAAGTGATTCCGTTGTTGCCTTTTGGTTACGCAACGGAATCTGTCGACCATGTGTCGTGTCGTTGCGGAATTCCCCGTACGGAGTGTCAGTGGCGGATGCCAGACTCGCGTGTCATGGAACGCATGCACGATCTCCTGGCTCGGACCGAGCGCGGCGAGAAGGTGAAGTACCTGCACTTCTGGGGGCATCGCCCGCGGCCCGACGGCAGCATCGGTGCGAGCTGTCTCAGTCAGTGGTGGCCGGCCCCCTTCACGGTCGACGGGGTGACGTATGCGTCGGCCGAGCACTGGATGATGGCCGCCAAGGCGCGACTCTTCGGCGACGCCGAGTCGGAGACCAGGGCCGTGTCGGCGAAGAGCCCTGCCCAGGCGAAGAAGGTGGGCCGGCTGGTCCGCGGTTTCGACGAGGCGGTGTGGGAGCGCGAGCGGTACGCACTGGTGGTGGCCGGCAGCATCCACAAGTTCGCCCAGACCCCGGAGCTGCGGGAGTTCCTGCTGAACACCGGGGACAGGGTGCTGGTCGAGGCGAGCCCGATGGACCGGATCTGGGGCATCGGGCTGGCGGCGGACGACCCGCGTGCGGAGAATCCGACGACCTGGCGGGGGCTGAATCTGCTGGGGTTCGCGCTGATGGACGCGCGGGCGGAGCTGCGCGCTCCATGAGGCGGCCGGGATGACCGAGGGCCGGGCGGGCCGGGCTCCGGCCCACCCGGCCCTCGGGTGGAGACTGCTGTCGTTACTACGAGGGTTCGGTGCGGGGCACCGACGGACTACGACGCGTAGGGCTCCTCGTAGACGGTCTGGTCGCCGGTCGTGCCGCCCTCCTCGAAGTTGCCGCTCGCCATGCCCCAGATCATGAGTGCGAGGAACGCCCCGCTGATGACGATGCCGATCGATCCGAGGATGATTCCGGCGAGCGCCATGCCGCCGTTGGTCGCCTCGTTCCGCCTGGCCCGGCCCCGGCCGATGATGCCGAAGATCAGCGCGAGGACACCGAGGACGACCCCCAGGCCCCACATGCAGAACCCCACGACAGCGATGATGCCGAGCACCATCGCGGCGATGCCGAGGCCGTTCGCGGGCGCCGGGCCGGCCCAGGGCGTCTGGCCGTAGCCGGGGTAGCCCGGGTAGCCGGCGCCGTACGGAGGGACGGGTGGCGCCGGGTAGCCGTACTGTCCCCCCGCCGGCGGGACCTGCTGGCCCGGTCCGTTCGGTGCGATCGGCGGCGGCGGCACCTCCCCGGGGCCGAACCCGGCCCCGGAGCCGGGCACCGGCCCGGTCTGCCCTCCCGGGCCGAACCCCGGTCCCGTGGCGGGCGCGGGACCGTCCTCCACACCCGGCATCGAGGTCGCCGTCGGCTGATCGTGCACAGCAGGCGGCCGGGGATCACCGGCCTGCTTCTCCAGCGGCACCCTGCTGTCCGGCGGAGCCCACGGATCGCGCGGCGCGGCCCCGCCCGCGGGCTGCTCTGTGTTGTCTGACATGTGCCTCCCCCATCGTGATCCCGTCATGCTACGGCCCAGCACCGTCCGGCAGGACGCGGCCTACGATGATCCCCGTCCCCTGCCCGGCCGACCGCGCCCGGCACCCGAACCGTCCCACGCCCCCGGAGTATCCGATGACCGATCTGCACCCCTTCATCGCGGGGCTGCCCAAGGCGGAACTGCATGTCCACCACGTCGGGTCCGCCTCGCCCCGTATCGTCGCCGAGCTGGCCGCGCACCACCCCGACTCCAAGGTCCCCACCGACCCCGAGGCACTGGCCGACTACTTCACGTTCACGGACTTCAGCCACTTCATCGACGTGTATCTCTCCGTCGTGGACCTGATCCGCACCCCGGAGGACGTCCGGCTGCTGACCTTCGAGGTCGCCCGTGACATGGCCCGGCAGAACATCCGTTACGCGGAGCTGACCGTCACCCCGTTCAGCTCGACCCGGCGCGGCATCCCGGAGCAGGGGTTCATGGAGGCGATAGAGGACGCCCGCAAGGCCGCCGAGGCCGAGCTCGGGGTCGTACTGCGCTGGTGCTTCGACATTCCCGGCGAGGCCGGGCTCGAATCAGCCGAGGAGACCACCCGGCTCGCCGTGGACCTCCGTCCCGAGGGGCTCGTCTCGTTCGGGCTCGGCGGCCCGGAGGTCGGCGTGGAGCGCCCGCAGTTCAAGCCCTACTTCGACCGGGCGATCGCCGAGGGCCTGCACTCCGTGCCGCACGCCGGGGAGACCACCGGGCCGCAGACCGTCTGGGACGCGCTGACCCATCTGCGCGCCGAACGCATCGGCCACGGCACCAACTCCGTCCAGGACCCGAACCTGCTGGCCCACCTCGCCGAGCACCGCATCCCGCTGGAGGTCTGCCCGACCTCGAACATCGCGACCCGCGCGGTGGCCGACATCGAGCAGCACCCGGTCAGGGAGATGGTGCAGGCGGGCGTCCTGGTCACCATCAACAGCGACGACCCGCCGATGTTCGGCACGGACCTCAACAACGAGTACGGGGTGGCCGCCCGTCTCCTCGGTCTGGACGAGCGGGGTCTCGCGGCGCTGGCGAAGAACGCGGTCGAGGCGTCGTACCTCGACGCGGCCGGCAAGCGGACGCTGGCCGCCGAGATCGACACGTACACGACGAACTGGCTGGAGCGCACCGGCCGCTGACCCCGGTGGCCACAATGGCCTCATGGCCACCACTGTCACCGCCGTAGCCCATCGCGGCGATCCGTACCGTGTCCGCGAGAACACGCTGCCCTCGATCCGCTCCGCCCTCGAACGGGGGGCGGACGCGGTCGAGGTCGATGTGCGAGTCACCCGCGACGGTGTACCGGTCCTGCTGCACGACTCCACGCTGAAGCGCCTGTGGGGCCATGACGTGCGTCTCGACCGGCTGACCCACGAGGAGCTCACCGAGCTGACCGCGGGCGGTGTGCCCACACTGCGCGACGCGCTGCTCGCCGCCGGGACGCACCGCGTCATGGTCGATCTGCCCGGCTCCACCGATGATTCGGTACGCAGGATCGTCGGCGTGGTGCGCGAGTGCGGGGCCGGTGAGCGGGCGTACTACTGCGCGGGCCCGGATGCCATGCTGCGGGTGCGCGCCGCCGATCCGTCCGCGGAGATCGCCCTGACCTGGACGACACTCGCGCCACCACGCGCCGCGCTGCTGGACGCGGTGCGGCCGAGGTGGCTGAACTACCGGTTCGGTCTGGTGGACCGGGAGCTGACGGACCGTCTCCACCGGGACGGACTGCTGGTCTCCGCCTGGACGGCCGACACCAGGCGCACCATGCGCCGCCTCGTCCGGCAGGGGGTCGACTCGATCACCACCAACCGGGTCGACGCCCTGCAGAGGGTCCTCACCAACTCCTCGGCCACCGGCTCCACTTGATCGGTCCGGCATCATGGACAGCGCCGCATCCGCCGTGATGCCAGGCCGGGAGCCAGAGGAGCAGAGACGTGACCGAAGCCCGCACCACCCCTCTCGACGACCGCATCCGTTGCGACATCGCCCACAACGCGCGGGTCTGGAACCACTGGCTCGGCGGCAAGGACAACTACCCTGCGGACCGCGCCGTCGGCGACCAGGTCACCGGCATGTATCCGAGCATCGGCGAAGTGGCACGCGCCGACCGGGCGTTTCTGGGGCGGGCCGTCCGGTATCTCGCCGGTGACGCGGGGATCGGCCAGTTCCTCGACATAGGCACCGTCCTGCCGACCGCCGGCAACACACACGAGGCCGCCCAGCACTCCGCCCCTGACTCCCGCATCGTGTACGTCGACAACGACCCGATCGTGCCGGCGCACGCCCGCGCGTTGCTCACCAGCTCACCGGAGGGCGCGACCGAGTACATCGAGGCGGACGCACGCCACCCGGAGCAGATCCTGCGGGTCGTCGAACCGACGCTGGACCTGAAGAAGCCGGTCGCGGTCATGCTGCTCGGCGTCCTCAACTTCGTCCTCGACACGGACGAGGCGCAGCACATCGTACGGACGCTGATGGACGCGATGCCGTCCGGCAGCCATCTGGTGCTCACCCACCCCACGCTGGAGCTGGGCGGCGAGGGCAACGAGGCGGCGATGCGGTTCTGGAACGAGAACGCCACCCCGCCGATCACCGCGCGCAGCCGCGCCGAGTTCGCCGCGTTCCTGACGGGGCTCGAACTCGTGGAGCCGGGCATCGTTTCGTGCGCACGCTGGCGCGCGGGGCCCGGTGCGGTGGAGGTCGCCCAGTTCGGCGCGGTGGCGCGGAAGCCGTAATGGACATACGGGGGGTGTGGGCGCGCGCCCGGGAGCTGTGGAACACCGGCCCCTGGGCGACGGACATCGGGGTGGCCCTGCTGGTGCAGGCCGCCGTGTCGATGCCGTGGGTCGTCCCCCGGGATCCCGGTCTGGAGCCGGCGACGGCGACGGCGTATCTGCTGACCACCCTCACCGTGGTGCCGCTGGTGTGGCGGCGCCGGGCGCCGGTGCGCGTACTCCTCGCCGTCTTCGCGGCCCAGGCGCTGTACGGGCTCGCCGTCGACGGCCCCGGACAGACGCTGCCGTACACGGGCCTGGTCGCCCTCTACACCGTGGCGGCGCTCTCGCCGTCGCCCGGGCGCCAGGTCCTCGGAGCCCTGACCCTCGCCGTGGTCTTCCCGTCGACCGCGTTCAACACGGGTGAGGCGCGTGAGCTGGTGTTCTCGCTCATCGTCTTCGCCGCGGCGTACGCCTTCGGCCGGTTCACCCACACCCGGCAGGCGTACACCCGGGCCGTGGAGGACCGGGCCAGGCAGCTGGAGCTGACGCACCGGATAGAGGCGGAACGGGCCGCGGCCCGTGAACGGGCGCGGATCGCACGGGAGATGCACGACATACTGTCCCACGCGGTGAGCCTGATGATCGTGCAGGCGGAGGCGGGTCCGGTGGCGGTCCGTACGGCGCCGGAGCGCGCGGAGGCGGCGTTCGAGGCAATCTCGGAGACGGGCCGGGACGCGATGGTGCAGCTGCGCCGGATGCTCGGTGTGCTGCGTGAGAGGGAGGCGGACCCGGAGTCACCGCGCGAGCCCCAGCCCGCACTGGCCGCGCTGCCCGGCCTCGTCGAGCGGGTCCGCGGCAGTGGTCTGGAGGTCTCCTTCGAGGTCATGGGCCCGGCCCGGCCGTTGGCGCTGGACACCGAGGTCGCGGTCCACCGGATCGTGCAGGAGGCCCTGACGAACGTGGTCAGGCACGCCGCCGCCCGGACGGTGTCCGTGCGGCTGGTCCACGGCCCCGCCGAGCTGGTCGTCCGCATCGTCGACGACGGGCGCGGTCCCGGCACGGGGACCGGCGCCGGACTCGGCCTGGTGGGCATCGCCGAACGGGCGGCCGCCCACGGCGGAACGGCCCGCACCGGCCCCGGCCCGGACGGCCGGGGGTTCCGGGTGGAGGTCACCCTGCCCCTAGTAACGTCCCGGGTGGAGGTGGGCAGTTGACGATTCGCGTGATGGTGGCCGACGACCAGGAGCTGGTACGCAGCGGCTTCGCGATGATCCTGGACGCACAGGCGGACATCGAGGTCGTCGCGGAGGCCGGTGACGGTGCGCAGGCGGTCGAGGCGGTGCGCCGGCTGAAGCCCGAAGTCGCCCTGCTGGACATCCGGATGCCGGTCATGGACGGGATCGAGGCCTGCCGCACCATCAGCGCGGAGACCGGCTGCCGGACGGTCATGCTCACCACGTTCGACTCCGACGAGTACGTCTACGAGGCTCTGCACGCGGGCGCGAGCGGCTTTCTGCTCAAGGATGTCCGCAGGGACGATCTGGTGCACGCGGTACGGGTGGTGGCGGCCGGCGACTCCCTGCTCGCCCCCTCGGTGGCCCGTCGGCTGATCGCCGACTACACCTCCCGCCCCGTCGGCGGCGCCGTCTCCTCCGAACGGCTCGATGTACTGACCGCCCGCGAGCGCGAGACGCTGCTGCATCTGGCCCGCGGTCTGTCGAACGGGGAGATCGCGGCAGCACTGGTCGTCAGCGAGCACACGGTGAAGACCCATGTGGGCAATGTGCTCGCCAAACTGGGGCTGCGCGACCGCATCCAAGCAGTGATCTGCGCGTACGAGACCGGTCTTGTCGCTCCCTCGCCGGAGGGAGCCGAAGCACTCCTCTCCCCCGCACAGGTGAGAAGAACTCCCTCCCGAGACCCCCCGCTCCGGGGATCCGCCGAGGCCCGGCGCTCACCAGGATGGAATCCGACAACAGCGACGGCGCAGCGACTGGGCCGTCATGGATTCCACGCCCCGGAGGCCCCACGATGAACGCCCGCACCCGCACCGCCCTCGCCGCCGCCCTGGTCCTCGGTCTCGCGGCGGGTCCGGCCGCTCCGGCTCTGGCCGCAGGCGCCCCGAAGCCCGCCGCCACGAGCACCGCGGCAAAGGCCCCGGCGTACGGCGCCCCGGACGCGAAGGCGCTGGCCGCCGCCATCGCCGGGCTGCCGGGCGACACCGCGACGGCTGCGCTGGCACGGCTCTCGGGCACCTCCGGTGCCTGGCGCGGCAGCTCCGGCCTCCATGATCTGAGGTCCGGCAGCCCGGCCGACCCGGATGCCCGGTTCCGGGCGGGTTCGGTGACCAAGGTCTTCACGGCGGCCACGCTGCTCCAGCTCGCCACCGAGAAGAGGGTCGACCTGGACCGGCCGGTGCGGGCCTATCTGCCCGAGCTGATCCCGGCGGCGTACGAGAAGGTCACCGTGCGTCAGTTGCTGAACCACACCAGCGGTCTGCCCTCCGCCGACTTCGCCGGCACGACTGTGGAGGAGTGGTACGAGAACCGCTTCCTGGTCCACACCCCGCGGGGGATGGTCGCATCGGCGACGGCGAAGCCGCCGGAGTTCCCGGCCGGGAAGCGCCAGCACTACCTGAACATCAACTACACCGTGGCCGGGCTGCTGATCGAGAGGGTCACCGGCCACACCTACGAGAGCGAGGTCACCCGCCGCATCATCGAGCCTCTCGGTCTGCACGGCACTTCGTACCCCGGCGCCGATCCCCTCATCCACGGCCCGCACAACCACGGCTACCAGACGATGAGGCTCGACGACGGAACGACCGGACTACGCGATGTGAGCGTCTGGGGCGCGACCGACGGCTGGGCGGCGGGCGACATCATCTCCACCACCGCCGATCTGGAGCGGTTCACCAAGGCCCTGTTCCGCGGCCGGGTGGTGCGCGGGCCGTTGCTGGAGGAGATGTTCACCCTGCCCGGGCCCTCGGTCCGTGACTACGAGTCCGGCGCGCCCGCGGCGTACAGCGCGGGCCTGACCTCGTGGCGGCTGGGCGGCCACGAGGTCTGGGGCAAGACCGGTGGCCGCTGGGGTTACAACGCGGGAATAGGGGGCACCCGCGATCTCTCCCGCACCCTCGTCTACAGCGTGAACTCCACGGACGCGAAGGGACAGGGCACCAACGACGTCGTGATGGGCCTGATCGTCAGCGCCTTCGGAGCCCCGGCGCGGGAGTGACTCGGACGGCCGTCGCGGCGGAGAGCGGTTCCGGTGCCGGTGTCTGCGGCAGGGCCTCCAGCCGCTTGATCATGCGGCGTACGACGAGCAGCGGGATCACCCCGAAGACCCCGAACGACATGTCGATGACCGACCACCAGAAGGGGATGTCCCGGATCGGTCCGCAGATCAGGGCCAGCGGGATGATGCCGGCGCAGGCGATCATGCCGAACTCGATGACCCAGATGTTGCGGACCGGATCGCGGTACGGACCGTAGAAGGCGACCGCGATGACCAGATGGGCGAAGGCCAGCCAGTCGGTGCCGTACAGCACGAAGGGGTACTTCGCGTCGGCCTCGTCGAGTCCGGTCCGGACGCGGGTGATCCACTCCATCAGGGCGGGGAAGTGCTCGGGGACGGGCGAGGCCGAGGAGCTCAGCAGCTCCTCGGCCCAGCGGAGTTCGTGGACGAGCGGGAAGGCGGTCAGCCCGCTCAGTACCAGACAGACGATGAAGACGACCAACCACACGCGTATACGCCTCTGCAGGGCGCGTCGCTCGCTCATGTCCGCAGCGTACGCCGGGATTTACTGGCTCTTTACGTCACCCCTGGCAGGGCTTCACAAGCCGACGATGGAGTTCCACTTCTTGGCGAACTCGGTGCGTTCCTCCGAGGTGATGTCCCGGGCGATCGCCAGCCGTTTGCGCATGGCGTCGTCGGGGAAGATCAGCGGGTCCTCGGCGAGCGCGGCGGCCTCCTCGTCCTTGGAGGAGGCCAGCACCTCGCGGGCGGCCGGGACGGGGCAGACGTAGTTCACCCAGGTCGCCAGCTCCGCGGCCACCTCCGGCTCGTAGTAGTAGTCGATGAGCTTCTCGGCGTTGCGCTTGTGGCGGGCGAGGTTGGGGATCATGAGGGACTCCGCCCAGAGTTCGGCGCCCTCCTCCGGCACCACGAACTCGATCTCCGGGTTGTCTGCCTGGAGCTGGATGACATCGCCGGAGTAGGCCTGGCAGGCGAGCACATCGCCGGTCGACAGGTCCTTGATGTAGTCGTTGCCGGTGAAGCGGCGGATGTGCCTCTTCTTCACCAGCTTCTCCACCTGCTCGCACACCTCGTAGAAGTCGTCCCGCTTCCAGCGGGTGATGTCGACGCCGTTGCCCTGCATCAGAAGGGCGAAGGACTCGTCGAGCCCGGACAGCAGCGTCACCTTGCCACGCAGGTCGTCCGCCCACAGATCGCTCAGGTGCTTGATCTCCCGGCCGAGCTTCTTGCGGTTGTACGCGATGCCGGTGATCCCGGACTGCCAGGGGACGCTGTGCATCCGGCCCTTGTCGAAGGCGGGCGAACGCAGCTGCGGATCCAGGTACTTGGCGACATTGGGCTGCTTGGCCCGGTCCATCTCCTGCACCCAGCCGAGCCGGACGAACCGGGCGGCCATCCAGTCGCTGATGACGATCAGGTCCCGGCCGGTCTCCTGGTGGTTCATCAGGGCCGGGCTGATCTTTCCGAAGAACTCGTCGTTGTCGTTGATCTCCTCGGTGTACGTGACGGAGATCCCGGTCCGCTTGCTGAACGCGTCGAGCGTGGGCCGCTTCGACGTGTCCTCGTCGTCGGTGTCGATGTACAGGGGCCAGTTCGCGAAGTGCAGGAAGTGGTCACGCGCCGATGTGTCGCGACCGGCGCGGTCACCGGGCTCCACATAGGCGGCGGGCACTCCGCAGCCGGCCAGCGTGACACCGCCCGCTGTGGCCCCGAAGGCGCGCAGCAGGGACCGGCGGGACATGAGGTTCTTCGGGGTTGCTCGCACCTGCGCAGAATGCCGGTCGGGCGACGGCGCGGGCAATGGACCAACCGTCCAGCAGCACACGCTCCGTCCGCACACCCTGTCGATGCCGTCGCCGGTTCCGGCGCCAATGCCGGTGCCGGTGCCGGTGCCGGTGCCGGTGCCGGTGCCGGTGCCGGTGCCGAACGGAAACGGCCCCGGACTCATGCCCGGGGCCGCTCACCGCAACTGACGAACGCTCAGCCGTCGAGCGAGGTCATGACGTGCTTGATGCGGGTGTAGTCCTCGAAACCGTACGCGGAGAGGTCCTTGCCGTAGCCGGACTTCTTGAACCCGCCGTGCGGCATCTCGGCGACGAGCGGAATGTGGGTGTTGATCCACACACAGCCGAAGTCGAGGTTCTTGGACATCCGCATGGCGCGGGAGTGGTCCTTGGTCCACACCGAGGAGGCCAGGGCGTACTCGACACCGTTGGCGTACTCGACGGCCTGGGTCTCGTCCGTGAACTTCTGGACGGTGATGACCGGGCCGAAGACCTCGTTCTGGATGATCTCGTCGTCCTGCTGGAGGCCGGAGACGACGGTCGGGGCGTAGAAGTAGCCCTTCTCGCCGACCCGGTGGCCACCCGCCTCGACCTTGGCGTGGGCGGGGAGCCGCTCGATGAAGCCGCTGACCTGCTTCAGCTGGTTGGCGTTGTTGAGCGGGCCGTACAGCACGTCCTCGTCGTCCGGCTGCCCCGTCTTGGTGTCGGCGGCGGCCTTGGCGAGGGCGGTGACGAACTCGTCGTGGATCGACTCGTGGACCAGGACGCGGGTCGCGGCCGTACAGTCCTGGCCCGCGTTGAAGAAGCCCGCGACGGAGATGCCCTCGACGGCCTTGGCGATGTCGGTGTCCTCGAACACGACGACCGGGGCCTTGCCGCCGAGCTCCAGGTGCACTCGCTTGACGTCCTTGGCGGCGGACTCGGCGACCTGCATGCCGGCCCGTACCGAACCGGTGATGGAGGCCATCGCCGGGGTCGGGTGCTCGACCATCGCGCGGCCGGTGTCGCGGTCCCCGCAGATGACGTTGAAGACGCCCTTGGGGAGGATCTGGCCGATGATCTCGGCGATCAGCACGGTCGACGCCGGGGTGGTGTCGGACGGCTTGATGACGACGGTGTTGCCCGCGGCGAGCGCCGGGGCGAACTTCCAGACGGCCATCATCATCGGGTAGTTCCACGGCGCGACCTGCGCGCAGACGCCGACCGGCTCGCGGCGGATGATCGAGGTGAGGCCCTCCATGTACTCGCCGGCCGAGCGGCCTTCGAGCATCCGCGCGGCACCCGCGAAGAAGCGGATCTGGTCCACCATCGGCGGGATCTCTTCGGTGCGGGTGAGCTCGATCGGCTTGCCCGTGTTCTCCGACTCGGCGGCGATGAGGTCCTCGGCGCGCTCCTCGAAGGCGTCCGCGATCTTCAGCAGGGCCTTCTGGCGCTCGGCGGGCGTGGCGTCGCGCCAGGCGGGGAAAGCGGCCGCGGCGGCGTCCATCGCGGCATCGACATCGGCCTGGCCGGAGAGCGGCGAGGTCGCGTAGACCTCTTCCGTCGCCGGGTTGACCACGTCGATGGTCCGCCCGTCAGCGGCGTCCCGGAACTCTCCGTTGATGTAGTTGCGCAGACGGCGCACCTCGGTGGTCACAACCACCCCTCCTGTCGACACGTCCAATGGATGAGATGACCAGCCTAGTCGCTCAGGTATCGCTTTCGACATGCCCAACCGCCGTGAACTTCGGATTCAGTGAGATCTGGACCCCCAGACAACGAATTTCATCGATTCGGGGTTGCCAGACAGACGAGTCCCGGTGCACAGTGGATGCGTGGCCAGTCGCAGCGCAGACTCCAGGACCGGGAACGGATCGTCCCCAGCGGTCGATGCCGTATCCCTCGCAATCATCGAGCAGCTCCAGGAGGACGGGCGTCGTCCGTACGCCGCGATCGGCAAGGCCGTCGGCCTCTCCGAGGCGGCCGTGCGGCAGCGCGTCCAGAAGCTGCTCGACCAGGGCGTGATGCAGATCGTCGCCGTCACGGACCCGCTCACCGTGGGATTCCGACGACAGGCGATGGTCGGCATCAATGTCGACGGCGACCTCGATCCCGTCGCCGAGGCGCTGTCGGCCATGGCCGAGTGCGAGTACGTGGTGATGACCGCGGGCTCGTTCGACCTGATGGTGGAGATCGTCTGCGAGGACGACGACCACCTGCTGGAAACGATCAACAAACGCATCCGGGCCATCCCCGGTGTGCGCTCCACCGAGAGCTTTGTGTACCTGAAGCTCAAGAAGCAGACCTATATGTGGGGAACCCGATAGCCGTGAGCAAGGACCTCAGCCGAACCGCGTACGACCACCTGTGGATGCATTTCACCCGCATGTCGGACTACGAGAACGCGCCCGTTCCCACCATCGTGCGTGGCGAGGGCACCTACATCTACGACGACCAGGGCAAGCGCTACCTCGACGGCCTGTCCGGCCTGTTCGTGGTCAACGCCGGTCACGGCCGTCACGAGCTCGCCGAGGCGGCGTACAAGCAGGGCCAGGAGCTGGGCTTCTTCCCGGTCTGGTCCTACGCCCACCCGAAGGCCGTCGAGCTCGCCGAGCGCCTCGCCGACTACGCGCCGGGCGACCTCAACAAGGTCTTCTTCACCACCGGTGGCGGCGAGGCCGTGGAGACCGCCTGGAAGCTGGCCAAGCAGTACTTCAAGCTCCAGGGCAAGCCGACCAAGTACAAGGTCATCTCGCGTGCGGTCGCCTACCACGGCACCCCGCAGGGCGCCCTGTCGATCACCGGCCTGCCGGCCCTGAAGGCCCCCTTCGAGCCGCTGGTCCCCGGCGCGCACAAGGTGCCGAACACGAACATCTACCGCGCCCCGATCCACGGCGACGACCCGGAGGCCTTCGGCCGCTGGGCCGCCGACCAGATCGAGCAGGAGATCCTCTTCGAGGGCCCGGACACCGTCGCCGCGGTCTTCCTGGAGCCGGTACAGAACGCGGGCGGCTGCTTCCCGCCGCCGCCCGGATACTTCCAGCGCGTGCGCGAGATCTGCGACAAGCACGACGTGCTGCTCGTCTCGGACGAGGTCATCTGCGCCTTCGGCCGTCTCGGCACGATGTTCGCCTGCGACAAGTTCGGCTACGTGCCGGACATGATCACCTGCGCCAAGGGCATGACCTCGGGCTACTCCCCGATCGGTGCCTGCATCGTCTCGGACCGCATCGCCGCGCCGTTCTACGAGGGTGACAACACCTTCCTGCACGGCTACACCTTCGGTGGCCACCCGGTCTCCGCGGCGGTCGGCCTCGCGAACCTCGACATCTTCGAGCGCGAGGGCCTCAACCAGCACGTGCTGGACAACGAGAACGCCTTCTACACGACGCTGCAGAAGCTGCTCGACCTGCCGATCGTCGGCGACGTCCGCGGCAACGGCTTCTTCTACGGCATCGAGCTGGTGAAGGACAAGGCCACCAAGGAGACCTTCACCGACGAGGAGACCGAGCGCGTCCTGTACGGCTTCCTCTCCAAGGCGCTGTACGACAACGGCCTGTACTGCCGGGCCGACGACCGCGGCGACCCGGTCGTCCAGCTCGCGCCGCCGCTGGTCTCCGACCAGTCGACGTTCGACGAGATCGAGGGCATTCTGCGGACCGTCCTCACCGAGGCGTGGACCAAGCTCTGACCGGCGGTCCGATCGGCTGACCGGCCACGGACCGGGCAGCCGATCGCCCCTGTCCGCCCGACGGGCCAGGATCTGTCCGGCCGTGATCCGCCGGACGGCCCTGTGGCTTGACCACCGGCTGACCACCGCTTGACCGGCTTCCAGCGGTCATTTCATACGGTCCACACGGCCCGGATGCGCCCATTCGAGTGGGATGGAGCGCACCCGGGCCGTGTGCTGTGCCCACACCGCGGTTCGAATCCTTACGGTGCCGAGTGACCGATCGGCCCCCTCTTCGTTCCCCCGTAAGGGGGACGGGACATACGATCTGAACCGAGGTGTACGCCATGGTGGCCCCGCCGGACAACGACGTGATCTGGGCGCGTTCCCTGCACCACTCCCACAACGGCTCACCCGCGCTCGGTGGCGTCTCCATGGGTGTCCACGACGGCGAGATCCTCGCCGTGACCGGCCCCAGGGGCAGCGGCAAGACGACCCTGCTGCACTGCCTCTCCGGTCAACTGGTGCCCCAGCAGGGCGAGGTGTGGTTCAACAGCGTCCCCGTCCATACCATGGGCCCCCGCTTGCGCGAACGGCTGCGCCGCGACAAGTTCGGCTGGATCGCCCCCGAGCCCCAGCTCGTACCGGAGCTGAACACCTGGGAGAACGTGGCACTTCCGCTGCTGCTTCGCGGCGCCCCGCGCCGGGAGGCGAAGAAGACCGGCCTGGAGTGGCTGGAGCGGCTGGACATCGGTGCGTGCGCCAAGAAGCGACCGCACACGCTGCTCCAGGGGCAGCGCCAGCGGATCGCCGTGGCCCGCGCGCTGGCCGCCTCCCCCTCGGTGATCTTCGCCGACGAGCCGACCGCGACCCTGCACCGCACCGACCGGACGCATGTGCTGCGCACCCTCACCAGCGCGGCCCGCTCGCACGGCATCACGGTCGTGCTCGCCACCCATGACGCGGAGGTCGCCGCCCTCGCCGACCGTACGGTCCCGCTGCTGGACGGCCGCCCCGTCGCCACCGTCGCCCTGCCCGGCGTATCCGATGCGGAGGGCAGGGCCGCGTGCTCGCTCTCCGTCTAGCCCGGGGTTCCCATCCGCTGGTCCTGATGCGGCGGCTGCTGGTCGCGGCCGCCTCCGCCGGGGTCGGCTTCCTGCTGCTGTGCGCCCTGGGCTACGCATCGGGGCACCCGGCGCACTCCGCCGCGGCCGTGCTGCGGCTGCTGTGGTGCTTCGTACCGTTCGCCGCCACCGTGCAGCTCGCGGTCGCGGTGGCCCGTACGGACCCGAGCACCCGGCCACGCTCCGGGCTGTCCGCCGTGGGCCTCGGGCCGGTCAGGCTCACCGCGCTCGCCGCAGTCTCCACAGCCGTCTCCTGCACCCTCGGGTCGATGGTGGCGCTGCTGTTCTTCCTGCATCTGCGCGGCGATCTGTCCGGGCTGCCGTTCGACGGTGCGGCGGCGGGACTGCTCGACGCGGACGCCCCGCTGCCGCTCGCGGCCGTGCTCATGCTGCTGGCCCTGGTCCCGGTGGCCGCGGCGACGGCGAGCGGGCTGGTGCTGCGCACCCGGCCGGTCCAGGCAGCGGTCCCGGACAGCATCTCCTCGGACGACGCGCCGGAGGACCGGCCGCCCACTCCGGCGGCGCCCCCGACCGGGCTGCCGTGGGGTGTGGCACTGATCGCGGCCGGTCTCGCCGTAGAGGCCTACCTGAGCCGCGGCGACGGGCGCAGCCTGTTCCCGCTCCCCGGCAGGTTCGACGCCACCCCGGCCGGAGTGCTGGCGGGGTGGACGCTGACGGCGATCGGCCTGGCCGTGGCAGGCCCCGGCCTGGCACATCTCTGCGGGCGGCTGCTGCAGGTGGTGCGCCCCGGCGCCGTACGGCTGCTGGCCGGCCGGATGCTGATGGGCGAGGCGCGCCGGATCGGCGGGCCGCTCGGTGTGGTCTGTGCGGTGCTCTCCTCGCTGATCGCCGCCTACGCGCTGTACGGGACGGGGCCACGCCCCTTCGGCCCGCTCACGGCACTGGGCGCGGCGCTCGTCCTCGGCTGCACGTCGGCGACGCTGCTGACCTCGGCGTTGGAGGCGAAGCAGGCCCGCACCCGGACGGCGCAGGCGCTGTCGCGGCTGGGTGCCCCGGCCTCGGTGCTGTGGGCCGCGACGGCCCTTCGCGCCGCCGCGCTGCTGGTCGTCTTCGCCCCGTTGACCTGGCTGGTCGCCGAGCTGGCGGCGCTGCCGCTGACGGCCTGAGGACGCCGCGTCCCGGCCACGCCCGCGCACCTCGGCCGCTACGTAGCATGACAACGTGGACAACCCGGACGACAGCAAACCCGTACCCGGCCCGGAGATCGAGTCGCTCGCCGAATTCGACGCGGCGGTCGCCTCCGGGAGGCTGGCCGGACACCGGGTCCAGTCCGTCGACCTGACGGACCGGGGCGCCGCCCTGCTGGCCGCCGATACGGCCGGTGCCGTCTTCCTCGGCTGTCTGATGACGCCCGGAACGGCGGCGAAGGTACGGGCCGACGGTGCGTTCGTCTTCCCGCCGGTGCCCGGACTGCCCTTCGATCCGTACCGCGGCCTGCTCTACTCCCCCGACGCGCTCTACGAAGGGCTGACGGACGGCGGGTATGCGGCGACGCCCGATGCCCGCGCGTACCGCTGGCTCCAGGAGACCCGGGCGAGCGGCGACACCTTCGCGTCGATGCTGCGTGCGCTCCACGACGACGCGGTCTCCGACGCGCTGGACGAACACCTCGCCGGCGCTTTGGTCGTCGGGGTGATGGGCGGACATACGACGGCCCGCGGCAGCGCGGAGTACGCGGCCGCGGCCCGGCTGGGCCGGACGCTGGCCCGGAGCGGCCTGACGGTGGCCACCGGTGGCGGGCCGGGCGCGATGGAGGCCGCGAACCTCGGGGCGTACGCGGCGCCGCACCCCGATCCGATGCTGGACAAGGCCTGCGAACTCCTGGCCGCCGCCCCCTCGTTCACCCCGTCGGTCACCGACTGGGCGCTGGCCGCCTTCGCCGTACGGGAGCGCTGGCCGGGTGGCGGTGGCTCGGTCTCGATCCCCACCTGGTTCTACGGACATGAGCCGCCGAACCCGTTCGCGGATCACATCGCCAAGTACTTCGCCAACGCACTGCGCGAGGACGGGCTGCTCGCCCGCTCCTCGGCGGGCGTGATCTTCCTGCCGGGCGCGGCCGGCACCGTACAGGAGATCTTCGACAACGCGACGCCGAACTACTACGGCTCCCGCGGCAGGCCGACCCCGATGGTACTGGTCGGCCGCGCGCACTGGACGAGGGAACTGCCCGCGTGGCCGCCGCTGCGCGCACTGGCCGACAGTCGGCCGATGGAGTCCCGTATCGCGCTCGTCGGCACGGTGGACGAGGCCGCCGAGGCACTCGCCCGGTTGTCGGCGAAGCGGTAGGCCTGGGCCGATTCAGAGGGACGCGAGACGGGCCACGAGCGCGTCGAAGAAGGCCTCCCAGCCGTCCTCGGCGGCTGCGTACTGCTCTGCCGTGAGGTTGCCGCCGCGCTGCTTGAAGACCATTTCGGTGGTCTTGTCACCGCGGTCGGTGAAGGTGACGGTGACGGTCTCGCCCTCGATGTCGGCGGGTGCGGTGGCGTCCTTCAGCGTGAACACCAGCCGCTCGGGTGCAAGGACCTCGCGGTAGACCCCATGGAAGGGCATCTCGGTGCCCGGCACCACGATGACCAGGCTCCAGGCACCGCCCGGCCTGACATCCATCGACACCCTGTCGAGCGGCACCTCGGCATCCCCGCCGTACCAGGCGGCGAAGTGCTCGGGCGTCGTCCAGGCCTCGAAGACCAGTTCCCGCGAGGCGTCGAGGATGCGGGTGATGTCGATGCCCTCGCGTGCTGACTCGGTCATTGTTCCCGTCCTTCCCGGAGTCGTTCCGGATCTGCCGCATGTCCTCCTACAGCTTGCACGGACACCACTGCGCAGGCCCGCCGCGTGTGATCGGTCCGGGCCGCTCCAGCAGTTCCGGAGGCCGGGAGACGGCGGGCGGGATCGTCGGATACGGCTCGGCCGGTCAAGTGAACCCGGCCGTGTCCTTTGCCGGACGCGCGAGGCCGGTCACAAGACGGCGGGCAGGACGACGGTCTCCGCCGCGTCGAAGCCGACCCCGACCGTCGCGCCCTCCTCCGGGGCGTCCCGCAGCGCACACTCCGCCTCCAGGACCGGACCGACCACCGGCGTCAGCTGTACGGCGACATGGTTGCCCCGGAACGTTCGCGTCCCGACCGTGCAGCGCAGCCCCCCGTCCGGGGAGCCGATCCGGACCCCGGCCGGACGCACCAGCAGATCGCACGCCCCCTGCGGCGACCCCTTGGGCACCGGCACCGTGCCCCACACCGTGTCGGCGGCCGTGCCGGCCACCGTCGCCTCCACCACGTTGTCGAAGCCGAGGAACCGGGCGACGAAGGCGGAGGCGGGCTGCTGCCAGACCTCCAGCGGCGTGCCCACCTGGGCGATCCGCCCGCCGCGCATCACCACCACCCGGTCGGCGAGGGCGAACGCCTCGCCCTGGTCGTGGGTGACGGCGAGCACCGTCGTACCCAACCGTCCGAAGAGCGTGCGCAGTTCGACGACGAGCCGTTCACGCAGGCCGCGGTCGAGCTGGCCGAGCGGCTCGTCCAGCATCAGCAGCTTCGGGCTCGGCGCGAGCGCCCGCGCGAGGGCGACGCGCTGCTGCTCACCGCCGGACAGCGCGGCCACGGCCCGCCGTTCGGAGCCGGGCAGGCCCACCAGGTCGAGGAGTTCACGGACTTTGCGCTCCTGATCGCGCCGCGACACCCCGTGCATCCGCAGCCCGAAGGCGACATTGGCGCCGACATCCCGGTGCGGGAAGAGCTGGTGGTCCTGGAACATCAGGCCGAGTCCGCGCCGGTGCACCGGCACCCCGGCCTGGTCCGCACCGTCCAGCAGCACCCGGCCGCCGTCCGGCGGGTGCAGTCCGGCGACCACCCGCAGCAGGGTCGACTTGCCGCTGCCGCTCGGCCCCAGCACGCACACGACCTCGTGCTCGGCGACCTCCAGATCCACCCTGTCGAGTGCCGCCCGCTCACCGAAGCGAACCGTGGCCGATTCCAGTGTCAGCATTTCTAGAACTCCCCGGATCGGTCCGTGCGGATACGTTCGAGCAGCAGCAGCGAGAGGGCGCAGACCACCATCAGAATGGTGCTGAGGGCCATCGCCTGGCCGTAGTTGAGCTCCCCGGCCCGCCCCAGCAGCCGGGCCACGGCCACCGGCAGTGTCGGGCGGTCGGGCCGTGCGATGAACACCGTCGCGCCGAACTCACCGAGCGACACGGCGAACGCGAACCCGGCCGCGACCAGCAACGCCCGCCGCACCAGCGGCAGATCGACCTCCCGCCAGGCCCGCAGGGGTGAAGCCCCGAGCACCGCGGCCGCCTCCCTCAGCCGGCCGTCCACCGCCCGCAGGACCGGCAGCATGGTCCGTACGACGAAGGGCACACCGACCAGCGCCTGGGCGAGCGGCACGAGAATCCATGAAGTCCGCAGATCCAGCGGCGGCTTGTCCAGGGTGATCAGAAAGCCGAACCCGACGGTGACGGCGGACACCCCGAGCGGCAGCATCAGCAAGGCGTCGAAGCCGCGGACGAGCCGCCCCGCGCGCCGGGTCAGCGCCGCGGCGGCGAGCCCGCCGATGACCAGCGCGATGACGGTCGCGACCAGTGCGTACTGCACTGAGTTCCAGATCGCTTCGAGCGGGGCGACCAGGAACGTACCGCCGCCGGCGTCGGCGGACCGCAGGGCGCGGTAGAAGTCGAAGCCATGGCCGCCGGGAGTGTCCAGCGAGCGCTCGACCAGCACCCCGAGCGGCAGCAGTATCAGCACGAGCACGGTCAGCAGCACCCCGCAGAGCAGCACCCACTGCCCGGCGCCGCGCGGCCTGCGGGCGGTCTGTGCCGGGTCGACCAGCTTCAGCGCGGTCTCCCTGCGCCGTACGGTCCACGCGTGGACGGCGAGGATCGCGCCGACCGCGGCGAACTGCACCAGCGTCAGCACGGCGGCCGTCGGCAGGGCCAACAGCTGGGCGGTCTGCCGGTAGATCTCCACCTCCAGCGTGGAGTACCCCGGGCCGCCGAGGATCTGTACGACCCCGAAGGAGGTGAAGGTGAAGAGGAAGACCATCAGCGCGGCGGCGGCCACGGCGGGCGCGAGGGCCGGCAGGGTGACCCGCCGCCAGGCGGCGAACCGCCCGGCGCCCAGCACCCGGGCGGCCTCCTCCTGCCGTGGGTCGAGTTGTGACCACAGCCCGCCCACGGTCCGCACGACCACCGCGTAGTTGAAGAAGACATGGGCGAGCAGAATCGCCCAGACGGTGGTGTCGAGCCGTATGCCCCAGAGTTCGTCGAGGAACCCGCCGCGTCCCAGCAGCGCCAGGAAGGCGGTCCCGACGACGACGGTCGGCAGGACGAACGGCACGGTGACGACCGCCCGCAGCAGTTGTTTGCCGGGGAAGTCGAAGCGGGCGAAGACATAGGCGCCGGGCAGCGCGATCAGCAGGGTCAGCGCGGTCGAGGCGAGCGCCTGCCAGGTGGTGAACCAGAGGACGTCGCGAATGTCCGGCCGGGTCAGCACCTCGCCGATCCGGCCGAACTGCCAGACACCGTCCGCCTTCAGCCCGCGGCCGACGATCGCGGCGACCGGGTAGGCGAAGAACAGCGCGAAGAACGCGACGGGCACGGCCATCAGGCCGAGCCGCACCACGCTCGCGCGCCAGGCCTTTGCGCGCGCCGGGTTCGCGCGCGCGGAGCGGGCGCGCGGCCTCTTCCCGCGCGGCCCCTCCCCGTGCCCGCTCTTCCCGTGCTCGCTCTTCCCGTGCTCGCTCCTCCCGCCCGCGTCCGTTCCGCGTACGGGAGTCTTCGCTACTTCACTACGAGCGAGGACCACGACTGAACCCACTGCTCACGGTTCTTGGAAATCTCGTCGGGGGCGACGGTCGTCGGCCTGTCCACCGTCGCGCCGAACTTCGTGAAGAGTTCCGGCAGTTCCGCACTCTTGGTGACCGGGTTGACGAACATGTTGAGTGGCATGTCCTCCTGGAACTTCTTGCTGATCAGGAAGTCCAGCAGGGCCTTGCCGCCCGCCTCGTTCTTCGCGCCGTCCAGCAGACCCGCGAACTCGATCTGACGGAAGCAGGTCCCGGTGGCGACCCCGGTCGGGGCCTCGGCCGGCTGCGGCTTCGCGTACAGCACCTCGACGGGCGGGCTGGAGGCGTACGAGACGACGAGCGGCCGGTCGGCCTTGGCCTTCTTGCCGCCCGCGGAGCCGGAGAACTCCTCGTTGTACGCCTGCTCCCAGCCGTCGACGACCTTGACGCCGTTGCTCTTCAGCTTCTTCCAGTAGTCCTGGTAGCCCTTCTCGCCGTAGGTGGCGATGGTGCCGAGGAGGAAGCCGAGGCCGGGCGAGGAGGTCCCGGCGTTCTCCGTGACGAGGAGGTTCTTGTACTCGGGCTTCGCCAGGTCGTCGAAGGACCGAGGCGGCGCAAGCTTCTTGTCGGCGAAGTACTTCTTGTCGTAGTTGATGCAGATGTCGCCGGTGTCGACCGGGGTGACCCGGTGCTCGGCGTCCAGTTGGATGCCGGCCGCCACCTGGTCGAGGCCCTTCGCCTCGTACGGCATGAAGAGACCGCTGTCGAGAGCGCGGGAGAGCAGGGTGTTGTCGACGCCGAAGAACACATCGCCGCGCGGGGAGCCCTTGGTCAGGATCTCCTGGTTGAGCGCAACACCCGCGTCACCGCTCTTCAGCACCTTGACGGTGTAGCCGGTCTCTTCCGTGAACTCCTTGAGCACATCCTTGGAGGCGTTGAAGGAGTCATGGCTGACGAGAGTCACGGTCTTCGAGCCGGAGCTCTTCGTGGAGCCGGAACCGGAGTCCGACTCGCCGGAACTCCCGCATCCGGCAAGTGCCGTGACACCGAGCGCGGCGACGACAGCCGTCGCCGCAAGCTGCTTGGTTCTGCGTGTGGTGCTCATTGTGGATTCCTCCTGGGTTTTGGCCAGGAAGAGACGCGGCCCCACCCCTGGAGAAGCGGGCAGGGCGCAACAGCATGAGTTGATGACCGAACTTCCTACCCGGAATGACCCGGGCGAGGTTCAGAGGGTCTGCGGCCGACCTGTTCTCGGTGCCGCACTCTCAGCGCTGTGGCGCTCCCCTGTCGGAATATGAAGTTGATTTCAGGCCCAGGCTACACGGGCCGTTCCGGCCTCAGCGCTCGGCTGCCGCCAACTGCCCGCAGGCCCCGTCGATCTCCTGACCGCGGGTGTCCCGCACGGTCACCGGCACTCCGTGTGCCGCGATCGCCTCGACGAACGCCTTCTCGTCCTCGGGCCGCGAGGCGGTCCACTTGGAGCCGGGCGTCGGGTTCAGCGGGATCAGATTGACGTGCACACGCTTGCCCTTGAGGAGCCGGCCGAGCCGGTCACCGCGCCACGCCTGGTCGTTGATGTCCCGGATCAGCGCGTACTCGATGGAGATGCGGCGGCCGGACTTCTCCGCGTACTCCCACGCGGCGTCCAGCACCTCGCCCACCTTCCAGCGCGTGTTCACGGGGACGAGCGTGTCGCGCAGCTCGTCGTCCGGTGCGTGCAGGGAGACGGCGAGGCGGCACTTGAAGCCCTCGTCGGCGAAGCGGAGCATCGCGGGCACCAGGCCCACGGTGGAGACGGTGATCCCGCGCTGCGAGAGCCCCAGCCCATCCGGTTCCGGGTCGGTCAGCCGGCGGATCGCGCCGACCACCCGGTTGTAGTTGGCCAGCGGCTCGCCCATGCCCATGAAGACGATGTTGGAGAGCCGCGCCGGACCGCCGGGGACCTCCCCGTCGCGCAGCGCGCGCATGCCGTCCACGATCTGGTGGACGATCTCCGCGGTCGACAGATTGCGGTCGAGACCGGCCTGTCCCGTGGCGCAGAACGGGCAGTTCATCCCGCATCCCGCCTGCGACGAGATGCACATCGTCACCCGCTCCGGGTAACGCATCAGGACGGACTCGACAAGTGTCCCGTCGTGCAGCTTCCACAGCGTCTTACGGGTGGTGTCGTCGTCACAGCTGATGTGGCGGACCACCGACATCAGGTCGGGGAACATCGCCTCGGCGAGCTTGTCCCGCGAACCGGCCGGGATGTTGGTCCACTCGGCCGGGTCGTGCGCGTACCGCGCGAAGTAGTGCTGTGAGAGCTGCTGGGCGCGGAACGGCTTCTCGCCGATCGCGGCGACGGCTTCCTTGCGCTCGGCGGGCGTGAGGTCGGCGAGGTGCCGCGGCGGCTTCTTGGCTCCGCGGGGCGCGACGAAAGTGAGTTCTCCGGGCTTAGGCATGGTTCATCCAGTGTCGCAGACAGAACAGTGAGGGCCCGCCGCCCTGTGGACAACGGACCCTCACTCGCAAAAGCCCAGGTCAGAACGGTAGAGCTCAGGTATCAGCCGGAACCCACGAACAGCACCAGCAGCAGCCAGACCACCGGGGCGGTCGGCAGCAGCGAGTCCAGCCGGTCCATGATGCCGCCGTGGCCCGGCAGCAGCGTGCCCATGTCCTTGATCCCGAGGTCCCGCTTGATCATCGACTCGCCCAGGTCACCGAGAGTGGCACTGGCCGCGACCGCGAGTCCCAGCAGCAGTCCCTGCCACCAGGAACCGCCGTCGATCAGGAACTGCATGCACAGCGCACCGGCGACCATCGCGAAGGCGACGGCCCCGAACAGGCCCTCGCGGGTCTTTCCGGGGCTGATGCGCGGTGCGAGCTTGTGCTTGCCGAAGCGCCAGCCGACGGCGTACGCACCCGTGTCGCTGACCACGGTCAGCAGGAGGAAGGTGAGCACCCGCTGAGGGCCGTCGTCCGCGGTAAGGAGCATGGCGACGAAGGTGGCCAGGAACGGTACGTAGAACGCGGCGAACACGCCGGCCGTGACGTCCTTGAGGTAGCCCTCGGGAGGCTCGGTCATCCGCCAGACGAGCACCGCGAGTGCGGTCAGCGCCATCGCCACCCAGGCGCCCTCGGCACCCCGTGCGTATCCGGCCACCACCATCGCCGCGCCACCGACCGCCAGCGGGATGAGCGGCGCCTTGATGCCCTTGCGCTCCTCCAGCCGGGAGGTGAGCTCCCACAGCCCCACGACGACGGCGACGGCGACCACACCGACGAAGACGGCTTTCACGATGAACAGCGAGGCGACGATGACGGCGCCGAGCCCCACACCGACCCCTATCGCGGATCGCAGATCACGGCCCGCACGTTTCTTCTGCGGGGGCGGTGGCGCGGTGGACATGGGCTCCTGCGGCTTCTCGTCACGGAACAGGGGGCCGCCGCTCAGGCGTGCGGCCCCCTGGCCCCGGTCATCACGGTCGTCAGCGTCTCTACCTGCGTCGGGAACGTCCGGCACTATGGGCATGGGCCGAGTCTGCTGGGCGTCATGCACATCGTATGCAGGACCCGCCGGGGCGGCCTGCGTCTCGGGCGCACCCCAGCGGCCGGCTCCCTGCGGGGCGCCCCAGGAAGAGTCGTTCATCAGACTTCGAGCAGCTCGGCTTCCTTGTGCTTGAGCAGCTCGTCAACCTGTGCGACGTACTTCGCGGTGGTGTCGTCGAGCTCCTTCTCGGCGCGACGCACCTCGTCCTCGCCGGACTCCTTGTCCTTGACCAGCTTGTCGAGCGTCTCCTTGGCCTTGCGGCGCACGGCCCGGATGGAGATCTTGGAGTCCTCGGCCTTCGTCTTCGCGACCTTGATGTAGTCGCGGCGACGCTCCTCGGTGAGGTCCGGGAAGGTCACCCGGATGATATTGCCGTCATTGCTCGGGTTGACGCCGAGGTCCGAGTCGCGGATGGCCTGCTCGATGTTGCGCAGCGCGCTCTTGTCGAACGGCGTCACGACGGCCATGCGCGGCTCGGGCACCGAGAACGAGGCGAGCTGGTTGATCGGGGTCAGCGCGCCGTAGTAGTCGGCGACGATCTTGTTGAACATCGCCGGGTGCGCACGGCCGGTACGGATCGCGGCGAAGTCCTCTTTCGCGACGACGACGGCCTTCTCCATCTTCTCCTCGGCCTCAAGGAGGGTTTCTTCGATCACCACGTGCTCCTGCGTGTCTTGAGTGGGCCCGGCGTGCTCGGGCCCGGCGGGTCCTGCGTCGCGTCCTCACCTGCACGGTGTCCGACCGGCAGGCCGTTGTCCATCCTTCGGGACCTGTCCCGGGGTGTTCCCCGCAGGCCCCGGACCTTCCCTCGACTTCCCCGGAAGGTCCCCCGGTTCTCAGGCCCGGGTGCCCTGGTCACTCACGAGCGTGCCGATCTTCTCACCCTTGACCGCGCGGGCGATATTGCCCGTGGCGGTCAGCTCGAAGACGAGGATCGGCAGCTGGTTGTCACGGCAGAGCGTGATGGCGGTGGCGTCGGCGATCTTGAGATCGCGGGCGAGCACCTCGCTGTACTCAAGGGCGTCGAACTTCACCGCGTCGGGGTTGGTCTTCGGGTCGGAGTCGTAGACCCCGTCCACCCCGTTCTTGCCCATCAGCAGACCCTGGGCATCGATCTCCAGGGCGCGCTGGGCGGCAGTGGTGTCGGTGGAGAAGTACGGCATCCCCATGCCGGCGCCGAAGATGACGACACGGCCCTTCTCCAGGTGGCGCACGGCGCGCAGCGGGATGTACGGCTCCGCGACCTGCCCCATGGTGATGGCGGTCTGGACGCGGGAGTCGATGCCCTCCTTCTCCAGGAAGTCCTGGAGCGCCAGGCAGTTCATGACCGTGCCGAGCATGCCCATGTAGTCGGAGCGGGCCCGGTCCATGCCGCGCTGCTGGAGCTCGGCACCGCGGAAGAAGTTGCCGCCGCCGATGACGACCGCGATTTGCGCGCCGTCGCGGACGACTGCCGCGATTTCCCGGGCGATGGCGTGTACGACGTCGGGGTCGACACCGAGACCCCCGCCGCCGGCGAACGCCTCTCCGGACAGCTTCAGCATGAAGCGCCCGGGTACCTTGCCGTCGTCGCGCTTGTGGTCACCTGTTGCGGCGTCCGCGCCCTTGTTCATGGAGATTCTCCTCGTGCACATACGAAGAAGGCCATTGCCGGTGGGTCTGGTGTCCCTCAGCGGCAATGGCCTCCTCGTCAAGATCTGCGGTCGTACGGCATGTGTGCGGCCGACGACTGCACCAGACCCTATCGGGGTCCACCGTTGTTCGCGGACGGACTCAGATGCCGACCTTGATGCGCGAGAAGCGCTTCAGGGTGACACCGGCCTCGTCCAGAACCTTCTGGACGGACTTCTTGTTGTCCTTGGCGAACGCCTGCTCCAGGACGACGACTTCCTTGAAGAAGCCGTTGACGCGACCCTCGACGATCTTCGGAAGGGCGGCCTCGGGCTTGCCCTCCTCGCGAGAGGTGGCCTCGGCGACACGACGCTCGTTCTCGACCGTCTCGGCCGGGACCTCGTCGCGGTTGAGGTACTTCGGGGCGAAGGCGGCGATGTGCTGCGCGACGTCCTTGGCGACCGCTGCAACTGCCTCGTCCGAGGCGGTCCCCTTGTCGAGATCGACCAGCACACCGACCTGCGGCGGGAGGTCGGGCATCGTGCGGTGCATGTACGCAGCCACGTAACCGCCGGTGAACTGCGCGAAGCGGTCCAGGACGATCTTCTCGCCGAGGTTGGCGTTGGCCTCGTCGACGTATGCCTGAACGGTCTTGCCGGCCTCGATCTCGGAGGCGAGCAGCGCGGCCAGGTCGGCCGGGGAGGTCGCGGCAACGTGGGCGGCGAGCGAGTTGGCCACGGTCTGGAACTTCTCGCCCTTGGCGACGAAGTCCGTCTCGCACTTCAGCTCGAGCAGAACGCCGGAGGTCTTGTCCTCGGAGATGAGGGAGACGACGGCGCCGTTCTCGGCAGAACGGCCCTCGCGCTTGGCGACGCCCTTCTGACCCTTGATACGGAGCGCCTCGACGGCCTTGTCGACGTTGCCCTCGGCCTCGTCGAGCGCCTTCTTGCAGTCCATCATGCCGGCGCCGGTCAGCTCGCGGAGCTTCTTGACGTCAGCGGCGGTGTAGTTCGCCATGAGTCTGTGTTTCTCTCTCGAAGTCTGAAAGATCTACGGGTGGACGGCGGGGGCAGTGCTCGTGGCACCGGCCCCCGCCGTCATTCAGCCGTGACAGAGGTGTCAGGCCTGCTCGGCGTCCGCGGCCGGAGCCTCGACAGCGGGGGCCTCGGCAGCGGCCTCGGCCGGCGTCTCGGCGGCGTCCGCGACCTTCTCGGTCTCGGCAGAGGTCTGCACCTCGGCGTCGGCCTTCTTGTCGCCCTCGAGCAGGTCGCGCTCCCACTCGGCGAGCGGCTCGCCGGCGGCCTTCTCGCCCGGCTTCGAGTCACCGGTGGCGGCACCGGAACGGGCGATGAGGCCCTCGGCGACGGCGTCGGCGATCACGCGGGTGAGCAGGGTGACGGAGCGGATCGCGTCGTCGTTGCCCGGAATCTTGTAGTCGACCTCGTCGGGGTCGCAGTTGGTGTCGAGGATCGCGACGACCGGGATGTGGAGCTTGCGCGCCTCACCGACGGCGATGTGCTCCTTCTTGGTGTCGACGATCCAGACGGCGCTCGGCACCTTCTGCATCTCGCGGATACCACCGAGGGTCTTCTCCAGCTTGGCCTTCTCGCGGGAGAGAACCAGGAGCTCCTTCTTGGTGAGGCCGGAGGCGGCCACGTCCTCGAAGTCGATGAGCTCGAGCTCCTTCAGACGCTGAAGGCGCTTGTAGACGGTGGAGAAGTTGGTGAGCATGCCACCGAGCCAACGCTGGTTGACGTACGGCATGCCGACGCGCGTCGCCTGCTCGGCGATGGCCTCCTGGGCCTGCTTCTTGGTACCGACGAACATGATGGAGCCGCCGTGGGCGACGGTCTCCTTGACGAACTCGTAGGCGCGGTCGATGTACGACAGCGACTGGAGCAGGTCGATGATGTAGATGCCGTTGCGCTCGGTGAAGATGAAGCGCTTCATCTTCGGGTTCCAGCGACGGGTCTGGTGACCGAAGTGGACGCCGCTTTCCAGCAGCTCCCGCATCGTGACGACGGCCATGGCCGTACTCCTTGAGGTGCTCGGTTGTCGCGACCGCAGGATTGCTGTCGCGCCTGACGCCCCGACGCGCCGTGCCACAAGGGACCGAGGAGCGCGGCCACCGTCCGCAGAGAGGGAGGTGGCGGGGCGTGCGAAGTCGACCCGGTGACCCGGATCGCCATAGGAAGTGTACGGGACAGGTCGGGTGCCGGGTGACGGCGCTGTCCACAACCGGTCGGTAGTCCACAGATCCGGTTCATGATCCCCGCGATTCCGAGCGGTGCGGGACGGTTCTGCCATGCGATGCACACCGGATCCGACCGTTTCCCTTTTCAGGCACAGATTCCGATTCTGCGACGCCGCGCTCGTGGCGGTGCTGGTCCTTCTCCCAGCGCTGTGCGGCACGCCGGTCGCGGCAGCCGAAGAGCCGGCGCCCGCGCCTGTTCCCGCGCCTGTTCCCGCACCCGCACCCGCGTCCCCAGCGGCGCCCCGGCCGGACGGTGACCGGTTGTGGCCGCTTACCGGGCGGCCTGCGGTCGCACGGGGATGGGAGCCGCCGGCGAGTACCTACGGACGAGGCCACCGCGGGGTGGATCTCGACGCAGAGCCGGGCACGGCGGTGCTCGCCGCGGCCTCGGGCCGGGTCTCGTTCGCAGGGCGTGTGGCGGGGCGTGGGGTGATGGCGATCGAGGTGGCCGGGACCGGCGCTCCGCCGCTGCGGACCACGTACGAGCCGGTGCGTGCGCTGGTCGCGAAGGACGAGAAGGTGACGGCAGGACAAGTAGTGGCGGTCGTGGAGGCGGGGCCCTTCCACTGCGCATCGGGCTGTCTGCACTGGGGACTGCGGCGCGCTGACGCATATCTGGATCCGTTGTCGCTGCTGCCGCCGGAGCTGCTGCGACGGGGCCCGTCCCGGCTGCTGCCGGTGTTCGGCGTGCCGGAACCCCGGCCCGCGGCCGAGGGGTCCGGGGACGGACTCGCCGCCCCCGGCGTTCTGTTCGTCGGTGCCGCGGCGCGGCACCGACGTCAGTCCCGTACGCCCTGTACGCCTCGCAGGACCATGGCGACGGCGGTGTCCGCGATCACGGCCGGCTCCTCCGCCACGCCGAGTTCGATACGCCTCACCGCGGCGTCCACCGAGCCCTGCAGCAGCATCGCCGCCAGTCTCGGCTGCTCGTGGCCGAGATCGCCGAGCGCCTCGACGATCATGGCGATGAGCCCGCCGTGCGCGGCCCGGATCTTCTCGCGTGCGCCCGCGTCCAGCTCGCTCGCCGAGATCGCGACGACCGCCCGGTGGCGGCGGTCTCCGACGAGGTCGAGCTGCCGTCGCACGTAGGCCTCGATCTTTCCCACGGGCGTGGTGGCCTGCTCCATCGCGTTCTCGACCTCGGCCGCCCAGACGGGGAAGTCGACGGCGCAGAGCTCTTCGACGACGGCCGCACGGGAGCGGAAGTACTCATAGACGGAGGACCGGGCGAGGCCCGTGCGTTCGGCGAGGGCGGGGAAGGTCAATGCCTCCGTACCTCCCTCGGACAGCAGGGAGCGGGCAGCGTCCAGGAGGGCGCCGCGCTGCATGGTCCGGTGCTCGGCCACCGAGGCCGCTCGAATCCTGGGCACGCATCCACTCTACGGCGACCGGTGTCCGGGAGGGCGGGTGTGGCCCCGATCAGTGGCCGAAGCAGCCATGGCCGTCGGCAGCCGCTGGTGGCATCAGCGTCCGGCGTCGGCCAGTTTCGCGCGCAGTTGCAGCACCGACTTGGTGTGGATCTGGCTCACACGGCTCTCGGTCACCCCGAGCACATTGCCGATCTCGGCGAGGGTGAGGCCCTCGTAGTAGTAGAGCGTGACGACCGTCTTCTCGCGCTCCGGAAGCGTGTTGATCGCCCGGGCGAGCAGCCGTCTGAGCTCACGGTCCTCGGCGACCTCCACCGGATTGTCGGCGGCGGTGTCCTCCAGCGTGTCCATCAGGCTCAGCCGGTCACCGCCCTCGCCGCCGACATGCAGCAGTTCCTCCAGCGCGACCACGTTCGCCAGCGACAACTGGCTGAAAACCGCGTGCAGTTCCTCCAGCGCGATGCCCATCTCCGCAGCGACCTCCGGCTCGGAAGGCGTGCGTCGCAGCTGCGCCTCCAGCGTGGCATAGGCGCGTTCCACGGCTCGCGCCTTCTGGCGCACCGAGCGTGGGATCCAGTCCAGCGCACGGAGTTCGTCGATCATCGCGCCACGGATGCGGGTGATGGCGTACGTCTCGAATTTGATCGCGCGCTCGATGTCGAACTTCTCGATCGCGTCGATCAGTCCGAACACCCCTGAGGAGACGAAGTCCGCCTGCTCGACATTGGAAGGCAGGCCCACACTCACCCGGCCCGCGACGTACTTCACCAACGGCGAGTAGTGCAGGATCAGCTGCTCCCGCAGCCGCTCGTCGCCCGTGGACTTGTATGAACGCCACAACTCGTCGAGCGAGGAGGGGGCGGGGGGGCGCACAGTGCCACGCGCAGCCGGTGGTACTGCCGCGCGGTCAGACCCGGAGGTGTGCTGGGGCATGTGGTGCCTTGAGCCGTTCTGCCGTGAAGTGCTGGGGGACTTATGTCTGAGTCGGAATTCATGTGAGCGTAGCGTGACTGAGGCGTCGCGGTCCGCGCAGGACAGCGGATCGGCGCTGTGCGATTCCGGCCGATCGAACATGACTGAGGTCCGGGGCCGTCGCCACGTGCGCCGGCCCCGGAGGCGTCGCTGAAGGATCCGCCGAGGTCATCGGCATCACCTTTTCACCCGAATGCTCCAGGTCAAGTACCGCCTCGCCGCGCGTCGCCATTGCATGTCGGTCTCGGCGTCAACCGCCATCCATCGCCATCACGTTCGACGAACCCCAGTGAGTGCAGTTCGTACAGTCTGCCGAGCGCTTCATCGATGCTGGTTCCCGCACCGCGGGCCACATCGCGCCCGCCGACGGCGCCGCGGGACGGCAGCGCGTCAAGAACCCTGGCGGAGACCGCGTCCAGCAGGTCCCTGGGGTGTACGGGGCCGCGTCTGGCCGGAGCGAGTTCGCCGATGTCCCCCACCAGTTCGGCGACTTCCGAGGCATCCGTCACCAGGATTCCCTCCCCCCGGAGGAGTTCATGGACTCCCGCTGACAACCCGCTGGTGGCGGGGCCCGGCACGCCCATGGTGAAGCGGCCGAGCCGCTGCGCACTGCGTGCGGTGACCAGCGAACCGCTGCGGTATTCGGCCTCGACCACGACCGTCCCGCGCGTCAACGCGGCGATGACCCGGTTCCGGAGAATGAATCTGCGGCTGGTCGGATGATCGGACGGTGGTAATTCGCCGATGACGAGCCCCTGTTCCGCCATGCGTCCGATCAACTCGGCATGCCCCCGGGGATAGGCGACGTCCACCCCGCAGGCCAGGACCGCCATCGTCGCCCCGTCAACGGCGAGCGCGCCACGATGGGCTGCCCCGTCCACCCCGAACGCCGCTCCCGACACGACCACCCACCCCAGCTCCGCGAGCCCCGCGCCGAGGCTCGCCGCCATATGGGATCCGTACGGTGTGCAGGCACGGCTGCCGACCACGGCGACCGAGCGCAGTGCCCAGAGCCGCAGATCGCGCGGCCCCCGCACCCAGAGGCCGGTCGGCCTGGCGTCTGCCAGGTCGTCGAGCTGGCTGGGCCATTCCCGGTCGCCGGGGCAGACGAACCGCCCACCGAGCGCGGCGACCGCTGCCAGGTCCCGCTCGGGCTCGGCGCGCTCGGCCCGTAACCGGTATCCCTCCAGACGTTTCGGAGTCATTCCGCTCAGCCGCTCCGCGGCCCCGTCCCTGGTGGTGATCCGCCGTAACAGCTCGACGGCACCGCACGCGCGCAGCCAGCGGCCGCCGCGCTCGTCCCCCGGCTCCAGGATGCGGGTCAGCGCAGCCCGCGCCAGCCGTTCCCGATCACTCACCGCCACCCCCGGCCCCGTGCCCCGCGCCGGGTCCCGCGCCGGAAGGCACCCCGGTTCCTGCCCAGGGTCCGGCCACGGATTCATGACGCTCCGGCCTTCGTCAAGGCGCCCCGTGGGATCCCGGTCCGCAGTTCCAGCGCCACCGCGATGTCGGAGGCGTCCGGGCGGTCGGCACCGCGCAGATCGGCGACCGTCCACGCCACCCTGAGCACCCGGTCCAGGCCCCGTGCGGTGAGCGCGCCCCGTTCCATGTCCCGTTCGGCCTCCATCAGCGCGCCCGGTGCCACGACCAGCCGGGTCCGCAACTCATGGCCGGGCACCTCGCTGTTGGTGGTCCACACGGTGCCGGCCAACCGGTCCGCCGCCCGCGCCCTGGCCTCCCGGACCCGGGCCGCGACGGTGGCCGTCGACTCACCCCTGCCGCCCTGCCCCATCAGGTCCTCGCGCCTGACCGGGTCGACAACCACCCTCAGATCCACCCGGTCCAGCAACGGCCCGGAGAGTCTGGCCTGATAGCGCCGGACCATCGAGGGCGCGCACTCGCAACCGGCACCGCTGAGGGTGTGACGGCCGCACGGGCAGGGATTGGCGGCCAGCACCATCAGGAATCTGGCGGGCAACCGCACCACCCCGGCGCTGCGCGCCACCACCACATGCCCCGACTCCAGCGGCTGGCGCAGCGCATCCAGCGCCCGCACGGAGAATTCCGGCGCCTCGTCCAGAAAGAGAATCCCCCGGTGGGCCAGAGAGACCGCACCGGGCCGCGGCAGCCCGTTCCCCCCGCCCACCAGCGACTGCATGGTCGCCGAGTGGTGCGGTGCGCAGTACGGCGCACGGGTGACCAGTGGTTCCCCCGGCGGCAGAATGCCTGCCACCGAGTGCACCGCGGTGACTTCCAAGGACTCCTTCCTGGTCAGCGTCGGCAGAATCGCCGGCAGCCTTTCGGCCAGCATGGTCTTGCCGGCGCCCGGCGGTCCGGAGAGCAGCAGGTGGTGACCGCCCGCCGCGGCAACCTCCAGCGCCTTGCGGGGCCGCTCCTGCCCCGCCACATCCGCCAGATCCGGCGGGTTGCCCTCACCCTGCCCGGGCACCCGGGCGAGCCCGGTGCCGATACCCGCGCCGGGCACCATCAGCCCGGCCAGCATGGTGTCGGGGCGCCCCTCGTCGTGAGCCTGCCGCTCGTCCGGCACCGGCTCGTCGCAGAGCACCGCGATCAGCTGCCGCAGGCTCCGTACCCCGAGGACCGAGACCCCGGGCACCAGCGCCGCCTCCCCCGCGGTCTGCTCGGGCACGACGACCTGGCGGTACCCGGCCTCTGCCGCGGCGAGCACGGCAGGCAGCACGCCGCGCACCGGCCGCACCCGGCCGTCCAGCCCGAGTTCACCGATCATCACCACATCGGCGATGGAGGCCGGGTCGATCCGCTCGGCCGCGCCCAGCACCGCACAGGCAACCGCCAGATCGAAACCGGAGCCGCCTTTGGGTACGGAGGCCGGTGACAGGCCCACCGTGAGTTTCTTCTGCGGCCACTCGGCCCCTGCGTTCACAACAGCGGCCCTGACCCGGTCCCGGCTCTCCACCAGGCTCTTGTCCGGCAGCCCCACCAGGGTGAATGCGGCCACCCCCGCCTCCAGGTCCGCCTGGACCTCCACCACCACACCCTCGACGCCGACGAGCGCCACCGAACACGCCCGAGCGAACCCCATCAGGCCACCCCCCGCGCATGCTGGGCGACGGGTGCTCCGCGCCTGGGCAGCACGACGCCGACCAGGTCGATCCGGACCCCACCGGGCGGCGGACCGCCATGCCGGTGGAGCCAGATCCCGGCCAGCCGTCGCAGCCGCTCAGCCTTGACCGGTGTGACGGCTGCCATCGGATGCTCGAAGGCACCTGCCCTGCGGGTCTTCACCTCGCAGACCACGAGTGCGTCGCCGTCCATCGCGACGATGTCGATCTCACCGGCACGACAGCGCCAGTTCCGTTCCAGTACGGACATGCCGGCGTCGGTCAGCAGCCGCGCCGCCAGATCCTCGCCGTACCGCCCGAGTGCCCCCCGTGCGTTCATATCGGCACCACCTCCGGCACCGACTCTGACGCGTCCGGTCCCAGCTGGTGGATCTTGGTGGACAACTCCGGGATTGTGGATAACTCAGCCACCCGGAAGTGGGAATCCATCCCCCTGAAGAGCACGCAAAATGGGCTCAGCCACCCGGAAGTTCGAGATCGCTCTTGTTGAGCTCCTCGATGTTGACGTCCTTGAACGTCAGCACCCGTACCTGCTTGACGAACCGTGCGGGCCGGTACATGTCCCAGACCCAGGCATCCGCCATGGATACTTCGAAAAACACCTCACCCTGAACCGAGTGCACCTGCATCTCGTAGTCGTTGGTGAGGTAGAAACGCCGTTCGGTCTCGATCACATATTTGAACAGACCGACGACGTCTCGGTACTCCCGGTAGAGCTTCAGCTCCATCTCGGTCTCGTACTTTTCGAGGTCCTCGGCGCTCATTGGCATGTTCCCCTTCAGCCGTGCGTGCCCCCATTGTGCGCCAGGCTCCGGCACCCCTGGGCGCTTAGGCGATTTCGGGAGCCAGAACCAGTGGCGTACGCGGAGGACCCTCGTCGAGCAGCGTGCGCAGCAGCTCGGCGAGTCTGGTCGGGTACACCGTCTCACGCGCCACCGACAGTTCGGCGGAGGTCCACCACCTCAGACCTGCGACGCTGCGCTGCTCCAGCCCGGTCAGCCCACTGGTATCGGTGGCGGTCTGCGTCGTACGTGCCAGGAAGTACCACTCGTCCTGGTTCCAGCGGCGCCCGTCGAACGGGAACGAGCACATCCGCTGCCAGAGCAGCGGGCCCAGCTCGACATCGGTGATCCCGGTCTCCTCCGCGAGCTCCCGCAGCGCGGCCTGTTCCCGGGTCTCGTCGCCCTCCAGACCGCCGCCGGGGGTGAACCACCAGGTGCTCTCGGGGTCCTCCGGCTCGAACCCGTGTATCAGAAGAATGCGGTCGTCGGGGTCCAGGAGCACCACCCTGGCGGCCTTCCGCTCCTCAACAAGCATCGGCAGTCACCCTTTCGCGCTTGCTCCGTGCCGACCGCGCGGACCGTGCCGCGATCGGGCCGGATGCGGCACCGACGAGGATGAGCACCACACCCGCCACCACGGCCCCGAGCTGCAGCTGCAGCGGTCCGGGCGACGACACCCCACCGGGAAAAGAGGCGAAGGTCTGCGGCCGTCCGACCATCCCGCCCAGCGGCCAGGCAATGGCGTCCACCCGGGCCTGCACCGCGCTGCGCGGCACGGAGCCCTGCCCCGGGTCGTCCAGGTGGACCCGGGAGTCCAGCGAGGCGCTGCGCTCGTCCCCGAGCAGGAAGAGCTGCCCCTTGGGAACATCGGCCGTGAAGTCGTTCACCGAAGCGAGGCCCTTGGTCTGCAGATACGGTTCCTCAATGGGTTTGCCGTTGACGGTGAGACGGCCCTTGTCGCAGCAGGCGATCTTGTCGCCGCCGATCCCGACGACCCGCTTCACCATTGGCATGTCACCCCACACCGGATCGGTGAAGACCACCACGTCGCCCCGGTGCACCTCGCTGCCGTCGATCCGCTGTGCGAGCACCCGGTCGCCGGCGTGCACCGTCGGTGTCATCGACTCGGTCGGCACGGTGTACGGCTTGTACACCACGGCTCCCCAGGCGAAGCCGCCGAGGAAGAGCACACAGCCGACGGCCACGGCCAGCCCCGACAGCATGCTGCCGAGCCGGCCGTGGCCGTCACCCGTACGTCCTGTTCCACTCATCCCAGCGTCCCCCACCTCGGAGATCGACAATCGCTGATCCGAGTCGGCACCCTACCCGGCGGTACGCTCGCTGGTCAGCCTCCTGCGACGCCACAACACGAGCGGCAGCGCTCCGGCTGCACCGAGTGCTCCCGGAGCCAGGCCCATCGCCGTGTTGATCCCCGACCGGTCATTGATCCCCGGCTGGTCGAAGGTCTTCGGGACGGGCAGGGTCGCCCAGCGGTTGATCGGCCACGCCACGACGATGGCCCGGCCGACGACCTCGTCGTTGGAGACCGTGCCGCCGCCCGGCAGCTCCTGGTGGTAGCGGGAGTCGAGGGAGTTCTGGCGGTGGTCGCCCATCACCCAGATCCGGCCCTCGGGCACCTTGATCGGGCCGAACGGCTCGTCATTGCAGGGGGTGTTCCCCGGGAAGATGAACGACTGGTCGTCCAGCGCCTTGCCATTGACGATGACCGGGCCGTTCTTCTTGCACTCCACCGTGTCGCCGCCGACTCCGATGACCCGCTTGATCAGGTCCTTCTCCTCGACGGACGGCATCAGTCCGATGAAGCTGAGGAACTTCTGCACCACATTCGGATTGGGCGTCCGGGTGTCCTCCAGCCAGCCGCCCGGGTCGTGGAAGACCACGACCTCGCCACGCTTGGGCTCCGCGCCGAACCAAGGGGTCAGCTTGTCGACCAGCACCCGGTCGCCCCGCTGGAGCGTGTCCTGCATCGAGTCCGAGGGGATCGAGAACGCCTGCACCAGAAACGTCTTGATCAGCAGCGCGAGAACCAGCGCGATGCCGATGAGCAGGGGCAGCTCCTTCCAGAAGGAGCGTGGCTTCTTCTGGGACGTACTACCGCCGTTCGGAGATTGGCCGTCACCCTCCGTGTTGTCCGCCGCTCCGGCGGACTGGCCGCTCTCCGGATTCTCCGGCCGGTCCTCGGGTTCGTCGTGTCCGGATCGTGCGCCGACCGCCAAATCCCCCACATCCACTCCTTACTCCGTGCCACCGCCTGCGCCCTAGCCGGTGCAGGCCCACCACTCCCATAACGAGCGGGAGTTCCGCAGGGGTCGGGAGAGGGATCATTCCATCGGGATCCTTGGACGACACACTATTCGACAGGCCCGACGCAGCAGCCGTCCCGGCGCGCGCGTCAGGGACGGAGTCGAATGTCGCCGGTTCCTCCAGTTTTCGCCAGTGCCCGAAAGGCCAGGCGATCACCACAGCCCGTCCCACGACCTCGTCCTCGGAAACCGTGCCGTGTTCCGGCTCGTCCAGGTGATAGCGCGAATCGGCCGAATCGGACCGATGGTCGCCCATCACAAAGATCCGCCCGGCCGGAACCTTTACCTCGAATTTGATGAGGGAGGGCGGATTGCCGGGATGCAGATAGGGCTCGTCCAGCGGTACGCCGTTGACGGTGATCCGGCCGTTCTTGTCGCAGCACTTCACCGTGTCGCCGCCGACCGCGACCACCCGTTTGATCAGATCCTGTTCGTCGTCGGACGGCAGCAGCCCGATGAAGGTCAGTGCCTCCTTCACCTGCTTGACGACGACGGGCGAGTCCTTCTTCCCGGCATTCTCCTGCTTCAGCCAGTCACCCGGGTCCTTGAAGACGACGACATCGCCGCGCTGAGGCCTGGATCCGAACCAGGGCGTCAGCTTGTCCACGAGCACCCGGTCGCCGATCCGGATGGTCTGCTCCATCGACCCCGACGGGATCACGAAGGCCTGCACCAGGAAGGTCTTGAGCACGAGCGCGATCACCAGCGCCACGGTGATGAGAAGGGGGATCTCCCGCACGGCCGACCTGCGTCGCCGCCGCTTGACCTTGCGGGCCAGTTTGCGCCGTTCCGCCCTGGTCGGCAGCGAGCGCGCGGCAGTCGGCCGACTGCCGGTCGGCAGCGGTATCTCGGCGTCGGACCCGTCCTGCCGCCGCCCGCGGTTACCCATGGGCCCTGCCCGTCGGCCGAACGCCGACGAAGGCGGAGCTGTCCGGCAGCGAGCCCTGTCGGCCCAGCGGCCAGCCGATCCAGTCCACCCTGCCGATCACCATGTCGAACGGGACCATGCCACCGCCCGGTTCTCCCAGGTGGTCACGTGAGTCGCGGGAATTGCTGCGGTGGTCGCCCATCATCCACAGCGTGCCGTCGGGCACGACGATGTCGAAGCGCACCCCGGACGGCGCATCTCCCGGATACAGGTAGCCCTCATCGACCGGCCGGCCATTCACCTCGACCCTTCCGCGCCTGTCGCAGCAGACCACCCGGTCGCCTCCCACGCCCACCACCCGCTTCACGTAGTCGGTCTCGGCAGGCTCTGCCAGCCCCAAGGACGCTGCCACACCGTGCAGCAGCCCGGTGACGGGATTCTCCTGGGGAGCTTCCTGCACGAACGATCCGGTGCCGTCGAATACCACCACATCGCCGCGCTTCGGGACGGAGCCGAAACGGTACGCCAATTTGTTGACCAGCACCCGGTCCCCCACTCGCAGTGTCGGCTCCATCGAGCCGCTGGGAATCAGGAAGGGCTGCACCACGAAGGCGCTGAGGAGCAGCACGAAGACCGAGCAGACGGCTCCGAGTGCGGCGGTCCGCCGCCACGAGATCGAGGCGGTCAACCGGTCCGGGATACGCGAGGAGCGCGGCCCCTCCTCCGACCCTGCTGCGGGTGCGGAGGAGCGGTCGCGCTCCGAGGGCTTGGCTTCCGTGTCCATCGGGGCCAGAGCTTATCCGGCCGTCCTGTGGACCTGGGAGTCAGCTCAGTTGTCGCGCTTCTCCTTGATCTTCGCGGCCTTGCCGCGCAGCTCACGGAGGTAGTACAGCTTGGCGCGACGGACGTCACCGCGGGTGACGAGCTCGATCTTCTCGAAGATCGGGCTGTGCACCGGGAAGGTGCGCTCGACGCCGACGCTGAAGGAGACCTTGCGGACCGTGAAGGTCTCGCTGACGCCCGAACCCTGGCGGCGGATGACTACGCCCTTGAACTGCTGGATACGGGAGCGGTTGCCCTCGATCACTCGGACGTGGACGTTGACGGTGTCACCGGGGCGGAACGCCGGGACGTCGGTACGCAGCGATGCGGCGTTGACGCCATCGAGCAGGGAAGCCATGTTGTCTGCTTTCTTCGCCGATGCCACAGGTCATCGACGGGAGATAGTAAGGAGATGGGGGTGCTGATCGCGTCGGGCGGGCGTCGTTCCCCCTGTGGCAGGGGCGCACACCGGACGTACAGCAGCGGCCTATTCTTCCACGGCCTCGGGCCTGCGCCAAAATCGGCCACCGGGCTCCGGCGACCAGCCGAGGATGGAGAGGATCTCGCGGTCCTTCTTGTCGAAGCCGCTCGCCTCGCAGCGCTCGATGAGATCGGGCCGGTTGCGCGCGGTGCGACGGAACGCCTCGTCCCGCCGCCAGCGTGCGATCTTCCCGTGATGACCACTGAGCAGGACATCCGGGATGCCCCTGCCGCGCCACTCGGGCGGCTTGGTGTAGACGGGCCCCTCCAGCAGGTTGGCCATCTCGCCGGGGGCGAAGGAGTCGTCCCGGTGCGATTCGGCGTTGCCGAGCACGCCGGGCAGCAGCCGGGCCACCGCCTCCGTGATCACCAGCACCGCGGCTTCCCCGCCGGCCAGCACATAGTCCCCGATGGACACCTCGACGACCGGCATGCGGGTCGCGTACTCGTCCATCACCCGCCGGTCGATGCCCTCGTAGCGGGCCGGCGTGAAGATCAGCCAAGGCCGCTCGGAGAGCTCGACGGCGAGCTCCTGGGTGAACGGACGGCCGCTGGGTGTGGGCACCACGAGGACCGGGGAGTGCGCCCCGGCCTCGTACCCGCCCGCCAGGGCGTCGTCCAGCGCCTCGCCCCACGGCTCGGTCTTCATGACCATGCCGGGGCCGCCGCCGTACGGGGTGTCGTCGACCGTGTTGTGCCGGTCGTACGTCCAGTCCCGCAGGTCGTGCACGTGCACATCGAGGCGGCCGCGCGCACGGGCCTTGCCGACGAGGGAGACGTTCAGCGGTTCCAGGTACTCCGGGAAGATCGTGACGACGTCGAGGCGCATCAGGCGTCCTTCCCGGACTCGGGCGCCTCGTCCTCGTCGCCCTCTTCGTCGCGCGAGGAGGCGATCACGGCCTGGCTCTCGTCGATCAGACCGGGCGGCGGGGTGATCACCGCGCGCTGCTCTTCCAGGTCGATCTCGGTGACGATCTCCTCGACGAACGGGATCATCACCTCGCTGCCGTCCGGCCGCTCGACGATGAAGAGATCCTGGGACGGCAGATGCGTGATCTCGGTGATCCGGCCGATCTCGGTGCCGTCGGCGAGGACCACGTCGAGGTCCATGAGCTGATGATCGTAGAACTCCTCGGGGTCCTCGGGGAGTTCCGCCGGGTCGACCTCGGCGATCAGGAGCGTGTTGCGCAGGGCCTCGGCAGCCGTACGGTCACGTACGCCCTCGAAGCGGAGCAGCAGCCGTCCGCTGTGCACCCGGCCGGTCTCGATCGTCAGCGGTCCGACGGTGGCCGGTTCGGTGGCGAGCACGGCCCCGGGCGCGAGCCGCAGCTCCGGTTCGTCCGTACGCACCTCGACGGTGACCTCGCCCTTGATGCCGTGGGCACGGCCGATCCGCGCGACTACCAACTGCACCTTGTGTCTCTCCTGTCATACGACGACGGGCCGGGGCGGGCGCATGGCCCTCCCCGGCCCGTGCCGGTGTTCAACTCTGTCAGCGAACCTGATCCACATCGACGAGGTCGACGCGGATGCCACGGCCGCCGATGGCGCCCACGACGGTACGCAGTGCGCGTGCGGTGCGGCCGTTGCGGCCGATCACCTTACCGAGGTCGTCGGGGTGGACCCGGACCTCGAGTACGCGACCACGTCGCAGGTTGCGCGAGGCGACCTGCACATCGTCGGGGTTGTCGACGATGCCCTTCACGAGGTGCTCGAGAGCCTCCTCGAGCATGCTCAGGCCTCGGTCGACTCGGCGGGCGCAGCCGCGTCAGCAGCCTCGTCCGCCTTCTTGTCGGCCTTCTTCGCCTTCTGCGTGATGGCCTCGCCCTTGGACTCCTCGCCGGTGTCCTTGGCCAGGGCCTCGAACAGGGCGCGCTTGTCGGCCTTGGGCTCCGGCTGCAGCAGCGGCGCGGGGGCCGGGAGACCCTTGTGGGCCTGCCAGTCGCCGGTGAGCTTCAGGATCGCGAGAACCGGCTCGGTCGGCTGGGCGCCGACGGACAGCCAGTACTGCGCACGCTCCGAGTTGACCTCGATGCGCGAGGGATTCTGCACCGGGTGGTACAGGCCGATCTCCTCGATGGCCCGGCCATCACGGCGGGTACGGGAGTCGGCGACGACGATGCGGTAGTGAGGCGAACGGATCTTGCCCAGACGCTTCAGCTTGATCTTGACTGCCACGGAAGTGGTGTCTCCTGGTCTATGACGTGGTTGGGCACAACGAAGATGCCACGTGGGGTTGCGGTACTCGGGTGCCCGATGGACGCGTCAGCCGGAGGAGAGAGGGGTCCTGTGCGACTGTCGAGTACAGCTTGCCATTGTGCCACACCACATCGGGTCACCCCACCGCGACCGCGGCTTCCGGGATACGGAACGGCTTTCCGCAGCCACCGCAGACGATCGGCGCCTGCGCCAGGACCGACGGGACGACTCGCACATTGCGTCCGCAGTCGCAGACGGCCTTGACGCGGACGCCTCCGCCGGAGGAGCCGTGCCGGGCGGCCGGGCCACGGAAGGAACGCTTGGTGTCGGCGGCGGTGGCGACCGTATGCGCCTTGAGGGCGCGCTGCAGCCGCTCGTTCGTCGGGCGGTATCTGCGCTTGGCCTCGGGGTTGAGCGTGACCAGCGAGAAGCCACTGCTGGGGTGCGGCTCCTCGGCATGGTCGAGGCCCAGCTCCTCGGCGATCGCGAGGAATCGACGGTTGTGGTAACGGCCGGCTCGAGAGGTGTCGCGGACACCTCTCGCGGCGGCGATGCCATGGACTGCCTCGTGCAGCAGTCGTTCGAAGGAGAGCTCGGCGCCACAGGCGGACGAGGACTCTCCGATCAGGGACTCGGGCGCGGCTAGATCCGGCAGCTCGGGGTGGTACCGCTGAATGTCGGCCCACGCCTGTGCCAGCTCTGCGGCAAGTACAGGTGGTGTCGTGCTCACGTCGTGACAACGAGCGCGAGTGCCCAGGTGTTCCGATTCCGGGCCATCCCAAATAATTTGCACGTACCAGTCAGTTGCCGTTGATGCGTCGTGACGAGGGCGGGTGCGCAGATCTGCGGAGAAGTCTCACAGCTCACACCAAGGTGGTACGTAGCGACCCGTACGCCCGGACGCGTAGGAGGCAACCGTACGCCGGAGTGCCGAGCGGCTCCGCGTCAGTAGGCGCGGGCCACCAGGGCGACAGTACCGGGGGCGTCGTCCGCGTCCGGCACCGACCCGTCCTCGGCGACCAGGCACCGTACGGACACCCCGTGCTCCGCGAGCCGGGCCTCCCCCGCCGCACCGAGGGCCGACCAGTCGATACGCGCCCAGCCGCCCGCGGCCGCCGCCTCCACCGCCTCTTCGACGGACGCGACGTCACTGGTGGACGACTCGCGCCGGCTCCGGGACTCCCTCAGCAGTGCCGCCTGGTCCTCCTCGAGAACCGCCGGAAGCAGCGCGGGCAGGGCCTCGATCGCGACCGGCTCCTTTCCGCCGGGGATGCGCCGGGCCAGCATCGCGGTGCTGTCCTCCAGATCGCGCGGGCCGATCTCGATCCGTACCGGCACGCCCTTCAGCTCCCAGTCGACCGCGCGGCGGCCGAACGGGGTGTCGGTGCGGTCGTCGACCTCGGTCCTGATCCCGGCGGCGCGCAGCCGCTCCCCGATGGACCGGACCGCGGTCAGCACCGCTTCGTCCCCCTTGATCGCGAGGACGACCGCCTGGACGGGCGCGAGCCGCGGCGGCACCCGGAGGCCGTGATCGTCACCGTGCGCCATGATCAGCCCGCCGACCATCCGGGTCGACGAGCCCCATGAGGTCTGCCAGACCAGTTCCTGCCTGCCTTCCCTGGACAGGTAGCTGGTGTGGAAGGCCTTGGCGAAGTTGGTGCCGAGCTCATGGCTCGTACCCATCTGCAGGGCCTTGCCGTCCCGCATCATCCCTTCGAGCGTCAGGGTGTTGACGGCCCCGGCGAACCGCTCGGCGGGGGTCTTGCGGCCGAGGACCACATCGATGCCCAGCACGTTGACCATGAAGTCCGCGTAGACGTCCCGGTGGATGTACGCCGCGTACTCCCGGGCCTCCTCGTAGGTGGCATGGGCGGTGTGGCCCTCCTGCCAGAGGAATTCCGTCGTACGGAGAAAGACCCGCGGGCGCATCTCCCAGCGCACGACGTTCGCCCACTGGTTGATCAGCAGCGGCAGATCCCGGTAGCTCTGCACCCACTTCGAGAAGTACTCGTTGATGATCGTTTCGGACGTCGGCCGCACCACCACGGGCTCTTCGAGCTCTTTTCCACCGGCGTGGGTCACGATCGCGAGCTCCGGTTCGAAGCCCTCGACGTGCTCGGCTTCGCGTGTCAGGTAAGACTGGGGGATGAAGAGCGGGAAGTAGGCGTTCCGGGCGCCCGCCTGTTTGATTCGGGCATCCATCTCCTGCTGCATCCGCTCCCACAGGCCGTATCCGTACGGCCGGATGACCATGGTGCCGCGCACCGGACCGTTGTCCGCGAGTTCGGCCTTGTTGATCAGATCCTGGTACCAGCGGGGAAAGTCCTCGGCCTGGGGCGTGAGAACGGGTGCCTTTGCCATGGCGCGCATCGTACGGCGATACCGCCCACCACACAGGGCGACGGGCCCCGCTTCCACGGGCCGTCCCCACGGGCGCACCACCGGAGCACGCAAGCATCGCCATCACACCCCTGGACGCGGACGCGGATACGCAGTTCTCTGACATACGGGGGGAGCGGGCGCACACGCACAGGGGGACATCCACTCGGGGCACGACCGATCGGACATGACCGACCTCTCGGCGGATTGGGGCGCTTCCATGACACCAACGCTCGTCCGGCACCACAGCAACGCGAACACGGCCACCCCGGTGGACTCCGGTAACCGTGCCCGGGACTGGGCCGAGATTCAGGAGCGAATGCTCGCACCGCTGTACGAAGCGGTGTACGAGCGGCTCGAAGTGGGAAGCGGCACCCGGCTGCTCTCCCTCGGCTGCGGCTCCGGTCTCGCGCTGCTGATCGCGGCCACGCGCGGGGCGCTCGTCACCGGCGTCGACACCGACCCCGAACGGCTGGCACTCGCCCGGGCCCGGCTGCTGCCCGGGCCGGGGAGCGACGCCGGGCATCCGGCCGGGCATCCGCGGCTCCTGGACGGCGATCCGTCCGCGGCCGCCCCTGCCGACGGAACGCCGTACAACCTGCTCACCGCGTTCACCCCGATCGGCTGCTCGTCCGGCGACGGGGAAGGGCTCGTGGACGCGCTGCGGTCCGCCGTACCGCTGGCCGCCCGGGGCAGCACGGTCGTACTGACCGGGTGGGGTCCGCCGGAGCGGTGCGCGACGGCGCCGGTGCTGCGGGTGGCGGGCCGGCTCTCCGACGGGTCGCGGGCGCCGCGTGCGGGCGGCTGGCGGCCGTGGAGCCGGGACGATCTGGAAGAAGTGGCGTTCCGGGCCGGGCTGAATCCGGACGGCTCCGGCCGGGTCGCGTGCCCGTTCGGGTACGCGGACATGGACAGTGCGGTGCGGGGGCTGCTGTCGACGCGGCTCTTCGATACGGCGGTGCGGGCGACGGACCGGGACCAGGTGGCCGAAGAGGTCGCGGAGGCCCTGCACCCGCACCGGCGCCGGGACGGCACGATCTGGATGCCGAACGTCTTCCGCTATCTCGTGTGCACCACCTGAGCCATTCCGTGAACCTCGTGTGCACCGGCGGCTACTTGCCCAGACGGGTGATGCCGGCCGCTCGGTAGGCGGCGGCCTCGTCCAGCGTCTCGCTCTCCAGCAGCGCCGCGGCCAGCGAGTCCAGCCTGTCCCGGTTCTCGCCCAGGAGCCGGCAGGCCACCTCGTAGCACTCGTCGACGATGCGCCGCATCTCGCCGTCCACCGCGTCGAGCGTCGCCGGGGCTGCGGAGAGTCCGTACGCCTGCTGGGCATCGCTCGGGATCGCCGTCAGCCTGCCCACCTTGTGGCTCATGCCCCAGCGGCCGACCATGCCGCGGGCCAGGTTGGTGACCTGTTCCAGGTCGCTCTCCGCACCTGTGGTGACCATGCCGAAGACCACCTGCTCGGCAGCCATGCCGCCGAGCGCACCGATGATGCGGCCACGCAGATACTCCTCGGTGTACGCGTACTTGTCGGCGTCCGGCGTCGAGATGGTGACGCCCAGGGCCCGGCCGCGCGGCACGATGGTGACCTTGCGGACCGGGTCGGCGCCCGGCTGGAGCATGCCGAGCAGGGCGTGGCCGCTCTCGTGGTACGCGGTCCTGCGGCGTTCCTCGTCCGACATGACCAGTGAGCGCTCCGCCCCCAGCTGGACCTTCTCCAGGGCGTCCGAGAGATCGGACTGGCTGACCTCGGACTGCCGGCGCTTGACCGCGAGCAGCGCGGCCTCATTGGCCAGGTTGGCGAGATCGGCGCCCGTCATACCAGGGGTCGTACCGGCGACCTGGGCCAGATTCACATCCTCGGCAAGCGGGATCTGACGGGTGTGGATCTCCAGGATCGCCTCTCGGCCGCCTCTGTCCGGCGGGCTCACCTGAACGATCCGGTCGAAGCGGCCGGGCCGGGTGAGGGCGGGGTCGAGGACGTCGGCGCGGTTGGTGGCGGCGAGGACGACGACGCCCTCCGAACCGGAGAAACCGTCCATCTCGGTGAGGATCTGGTTGAGGGTCTGCTCGCGCTCGTCGTGGCCGCCCATGCCGGAACCGCCGCCGCGGGCCCGGCCGATGGTGTCGATCTCGTCGATGAAGACGATGGCGGGGGCGACCTTGCGTGCCTCCGCGAAGAGTTCCCGCACCCGGCTCGCACCGACGCCGACGATCATCTCGATGAATTCGGAGGCCGATGCCGAGAAGAACGGCACTCCGGCCTCGCCCGCGACGGCCCGTGCGAGCAGTGTCTTGCCGGTGCCGGGCGGTCCGGCGAGGAGCACTCCCCCGGGCATCCGGGCACCCATCTTCCGGTACGCCTGCGGGTTCTTCAGGAAGTCCACGACGTCGTTGAGCTCGCCCTCGACCTCGTCGATCCCGGCCACGTCCTGGAAGGTGGTGCGCTTGCCGCTCTCCAACTCGACGGGCTTGGGCGGCGCCTTGCGCCCGAAGCCGCCCATCCCGCCGCCCATGCCCCTGGACATCCGCCGGGCGATGAACACCCAGAGCAGGACGAGCAGCAGCATCGGGGCCAGCGAGATCAGCAGATTCGCAAGGAAGCTGCGCTGCTGGACGACCGGCTCGGCGGTGACCGTGACATCGCCCTTGACCAGTTCGGCCCAGAGGTTGTCGTCCGCGAAGGCAGGCCGCTGAGTGACGAACTCGGTGTATTTCTTGTCGCTCCCCGGGACCTTCGCCTCCTTCTTGAGCTGTCCCTGGATGGCATCGCCCTTGGAGTAGATCTTGGAGACATTGCCCGAGGTGACCTGCTTGCTGAACTCCGTGTACGCGATCGTCCGCTCCTGTGCCCCGTTGAAGAAGGACAGCACCAGATTGGCGATCAGATAGACGGCGAGCGCGGTCAGCAGCAGCCCGCCCCAGCCTCCCGGCATCTTGCGGCCCGGCGGCGGGGGCGGCGGGGCGCCCTCGGAGCGCCATGGCTGATCGGTTCGATCGCGGGGAGGTACGGGGGTGGTCACGCGCGCTCCTCTGCCGACAGCCAGTGAATGTGACATTAGACGAGAAATCGACCCAAAGCCCCTTGTAGGCCCAGCCAGTGGGCCCACCGGGGGAAGCGGCGGGCGGCGAATGAACCCCTCGCGGACTCCTTGTCAATATCCAGAATCCTGTTTACTGTTTGATTCGTGAACGATTTCGATGACCGCTTCCTCACCCGGAACGGCCTCGCCGCCCGGCAGCTCGCCGTCCTGCTGCTCAACCATGAGCCGGACACCCGCCTGCCCCGCGTACGCGACTTCGCCGAGGAGCTGGGCTGCGGAAACGGGACCGTTCAGGCGGCCCTGCAGCTGCTGGAGGATTCCGGGGCGATCGAGACGACCGCCCGCGGCCATCTCGGCACGTTCCTCGTCCGCTCGGACCGCTCCATCCTCTGGCGGCTGTCCGGACTCGGCACACTGCTCGCCGCGATGCCGCTCCCGTACTCACGCAGGTACGAAGGCCTGGCGACCGGACTGCGCAGCGCCTTCGAGGAGGCGGGCGCCCCGTTCGCGATCACGTTCATGCGGGGCGCCGGAGCCCGCACTGCCGCGTTGCTGGAGGGCAAGGTCGACCTCGTCGTCCTGTCCCGCTTCGCGGCCGACCAGCTGATCGCCGAGCACCCGGTGGAGCTGGTCGCCGACCTGGGCCCCGCCACCTACGTCGGCGCGCACGGCATGCTGCTGCGGCACGGCGTCGACCTGGACTCCCCCGGACTGCGGGTGGCCGTCGACCACGCATCCGAGGATCTGCGGATGCTCGTGGAGCGGGTCTTCGCCGGCCGGAAGGACATCGAATGGCTGGATGTCTCGTACATGCAGCTGCGCGACCTCTTCGCCCGCAACGAGGTCGACGCCACCGTCTGGAACCTGGACGAGGTGCAGGACCGGCTCGGGCTCGGCGTCGACGTGCTCCCGCTCGGCGACGAGGTCACCCGGGAGCTGTCGCTGCGCAACTCCAGCGCTGCCGTCATCGGCCGGACCGACGGGGCGAAGGCCCTCGCCGCGGTCCGGGACTCACTCGATCTGTCCCTGGTGACCCGGCTGCAGAGCGAAGTGCTGCGGGGCGAGCGCGTGCCCTCGTACTGACCGGCGGGTCGGGTGACGTAGATCTCGCGCGACACCCGTGATCAAAATACAGAATCCTGGTTACTGTTGATTTTAGGAGGATCACCATGGACGACCAGCTCGCACTGCGGATCCAGCTCTTCCGCGAAGGCGGTCAGGTCCGGCCCGATGTGGCCGACTTCGTCACCGCCGAGCTGACCGCCCTCGAAGCCGACGGCCGCACCGTCACCGAAGCGACCGCGGGCATGCTGACCAGCCATCTGATGATGGCGCTCACCCGGCTGCTCGACGGCGAACCGATCGAACAGTTCCTCACCGACGACCAGGTCGCCGCCGAACTGGCCGGACACCCCGACGCCGTCGAACGTGCCCGCGCCGTATCCGCGCGGGCCGAGCGGGAGCTCGGCGCCGCGCTCCCCGACTCGGAGGTCAACTTCCTCGGCATGCACCTCGCCGTCCTGGCCCAGCAGTCACCGGCCACCCCCGCTTCGTGACCGGTCCCGGCGCACGGAACAGACACGCCCCGGCACGCGGAAACAGACACAGAGAGAAGAGACAGCCATGACGAAGATCCTCACCGGTGGAGTCGGCAAGGTCGAGGTCGCCCAGGCCATCGGCAAGCTCGGGATCGACTCCCTCGACGTCGTCACCTCCAGCGACATGGACGCAGCGATGAAGCTCCGTGTCGGGCAGGCCGACTACTACCTCGGTACGTGCCACACCGGTGCCGGTGCCTCCCTCGGCGTCCTCGTCGGCCTCATGGGCAGCGCCGCCTGCCACACCTTCGGCCGCAGCGTGCCCACCGAGGAGCAGATCAGCGCCCTGATCGCCGACGGCAAGAAGGTCTTCGGCTTCTCGATGGACCAGATCGACGCCATCGCCCCACTCATGGCGCGCGCCATCGCCGCCCGCGGCTGATCCGGCCGCATCTCCCCATCCCGGGCACGAAGGAGTGATTCGTGAGCACCACACTCGCCGCCGGCACCAGCCTTGATTTCACGCTGGCCCAGCAACTGACCGTCATAGCCCTCTGTGCGCTGACGGCGTACATCTCGCACATGGCTCTGGCCGTCTTCAACGACGGCGTACGTCCGTTCCTGCTGGACTTCATCCAGGGGCGCACCACCCGCAGTGCGACGACGGCTGTCTCCTTCGGCCTCTCCGCCGGGTTCATCTTCGGACTCGGCGCCCCGATGGCACTCTCCACCGGTGTGCTCAACCCGTGGCTCGTCTTCCTGCCCACCGACATTCTCGGCATGCTGGCGCCGAAGAAGTGGCTCGCGCCGATCCTCGGCGGCGCCTGGGGCGCGGTCGTCGTCTTCGGACTGAACGGCGCCAACAACGTCGCGCACGACCTGCCCGTCGACTTCATCACCGCCATGCAGCAGATGTCGACGCCGATCCTCTTCCTCTTCACGCTGTTCCCGGTGCTCGCCATCACCAAGCAGTTCGGCCGCAAGTGGGGCGCCATCTCGGGAGTCCTGGAACTCGCTCTGGTGGTCATGACCATGAAGGTCTGGCCGAAGATGTTCGCCGGGGCGCTGGCCATGGCCGTCGGCGTGCTGATGCTGATCGCCCTGGCCGTCGCCAAGGACATGAAGCAGCGCAGGGCCGACCGGGCCGCGGGTGTCACCGAGGTCGTCCTGGAGGACGACCCGATGGCCTCGCTCTTCAGCGCCAGCGCGGCCCGCCTGCGCACGTACCTCCCGCTGTTCATGGTGCTCGGCGCCGGAGTCTGCGTGCTGGCGCAGATGCACATATTCGGCGGCGGCGAAGCGACCAGCTTCCTGATCGCCAAGGGGCAGTACGCCGAGGCCGCCCAGGTCGACTTCTACCGGGTCTTCGGCTTCATCCCGCTGATCGCGACGACCGCGCTGGCCTCCGGCGCGTACGGCATCGCGGGATTCACGCTGGTGTACCCGATCGGCTACCTGATGCCGAACCCGTTCCTGGCAGCGATCGTCGGCGCCGCCGTCTTCGCCGCCGAGATCCTGGCCCTCTCGTACATCGGCAAGGTCCTCGGCAAGCTCCCCAGCGTCCGTGACTCCTCGGAACACCTGCGCAGCGCGATCGGGGACACCCTGCAGCTCGCGATCCTCTTCGGCTCGCTGATGGCCGCCAACGCCATGGGCGGCGGACTCGGCATCCTCGTCGTCGGCGGGCTCTACCTGCTGAACGAGGCGATGGGCCGACCGGTCGTGAAGATGGCCGCAGCTCCCGCCGCGGTGATCGTCGGCGGCATCCTCCTCAACGTCCTGTACTGGCTCGACCTGTTCACCCCGATCAAGGGCTGAGGCCGGGTACGTACACGAAGAAGGAACCCCCCACGATGAACCACCCCGCACCGCCCGTCCTGCGCACCGTCGTCGGCGATCTCGCAGCCGATTCCGTGGCCGGCCCCGTCCTCGCCCATGAGCACCTCGTCCTCGATCTGGACCACAAGGGCGACGGCGCGGCCGTCCTCGACCCGGGACTCCACTCCGCGGCGGTCACCGCCGAGCTGGCCGCGCTGCGCGCCGAGTTCGGTCTCTCCCTCGTCGTCGAGCTGACCTGCCGCGGCATGGGCCGCGACATCCGCGCCCTGGCCCGCATCGCCCGGGACGCGCGGATCGCCGTCGTAGCCGCGACCGGCTGGTACTACGAGCCGTTCCACACCCCCGAGATCGACGGCAGCAGCGTCGAGGAGCTCACCGGCGCGCTCGTCCGGGAGATCGACGGCGGTATCGGCGCCACCGGCATCCGCCCCGGTGTTCTCGGCGAGATCGGCAGCCACGGCGACACCCCGACCACGCCCGAGGCCAAGGTGCTGCGCGCCAGTGCGCGGGCCGCCCTCGCCACCGGCCTCTCCGTCGCCACCCACGCCCAGCTCGGCCGCGGCGGAATCGCCCAGCTGGAGCTGCTGACCGGAGAGGGCCTGCCGGCCCATCGCATCAGCATCGGCCACCAGGATCTGCTCGACGACCCCGCCGTCCACAAGGAGCTCGCGGCGAGCGGGGCGTACGTCGCGTTCGACACCGTCGGCAAGGACGGCTACCAGAGCGACGACACCCGGCTGCGACTGCTGCTCGCCCTCGTCGAGGCCGGGCACGCCGACCGGGTGCTGCTCAGCTGCGACATCTCCCGCCACGGCTACCTCCTCGACGAGGGCGGCCGGGGGTACGGGCATCTGTTCCGGAGCTTCCTGCCCAAGGCCCGCGCGGCCGGTGTCGACGACGACCTGATCGACCTGATGACCCGCCGTAATCCGCTCCGCTTCCTGACCGGCGCCCGCGTGGAGGAGTTCTGACCATGAGCCCTGTACTTCCGCAGACCTTCCCGCTCGCGACAGTGGAGCTGGACGACGCGATCGCCGGACAGTTCCGGCTCCTGGAGGCCACCGCCGCGCACTTCGAGGGCCCCCAGCTCTTCGACGCGGACGCCGGAGTCGTCCCCGGTCTCGGCCGCCCCCGCACCACCGCCCGCGTCGAAGCCGTACTCGCGGACTTCTTCGGAGCCGAGGACGCCGCCTTCGTCCAGGGCGCGGGTACCGGCGCGATCCGCGCCGCCCTGGGCGCCGCCGTACGGGCGGGCGACCCGCTGCTCATCCACCGGGCCCCTGTCTACCGCACCACCGAGGTCACGCTGCGCGGCATCGGTGTACGGACCGTCGAGGTCGACTTCAACGACGCGCGGGCGCTGCACGAGGCCCTGGAGTCCGGCCGGTTCCGGTGGGCCTACGTCCAGCACACCCGGCAGCGGCTCGCCGACTCGTACGACCCCGCGGAGGTCCTCGCCGCCTGCCGGGCCGCCGGAGTCCGCACCCTCGTCGACGACAACTACGCCGTCATGCGCACCCCCGCCTCGGGAGTGGAGCTCGGCGCCGACGCCTCCTGCTTCTCCCTGTTCAAACTGCACGGCCCGGAAGGCGTCGGCATCGTGGTCGGCGCCCGCGATCTGGTCGGGCACATCCGCCGCGACAACTACTCCGGCGGCGGACAGGTCCAGGGCCATCAGGCGCTCGACGCCCTGCGCGCCCTCACCCACGTACCGGTCATGTGGTCCGTGCAGTCCCGGGTCGGCGCCGAGGTCGCCGAGCGGCTGGCGGCGGGCGAAGTGGACGGCGTCGCCGAGGTACGGATCGCCAACGCCCAGGACCGCTGCCTGCTCGTCCGCCTCGACCGGCCGGCCGCGAAGGAACTGCCCGCCGTCGCCGCCCGCTTCGGAGCCGCCCCCTACCCCGTCGGCTCCAACTCGCGCTACGAGATCGCGCCGCTCTTCTACCGGATGTCCAGCTCCGCTCTCGCCGACTCCCCCGAGCTGGCCGACTGGACCGTACGCATCAACCCGATGCGGGCGGGCGCGGATCTCGTCATCGACATCCTGCGCCGCTCGCTCGACGTGCTGAACGACCCGAAGGACGACTGACCGTGTTTCTCGACACCGTGCTCACCCGCAACCCCGAGCTCGTCGACGCCGCGGCCACCCTTCACCGGCGCGGCGAGATCCCGCCCGACACCTACGTGATGGACCTCGACGGCGTCGAGGCCAACGCCGCGCTGCTGGCGGCCGAGGCCGAACGGGTCGGCATCGGCCTCTGGTTCGTCGTCAAACAACTGGGCCGCAACCCCGAGCTGATCAGGGCCGTTGCCCGCCACATCCCCAAGTTCGCCGCCATCGACCCGCCCGAGGCCCGCACCCTGCACGCCGCGGGCGCACAGGCCGGCAACCTCGGCCACCTGGTCCAGATCCCCCGCCGCGCACTGCCCGAAATGCTGGCCTGGCGCCCCGAGACCGTCACCGTGTTCGACCTCGCCAACGCCGCGGCCGTGTCCGAGACCGCCGAGCGGCTCGGCTTCGTCCAGGACGTTCTCGTACGCCTCGAAGGCGCCGAGGGCGCCGTCTATCCCGGCCAGGAGGGCGGCGTCCCGCTCGGCCGCCTCGACTCGTTCGCCGAAGCGGCCGAGCAACTGCCCGGCATCCGGATCGCGGGCGTCACCGCCTTTCCCTGCCTCCTGTGCGACCCGGCGACCGGCATCCCCCGCGCCACCCCCAACTTCGCGCTCGCCCTCAAGGCCCGAGAAGTCCTGGCCGCCCGGGGACACGAACACCTGAAGCTGAGCGCCCCCAGCGCCACCTCGATGGCGTCCCTCCCGCTGCTCGCCGAACTCGGCGCCACCCACGGCGAACCCGGCCACGCCCTCACCGGCACCACCCCGCTGCACGCCCTCGACCCACGGCAGCCCGAGAAGCCCGCGTACGTGTACGTCAGCGAGATCGCCCACACCCTCGGCGACGGCCGCCCGGCGATCCGCGGCGGCGGCTTCTACGCCCGGTCCCACATCCGCAGCGCCCTGCTGCCGCGCACCGGCACACGCCTCGGCGTACAGGACGCACCCGCCGAGAACATCGACTACTACCGACTGCTCGACGCTCCCGCCGACGGCCGGGACGCCCGGCTCGGCGACACCGCACTGCTCGCCTTCCGTACCCAGATCTTCGTCACCCGCTCGACCGTCGCCGTCGTCTCCGGACTCGCCTCCGGCACACCCCGGCTGAGCGGGCTGTACGACGCCCAGGGCCGGGCCCTGTAAGGCCGACCCCTGAATAGGAGGCACCCATGGCCAAGACCGTCATCGTCGTCATCGACGGATTCGGCATCGGCGCCATGCCCGACGCGGGCACCCTGCGCCCCGGCGATCTCACCGCCGATACCTGCGGACACGTCCTCGACCACTGCCGCACGGCCCTCGGCCGGCCGCTGCGCCTGCCCGTGCTCGGCGCGCTGGGTCTCGGCCTGGTCCACCCGCACCAGGACCTCGCCCGCCGTACCCGTCTGCCCGTCGCCGCGGGCCGCGCCGCCCTCGGCTATCCCGGCGCCGACACCTTCGCGGGCCACCAGACGATGATGGGCGCCGACTTCAGCCGGGTCACCGTGGCCCGGCTCGCCGACCATCTGGCCGAGGTTGCCGCCGCCCTCGAAGCGGCCGGCCACCGCGTCGAACCGCTGGACGGCAAGCCGCTCCTCGTCGTCGACGGCACGGTCCTCGTCCACGACAACCTGGAGGCCGACCCCGGGATCAACTGGAACGCCTCCGGCCGCCTGGAGGACCTGTCCTTCGACGGCCCCGGCGGTATCCTCGCCGTCGCCCGTACCGTCCGAGCGGTCGCGCCCGTCGCCCGGGTCATCGCGGTCGGCGGCCACGCGGACGGCCCGCTGAGGCAGTTCGTACGCCCCGGCGATGCGGGAACCGTCGGACTCGACACCCCCGCCACCGGCTTCTACCGCAACGGCGGCCTGGAAGTTCAGCACCTGGGCGCCGAGCTCGACCACACCCGCCAGCTCCCCGGTCTGGCCGCCCGCGCCGGCATCCCGGTCACCCTGGTGGGGAAGGCCGCCGACATCCTGGCCTGCGAGGCGGCGCGGCGACACCCCGCCGTGAAGACCGCCGACGTGCTCTCCTACACCCTCGAAGCGGTACGCGCCCCCGGCGACGCGCTCGTCGTCGCCAACGTCCAGGAGACCGACCTGGCAGGGCACCAGCAGGACACCGAGCGCTACGGACACCTCCTGGAGCAGGTGGACTCCGGGCTCGCCGGGCTCGTGGCGCTGCTCGACAGCCCCGGCGACCGGCTGATCGTCACCGGCGACCACGGGAACGACCCCACGATCGGGCACGCCTACCACACCCGCGAGTACGTGCCGGTGCTGATCCACCGGCCCGGCACGGACGGCGTGGAACTGCTGCCGGACGCGGACAGCCTCGCGGATGTGGGCGCCACCGCCGCCGCGTCGCTGTCCCTGGACCCGGCGGGGCTGGCCAATGGCACGACGCTGCGGCCGGGACGGCACGCCGCATAGGAACATGCGCAGGGGGCGCCCACCGTCGGTGGGCGCCCCCTGCGCATGTCGTCGGGCGATCAGCCCATGAACTTCTTGAACTCGTCCGGCAGCTCGAAGTTCTTGTCCTCCTGCGCCGGCAGACCGAACGCACCGCCCTGCGCCGCCGCCTGCTCGCGACGGACCGCAGCGGCCTGCTCCTCGGCCTTGCGCTTCATCGGGTTGCCGCTCTTGCGCTTGCCCTTGGCCTGCTTGACCTGCTTCTTCTGCCGGCCGGGACCGCCACCCATGCCCGGCATCCCGGGCATCCCCGGCATGCCGCCGCCCTGCGCCATCTTCGACATCATCTTGCGCGCATCGAAGAACCGCTCCACCAGGTTCTTCACGGCGCTGACCTCGACACCGGAGCCCTTGGCGATACGGGCCCGGCGCGAACCGTTGATGATCGTCGGCTCGGCGCGCTCCTTCGGGGTCATCGACTTGATGATCGCGGCGGTGCGGTCCACGTCGCGCTCGTCGATGTTGTTGATCTGGTCCTTGATCTGCCCCATGCCGGGCAGCATCCCGAGCAGCTTGGAGATGGAGCCCATCTTCCGGACCTGCTCCATCTGGGCCAGGAAGTCGTCGAGCGTGAAGTCCTTGCCCTTGCTGGACGCCAGCTTGGAGGCCATTTTGGCGGCCTCTTCCTGGCTGAAGGTCTTCTCCGCCTGCTCGATCAGGGTGAGCAGGTCGCCCATGTCGAGAATGCGGGACGCCATGCGGTCGGGGTGGAAGGCGTCGAAGTCCTCGAGCTTCTCACCGTTCGACGCGAACATGACCTGCTTGCCCGTGACGTGGACGATCGACAGGGCCGCACCACCGCGGGCGTCACCGTCGAGCTTGGAGAGCACCACGCCGTCGAAGCCGACGCCGTCGCGGAAGGCCTCCGCGGTGTTGACCGCGTCCTGACCGATCATCGCGTCGACGACGAAGAGGATCTCGTCGGGGCTGACGGCGTCGCGGATGTCCGCGGCCTGCTGCATCAGCTCCTGGTCGATGCCGAGGCGGCCGGCGGTGTCGACGATCACGACGTCGTACTGCTTGGAGCGGGCGTGCTCGACCGAGTCCTTGGCGACCTGGACCGGGTCACCGACGCCGTTGCCCGGCTGCGGCGCGTACACCGCGACACCGGCGCGGTCGGCGACGACGCTGAGCTGGTTGACGGCGTTGGGGCGCTGGAGGTCACAGGCGACGAGCAGCGGGGAGTGGCCCTGGCCCTTGAGCCAGAGGCCGAGCTTTCCGGCGAGGGTGGTCTTACCGGCACCCTGGAGACCCGCGAGCATGATCACGGTGGGCGGGTTCTTGGCGAACCGCAGCCGCCGGGTCTCGCCACCGAGGATGCCTACGAGCTCCTCGTTGACGATCTTGATCATCTGCTGCGCCGGATTCAGCGCCTGGGCGACCTCGGCGCCGCGCGCCCGCTCCTTGACCTTGGCGATGAAGGACCGGACGACGGGCAGCGCGACATCCGCTTCGAGCAGGGCGATACGGATCTCGCGAGCCGTGGCGTCGATGTCCGCCTCGGACAAGCGGCCCTTGCCCCTGAGGTTCTTGAAAGTCGCGGCAAGGCGGTCGGAGAGAGTATCGAACACGGCGCTCGTCGGTCCTCAGGGTCGGGGGCAAATTGGATTCGGTACCCCAGGGTATCCGGCTCCGAAGAAACGATGCCCCCTGCCCGGGGGAAATCCCGGACGGAGACCGTGTCACACGAATCCCCGCGTGTGCGGGGAGCGGTCCTTGTCCATCCTTACGACCTGCCGGGCGGGCGGAACATCCCCGCATTCGCAGGGATCAACTGTTGATCCAACGATCGCGGCCGCCTCAGGTCACCCCTGAAGTGCGACCTCCACCGCCTTCGCCACCGCGACTGCGGTCTCGTCGGGCAGCGGCTCCCCGTCCGTATCCGTGACGTAGAAAGCGTCCACCGCGTTCGCTCCCAGCGTCGAAACATGCGCGCTGCGCACCCGTACCTCGCACTGCTCCAGCGCCCGGCCGATCCGGTGCAGCAGCCCCGGGGCGTCCTGGGCCCGTACCTCGATCACGGTCGCCAGCTGTGAGTCGGCCGCCGCGACCGTCACCCTCGGCGGCGGCGCCTTCATCCCGCGCCGCCTCGGATAGGCGGCCTCACGCTCGGCGAGGCGGGCCCGGATGTCGAGGGACCCGTCCAGCGCGCGTACGAGGTCGGCGCGGAGGCGGGTGGCCTGCGGCAGGGAGCCGTACTCGGCCGCGACCCGCCAGCTGAGCAGCAGCAGGTCGGCGGATTCGCCCTCACCGAGCTCGATGGGGAGTTCCACGGCCCGCAGATCGGCTGCTCGCACGGTGAGGCGGTGCAGGGCGAGGACGCCCGCCGCCGCGGGCAGCACGCCGGGGCGATCGGGCAGGGCGATGAGGAGTTCGACGCCGACGGGTTCCGGTTCGCCGTCCTCGTTCGGGGTCTCGGCCTGGGCGTGCAGGGCGAGGACGGGTTCGCCGGTGCGCAGGGCCTCGATGGCCAGGCGTTCCTGTTCGGCACTGGGGGCGGCGGGTTCCGGTTCCTCCGGGGCCTGGCCGGCGAGCACGGCGGCGACGCGTTTGACGAGGTCTGCGACGAGGGAGGCGCGCCAGGTGGACCAGGCGGCGGGCCCGGTGGCGAGTGCGTCGGCCTCGGTGAGGGCGTGCAGGAGTTCCAGGGTGGAGGTGGTGGAGACGGCGGTGGCGACGGAGCGCACGGTCGCCGGGTCGTCGAGGTCGCGGCGGGTGGCGGTCTCGATGAGCAGCAGATGGTGGCGTACGAGGGTGGCGATGACGCCCACGTCGTGCTGGTCGAAACCGATCCGGGCCGCCATGTCGCGGGCGATGACCTCCCCGGCGACGGAGTGGTCGCCGGGCCAGCCCTTGCCGATGTCGTGCAGGAGTGCGGCGACGAGGAGGAGGTCGGGGCGGCCGACACGGCGGGTGAGGGAGGAGGCACGGACGGCCGCTTCGACGAGATGGCGGTCGACGGTCCAGGTGTGGACGGGGTTGCGCTGGGGGCGGCAGTGGACGCGTTCCCAGTCGGGGAGCAGCCGGGTGATCAGTCCTTCGGCTTCGAGTGCTTCCCAGACGGGGACGGTGGCCTCGCCCGCGCCGAGGAGGGTGACGAGTTCCTCACGGGCCTCGGCGGGCCAGGGCACCGGCAGCGGGCGTGCGGCGGTGGCGAGGTGGCGTACGACGTGGCGGGAGAGCGGGAGTTCGGACTGGGCGGCCGCTGCGGCGGCGCGCAGTACGAGCACGGGGTCACGTTCGGGGCGGGCGGAGCGGGCGAGGACGGCTTCGCCGTCGGCCTCGACGACGCCCTCGGCGAGCGGGGTGCGTTCGGTGGCGGCGGTCTTGCCGCCACCGAGAATCGCGCGGAGCCGGGGGCGCGCCGAGCGGGCGCGCAGGACGCGGTTGACCTCGCGCCAGGTGACGTCGGTTGCGTAGGAGACGGTGCGGGCGGCCTCGTACACCTGGCGGAGCAGGGCGTCCGCGTCGAGGAGACCGAGGGCGGTGGCGACCTGGTCCTGTTCCTGAAGGGCGAGGCGGTCGGTGGCACGGCCGGTGGTGAGATGGAGCGCGTCGCGGGCGTCGAGGAGGACGCGGCGGGCTTCGGCGAGTCCTTCGCGGGGGGCGTCGGCCACCCAGGAGGCGGCGACGGCGCGCAGGGCGGTGGCGTCGCGCAGTCCGCCGCGGGCCTCCTTGAGATCGGGTTCGAGGAGGAACTGGAGCTCGCCCTGGCGTTCGGCGCGTTCGCGGCAGAGCTCATCGAGGGCGGGGAGGCGTTTGGGAGCCTGGTTGCGCCAGTCGGCGAGGATCGCGGTGCGCATGCCGGCGACGAGGCCGAGGTCTCCGGCGACGGGCCGGGCGTCGAGCAGTCCGAGTTGGACCTTGAGGTCCTCGCCGGCCGCTCTCCGGGCTTCGGCGGGGGTGCGTACGGAGTGGTCGAGAGCGAGGCCGAGGTCCCAGACGGGGTACCAGATGTGGTCGGCGAGGGAGGCGATGGCCCCGGCGTCGGCGTTGCCGTCGTGCAGGAGCAGGAGGTCGAGGTCGCTGCGCGGGGAGAGTTCGCCGCGGCCGTAGCCGCCGACGGCGACGAGGGCGGCGCCGCGGACGCCGGTCTGTTCGGCCGCGGCGGTGAACAGCGTGGTGAGCCAGTCGTCGGTGAGCGATGCGAGGGCCGCACGGCGCGGCGGCCCGGACTGCGCCTTCTCCTGGAGGAGGCGCAGCCGGGCCGCCGCGTAGCTGCTGGGTTCCGAGTCATCGGATTCGGTGGTCGCTTCGGTGCTCGTCACCCGGCTGCCTTTCGTTTCGGGACCGCGGGTCAGAGTGCGTCCGGGCCGCGTTCGCCCGTTCGTACGCGAATCGCGGTGTCGACCGGCACGCTCCAGACCTTGCCGTCACCGATCTTGCCGGTTCGGGCGGCCTTCACGACAACGTCGATGAGCTGTTCGGAGTCCTCGTCCTCGACAAGGACCTCGATACGGATCTTGGGGACGAGGTCGACGGTGTACTCGGCGCCCCGGTAGACCTCGGTGTGGCCGCGCTGACGCCCGTATCCGCTGGCTTCCGTGACCGTGAGGCCCTGGATGCCGAAAGCCTGGAGGGCCTCCTTGATCTCGTCGAGCCGGTGTGGCTTCACGACTGCGGTGATGAGCTTCATGCGTCCACCTTCTTCGTCTTCGGTGCTGCCGTCGTGCCCGGTGCCGTTGAGGAGGCCGTGGTGCGCAGGGCCGCGCCGCCGCCCGCTCCGCTGAAGTCGTACGCGGTCTCGGCGTGTTCGACCTGGTCGATGCCGGAGATCTCGTCGTCCTCGTCGACCCGCATCCCGATCGTCTTGTCCAGGAGGAAGGCGAGGATCGCGGAGACGACCAGAGAGTACGCGAGGACGGCGAAGACACCGACGGCCTGCTTGCCGAGCTGATCGAGGCCGCCGCCGTAGAAGAGGCCCTTGGCGTCGGACTGGACACCACCGGTGGCGAAGAAGCCGATGAGGAGGGACCCGGCGACACCGCCGACGAGGTGGACGCCGACGACGTCCAGGGAGTCGTCGTAGCCGAACTTGTACTTCAGGCCGACTGCCATGGCGCACAGGACACCGGCGATGGCGCCGACCGCGATGGCGCCGAGCGGGCTGACCGCGCCGCCGGAAGGCGTGATGGCGACAAGGCCCGCTACCGCGCCGGAGGCCGCACCGAGGGTGGTGAAGGAGCCGTGGCGGAGTTTCTCGTAACCGAGCCAGGCGAGCATCGCGGCAGCGGTGGCGACCTGGGTGTTGACGAACATGACCGCGCCGACGCCGTCGTCGTTGCCGAGCCACGAGCCGGCGTTGAAGCCGAACCAGCCGAACCAGAGCAGTCCGGCACCGAGCATGACGAGCGGCAGGCTGTGCGGCCGCATCGGGTCCTTCTTGAAGCCGACGCGCTTGCCGATGACGAGGATCACGCCGAGCGCCGCGGCACCTGCGTTGATGTGGACGGCCGTGCCACCGGCGAAGTCGATGACGCCGAGCTCGAAGAGCCAGCCGCCCGCGCCCCAGACCCAGTGGGCGACGGGGAAGTAGACGACGGTGACCCAGAGCGTGATGAACAGGGCCCAGGAGGTGAACTTGACCCGGTCGGCGAGGGCGCCGCTGATCAGTGCGGGGGTGATGACGGCGAACATCAGCTGGAAGACGGCGAAGACGTAGACGGGGATCGTGTAGCCGTCCCAGAGCTGGGTGATACCGATCCCGCTGAGGCCGACGTAGTCCGAGTTCCAGCCGATGACGGAGCCGATGTCGGTGCCGAAGGCGAGGCTGAATCCGTAGAGCACCCACAGGATCGTGACGATCCCGAGGCTGATGAAGCTCATCATCAGCATGTTGAGGGTGCTCTTGACGCGGACCATGCCTCCGTAGAAGAAGGCCAGGCCCGGGGTCATGAGCATCACCAGGGCGGAGCAGATGAGCATGAACCCGGTGTTGGCGGCAGACAGCGTCGGGGCGTCTGCGGCTAGCGTCGTGATGCCTGGGGGCATCGGCGTCTCCTCGTCGTCGGTGCGGCCGCGTGCGGGCGATAGGAGCGGGACCACGTGCGGGACCACTGGGGAAAGGGTGCGGGCCGGTTATGCGCCATGAGATTCGCCCAGCACGGTTTCCGTCGGTGCCGCACGGTGTTTCGCGGTAGTGACGAAGAGGTCCGGTGTGTTACGTCGCCATGAACCGGCCGCGGCGTATCCGGGGCCGGGCCTACTCTGCGGGCGCGGCCGCATACGGTGCGGTTACGACTCTCCCGTACGGGAACGGCAACGCGAACCGGCCACGCCGACCACCCGCTGACCTGGCAATTGGGGGAGCCGAAGTCGGTCTGTGCGGGGTGGTCGCCGTGGCCGGGGCCTGGGGTGCGGCTCAGACCGCTTCTGCGGTCTCGGGCAGCTGCTCGGTGAGGAGATCGGTGAGCCTGGCGACTTCGGGAATGTCCCCGAAGTCCCTGGCAGCGGTGTCGACGGTCTTGCGGAGCCGGGTGTTGACGCGCTCGGAGCGGATCTTCTTGGCGACGCGCAGCGCCTTCTCGGCCAGCACCGCGGACTGCTCGGGCTCGCGCTGGAGGAGGTGGACGGTGGCGAGGCCGACCAGGTTGAGCGCGTAGGACCGCTGGTGCTCGTCGTCCTCGCCGAAGAGCTGGACGGCCCTCTTCATGGGACGTTCGGCGAGCGTGGCGTACGTGGGGCTGCGGCCCGCGACATAGGCGAGGTCCCGGTACGAGTGGGAGTTCTCACCGTTGAGCTCGGCCTCGGAGAAGAAGCGGATCCAGTCGGGCTCGGGCTCGCCGTCGATCCCGACATCGAGGAAGGTGTCCTCGGCCATCCGGACGGCTCGTTTGCACTTGCTGGGCTGGCCCATGTTGGCGTAGGCACGAGCCTCCATCGCATACAGCATGGCCTGGGTGCGCGGAGTGGCGCAGTCGCGGCTGCCGTACTGCGCGAGATGGATCAGTTCGAGGGCGTCGTCGGGCCGTCCGAGGTGGATCATCTGGCGGCTCATGCTGGACAGAACATACGAACCGAGCGGTTTGTCGCCGGCCTCTTTCGAGGCGTGGAGCGCGAGAACGAAGTACTTCTGTGCGGTGGGCTGGAGGCCGACGTCGTAGCTCATCCAGCCCGCCAGCTCCGCCAGTTCGGCCGCGCAGCGGAAGAGCCGCTTCGCGGTGGCCGCCGGCTGCGGTTCCTGCAGCAGGTCGGTGACCTCGTGGAGTTGACCGACGACGGCCTTGCGGCGCAGTCCGCCGCCGCACTGCGCGTCCCACTGACGGAACATCGCGGTGGTCGACTCCAGCAGGTCGAGCTCGGGGCCGGAGAGCCGGGAGGGCCGGCGGGCCGCAGCGGCCGACTCCGGCTGTGCGGGTCCGGTGGCGGCGACGGGCACCAGCCAGCGCTGCATGGGTTCGATCAGGGCGGGTCCTGCGGCGAGCGCGAGCGAGGAGCCGAGGAATCCGCGGCGGGCGAGCATGAGATCGCTGCGGGAGAACTCGCTGAGCAGGGCGACGGTCTGCGGACCCGCCCAGGGCAGGTCGACGCCGGACACGGACGGTGACTGATGCGCCGCGCGCAGTCCGAGGTCCTCGATGGCGACGACGGAGCCGAAGCGCTCCGAGAAGAGCTCGGAGAGGATGCGCGGGATCGGCTCGCGCGGCTGTTCACCATCGAGCCAGCGCCGCACCCGGGAGGTGTCGGTGCTGATGTGGTGAGCGCCCGTCTGGCGCGCCCGGCGGTTCACCTGCCGCGCCAGCTCACCCTTCGACCAGCCGCTGCGCACGAACCATGAGCCCAATTGTCCGTTGGGGCGCTTACCGGCATTCGTATCGCCTGCGCCGCTGCCACTCACTGGAACGCCCCCATCCGCTGAATACTGTCGCGCGAACCACTATCAGATTGCCCTGATCCGGTGCTGCCCATACGGAGGTTGCGCACGATCGAACAGGAAATCGGATTGCCTCCGGCATACCCATGGGCGCACATAGTTCCATGGTTCGCGTACCGACGGTAATCCTACGATCACCGCCTCTGCGAGGGCGATTACAGAAACGCCACCATTCGCCACCCCTTCGAATGAACGCCACCACCGTCGGGCGCGATTCACTTGACACACGGCGATCGGCAGTGGGCGCAGTGACGCACGACGGGGCGCATGGAACACGCCGCAAGACTCCGAGTGCACCGGCGCGCCACGGATCGACAGTGACGATGGAGCGTCACGATCGGACTCCGCGTCGTAACCACTGGCGAGTCGGACACGTTGGAGGGGGCATGGGCTTCACGATCGGCGGCATCCGCGAGATGCGTACCGGCTCACGGCGCCGCGGCCGTGCAGCCGAGTGCACGGCAGTGGCCGAGTACACAGGGCTGTGGGGCTGGGCCGTCGCGCCGGGAGCGCGGACAACGGCCGGCCGCTGCTCGTGCGGGGAGGCCAAGTGCTCCTCCCCCGGCGCCCATCCACTGGACTTCGCCCTCGAGGTCCCCGCAGGGGCCACGCTCGACGCGGCGGCGGACGCCTGGGCCCAGGTGCCGGGCGCCTCGATGCTGCTTCCGGTGGGCCGCACCTTCGACATCCTCGACGTCGCCGAAGCGGCCGGGCGCCGGGCCCTGGTCCGCATGGAGCGGATGGGGCTGCCACTCGGCCCGGTCGCGGTGACACCGGCCGGGCGCGCGCAGTTCTTCGTGGCCCCGGGTGCCGCCGCCGAGCTCCCGCAGCTGCTGTACCGGATGGGCTGGGACGACGCGGGTCTGGACCTGCGGGCGCTGGGACCCGGCTGCCACATCACCGCCCCGCCGTCCGAGGAGGGCGGCCTGGGCCCGGTCCGGTGGCTGCGCCCGCCGGTGCTGGACACGGCGGCCGCACCGCCGCAGGCGCGACTGCTGCTGGGCACGCTGGCGTACAGCTGCCATCGCGCGCCCCTTTGCGGCTGAGAGCCTGTCGGGTGACGTCCGACCGGGCGGCCACGTCCTGGCAGGCACGCTTCCCGCGTTGTCGTCAGTCACCGACTCCCCCATAGCTGAAGGCATGGGGGGATCCCCTTCGCGTCGATTCCCTCCTCCGCCTTGGAATCGCACGCACCAGACCGCGTCCGCCACCCGATCGGAGGTCACCCGACAGGCTCTGAACCGCCGCCGCTTTCGCGGAGGTGAGGTCCCGCCGTCGGGGTTGCTCAACCGGTGGCCGTTGTCAGACGCAGAGCCCGACAGCCCCAGCCGCAGAGCCCGACAGGACGAAGAGCCCGACCGCAGTTGCATCATGCGGTCGGGCTCTGTTGTCGGCGCGCGAGGCGTCAGTCTCCGATCAGGGCGTCCACGAACGCCTCCGGCTCGAACGGAGCCAGGTCGTCCGGTCCCTCACCGAGACCGACCAGCTTCACCGGTACGCCCAGTTCACGCTGGACGGCGATGACGATGCCGCCCTTGGCGGTGCCGTCCAGCTTGGTCAGCACGATGCCGGTGATGTCGACGACCTCGGCGAACACCCGGGCCTGTACCAGACCGTTCTGTCCGGTCGTGGCGTCGAGGACGAGCAGGATCTCGTCGAGCGGTCCGTGCTTCTCGACGACGCGCTTGACCTTGCCGAGCTCGTCCATGAGTCCGGTCTTGGTGTGCAGCCGTCCCGCGGTGTCGATGAGGACGACATCGGCGCCCTCGGCGATCCCTTCCTTCACCGCGTCGAAGGCGATCGACGCCGGATCGCCGCCCTCGGGTCCTCGCACGGTGCGGGCACCGACGCGCTCGCCCCAGGTCTGGAGCTGGTCGGCGGCGGCGGCCCGGAAGGTGTCGGCGGCGCCGAGCACGACGCTGCGGCCGTCGGCGACGAGCACCCGGGCCAGCTTGCCGGTGGTGGTGGTCTTGCCGGTTCCGTTGACGCCGACGACCATCACGACACCGGGGGTGTCGACACCGCTCTCCGTCTTGACCGCACGGTCGAAGTCGGTGCCGAGCAGGGTGAGGAGCTCCTCGCGCAGCAGCGAGCGCAGCCCTTCGGGGGTACGGGTGCCAAGAACGCGGACGCGTTCACGGAGCCGCTCCACCAGTTCCTGGGTGGGTGCGACGCCGACGTCGGCGGTGAGGAGGGTGTCCTCGATCTCCTCCCAGGTCTCCTCATCGAGGTTGTCGCGGGACAGGAGCGTGAGCAGCCCCTTGCCGAGGGAGTTCTGCGAGCGGGCGAGCCGGGCACGCAGCCGCACCAGACGGCCCGCAGTGGGCTCGGGCACCTCGAGGGCGGGGGCGGCGGGCGCCTCCGGCTCGACGGCCTCGGGGGCTTCCTCGGCGGGAGCCTCGGCCGAAGGGGGACCGACCTCCTCGATGGTGCGGCGCGGTTCCTCGCGCGGCGTCTCGGCTTCCTCGCCGACACGGGGTTCGGCGGGAGGAGTGATGGTCGGCGTGCTCGACGGTGCCGGGGGCAGCTGCTTCTTCTTGCGGCTGCTGACCACGAGCCCGCTGATCACGCCGACCGCGACCAGGGCGATGACTACAGCAAGGATGACGAATTCCATAACCCACCCAGTATCAGTCACGTCCGCCGCGGGGGCCGCCCCGAAGGATCACCCTCGAATCCCTTTGAGCGTTATGCACCTTTTGGCGGTAAAGGTACGATTCTGCCCGTGGAGACCCGTGGCCTGGAACCCGTCCCCGACAGCGAGCGCACCGGCCGGGTCCGGACCCTCTTCCCCACCTGGGTCGGCGCGAACCTGACCGTACTGCTGCTCACCATGGGTGCAGGGCTCGTCGTCTTCAACGGGCTGAACTTCTGGCAGGTGCTGGCCGTCGCGATCGCGGCGCCGGTCATCGGTTTCGGACTGGTCGGCCTGGTCTCGATCGCGGGCAAGCAGGGCGGGGCTCCCGGCATGGCACTCTCCCGGGCTGTCTTCGGCCAGCGCGGCAATCTGCTGCCCGGCGCGCTGATCTGGGTCGCCCGCTGGGGCTGGGAGACGGTGAACGCGGTAACCGGCACCTACGCCCTGCTCGCCGTACTGAATCTGCTCTTCTCCATCGAGAGCAGCAACACCCTGATCATGGCAACCCTGCTCGCCTTCGTGGGGAGCAGCTTCCTGGTGTCGGGGCTGGGCGTGCGCGCCCTGCGGGTGTGCTGCACCTGGTCGGCATATCTCTTCGGGGGCTTCAGCGTCCTCGTACTGATCCACCTCATCGGCCGGACCGAATGGCGGGATGTCCTGGACAGGCCCGCAGGCCCCACGGCGATGATGATTGCCGGAGTCGGCACACTGGCGGCCGGCGGGATCAGCTGGGTTCCGACCGGCCCCGACTTCGCCCGCTATCTGCCGCGCTCCGCGTCCGGCCGGGCGATGATCGCGGCGACCGTGGGCGGCGCCGGGATCGTGTTTCTGCCGATGGTGCTGATGGGATCCGTGATGGCGGTCGCCACGCCGGGCCTGGCCGTCACCCGGGACCCGGTCTCGTTCATCGGCCCCCTGCTGCCGGACTGGCTCTCGGTGCCGTATCTGCTGATCGCCGTGGTCGGCATGGTGCTGATCAATGCGATGTCGATGTATTCGGCCGGATTCACCGCACAGACGCTGGGATTCATGATCCCCCGCGCGTGGGCGGTCGGGGTGAATGCCGCCATCAGTCTGTTTCTGAGCTCGTTGCTGATGATGACGGCGGCGGGCTTCCTGGATTCCTTCGTCTCTTTTCTGACGCTGCTCGCGGTGACGTTCTCGGCATGGATCGGCGTCTTCGGCGTGGATCAGCTGCGGGGGCGTACGTACGATCCCGCGGCGCTCCTGGACACCACACCGGCGAGCGCCTACTGGTATACGGGGGGTTTCGCCGTGACCGCCGTGGCCGCGTGGACCGTGGGCCTGGTGGCGGGCCTGCTCTTCACCGGCGTGGAGTGGTTCTCCGGCCCGCTCGCCGCCACCTGGATCGGGCGCCACGGACTGGGCTGGGCGGCCACGATCGCCGTGTCCGCCGCGCTGTACGCGATCCTGCCGCGTCCCGCCGGTCGGGAACGGCCCGGAGACGTCGTACTCCTACACTTCTGACGCCACGTCAGCTAATGTCCCGCCTCGCCGAGTTCGCCCGACGCAGGGGACAAGTGTCATGGCCTTCACAGTGGTCCGGTTCAATCTCGTCGATCCCGATGCCACCCCCGAGTCGCTCTCGGCCCGGTACCGCGCCGCGCTGGAGATGGCCGCGTACGCCGACGAGCACGGCGTCGACACCGTACAGACCGAGGAGCACCACGGCGCCGCCAACTCCTGGCTGCCCTCCCCCTTCGTCTTCGCGGGTTCGGTCTTCGGCGCCACCCGCCGGATCGCGGTCACCGTCTCGGCGATCATCGGCCCCCTGCACGACCCGCTGCGGCTGGCCGAGGACATCGCGGTCCTTGACCTGCTGAGCGCGGGCAGGCTGGTCACGGTGGCGGGGATCGGCTACCGGCCCGAGGAGTACGAACAGGCGGGTGTCGAATGGGGCAGCCGCGGCCGGCTCCAGGACGAGCTACTGGAGACGTTGTTGCAGGCGTGGACCGGGGAACCGTTCCCGTACCGGGGCCGTACGGTCCGGATCACGCCACGCCCGTACACCCAGCCGCATCCGCTGCTGCTGGTGGGCGGCAGCTCGCGGGCGGCGGCGCGGCGGGCGGCCCGGTTCGGGCTGCCGTTCTTCCCGAGCGCGCATCTGCCGGAACTGGAGGCGTACTACCACGAGCGGCGCGCGGAATTGGGGACGGACGGCTTCTGCATGATGCCGTCCGCCCGGACGCCGCTGCTGCATGTGTCCGAGAACCCGGACCGGACCTGGGCGGAGTACGGCGAGCACTTCCTGCACGAGGCTCGTACGTACAGCTCCTGGCAGTCCAAGGACATCCGCTCGGCCGTACGCTCGGCGGCGACGACGGTGGCGGAGCTGCGGGACGAGGAGGTCTACCGGGTCATCACACCGGACGAGTGCGCCGGGGCGGCCGGGGAACCGGACAGCCTGGTGCTGCATCCGCTGTGCGGCGGGATGCCCGTCGAGGAGGGGTGGCGCAGTCTGCGGCTGTTCTGCGAGGCGGTCGCGCGCTGACCCGGGCCACCGGAACTGCCCCGGCGCGCGGGTGCGGGCCGGGGCATTCCGTGGTCGAGGAGAGGGGCAGCGGGGATTAGCCCATCTCCTCCAACGCCTTGCCCTTGGTCTCCTTCACGAACTTGAACACGAAGGGGATCGAGAGCGTGGCGAAGCATGCGTAGATGATGTACGTGCCCGACAGGTTCCAGTCGGACAGGCTCGGGAAGCTCGCGGTGATCGCCCAGTTGGCGATCCACTGCGCGGACGCGGCGACGCCGAGCGCGGCGGCGCGGATCTTGTTCGGGAACATCTCACCGAGGAAGACCCAGACCACGACACCCCACGACAGGGCGAAGAAGAGCACGAACACATGGGCCGCGACGAGCGCCACGATGCCCTGGGTGTGCGGCAGTTTGCCGTCGACCAGGTGGGCGGAGAAGGCCCAGGCCTCGAAGGCGAGGGCGATGGCCATACCGGTGGAGCCGACCAGCGCGAGCGGCTTGCGGCCCACCCGGTCCACCAGCACCATCGCGATCACGGTACCGACGATGTTGATGATCGACGTGGTGAACGAGTAGAGGAATGAGTCCGAGGGGTTGATGCCGACGGACTGCCACAGCGTCGCCGAGTAGTAGAACGCCACGTTGATGCCGACGAGTTGCTGGAAGACCGACAGGCCGATACCGACCCAGACGATCGGCAGGAACCCGAAGCGGCCGCCGAGCAGGTCCTTGAACCTGGACTTGTGCTCACGGTGCATGGCGGTCTCGATCTCGGCCACCCGGGCGTCGAGGTCGACATTCTTGCCCTCGACCTCCTCGAGGATCCGCCGGGCCCGGTCCTTCTTTCCGACCGAGATCAGGAACCGCGGCGACTCGGGGATCGCGAACGACAGGAGTCCGTACAGGAGGGCGGGGACGACCATCACGCCGAGCATCCACTGCCAGGCCTCGATGCCGCCGATCCTGCCGCGCTGATCTCCGTCGGCGAGCTGCAGAATGCCGTAGTTGACCAGCTGGGAGATGGCGATGCCGATGACGATCGCCGCCTGCTGGAAGGAGCCGAGCCGGCCGCGGTAGGCGGGTGGCGAGACCTCGGCGATGTACGCCGGGCCGATCACGGAGGCCATACCGATGGCGAAGCCGCCGATGATGCGCCACATCGCCAGGTCCCAGAGCGCGAACGGGAGCGCGGAACCGACGGCGCTGATGGTGAAGAGCACGGAGGCGATCTGCATGCAGCGGATTCGGCCGATGCGGTCGGCGATGCGCCCCGCAGTGGCCGCGCCGATCGCGCAGCCGATCAGGGCGATGGCGATGACCTGGGCGAGCGTTCCCGGGCCGATGTCGTACCGGCTGCGGATCGCCTCGACGGCGCCGTTGATGACGGAGCTGTCGTAGCCGAACAGGAAGCCACCCATCGCAGCGGCCGCCGTGATGAAGATGACATGGCCGAGGTGATCCGGATGGGCCTCTCGGGCTCCGGACGCCGGTCCCTGCGATGTGCTGGTCACATGTACTCCTGATGCCTGGCCGCGTCGTCAGGTGTGGGGGGGGCGAGCCCTTGTGGGGGAGCGAGCTCTTCCAAGTGGCGCATAACTTCACGACAGACACCACTTGAACGTAAAGACGACGTTTCAGAGAGTATGCCTTCACATTTCGAAGTCAAGATTTCCCACTGGCGCACATCTACGCAGGAACACTCAAAAGGTACGTTGAAGTATTGAAGATTGAGTAAAGGCTCAGCGCAGCCGCTGGCTGATGACCTTGGAGACGCCGTCTCCCTGCATCGAGACGCCGTACAGTGCGTCGGCGACCTCCATCGTCCGCTTCTGGTGCGTGATCACGATCAGCTGAGAGCTCTCCTGGAGCTCCTCCATGATCCGGATCAGCCGCTGCAGATTGGTGTCGTCGAGCGCCGCCTCGACCTCGTCCATCACATAGAACGGACTCGGCCTGGCCTTGAAGATCGAGACCAGCAATGCCACCGCCGTGAGCGAGCGTTCCCCGCCGGACAGCAGCGAGAGCCGCTTGACCTTCTTGCCGGGCGGCCGGGCCTCGACGTCCACACCGGTCGCGAGCATGTTGTCCGGGTCGGTCAGGATGAGCCGCCCCTCGCCACCCGGGAAGAGCCGCGAGAAGACGCCCTCGAACTCACGGGCCGTGTCCCGGTACGCCTCGGTGAACACCTGCTCGACCCGCTCGTCGACCTCCTTGATGACCTGTATCAGATCGGCCCGGGTCTTCTTCAGGTCTTCGAGCTGCTCGGAGAGGAACTTGTGCCGCTCCTCCAGAGCCGAGAACTCCTCAAGCGCAAGCGGATTCACCTTCCCGAGTTGCTGATACGCCCGTTCGGCAGACTTCAGCCGCTTCTCCTGCTCGGCCCTGACGAACGGCTTCGGCTGATTGCGCGGGTGCTCCGGGTCCTCCGGCAGCTCCTCGCCCTCGGCGGCCGGCGACGGCGGTACGAGCTGGTCGGGGCCGTACTCGGCGGCCAGCCCGGCCGGCTCGACGCCCAGCTCCTCCAGCGCCTTCGCCTCCAGCTGCTCCATCCGTAGCCGCTTCTCGGCACCGAGCACCTCGCCGCGGTGGACGGAGTCGGTGAGCTTGTCCAGCTCGTTCTTGAGCTCGCGGCCCCGGTTGCGCTCAGCCGCCAGTTCCCGCTCCCGCTCCGCCTTCGCCGCCTCGGCCGCGACCCGCTCCTGCTCGGCCCGTACGACGGACACCTCGACATGGGCCAGCAGCTGACGGGCGCCGGACGCGACGGCGGAGGCCACCGCCGCCTCGTGCCGCAGTCGGGCGCGGCGCTGCTCGGCTCGGGCACGGGCCTCGCGTTCGGCGCGGGCGCCCCGGTCGAGGGAGTCCGCGCGGCCCGCAAGTCCCTTGACCCTCTCCTCATGGGTACGCACCTGGAGGCGGGCCTCCATCTCGGTCTGGCGGGCGTTGGCACCGTCGGCGGCGAGCCGGTCGCGCACGGAGGTGTCCGGCTCCTCCTCGACCGGCATCTCCTCGGCGACGAGCAGCCGCTCGGCCAGCTCCTCGGCCTCCTCCGTCGCCCGCTCCAGCGCCTCCTGGGCACGGGCGGCGGACGCGGTCATCCGCTCGGCCTCGCCCGCGGCGCCACGGGCCTGCCCGGCGAGCCGCCCGAGCTGCTGGGCCACCCCGGACTTCTCCCGCTCGGCGGCCCGACGCCGCTCCCCCAACTCCTCGACCAGCCCGGCGCTCGCGCTGCGGCGCTCCCCCGCAAGCCGCTGGGCCTCGGCCAACTCCGCGCACCGTACGGCCAGTTCCTCCAACTGGGCAGCGGCCTCGTCGACCGACGCCTGCACTTCGAGGAGGCTCGGCGCCCCGGCGGAACCGCCGTGCGCGAAGTGGGCCGAGAAGATGTCCCCCTCGGCGGTCACGGCCGTCAGTTCCGGGTGTACGGCGACGAGATCCTCGGCATCCTCCAGGGTGCCGACGACCACCATGCCCCGCACCAGCCTCCTTACGGCGCCCACCAGTTCGACGGGCCCGCGGACGAGGTCGGCCACTGCGGGCGGCCCCCCTGCGGGCGCTCCGGCCACATCGACACCAGAGAGACCAGAGAGACCAGAGACACCAGAGGCATCACCGACCCCACCGGCACCACCCTGACCGGGTACCCCATCGAGCGCCCCGCCCAACAGCAGTGCCGCCCGCCCCGCGTCCTGCTTGCGCAGCAGCCGGATCGCGTCCGCTGCCGTGGCCGGGTCCATCACCGCGACCGCGTCCGCCGCCGCGCCCAGTGCCGCCGCCACCGCCACCTCGTGCCCCGGCGCCACCGTCAGGAGTTCCGCGACCGGACCGAGCAGGCCCGACAGGCGGTCCCGCGCGCCGAGCAGCACACCGGTGCCGTCCTTGCGGCGCAGACCGAGGGCAAGTGCCTCATGGCGGGCCGCGACCGCCGCCCGCTTCCGTTCGGCGACGGTGGCGGCCTCCCGGGCCGCGGAGAGCGCCAGCTCCGCCTCTGCGAGTTCCCGCTTGGCGGCCTCGTGCCGCTCACCCAGCTCCACGTCGCCCGCGTCCAGGCCCTCGACCTCGGCCTTGAGCTGTTCGTACTCCTCCTGCGCGGCGACCGCCCGCTCCTGCGCCTCGTCGCGCGAGGCGGCAAGCCGGTCGATCTCCGCCTGCGCCGAACCGGCCCGGCTGCGGGCCGCGTTGACCTGTCCGTTCAGCCGGGCGAGCCCCTCTCGGCGGTCCGCGATGGCGCGGGCGGCATCCTTGAGCCTGCGCTCCTCGGCCGCCAACTCCCTTTCCAGTTCGGCCCGGTGGGCGGCGGTGTCCTCCAGTGCGTGTTCCGCCGCTTCCAGCGCGGCCTTCAGCTCCGCCTCCTGCTCACGGATCCGGGCGGCCTCGCGCTCCATGCTTTCAGGGTCCCTGAATCCCGTGCCGCGCCGCTCCTCCTCCGGCGCGGCGGTGGCGCTCTTCACCCGGGCGTCGGCGAGCGAGATCGTGCCGCGTACCCGTTCGGCCAGCTGTGAGAGCTCGTACCAGGTCTGCTGGGCGCGCTGCAGCCGCGGCGCCAGCCGCCGTACCTCGTCCTCCAGCTCCGCCTCACGCGCCAGCGCCGACTTGAGCTCCGCCTCCGCTGCTTCCCGGCGCTGCTTCAGTGCAGCTTCGTCGGCGATCTCGCTGCGCAGCGCGTTACGCAGCCGCACCAGGTCGTCGGCGAGCAGCCGCAGCCTGGCGTCGCGCAGGTCGGCCTGGATGACGGCGGCCCGGCGCGCCACGGCCGCCTGCCGGCCCAGAGGTTTCAGCTGCCGTCGCAGCTCGTCGGTCAGGTCCTGGACGCGGGCCAGATTGGCCCCCATCGCGTCCAGTTTCCGCAGCGCCTTCTCTTTCCGCTTGCGGTGCTTGAGTACGCCTGCGGCTTCCTCGATGAATGCGCGCCGCCCCATCGGATCGGCATGGAGTACGGAGTCCAGCCGGCCCTGGCCGACGATGACATGCATCTCGCGGCCGATACCGGAGTCCGAGAGGAGTTCCTGGATGTCCAGGAGCCGGCAGGTGTCGCCATTGATCTGGTATTCGCTGCCGCCGTTGCGGAACATGATCCGAGTGATCGTCACTTCGGCGTACTCGATGGGCAGTGCGCCGTCGGAATTGTCGATGGTCAGCGAAACTTCCGCCCGCCCGAGCGGCGGCCGCCCGGTGGTGCCGGCGAAGATCACGTCTTCCATCTTGCCGCCGCGCAGGGATTTGGCCCCCTGCTCCCCCATGACCCAGGAGAGCGCATCCACCACATTGGACTTGCCCGACCCATTGGGACCGACGACGCACGTGATACCGGGTTCGAACCGCAGCGTCGTGACGGAGGCGAACGATTTGAAACCACGCAGGGTCAGGGCCTTGAGGTGCACGCCGCCGGACTCTACCTTTCGCTCTCGGTTTCGCTGATGAAGGTGCAGGGCACATCAGACGGTAAGGGAAGGGGTGCAGGTCCGGGGCGGGTCCCGCACAGGTCCGGGCGGAAAAGAAAGAAGGGACGCCGAAGCGCCCCTTGTAAATCTTGTGCGGTGTTGCTGGTGCAGCGCATGACGGATCAAAGACATGTCACGGTGATGACAGATCAAGAGCAGTGATCTTCAATGATCCGGTGACGATCCGGGTGATGATCTCGGACGGCTGACGCGGACAGCCCGACCGGCCCTGGGGGCCATCGGTCAGGTCAGCGCCGGCTCCGCCTGAGGTACGTCGATGTCGATGCTGTCGAGCAGCGACTCTTGGTGCTGGGCGGCGGCATTGAGTGCGTCGTTCTCGTCCTGAATCCGCACGAGCTCGGATTCGAGGTCCTGGACGCGCTGCTGGAGCCGTCGCATCTCGGCGAGGAGTCGCGGGTCGGAACCGCCGACGTAACCGAGAAGCGCCTTTGCCATGATGGATGGTCCTCCACACTGAGTGACCGACCGATGCGGTGTGGGTCGTGAGGGAATCGCACCCGCGGTGCTCGGCAGTGCTCTGTATTCACTGCTGTTCTGCTGCCAAACAGCTCTGCCAAACAGCTAAGGTGCGCGGGGATTTCAGCGTCTCACCAAAAAGTTTGACGGTCAACACGATCACGCCCTGTAGAGACGGGCGGCCCGGGGCGCGCGGCTTGACGATCATGCGGCGCGGCTCTCCTGCGGGACCCTCGGGGGCGTGGAGATCAGCCTTACTGCCGCAGCCTGGCACGCCGACCGAATCTTGGCAACCACCCGGTCATTCCGCAGGTCATTTCATGTGTACGCAGATGAGTGCCCACTCCGTCACCCCGCGCCGCCCATCGAACACGGTCCGAACACAGCCTCCCGGGACGGCTCCGGATCGAGCCCGGATCAGCGGATCGCAAAACCCTCGTACACGCCGCGCGGGGTGCCCCAGATCTCGGTGACTCCGTCAACGCGCCCGGGTGTGTCGTCCGAGCGCAGCCATTCCAGCAAACGGTGGCAATTCTCACGTTGACCCTCGGCGACGACCTGCACTCTGCCGTCGTCGAGATTCAGGGCGAATCCGGTGAGGCCACCGATCTCCAGAGCGTTTGCCCTGGTGAACCAGCGGAACCCTACTTGCTGTACTCGGCCGCGTACCCAGGCGGTGAGTCGTACATCTTCGTTCATGCCCGAACGCTAACCGGCCAATTGCTCTCGGAACACTTCCTGCCGATAGGGCATGGGCTACAGTCCCGTCGCGATAGCTTCACCCCATCGGGTGAATCATGTTGACGCCGAGAGCGGCGTCCAGACCCCCGGAAGGGCTCAGCAGATGGGACGCCATCGACGCTCCGCCGCAGTTCCTGCCACTGAGCACCAGGCAGCGGGGGACGCGGGCCGGCACCGGGGTGCGCGCCATAGGAAGCGGTCCGGGATACCTGTTCGTACGGGACTGATCGGCGCGTCCGCGGCCCTTGCCGTGGGGGCCGTGGCGATCGCCTCCGGTCTGCTGCCCGGCGGCGACACCTACACGGTCGGCGGCGACACGGCTGCCGACCAGGTGCGTACCGAGGGGGCCCCGGATCTGCTGACCCAGGGCACCTCCACCACCGCCCCTGCCGACCGCGCCACCGCGTCCGCCGCGGCCGGCCGCGGCGTCGGGCGCGCCGACGGCGCGACGAAGGCAAAGTCCCCCACCGGTTCCCCGTCGTCCGCCTCCGCGCCGAAGACGTCCGGACCGACCGGGCGGGCAAAGCCGTCCGAATCTCCGACGTCGTCCGAGTCCGCTGCGACGGAAGCCGGGAAGAGCACCGCCCCGGCCACGGTCGACAAGTCGTCGGCCGCACCGACGGCCGAGGCCTCCACTCCGGCCGCCCGCAGGTCCGTGGAGCCGACGTCGGCCGCCGCCGGCTCCGCACAGGCCGCTGTGCTCACCCTGGTCAACCAGGAGCGCGCGAAGGCCGGCTGCAGCCCCGTCACCGCCAGCGCCTCACTGGCCTCACTGGCCCAGGACTTCAGCGACGACATGGCTACCCGCGGCTTCTTCGATCACACCGACCCCGACGGCCGGACCCCCTGGGACCGCGCCTCGAAGGCCGGTGTGCAGGGGTTCGGGGGCGAGAACATCGCCCGCGGCCAGGCCGACGCGCAGGCCGTGATGGACTCCTGGATGAGCAGCGACGGCCATCGGGCAAACATTCTCAACTGCGATTACAAGACGCTCGGCGTCGGCGTGCACTTCGGTGCGGGTGGCCCCTGGTGGACCCAGGACTTCGGCTTCTGAGCACTCCCGAGACGCGCTCACCGGGAGAAAGCGCACCCCAGCGGTAAGCGCTGTGCGGCGTACGCTGGTCGGCATGGACGAGAACACCCGTCTGGATGCGCTCGCTTTTGATGTGTTCTCCAGACAGTGCCCCTCACGCGGCACTCTGGAGCATGTCACCGGGCGCTGGGGCAGTCTGACGCTGGGAGCGCTGTACGAGGGCAGCTTCCGCTTCAACGAACTCCGTCGCCGGGTCGACGGGGTGAGCGAGAAGATGCTCTCGCAGACGCTCCACGCCCTGGAGCGGGACGGTCTGGTCCACCGCGAGGCCCAGCCGACCAATCCCCCGCGCGTCGACTACGAGCTGACCTCTCTGGGCCGGCAGGTCGCCGAGCGGCTGCTCGGACTGATCGAGCTCGTCGAGGGCCGGATGCCTGACGTGCTCCAGGCCCGTGACCGTTACGACGAGGCCCACCCGAGTCCGGAGACCGGCGCTCAGGAAGCCGTGCGCGGCGGTCGCTGACAGCGCGGGCAGAAGTAGCTGGAGCGGTTCATCCACGGGCGGCGGCGCATCGGCGTACCGCAGCGGTGGCAGGGCTCGCCCTCTCGCCCGTACGCGTCGAGCGAGCGGTCGAAGTAGCCGGACTCGCCGTTCACATTGACGTAGAGGCTGTCGAAGCTGGTGCCGCCCTGGTCGAGCGCCGCGTTCATCACGTCGCGGACATGGCCCAGCAGTTCGGCCGACTTGGGGCGGGTGAGGGTTGCGGTGGGCCGGTCGTAGTGCAGCTTGGTGCGCCAGAGCGCCTCGTCCGCGTAGATGTTGCCGACGCCGCTGATCAGCGACTGGTCGAGCAGGGCGCGCTTGACCGTCGTACGGCGCAGGCGCAGCGCGGTGTGGAAGGCGTCGTCGTCGAACGCCGGGTCCAGGGGGTCGCGGGCGATGTGCGCGATGGTGTCGGGCAGCCCGTCCGTGCTGTCGGCGGCACATTCGTGGAGAGAGAGCCCGCCGAAGGTCCGCTGGTCGACGAAGCGCAACTCGGTGCCGAGCGAGTCGTCGAAGCGGATCCTGACGCGCAGATGCTTCTCGTCGGGGGTGTCCTGCGGCTGTACGAGCAGCTGGCCGCTCATGCCGAGGTGGCCCAGCAGTGAGCTGGACGCATCGTTCAGCGGCACCCAGAGGTACTTGCCGCGGCGCATGGCCGTTCCGAAGCGGGCGCCGCCGAGCCGGGCCGCGAAGTCCACGCCGCCCGCGAGATGGCGGCGGACCGCGCGCGGGTGCAGCACCTCGACGTCGCCGACGGTTCGGCCGGTGACCCAGCGCTCAAGACCACGTCGTACGACTTCGACCTCGGGCAGCTCAGGCACGGTGTCGCTCCTGGAGAAGTGAACTGAAGAGATGAAAAGAATATCCGGGCAGGAAAAACCCCTCGGTGCGCAAGGCACCGAGGGGGTTCTCGGGTCAGGCCGGAGCGGCGTCCGTGGACGGCGACGGGTTGGCAGGGGTGTCGGCGGCCCCTCCGTCGGCGGCGGTCTTCGCCGCAGCCTCCCGCGCTTCCGCGGCGGCGCTGATCTCACGCCAGGCAGACTCCGCCGCCTGCTGCTCCGCTTCCTTCTTGCTACGGCCGGTGCCGGTGCCGTACGAGACACCACCGACGCGAGCAGCAGCAGTAAAGGTCTTCTCGTGGTCCGGGCCGGTCTCCGTGACGAGGTACTCGGGGACGCCGAGGCTCTCGCTCGCGGTGAGTTCCTGGAGGCTGGTCTTCCAGTCCAGGCCGGCGCCGAGGTTCGAGGACCTGTCGATCAGCGGGTCGAAGAGCCGGTGGACCAGCTCCGAGGCCGCGCTGAGACCCTGGTCGAGGTAGACCGCGCCGATCACCGCTTCAAGGGTGTCGGCGAGGATGGACGCCTTGTCCCTGCCGCCCGTGCCCTCTTCACCACGGCCGAGCCGGATGAAGGAGCCGAGTTCGAGGCCGCGGCCCACTTCCGCAAGTGCACGCGAGTTGACCACCGCGGCCCGCAACTTGGCCAGCTGGCCTTCGGGCAGGTCGGGGTGGGTGCGGTACAGCGTGTCCGTGACCACCAGGCCGAGCACCGAATCCCCGAGGAATTCGAGCCGTTCGTTGGTGGGCAGACCGCCGTTCTCGTATGCGTACGAACGATGGGTCAGCGCACGCACCAGAAGGGCGGACTCGAGGTGATACCCGAGCCGCCCTTCCAGAAGCGTGTGGGACGAGGCTGTGTTGACGTTGTCTGCCTGCTTCTTGGCGTTGGACAACTCAGACATCGGGCCTCTCACCAGCCGCTCAGACCTCGAGGACCTGGCGCTTGTTGTACGTGCCGCAGCTGGGGCACGCGATGTGCTGCAGCTTCGGCTCCTGGCAACGCTCACACGAAACCAGGGTGGGGACCGCAGCCTTCCACTGCGACCGGCGGTGGCGCGTGTTGCTGCGCGACATCTTCCGCTTCGGAACAGCCACGGCTACTTCTCCTGCTTCTCGTCGACGCCCGCTTCGGCGCCGCCCATGTTGTCCTTCTCGCCGTCCTGAACGGTGTCGGCGAGTCCTTGCAATGCCGCCCAACGGATGTCGACGGCATCGTGGTGGTGACCGGGGTTCTCGTCCAGCCTGATTCCGCATTCGGAACACAGACCGGCACAGGACTCCCGGCACACCGGCTGCATCGGCAGTGCGAGCACCACCGCATCGCGCAGCACTGGTTCGAGGTCGAACAGGCCGTCCTCGATGAAGAGCCTGTCCTCGTCGTCCTCGGCGTCGTCGGCCGGTTCCGCCTTGCTGCTGCGGCCCCGGTCATCGGCGTCAGGGTACGAGAACATCTCCTGGAAGTCCGCCACAACCTCTTGGCGCAGCGGCTCCAGACACCTTACGCACTCCCCCTCGGCCGACGCACGGGCGGTGCCTGTGACAAGCACCCCTTCCATGACCGATTCGAGACGGAGATCCAGCTCCACGGGTGCGCCTTCCGGCACACCGATGACCCCGTCGATGCCGAGGGCCGGTGAACCGGGTGCGTCCACCGAGCGGGTCAGCCGCTGCAGGGCACCAGGACGCCGACCCAGCTCGTGCGTATCGAACACGAGGGGGTTTCGGTGGTCGAGGTGGCCGTTCAGGGCTTTTCCTGCTTTCGAAATCATGTGCATCGCGCATCGTGGGGAGGGCCGACCGGATTCGGATTCGAAACGGGCAGCCGGGATCGCGGACATACGCGCGACCGAAGAGCCAGGATACTGGACGCGCCGCCCAGCTCCCAATCCGGTCCGCCCCGGCTGTCCGCCGCCCGGTCAGCGCTCCTGTTCGTACCGGCGGAGCTGGTCCAGATCGATCATGCTGGTGTCGAACAGGCTGGTCTCGTCGAGGGCGCTCTCACCCTGCGGCTGGAGCGCCTGCTGGGGCTGCATGGGCTGCTGCTGCCAGCCGTCGTACCCCTGGACCGGGATCTGGGCCTGGCTCTGGTCGTAGCCCTGCTGCTGATAGGCGGCGTACGGGTCCGGCTGCTGCTGGTAGCCGTAGACGTCCTGCTGCGGCTGCTCCTGATACGCGTACGTCTCCGCGTAGCTCGGCTGGGCCTGGGCGGGGAAGTGCGGCTGGACCTGCTGGTGCACCGGCTGCGGCTCCGGGGTGGCGAGCCCGGCGAGGCCGGCCCAGTGGTCCTCGTCGCTCATGTGCCCCTGATTGCCCGCAGCGTCCTGGGCGGCCACGTGCGCGCCGAGTTCGTCGGTGGCGACCCGGCCGTGCAGCTTCTGCCGGCCGCGGCCGACCGCCTCCAGGGTCTTGGCGAGCACGGCCTCGAAGGCGCCGAGCTTGGTGTCGACGTACTCGTCCGCACGGCGCTGGAGCGTGGCCGGGTCGGTACTGCGCTCGGGGGCCTCGGCGAAGTCCGGGTCCTCGTATCCCTGCTCGTCGAAGGCCTGGCCACGGCCGAGGAGCTTCTCGCGGCCCCGGTCGACGGAGCCGATGGTCTTGGTGAGGACGACCTCGAAGTTGGCGAGCTTGCTGTCGACGTACTCGTCGGCCTCGGCACGGACCTCCTCGGCCTCCCGACGGGCCTCGCCGAGGATGCGGTCGGCCTCGCTGCGGGACTGCCTGGCGACCTCGGTCCCGGAGATCAGCGAGGTGCGTTCGGCCTGCGCGGTCTCGATGATCCGCTCGGCCTCCTGACGGGCCTGCTCGGCCATCTGCTCCCGGCCGCCGATGAGCTCCTGGGCATGGGCGAGCGAGCCGGGCAGGGCCTCGCGTACCTCTTCGAGCATCGCGAGCAGCTCGGCGCGGTTGACCACGCACGAAGCCGACATGGGCATGGACCGGGCGCTCCCGACCGTCTCGACGATCTCGTCGAGCTTCTTCTGCACGTCCACCGTGTGCTCGCCACTCTCTACAGCCGATTTGGAGACGGACGGGACGACTGTACGGCCAGTCGGCGCCCGCCCGACACCTGGTGACGGTCCGTCAGTTCTTCAGTGCTGAGCAAGGCGTTCGGTGAGGGCTTCATGGACCACCGGGGGCAGCAGGTGGGAGACGTCGCCGCCCCAGGTGGCGACCTCCTTGACCAGGGAGGACGACAAGAAGCTGTAGGTGGGATTGGTCGGCACGAAGAGCGTTTCGACGCCGGAGAGACCGTTGTTCATCTGGGCCATCTGCAGCTCGTAGTCGAAGTCGCTGACGGCCCGCAGGCCCTTCACGATCGCCGGGATGTCGCGCTGCTTGCAGAAGTCGACCAGGAGACCGTGGAAGGACTCGACCTCGACGTTGCCGAAGTCCGCGGTGACCTGGCGGATCAGGTCGATCCGCTCGTCGACCGTGAACAGGCCCTTCTTGGACTGGTTGATCATCACCGCGACATGTACGACGTCGTACAGCTTCGAGGCACGGCCAATGATGTCGAGGTGTCCATTGGTGATGGGGTCGAATGACCCCGGACAGACGGCGCGGCGCAACTTGGTTCCCTCGCTCTCCGGTCCGGTCATCGTGCGTCTTCGCACGTAGAGGCGGCGCGACCGTACCAAAGCGTTCCCTCGCCGTAGCGACGGGCCCGCAGTGGCTCGAATCCCTTGGGCCAGTTGAATTCTCCGCCTCTGGTGCTGCGTTCCACGGTGACGAGGGCGTCGGCTGTGAGCCACCCCTGGGCACGGAGTGTGAGCAGTATCTCGCCAAGATCGTCGTCGGTCACGGCGTACGGCGGGTCCAGGAACACCACGTCGTACGGCTCCGCGGGCGCCGGTCCCGTCATGATCTGTTCGGCTTTGCCGGTACGGACTTCGGCGCCGGGCAGGCCGAGTGTGCGGACGTTGTCCCGGACGGTGCGGACGGCCTTGGGGTCGGCCTCGACGAGCAGGGCGTGGACCGCGCCACGGGAGAGTGCCTCCAGGCCGACGGCGCCGGAACCCGCGTACAGATCCGCGATACGGATGCCGTGGAGGCTGCCCAGGAGGGCTTCCCAGGTGGAGAAGAGGCCCTCGCGTGCACGGTCGGAGGTGGGGCGGGTGCCGGTGCCGGGCGGGACGGCCAGGCGGCGTCCGCCGGCCGAGCCGGCGATCACGCGGGTCATGGGTGTCTGATCCTCGGTTCGTGGGTGGCCCACAGGATGCTGCGGCGCCGTGCCACCCACGATATGGCGTCGTGGCGGATGGGGCCCGCGCACCTGTCACCCCTTGTCGAGGTACTGCTCGCGCTCCTTGTCGAGCAGCGCGTCCAGCGCGATCCGCAGCTCGGGCAGGTTTTCCAGCTCCGGGTCGGCTGCGACGATCGTGGCGGCCTCCTCGCGGGCGGCGGCGATGACCTCCTCGTCGTCGATGACGGTGAGCATCCGCAGCGAGGAGCGGACCCCGGACTGGGCCTGGCCGAGGACATCGCCCTCGCGGCGCTGTTCGAGGTCGATCCGGGACAGCTCGAAGCCGTCGAGGGTGGCGGCGACGGCGGAGAGCCGGGCGCGGGCGGGGCTGGCCTCGTGGGCCTCGCTGACCAGCAGACAGAGTCCGGGGGCGGAGCCGCGGCCGACCCGGCCGCGCAGCTGGTGGAGCTGGGAGACCCCGAACCGGTCGGCGTCCATGATCACCATGGCGGTGGCATTGGGGACGTTGACCCCGACCTCGATGACGGTGGTGGCGACGAGGACATCAACCTGGCCCGCGGCGAAGCGGCGCATCACGTCGTCCTTGTCGTCGGGGTTCATCCTGCCGTGCAGCACCTCGACGCGCAGACCTGCGAGCGGGCCCTTGGCGAGCTGTTCGGCGATCTCCAGGACGGCGAGTGGCGGGCGCTTCTCGCCGTCGTCCTCGGCCGCCTTCTTCTTCCCCTTCTTGCCCGCCGCCTCGTCCTCGGCGTCGTCGCCGATGCGGGGGCAGACCACATAGGCCTGGTGCCCGTTCTCCACTTCCTCCCGGACCCGTTCCCAGGCGCGGCTGAGGAAGTGCGGCTTGTCCTTGGCGGGTACGACATGGCTGGCGATCGGCGAGCGGCCGGCCGGCAGCTGGTCCAGTACGGAGGTCTCCAGGTCGCCGAAGACGGTCATGGCGACCGTACGGGGAATGGGGGTCGCGGTCATGACCAGCAGATGCGGCGGCTGCTTTCCCTTGGAGCGCAAGGCGTCGCGCTGTTCCACCCCGAAGCGGTGCTGTTCGTCGACGACGACCAGGCCCAGGTCGTGGAACTGCACCTTGTCCTCGATCAGCGCATGTGTGCCGATCACGATCCCGGCCTCGCCGGTCACGAGGTCGAGCAGGGCCTGGCGGCGGGCCGCGACACCCATGGAGCCGGTGAGCAGCACCACCTTCGTCCCCTGTCCGGAGCCGCCGAGCGCCCGCCCGTCGCCCGACCGCCGCCCCTCCTGAGGAGGCGCTTCGCGCCACAGTCCCCAGTTCTCGGCCAGCTCGCCCATCATTTCGGTGATGGAGCGGTGGTGCTGCTGGGCGAGCACTTCGGTGGGCGCGAGCATGGCGGCCTGCCCGCCCGCGTCGACGACACCGAGCATCGCGCGCAGCGCGACCATGGTCTTCCCGGACCCGACCTCGCCCTGGAGGAGCCGGTGCATCGGGTGCTCGGTCGCCAGGTCGTCGAAGATCTCCTTGGAGACCTTCTGCTGTCCCTCGGTGAGGGTGAAGGGCAGCTTGGCGTCGAAGGCGTCGAGCAGTCCGCCGGGCCTGGGTCTGCGGGCCACTGCCGGGAGCTGGGTGTCGGCGTATCTGCGGCGGGCCAGCGCGACCTGGAGGACGAAGGCCTCGTCCCACTTCAGCCGGTCCCTGGCCTGTGCGATGTCCGCCTTGGTCTGCGGGCGGTGGACCTTCAGCAGCGCTTCCGGGAGCGGGGTGAACCCGCGGCCCTCGCGCAGACTGGGCGGCAGCGGGTCGACGGCCTCCCGCGCACTGGGCAGCACGGTGTCGACTGCCTTGGCGATCCGCCACGAGTCCAGCTGCTTGCAGGCCGGGTAGATCGGCAGCAGCCGCCCGGCGAACGCGTCCACCGCTTCCGTGGCCTCGGCCCCGTCGATGGACTCGGCGTCCAGCAGCTGGTACGTGGGGTGGGCCAGCTGCATCTTCCGGTTGAAGACGGAGACCTTGCCCGCGAACATCGCCCGCCGGCCCGGCAACAGCTCCTTGTGCGGTTTGTGGACGCCATGACCGAAGAAGACCAGCTGGAGGCGGCCGTTGCCGTCGGTGAGGGTCACTTCGAGGCGCTTGCCGCGGCCGTTGTTGAACATCATGATGCGTGCGTCGGCCACCTGGGCGACCACCGTCACATGCTCGTCCAGCGGAAGGTCGGTCAGCGCCGTGAGCCGACCGCGCTCCTCGTACCGTCGCGGGTAGTGGTGCAGCAGATCACCGACCGTATGCAGGTCGAGGTGTTCGGCCATCACCTTCGCGGTGGCTCCGCCGAGCAGCTTCTTGAGGGGTTCATCGAACGCAGACACGCGATCCATTGCACACCACACCACTGACAGATGTCCGCCGGGCACCACACGGAACACCGGAATCCGCTGATCGGAGAGGACACTCTCCGACGCGCGCGTCCGTCGCACAGGTGCGGAAATCGAACCTGTCCGGCGCTTGAGGACACCCGCGCCGGCCGCAGCCCGCCCTACTCCACCCCGATCAGCAGCGGAGCGCACTGGAGGCCGCCCCGGTACACCACCGTGTCGACCGCCAGATAGCCCTCGCGTACGTGCTCCTCCAGCTCGTCGGCCAGGCTGTCGGGGACGTCCTCGCCGAGGACCAGGGTGACCAGTTCGCCGCCCGCCGCCAGCATGCGGTCCAGCACGTTCCGGGCCGTTTCCGGTACGTCCTCGCCGATGACCGCGACGTCGCCGTCGATCAGGCCCAGGATGTCGCCGGCCTGGCAGATACCCGCCATGGTCCAGGACTGCCGCTCGGCGACGGCCAGTTCGGCGTAGCGGGTGGCACCGGCCGCGGCGGTCATCGCCACCACGTCCTCGTCGAAGCTGCGGTCGGGTTCGTGGACGGCGAGGGCCGCGATGCCCTGGACGGCGGCCCGGGTCGGGATCAGGGCGACCCGGACGCCCTCTGCGCGGGCCTGTTCGGCGGCGGCAGCGGCGGTGTGGCGCAGCTCCGCGTCGTTGGGCAGCAGAACCACCTCGTGGGCGTGCGCCCGGCGGATCGCGTCGACCAGTTCGCCGCTGGCGGGCGGCTCCCCGGGGCGCGCCAGGACCGTCGTCGCCCCGGCCTCCTTGCACAGGCCGCGGAGCCCGTCGCCGGGGACCACCACGACGACCGCGCGCTGCACGGGTTCGGTGTGGGGGTGCACCCGGTCCGCGCCGAAGTGGGTGATCCGGATGCGGTACGGCCGCCCCGCCTCGACACCGGCCTCCACCGCCGCACCCGCGTCGTCGACATGCACATGGACGTTCCACAGCCCGTCGCCGCCCACCACCACGAGCGAGTCGCCGAGCCTGTCGAGCCGGGTCCGCAGCCGGTCCACGGCGTTGTCCGTGGCCTCCAGCAGGTAGATGACCTCGAAGGCCGGTCCGCCCTCCGCGCAGTCCTGCGGCACAGGGATCACGGCTGCGGGCACGGCCACGTATGTGCGCTCGGGAGCCCGCCCTGAGACCGCTTCCACGAGCGCCCCGAGCACCGTCACCAGGCCCCGTCCGCCGGCGTCCACGACGCCCGCCCGTCCGAGGACGGCGAGCTGTCCCGGGGTCGCTTCCAGGGCCGTCCACGCTCCCTCGTACGCCGCCCGTGCGACCGCCGCGGTTCCGGCGTCGTCCGCCGCGCGCCCGGCGGCCTCGGCGGCTGCGGTGGCCACGGTCAGCACGGTGCCCTCGACGGGGTGGGCGACGGCCTGCCGGGCGGCTGCGGCGGCCCTGGTGAGCGCCCGGCGCAGATGGTCCGCGTCGTGCCCGTCGGCCAGCACCCCTGCCATGCCGCGCAACAGCTGGGCCAGGATCGTGCCGGAGTTTCCGCGCGCACCGATCAGTGCTCCGTGCGCCATGGCCCGCACCGCGTCGGCGGCGACGGGCACGGTCGTACCGGTCTCATGGGCGGCGAAGACCGCTTCGACGGCCTGGGTCGCGGACTCCACTGTGAGATAGAGGTTCGTACCGGTGTCCCCGTCGGCGACGGGGTAGACGTTGATCGCGTCGATCGCCTCGCGCTCCCGGCCCAGTGCCTCCAGGGCCAGTGAGCACCAGGTACGCACCGCGACGGCGTCCATGTCGTCGGCGGTCTGCGGCACCTGTCGGTCCTCCTCGAAATCGGCCGGGTGGCCGGCTGCACCGCAGAGTAGCCCCGTGCGCCGAGTCCGGCGGGGACAGGGGCGGGACAGGGGGCGGCGGAACCCATGGTAGTTTCGTTCCACCGACGCAGCCGTTGTATGCTGCTTCGGTTGCCCGATGAGAGTCGGGCCATTCCCCCGGTGCCGCCACTTCAGTCAAATGAATCCGGCGCGCCGGAATTCACTGTAAGTGCACCTGAAGTCTTTGGAGTGACCCGTGGCTGCCAACTGCGACGTCTGCGGCAAGGGGCCGGGCTTCGGCAACAACATTTCGCACTCGCACCGCCGTACGTCCCGTCGCTGGAATCCCAACATCCAGCGCGTGCGTGCCGTGGTCGGTCGGACGCCGAAGCGGCTCAACGTCTGCACCTCGTGCATCAAGGCCGGCAAGGTCGCGCGCTGACGTTCCCGTCGTAGCGCAGCCTTCCGGTTGCCCAAAAAGCCGGTCCACCTCGGTGGACCGGCTTTTTGCTGTGCTCCTGGGGCCCTCACGCGGTGCGCGTCCGCCGGTGTGGTGGACGGTGACGGGGCCGATTCCGGCGCCCAGCGGGAAGCCCGCTTCGATCACGGTGCCGTCCACCACGCTGCGGTACCGGGCGCGTACGGCATCGACGGGCAGACTCCCAGGCGCTCTGCATCCCCGGCGAGTTCTGGGCCGTGACGGCGGTCAGCACGCTCATTGCGTGCACACCGAGCGTCGGCATCGTCTTCGGATCGGCCTGAATGCGCGCACCGCCACCGGAATCGGAACCGGAACCGGCGACGGTGCGTACACGGGCGGGTACAGCAGCGGATATGGGCATACGCCGAAATCTACTGAGCGTCCTCGATGTCCCCGAAATGGTCCCAGCCGCCCTTGCTGGTCCAGGGCGCCCCGTCGACCGTCACCTGTGGCAGCGCCGAGGGGTTGAGGACTTCGCCGATCACCTTCCAGCGGGCGGGCAGCTTCACGTCCGGCGGGAAGGTCGCGACGATCGCGTGGTCCTCTCCCCCGGTCAGCACCCACTGCAGCGGGTCCACGCCGACGGCCTGCCCGATGTCGGACATCTGCGAGGGGATGTCGATGAGTCCGGAGCGCAGATCGATCCGGACCTTGCTGGCCTCGGCGATGTGCCCGAGGTCGGCGACGAGTCCGTCGCTCACGTCCGTCATCGCGGTGGCGCCGAGTCCGGCGGCCGCGGGGCCTGCGTGGTACGGCGGTTCGGGGCGCCGGTGGGCCTCGACGAAGGCGCGGGGCGAGCGGAAGCCGCGGGAGAGCACGGCGTATCCGGCAGCGGACCAGCCGAGCCAGCCGGTGACGGCGACGACGTCGCCGGGCTGGGCGCCGGACCGGGTGACCGGTTCATGGTTGCGCAGATCGCCGAGTGCGGTGATCGAGACGGTGATCGTCTCGCCGCGCACCACATCGCCGCCGACCACGGCCGCGCCGGCGACCTGGCACTCGTCACGGATGCCGTCCATCAGCTCGCCGGCCCAGGTGACCGGGAGTTCGGAGGGGACGACCAGGCCGAGCAGCAGCGCGGTGGGCACGGCGCCCATGGCGGCGATGTCGGCGAGATTCTGGGCGGCGGCCTTGCGGCCGACGTCGTACGCCGTCGACCAGTCGCGACGGAAGTGCCGTCCCTCCAACAGGATGTCCGTACTGGCCACGACCCTGCGGTCGGGAGCGGACACGACCGCGGCGTCGTCGCCGGGGCCGAGCCGTACCGCCGGAGTGGTGGTGAGCCGGGAAGTGAGCTCCCTGATGAGCCCGAACTCCCCCAACTCGCCCACGGTTCCCTTCACCGAGTCTCACCTCTCATCTATCGCCCCGGACGTTCGTCCGGGCTGCTTCAGCGGCCGGGGGTCCGGATCGTGGACCGGCCGCCGCCGCAGGGAGCAGTCTGCACCGGTTCTCATCGGCATGTCTGTCCCCCTCCCGCAACGCTCTTCCGCACCGCTGCACATGCGGTCGCGGGCCGTCACTGCTGTCGGTACTGTCAAGAGATACGTCAACTTGTGTCTTGCGTGCGCCACGCTGTGGACGTCAACCGCCCCGTAGGTCTCCCCGCGGCCCGCGGCAACGCGATACCGTGGCGTCCCTTTCCCCCACATGATCCTCGTGGCCGCCCTGGAGGTTCCGTGGTACAGGCGTACATCCTTATTCAGACCGAGGTGGGCAAGGCGTCGACCGTCGCCGAGACCATCGCCAAAGTTCCGGGAGTGATCCAGGCAGAGGACGTCACCGGCCCCTACGACGTGATCGTGCGCGCCCAGGCCGACACGGTCGATGAACTCGGCCGCATGGTGGTCGCCAAGGTCCAGCAAGTGGAAGGCATCACCAGAACCCTGACCTGCCCGGTCGTTCATCTGTAGTCCCCGTCTACGCTGGGCCGGTGACATCATTGCGCCGGCTCCGCCACCCCGTGTTTCTCGGTCCGTCCGTAGCCGCGCTGCTGCTGGCCGCCGCGGGCTGCTCCTCGACCGACGCCGCGGCGTCGATCACGGTTCCCACGCCGTCACCGGAAGCCGCAGCTTACTGCCGTGCACTGCACAAGGAGCTGCCGAAGACCGTTGCCGGACTCGACCGCGGTGACACCGGGACGAAGTCCGAACTGACCGCCGAGTGGGGCGACGGAGCGATCGTACTGCGCTGCGGTGTCCCCCGGCCCGCGAAGATGGACGACCCCATGGCGAGGGGGACCGATGCGGACGGCGTCAACTGGCTGCTGGAGCAGCCGGAAGACGCCGGTCCGCGTTTTACGACGACCTACCGCAAGGCGTACGTCGAGGTGAGCCTCTCGAAGGCGTATGCCCATGACGCGACCCCGTTGGCCGCGTTCGGCCCAGCCATCCGCAAGACGGTCCCCAGCAGCCTGTAGGGCGTGCGCTCCCGCCAGGGAGCACACGCCCTACGGCGCGGGTCTCGTCTTCTCAGCGCAGGCCGGTCGGCCGGTTCAACGCGGCCTGGATCAGCCGGTCCACCAGCTCCTGGTAGCTCACGCCGCTCTCCTGCCACATCCGCGGGTACATGGAGATCGGGGTGAAGCCCGGCAGCGTATTGATCTCGTTGATCACGAAGCTGCCGTCCTCGGTGAGGAAGAAGTCGGCCCGCACCAGGCCCTCGCAGGACACGGCTTCGAAGGCGTCGACCGCCAGCCGCTGAACCTCGGCCGTCTGCTCCTCGGTGAGCGGGGCGGGCACGATCCCGGAGGCCGAGTCGATGTACTTGGCCTCGAAATCGTAGAAGTCGTGCGAGGTCACCGGCGGGATCTCGGCGGGCACGCTGGCGCGCGGTCCGTCCTCGAACTCCAGCACCCCGCACTCGATCTCGCGGCCGCGCAGCAGCGACTCGACCAGGAACTTGGGGTCGTGACGGCGGGCTTCCTCGATCGCCTCGTCGAGACCGGAGAGATCGTCGACCTTGGTGATGCCGATCGACGAGCCGGCCCGGGCGGGCTTGATGAAGAGCGGCCAGCCGTGGTCACCGGCGAAGTCCACGATGCGCTTGCGGGCAGCGGAAGGGTCCGTGTCCCATTCGCGGGGACGTACCACGACGTACGGGCCGACCGGCAGCCCGAACGAGGTGAAGACCCGCTTCATGTACTCCTTGTCCTGGCCGACCGCCGAGGCGAGCACCCCGGCGCCGACGTACGGCACACCGGAGAGCTCCAGGAGTCCCTGAAGGGTGCCGTCCTCGCCGTAGGGGCCGTGCAGCACGGGAAAGACGACGTCGACCTCGCCGAGCGCCTTGGGGACCGAGCCGGGCTCGCTGTAGACCACTTCGCGGCTGCCGGGGTCGACGGAGAGCACCACGCCGCCCTCGGTGGACTCGGCCAGCTGGGCCACGTCCGGCATCTGCCGGTCCGCGATGGCCATGCGCTCGGGCTCGTCGGCGGTGAGCGCCCAGCGGCCCTCCGTCGTGATGCCGATCGGCAGGACGTCGTACTTCGTCCGGTCGATGGCGTTCAGGACGGCGCCCGCCGTGACGATCGAGATGCCGTGTTCGGAGCTGCGGCCGCCGAACACGACGGCCACGCGCGGCTTGCGGAGCTGCTGCTCCGGGCTCTGGGGGAGGTTCTCGCTGCTCATATCGCGTTGAGCGTACCTGCTGGTACCACTCGCGTCAGCGTGGCCGGGGCCGCTGGAGCGATGACCGCGAACGTTCACCGGCTTGCGCCCCCCTTCAGCTCCTCCCCCGGCAAACCCGTCAGCGTCGCTCGGGTTTCGCGCTGCGCGACATCAGCTCGCCCAGTGCGACCATCGGGGGCTTGCCCTCGTGGACGATGCCGACGACCGTCTCGGTGATGGGCATGTCGACGCCGTGCCTGCGCGCCAGATCAAGCACTGATTCACAGGACTTGACGCCCTCGGCGGTCTGCTTGGTGACGGCGATGGTCTCTTCCAGCGTCATGCCGCGGCCGAGGTTGGTGCCGAAGGTGTGGTTGCGCGACAGCGGCGAGGAGCAGGTCGCCACCAGGTCGCCGAGGCCCGCGAGTCCGGAGAAGGTCAGTGGGTCGGCGCCCATGGCGAGGCCGAGACGGGTGGTCTCGGCGAGACCGCGGGTGATGAGCGAGCCCTTGGCGTTGTCACCGAGACCCATGCCGTCGGCGATACCCACGGCGAGACCGATGACGTTCTTGACCGCGCCGCCGAGTTCGGCACCGACCACATCGGTGATGGTGTACGGGCGGAAGTACGAGGTGTGGCAGGCGGTCTGGAGTCGCTGGGCCACGGACTCGTCCTGGCAGGCGACAACGGCCGCGGCGGGGCGGCGTTCGGCGATCTCCTTGGCCAGGTTGGGGCCGGTGATGACGGCGACGCGGTCCGCGGAGACCTTGGTGACGTCCTCGATGACCTCGCTCATCCGCTTCGCGGTGCCGAGTTCGACGCCCTTCATCAGCGAGACGAGGACGGTGTCGGAGCCGAGATGCGGGGCCCAGTCGGCGAGATTGGCGCGCAGCGTCTGCGAGGGCACCACGAGCACGGCGAAGTCGGCGCCGTGCAGCGCCTCTGCGGCGTCGGTGGTGGCCCGGATCGACGCGGGAAGTTCAATTCCCGGCAGATAGTCCGGGTTGGTACGGGTCCTGTTGACGGCCTCGGCGACTTCGGCGCGACGACCCCAGAGGGTGACCTCGCAGCCGGCGTCGGCGAGAACCATGCCGAAGGCCGTACCCCATGAGCCGGTTCCGAAGACGGCTGCCTTTGCGGGGTGCGTCACTTGGGTCCCTTTCCTTCGGCCTTGCGCCGCTGTTCTGCACGGGCCTTGCGGTGGTCGTACGGCTCCGCGGGCGCCTTCTCGCCCCGCACGATCTCCAGCTGCGCGGTCACCGCAGCCATGATGGCCTCGGTCGCCTCGCGCAGGACGTCCGGCGTCGGATCCTTGTCGTAGAACCGGGAGAGGTCGACAGGCGGTCCGGCCTGCACCTGAAGGGTCTTGCGGGGGAAGAGCCGGAGCTTGCTCTCCTCGGCGTACGGCGGCATGACCAGGTTGGCGCCCCACTGGGCGACCGGGATGACCGGGGCCTTCGTCATCAACGCGACGCGGGCCGCACCGGTCTTGCCGGCCATCGGCCACATGTCGGGGTCGCGGGTGAGGGTGCCCTCCGGGTAGAAGGCGACGCATTCACCGCGCTCGATGGCGGCGACGGCGGCCCTGAAGGCGTCCAGCGCATTGGTCGTCTCGCGGTATACGGGGATCTGTCCGGTGCCGCGCAGCATCATTCCGACAAAGGGGGTCTTGAAGAGGCCCGCCTTCGCGAGAAGCCGCGGCACCCGTCCGGTGTTGTACTGGAAGTGACCGTAGGAAAGCGGGTCCAGATACGAGTTGTGATTGACCGCAGTGATGAATCCGCCGTCGGCCGGAATGTGTTCCATCCCCCGCCAGTCACGCTTGAACAGAACCACCAACGGCGGTTTTGCGATGACCGCCGCCAGGCGGTACCAGAAGCCGATTCTGCGGCGGGACACTCGGACACCTTCCTCTAAGAACCTGACTGCTGCCTGGCTACCGACGGTCAAGTCTCGCCCCAGGCCCCTGCTCTGTCGAGAACACCGTACGCCCCGCCTTCGGGACCGAACCCCCGGGTTCTCGCACCGGCAGGCGAGAATAAGCGGCGATGCGCATCGAGAGGCAGATCGCCACGAACACCGACCCGGCCGGTCCTTGGTCACTGGTCGTCCCGTTGAAGCCCTTGGCACGGGCCAAGAGCAGGCTCGCGCCTGCGACGGGCGCCGCGCTGCGCCCGCGGCTCGCCCTCGCCTTCGCCCGGGACACCGTGGCCGCCGCCCTGTCCTGCCCGGCGGTACGGGATGTGGTGGTCGTCACGGACGACACGGAGGCCGGGGCGGCTCTCGCGGCACTCGGGGCTCGAGTCGTTCCTGACGAACCGGACCACGGGCTCAACGCCGCCCTCGCGCACGGTGAGCGGACCGTGCGGGCCGAGCGGCCGGGGGCGGCTCTCGCCGCCCTCAATGCGGATCTGCCCGCGCTGCGCCCCGGAGAATTGTCCCGGGTGCTCAATTTTTCCGCCGAATTTCCCCGCGCATTTGTTACTGATGCGGCGGGAATCGGTACAACATTTCTGTCGGCTGCACCGGGAGTGGAATTGCGACCGGCTTTCGGCGGTTCTTCCCGGGCCCGGCATCTGGACTCGGGGGCGGTGGAAATCAGCCTGACCGGCATCGATTCGGTCCGCCAGGACGTGGACACCGGCGACGATCTGCGGGCGGCCCTGGCCCTGGGCGTCGGCCCGCACACGGCGGGGCGCTGGGCCGCCGGAGCGCCCCTCGGGGACCGATAGGCTGCTGTTCATGCAGGCGACCTCGTACACGTACGACCCCGAGACCCGCTCCGGCAGTGTGCTGCTCGACGACGGCACCCCGGTGGAATTCGACGCCCGGGCCTTCGACGCCGGCGGTCTGCGGCTGTTGCGTCCGGGGCAGCGGGTGCGGATCGAGGTCACCGGCGAGGGCGCGGATCTACAGATCACGCTGGTGACGCTGCAGACGTTCTGAACGGCTCGGCGCACTGCCCACAAAAGCCCGCGGGCCGGGCTCCCCGAGGGGAGCCCGGCCCGGCGCGTGAGTAGCCCTGCGCTGCTCGGCCTCACTTCTTCCGTGCAGTGGCCTTCTTCGCCGTGGTCTTACGTGCCGTGGCCTTCTTCGCGGGCGCCTTCTTCGCCGTGGCCTTCTTGGCGGGCGCGGTCTTGCTGGCGACGGCCTTCTTGGCGGCCGTCGTCTTCTTCGCCGCCGCGGCGGTGGTCTTCTTCGCGGCCGCCGCCGTGGTCTTCTTGGCCGCCGCGGTGGTCTTCTTCGCGGTGGTCTTCTTGGCGGCGGTGGTCTTCGCCGCGGTCACGGCCTTCTTCGCGACGGCCTTCTTGGCGGTGGCCTTCTTGGCCGCGGCCTTGGCCGTCGTACGGGCAACACCGCCCGTGAGGCTGCCCTTGGGCGCCTTCTTCACGGCCACATCGTGCTTGGGGAGCTTCTTCGAGCCGCTCACCAGGTCCTTGAAGCCCTGCCCCGCGCGGAAGCGGGGCACCGAGGTCTTCTTGACCCGCACCCGCTCACCCGTCTGCGGGTTGCGGGCGTAGCGGGCGGGGCGGTCGACCTTCTCGAACGAGCCGAAGCCGGTGACCGAGACACGGTCCCCCGCGACAACCGCACGGACGATCGCGTCGAGCACCGCGTCGACGGCGTCTGCGGCCTGCTGACGGCCGCCGACCTTGTCGGCAATCGCTTCTACGAGCTGCGCCTTGTTCACGTCTTCCCCTTCGGAGACATTGCCAGAACGAAAGTGTTCAAGCGTTTTCGCACGTTAGGCAGATATATACCGCAAATCAAACACGAAACGGGCTAATCACCCTAGTGCCGCAACGAAGTCGACCGCTGCGCAGTTCCGCAGAGTCAGTCACCTTCGGGGAATCGGCCCTCATCGAGGTCCTTCATCAACCGGTCCAGACGCCTTGCCGCATCCGGGAGATCGTGCTTAGCCGCGGCCGTGATGACCAACAGCTTCCGGGACAGCGCCATCCTTACGCCCTCCGGGACTTGCAGTGCGCGCACTCTTGTGTGCGCTTCCTTCAATCGGTCGGCGACTTGGCCGTAAAGCTTGAGTTGGCTGTCGCGTTCCATGCACCGATTGTGCCATCTGGGGCGAGTTGTCGCCCGACGGGGTCTCAACAAGCGACTGCGCCCCCTACCAGATGGCAGGGGGCGCAGTCCTGGAAACGCGCTGCTCAGGCGTTAATTGTACGCGGCTTGAAGGTCGGTCTTGCCACCTCATAAGTCGCGATGTCCGCTTCGTTCTGAAGGGTGAGACTGATGTCGTCCAGCCCGTTCAGCAGTCGCCAGCGGGCGTTCTCGTCGAGCTCGAAGTCGGCCGTGATGCCCTCGGCACGGACCTGGCGCGCCTCCAGGTCGACGGTGATCTCGGCGGTCGGGTCGGCCTCGCTCAGCTCCCAGAGCGCGTCGACGACCTTCTGGTCGAGGACGACGGTCAACAGACCGTTCTTCAGCGAGTTGCCCCGGAAGATGTCGGCGAACCGGGAGGAGATGACGGCCTTGAAACCGTAGTTCTGCAGCGCCCACACGGCGTGTTCGCGGGACGATCCGGTGCCGAAGTCGGGACCGGCCACCAGCACCGTGGCACCGCTGCGCTCCGGGCGGTTGAGGACGAAGTTCTCGTCCTTGCGCCAGGCCTCGAAGAGTCCGTCCTCGAAGCCGTCGCGGGTGACCTTCTTCAGCCAGTGGGCGGGGATGATCTGGTCGGTGTCGACATTGCTGCGGCGCAGCGGGACGGCCCGGCCGGTGTGTGTGGTGAAAGCTTCCATGATTCTCAGACTCCGGCGGGCGTACGGGCGTCGGACAGGTCGGCAGGCGAGGCCAGGTGGCCCAGCACGGCGGTGGCGGCGGCGACCTGCGGGGAGACCAGGTGCGTACGGCCACCCTTGCCCTGCCGTCCCTCGAAGTTGCGGTTCGAGGTGGAGGCGGAGCGCTCGCCGGGGGCCAACTGGTCGGGGTTCATGCCGAGACACATCGAGCAGCCCGCGTGACGCCATTCGGCGCCTGCGGCGGTGAAGACCTTGTCCAGGCCCTCCTCGACGGCCTGCAGGGCGACCCGGACCGAGCCCGGGACGACCAGCATCCGTACGCCCCTCGCGACTTTGCGGCCGTCCAGGATCGCGGCGGCGTTACGCAGGTCCTCGATCCGGCCGTTGGTGCAGGAGCCTACGAAGACGGTGTCCACGTTGATCTCGCGCAGCGGCTGGCCGGCGGTCAACCCCATGTATTCCAGGGCCTTTTCGGCGGCGTTGCGCTCCGAGGCGTCCTCGTACGAAGCCGGGTCGGGGACGTTGGCCGACAGGGGCGCGCCCTGGCCGGGGTTGGTGCCCCAGGTGACGAACGGCGCCAGTTCGGCGGCGTCGATGACGACCTCGGCGTCGAAGACCGCGTCGTCGTCCGTGCGCAGCGTCTTCCAGTACGCGACGGCGGCGTCCCAGTCCTCGCCCTGCGGGGCGTGGTCGCGGCCCTTCAAGTAGTCGAACGTGGTCTCGTCCGGGGCGATCATGCCTGCCCGGGCGCCGGCCTCGATCGACATGTTGCAGATGGTCATCCGGGCTTCCATCGAGAGCTTCTCGATGGCCGGGCCGCGGTATTCCAGGATGTAGCCCTGGCCGCCGCCGGTGCCGATCCGGGCGATGATCGCGAGGATCAGGTCCTTGGCCGTGACACCGTCGGGCAGTTCGCCGTCGATGGTGATCGCCATGGTCTTCGGGCGGGCCATCGGCAGCGTCTGGGTGGCCAGCACGTGCTCGACCTGGCTGGTGCCGATGCCGAACGCCAGCGCGCCGAACGCACCGTGCGTGGAGGTGTGGGAGTCGCCGCAGACGACCGTGGTGCCGGGCTGGGTCAGCCCCAGCTGCGGGCCGACCACGTGCACGACGCCCTGCTCGACGTCGCCCAGCGGGTGCAGCCGTACACCGAACTCCGCACAGTTCTTGCGCAGCGTCTCCAACTGGGCACGGGAGACCGGGTCGGCGATGGGCTTGTCGATGTCGAGGGTCGGGGTGTTGTGATCCTCGGTGGCGATGGTGAGGTCGAGGCGCCGCACCCGGCGTCCGGCCTGACGCAGGCCGTCGAAGGCCTGGGGGCTGGTCACCTCGTGCAGCAGGTGCAGATCGATGAAGAGGAGGTCGGGCTCACCTTCGGCGCGCCGGACGACATGGTCGTCCCAGACCTTCTCCGCGAGTGTCCTACCCATCGCTTTCCCTCCGGCCGGCGTCTTCGCCGGCCCAACTAGAGATTCGGTGCGCCGCCGTCCGGACCCCCGTGCGGGGCGGTGGCTACGGGCCGTTGTGTGGCCGCCCCTACAGGTTCGCAACTTCCGCCGAAAATTGAACTTGCGTTTCACAGAGTGAGACGGGAGTATCGTCGTATGGACAACTCTAGCGGCGTCGGCGTTCTCGACAAGGCAGCTCTGGTATTGAGCGCCCTGGAGTCCGGTCCGGCCACCCTCGCCGGACTGGTCGCGGCGACCGGGCTCGCACGACCCACGGCCCATCGGCTGGCCGTGGCACTCGAACACCACCGCATGGTGGCGAGGGACATGCAGGGCCGTTTCATTCTCGGCCCCCGGCTGGCGGAGCTGGCGGCGGCGGCGGGCGAGGACCGCTTGCTGGCCACGGCGGGACCGGTGCTCACCCACCTCCGTGACATCACCGGCGAGAGCGCGCAGCTCTACCGGCGACAGGGCGACATGCGGATCTGCGTGGCGGCGGCGGAGCGGCTGTCCGGTCTGCGGGACACCGTGCCGGTCGGCTCCACGCTCACCATGAAGGCCGGCTCGTCGGCCCAGATCCTGATGGCCTGGGAGGAGCCGGAGCGCCTGCACCGCGGCCTCCAGGGCGCCCGTTTCACGGCGACGGCGCTCTCGGGCGTACGGCGCAGGGGCTGGGCCCAGTCGATCGGCGAGCGCGAGCCGGGTGTCGCGTCGGTCTCGGCGCCGGTGCGCGGACCCTCGAACCGGGTGGTCGCCGCCGTCTCGGTCTCCGGACCGATCGAGCGGCTGACCCGGCACCCGGGCAGGATGCACGCCCAGGCGGTCATCGACTCGGCGGCCAGGCTCAGCGAGGCCCTGCGCCGCAACGGCTGACGTACGCGGGAAATATCTTTCGGCCGCCCCAGCGTCGTGGCGGCCCCTCTCAGAACCTCACTTCGCGGACGAGCGGTGCGCGAGACGGTCCGCCGCCCCGCGGCCCCGCCCCTCGATCGGCAGCACGCCGGTCGCCGCGGCCAGCCCGTAGGCCGGCATATCGGCGTAGATCGATTCGTAGCCGCCCTCGGGCACTATGTATGTCTCGTGCCACAGCCCCACATGCTGCCGGGACTTCTTCTCCTTGCGGTTGATCATCGCCCACGCCTTGCGGTGGAACATGTCGGGAGCGCTCGCGTACGCGTACAGCTTCTCCTTCGACTCCCAGTACTGGACGACGTAGTGCGTCCGCGGCGAGCCGGACAGCAGCGTGTAGCCGAGCAGACCGCGCCCCTTGTCCTTGCTCAACTCCCGCAGCATGCGCGGCATTGCCACCAGCACGGGCAGCCAATGATGCACGCCCCGGAAGTGGTTGATGCGCATCCCGATGAGCAGGACGACCACCTCCCCCTCGGCTGCGGCGGTCGTCCGTCCCGGAACCGGCTTCGCGAACATGGCCGTACCTCCTTCCCCTGTTGGAGAGTGCCACTATCCAATGATTGGATAGTGGCACTGCCCAAGAGGTGGCGCAAGGGAAGGCACGGAACATGCGACTCTCGGAACTGAGCGAGAAGAGCGGCGTCAAGACCGCGACGATCAAGTACTACCTGCGCGAGGGGCTGCTGCGGCCAGGCCACCGAGTGAGCGCGACGCAGGCCGAGTACGACGAGAGTCATCTGCGCCGGCTGCGTCTGGTGCGGGCCCTGATCCAGGTCGGCCGTCTCCCCGTGGCCACGGCCCGCGAGGTTCTCTCCCATGTCGACGACCAGTCCCTGGGCCGCACGATCCGCCTGGGCGCCGCACTGTGGTCGCTTCCGCACGGTCCGGACCCCGACGAGGAGGCGCCGGAGACGGCGACCGCCCGCGAGGAGGTCGAACGACTCCTGGACCGGCTCGGCTGGGCGACCTCCCAGGAGCTCGGCTCCCTGTCCCCCGCCCATCGCGCACTGGTGTCGTCGGTGGCCACCCTGATCCGGCTCGGCTATCCCTGCGATGTCGAATATCTGGCCGAGCAGGCCCGCCTCATGCACCAAGTCGCCGTCCAGGACCTGGACATGATGGAGACGTACCCCACGGAGGCCGAGCAGGTGGAGACGGCGGTCGCGTCGGCCGTGCTCTACGAGCCGCTGCTGATGTCGCTGCGCAGGATGGCTCAGGAGGAGGAGTCGGCCCGGCGGTACGGACTCTGACGGACAATCCGGCAGACATTCTGGCGGATGTTCTGGCGGGCAAGCAGAAGGCCCCTCACCGAGGTGAAGGGCCTTTGTCTGTCGCTCTGTTGTACCCCCGACCGGATTCGAACCGGCGCTACTGCCGTGAGAGGGCAGCGTGCTAGGCCGCTACACAACGGGGGCTTGTTACTACTGTTGCATTTCTGCGCTGGGCTACCAGGACTCGAACCTAGAATGACGGTACCAGAAACCGTAGTGTTGCCAATTACACCATAGCCCATGGTGTTACAAGTACCCCCGACCGGATTCGAACCGGCGCTACTGCCGTGAGAGGGCAGCGTGCTAGGCCGCTACACAACGGGGGCCCTAGCGATCCTGCATCGAGAGCGTGGGTGCGACCCAGATGATCTCGCGGGAAGGATCTGTACCCCCGACCGGATTCGAACCGGCGCTACTGCCGTGAGAGGGCAGCGTGCTAGGCCGCTACACAACGGGGGCTTGTTACTACTGTTGCATTTCTGCGCTGGGCTACCAGGACTCGAACCTAGAATGACGGTACCAGAAACCGTAGTGTTGCCAATTACACCATAGCCCACCAAAACTCAACCCCCGGAAGGGGTTTTATTCGGCTTGCGCTTCCCGTTCGGATCTTCCGTCCCGCTCGGGCGGCGCAGGAAGAACATTACCCGAAGGTGTCCGGCGCTCCAAAACGGGTATTGCCCGCCAGGGCTTGTCCGGCGGATCAGGGTCGGGCAGGCCTCAGCAGGCCGGGCAGCTGATCGAGCCCGCTGATACGGACGAGCTCGGGCCGCCCGCCCCGTCCGCCCCGGTCCAGCCAGATCCCCATCAGCCCCGCGGCGACCGCGCCGCCCGCGTCGATGTCCGGCTCGTCCCCCACATACGCGACCTCCTGCGGCTCCAGCGCCAGCGCGTCGCAGGCGGCGTGGAAGGCGCCGGCCTCGGGCTTGGAGACGCCCAGCTCCACGGCGCACACCACGGCCTCGAACCGGTCCCGCACCCCGAGCGTGCGCAGCTTGCGGTCCTGGTTGTGAATGCTGGAGTTCGACAGCACCCCGTGCCGGAACCCGCCCGCCAGCAGATCCAGCACGGGCAGCACATCCGGGAAGAGCGACCAGGCGGCCTCGTAGTGGGCCGCGTGTCGAGCAAACCAGTCGTCGGCCCCGACGTCGTCCAGCGCCCGCGAGAGGAACTCCCGGACCCGGTCCCGGCGCTGTCCCTGGAAGTCCGTCTCCCCGGCGGCGAACCGTGCCCAGTGCACATCGGTGATCGCCCGCCACGCAGCGAGGGCCTGCTCGACGGAGTCGTATCCGTCGGGCAGGCCCTCGCGTTCGAGATGCTTGCTCATGCCGGCGCGGTCGGCGCCCGTGTAGTCGAAGATCGTGTCGTCGATGTCCCAGAGGACCGCGCGGATCGTCATGCGGCCCAGCTTAGGTTCCTACGCGGCGAGCGCGGTGGGCTTCGCGGTGCGCTGGAGGCCGATGAAGACAATCTTCAGGTCGTCGCTCTCCTCGGGGATGAACAGGTCGTCCGGACCGCCGGGCGCCGGTCAGGGAAGGGGCTGCCACCCGCATTCGCAGTTCGGCCTGTTTCTTGAGACGGGCCTCGGCGAGATGAGGTGTGGGATGGCGGCGGTATCGAACGCCATGCCTGGGGTGGGAAGCTCGTGGTTCTTACCGGCGCAGGTGCGGGCGAACCAGTAGAGGGAGTGGAACAGCTCACGCAAGCCGGCGACGGCGGTCTGCGGGGGCGCGGTCGCCTGCTTGTGCACGGCGTGGCTCCCCCGGCGCCGGACGATGTCCGTCTTGGCGTTCACGATGGGCCCGCCGAGCTTCTGGAACGAGCCTCGTGCAGCATCGCGTTCAGATCCGTCTTGCACGGCGCCCGGAGTGAGCTGTCCCGGTCGTAACATCCAGTGCGCGGCGAGTTCGATCGCGCGACGGGCACAGAAGCAGGCGGCAGGGGAGTGCTGTACGTGAACCGCTCGGCGCGGGTGGCCTCCTCGTAGAGGACGGGCCATTCGGCACGGAGAGGTGAAGTTCCCGGCGGGGCGGGAGGCACACCTGGGCTCCACGGTCCGTAGCGAAGGGGTCACAGCCTCATTCGGGTTGCGCCCAGGCGCCGCCGTTCGCCTTGATCAATGCGAGCAGCGCGCCCAGGCCGCCACGGGTCGCGGCGAGCATCACATCAGGCTCGTCGCTCTCCCGCAGCCTGAGTGTGCCGTCGGGTGCGTTGGCAACGTTGACGCAGTTCGCCCCCTCATTGCTGTACGAGGACTTCTGCCAGTTGTAAGTGTGCATGGTTCCGGCGTCTCACAGACTCTTGGCGATCTTGTGGATGAAATCACGGCTCTTGGCCTCACTGAGCGCACACCGCTCCATGCGGTCCAGGACCGCCCGGTAGCGAGCAAGCTGCGCCTCCGCATAGAGAAGGTCGCACCCGTGGTCCGAATCCAACAAGATCGTGTCCAGTTGTGGAACGGGGCCGCTTGCATACGTGATCGGCTGACCGGACACAGGGAAGTCGGCGCGTTCGAACGGGATGACCAGGATCGTCACATTCTCCTGCTCTCCCACATGGACCAAGTGCTCCAACTGTCCGCGTACAACGTCCGGACCGCCCACCCCCATGCGAAGCGCCGCCTCGTGGATGACTGCTGTGTACGGCAGGGACGACGTCTCATAGAGGACGCCTTGCCGCCTCACGCGGAAAGCAGATCTGTGCTCAACTTCGTACGGCTGGAGCACCGGAACGTTCTGGCTGTACGACGCTCGCGCCTGCTGAACTGTTTGCAGCAGGCCAGGCATGGAGACAAGCACGGCAACCCTCAGGGCCGTCGCCTCCGCCTCAAGCTCTGCAACCTCCACAAGGGCCACAGGCAGCAGTTCTCGGTACTCGTCCCACCAGTTACGCCCTCGCCGCCCTGTCATGTTGCCCAGCGCCTCGATCAGCGCAGCGTCTCCACATGCATAGCTGCGCGCCATGGCCCGTACACGATCCGCGCTCACGCCGTAGCGCCCAGCTTCGATCATGCTCATCCTGGCTTGCTGAATGCCGATGCATGCGGCCGCCTCTGTCGAACTCAACCCAGCCTGCTCGCGCAACTTCCTCAGTTCTGCACCGAGGCGCCGCTGGCGCAGCGTCGGTGGCGTGGAAGCAGCCACCACATCCCCTCTCCACCCACGGTCACTCTCGTCCCCCACATCAGTGAACATGCGAGACATTCCTAAGTTTCCACGATAGATCTATCGCGATTCCGTTAGCGTTCTATCACGTATCAACTCCTCTCGGTGACAGGAGACTTCGCATGACCACCGTATCCCCGCAGTCCTCCAACCCCGCCCCGTCTGACAGCTTCGCCGATGAGATCCGCGCCCTCGTCGAGGCCACCGCGCCCCGCCTCTTCGCCGTCGTCGAGCAGTTCCGAACCGATAGCGGCGAGCCCGACGCCCGGGTCGCGGCATGGGGCCTCGCGCACGGCGACGGGAGCGCCCAGGTCACCACTGTGGACGGCGGGTTCCGGATGTCACTGCGTACCCCCGAGCGCGCTGCACAACTGATCTCCCTGCGCCCCGGGAGCGTCGGATGCCTGGTGTGGCCAGGGCCAGCAGCTTCCACCACGCACCGGAGTTGACTCGGGTCAACTCCACGCGACGAGGAACGTGGCCTTGCACGCGGACCGCCAGCAGCATCGGAGGCACGAAACAAAACATCGCGCATATGGCTGCGCAGACCCTGTGGCCGCCCCTTCGGAGGCGGTCACAGACGTCGATGGCTTGCCACGCCTACCTCAACGACCGGGCGTGGAATGTGTATTGCGACGACGCCTGCGCGCCGCTAGGGAACAGTTCGGGGAGCGGCTGAAGAAGCTCCAGTTCCAATACCAAGACCCGGGAGGTAAGTGGCGTGGCGGGATCGTGGTCTCCGACCGCCGCGCAGCGCAGTCCTCCAACTTGCTGTTCGGGCCGCACAAGGCCCCCCACTGTCGAGGGTCATCCCAGGGCAGCAGACGAACAGCAGCACCGCTCCACACGCCCTCTAGAGCGCGGAAGAGGCGGCCCGTGGACTTCGATCACCGCCGCCGTATCCAGGGTGTCCCAGGACCAAGGGCTCACAACTCAGAATTTCTGCTGCTCGACACCCGGCGGCAGGAGGCAGGGGGTGCTGACGATGAAGACCAGGAGGTCCTTGTCCACGGACCCCACAGAGACGAACTGCTGATCCTTCGGGTGCTTGGCGTCAACCACGTTTGCCGGCTCTGTGTCCAGATCGACTTCGAAGCTCTGGATGTCGAAGCCCTTGCCCTTGAGGGTCTTCTCGATGTCCGTGACAGCTTGGGCATGCTGGGCACGGGGAAGAGTCCCTCGCACCGAGTAGCTCAACGTGAACCTGCCGTCGTCAGCCTCCTCGTTGTTACTGCCGATACAGTTGGTGAAGTCGGCCGTGGGACGAGCCGTTTTGGGGTCAAGGTGGGCATGCGCTGTGCTGACCATGGAATCGGTCCAGTGCTTGGCCCATTTCTCGGCCTTCTCCCTGCTCATGCGGGGAAGCGGATCGTTCACACCTTCGTCGGACATACAGCCTCCCAGTAGCAAGGCCAGGGCTAGAGCGGCAGCGCTCCTATGCCCGGCACATACGTGTGCAGATGCGCGGCGTGCCATCAGCCTGTTCCTCCGCCCCGAGGTGCGAGTCCGGCGATGATGCGGCCCTGGTTCTCCAGGCTCTTGCTGCCGTCGTTCCAATAGCCGCCGTGATCTTTGGTGTCCACATACATGTGCTGCGCCCCGAACTCCGATTCCTTGGGGTCCGCTCCGAGCGTGGCGCCGGAGAGATAGTTGGAGACCGGATCGTTGTCCGCGGTACCCACATACATATGCTTGGGATCGATATGAAGCTGGTCGGCGCGGTCGACCGTCATGCCAGGACTCCCGACGGCCACCATGTCGTCGGCGTCCAGCCCTCGCCCACCGGCATCGGCTGCACCGGCGACCGTTGAACCGTAGCTATGGGACAGGACCGTGAGGTGGCTCCGCTCCCCCTGGTGTGCGGCTCGCAGGCCATGCGTGAAGTCACGCAGGTCCCCGGCTCCGTCCTGAGCGCGGCCCTGCGTAGCGACCCCAAGGTTCAGCTCTGCCTTCTTCACCGAATCAAGGTTCGCCTCGGGGGCGTTGTAGTCCAGCCAGTAGACGACCGCCACGTCCGTCGCCCCGTTCGCGCTCCATCGACCGGCGGCGCCCTGGAGCTTTGCGGCTCGGTCGATCTGGCCCCCCACGTTGTCCAGCTGGTTACTCGTCCCCGGGACCTGAACAGCCGTGTGCCGGGCCGTGTCCGGATTGCCGACGGCGACGATCGCGCGGCCGTCCTTCGAGGTGTCGAATCCGAGCAGGTACAGCTGCTTGTGCGCGGGCGCCGTGTCTTCCCTGTCCAGGCGGTCCTTGAGGGCGCTCAGTGAGCGGTAGCTGTCGCGCTCGTGATAGCCGAGGTCGCCCTCGCGCAGCGCATAGTCGTTGAGCTGCATGTCCAGCACCGCTCGGTTCGCGTCGTCGCGGGTGGCTGTGGGAAGGCCGTCCAGTTTGCCGATCTGGTCGGGGAAGGCCGCCAGGTAGAAGTCGCGCTGGTCAGAGGTGAGGCCCGCCCACCAGTCGGCGGTGTGTTGCGGATCTTTCCCGTTCGGAATGTTCTTCCTGCCGAGCCCGGCGAACTCGGCGATCTGTGCGGCGTCCTCTGCGGCGTTGGCACCGCCGTACTGCTTGTCCAGGTCGAAGGGATCGATCTGATGGAGGAGTTCGGTCGCGTCGCTACTGACTCGTTCCGCTTCCGCCACCGCCTCGTCGATTCGGGCCCGGTAACCTCCCAGCCCGGCATTGGCCTGCTGCTGAACGCCCTGATAGTCCGGGTCGTTGTGATATTTCGGATCGACCGCCTGCTTCGGCTCGACCCAGCCGTCTTCCGTGACGGTATGACCGGCCGCCTCGGCATCCGACACCGCATGGCGCAGTTTGCGCTGGGCGGCCTGCATGCGGGTGCTGAGCGTGTCCAGGACCGTGTGGATGAGTTGCGCGTTCGTCTGCGCCGTTTTCAGTTTGCTCTCGGTGGTTTCGAGCGCGTTGAAGCCGTAGTCGGCGGCAACGCCCGACCAGCTTGCCTTGTGCAGCGGTCCCGAGACGCGCTTCCCGCTGCCGATCCGGGTGTCGCCGAGGATCTCGGCCAGCTTCTGCCACGAGCCGGTGGCCGCTTCCAGATCGGAGAAGTCCTGGCGGAAGAGTTGTGCGAAGAGTTCTGGCATTCCGGGCTCACCAGCCCTTGAAACAGTTGCCGATGTCCGCATCGTTGACGCTTTGGCCATCGGCCACCAGCCGTAGACCGTTCGCGTGTTCCGCGAGACGGTCCTTCAGGGTGGTCAGGGCGTCACCCCAGCCGGTGCCGACGGCCTCGATACGGCCCTTGTCGTCCCATGCCCGGAATGCGGCAGCCGCCGCAGCCGTGTCATCGATCGCCTTCCGCAAAGGCCCCTGCAAATCTGTTACGAGCGCGTCTGCGGCGCCCGCCGAGGCGTATAACTCGGTTGCGGAGACGTTGAGATCCTCTGCCATCTGCCCTTCATTCCTGCGTCACGCACCCCTTTCGGGCCATAGCGACTGATCCTAGCCGCGCCAGAGGTTCCCGTAAGCGAACGGCGACATTCGACTGAATCCCACACCCCGACTCGGCTGAAACGTGTCTCATGACCGAGAAACGGCGGAGGGGGCGGCCCCGGAGTGAACCGGTGACCGCCCCCTCAGGGCGTGACCTGGACGGTTACGCGGCCAGCTTCGCCAGTGCCGCGTCGATGCGGGCCAGGGTCTTCTCGCGGCCCAGGATCTCCAGGGACTCGAAGAGCGGCAGGCCGATCGTGCGGCCGGTGACCGCGACGCGGACCGGGGCCTGGGCCTTGCCGAGCTTCAGGCCGTGCTCCTCGCCTGCGGCGAGGATGGCGTTCTTCAGCGCGTCCGCGTTCCACTCGGCGTCGGCCAGCTTGGCGCGGGCGGTGACGAGCAGGGCGTCGGAGCCCTCCTTCATCGCCTTCGCCCAGGACGCCTCGTCGATGGCCGGCTCGTCGAGGAAGAGGAAGTCGACGTTGGCCGTGATGTCCGAGAGGACCGTGACGCGGGTCTGGGCGTGCGGGGCGATCGCCGCGAACTGCTCCGCGTCGAAGGACTCCGGGGCCCACGGGGCGAACGGCGCCTTCAGCCAGGGACCGCACGCCTCGGTGAACGCCTTCACATCCAGCTTGCGGATGTGCTCGGCGTTGATGTGCTCGCACTTCTTCAGGTCGAAGCGCGCCGGGTTGGCGTTGACGTCCTTGATGTCGAACGCGGCCACCATCTCCTCGATGGAGAAGATGTCGCGGTCCTCGGCGATGGACCAGCCCAGCAGGGAGAGGTAGTTGAGCAGCCCCTCGGGCAGGAAGCCGCGCTCGCGGTAGAGGTTGAGCGAGGCCTGCGGGTCGCGCTTGGACAGCTTCTTGTTGCCCTCGCCCATGACGTACGGGAGGTGGCCGAACGCGGGGGTGGCCTTGGCGATGCCCAGCTCGATGAGCGCCTTGTAGAGGGCGATCTGACGCGGGGTGGAGGAGAGCAGGTCCTCGCCGCGCAGGACGTGGGTGATCTCCATCAGCGCGTCGTCGACCGGGTTGACCAGCGTGTAGAGCGGGGCACCGTTGGCACGGACGATGCCGTAGTCCGGCACGTTCTCCGGCTGGAAGGTCAGCTCGCCGCGGACCAGGTCGGTGAAGGTGAGCGCCTCGTCGGGCATCCGGAAGCGGACGATGGAGGTGCGGCCCTCGGCCTCGTACGCGGCGATCTGCTCGGCCGTGAGGTCGCGGCAGTGGCCGTCGTAGCCGGACGGCTTGCCGGCGGCACGGGCGGCGTCGCGACGGGTGTCGAGCTCCTCGGTGGTGCAGTAGCAGTGGTACGCGTACCCGCCTGCGAGAAGCTTCTCGGCGACGTCCTTGTAGATGTCCATGCGCTGCGACTGGCGGTACGGGGCGTGCGGGCCGCCGACCTCGGGGCCCTCGTCCCAGTCGAAGCCGAGCCAGCGCATCGACTCCAGGAGCTGGTTGTAGGAGTCCTCGGAGTCGCGGGCCGCGTCGGTGTCCTCGATGCGGAAGACCAGGGTGCCGCCGTGGTGCCGGGCGAAGGCCCAGTTGAAGAGGGCGGTGCGGACCAGGCCCACGTGGGGGTTGCCGGTCGGGGAGGGGCAGAAACGTACACGTACAGGTGCGTTAACCACGCTTGATCACCTTGTTGGTGAGAGTGCCGATGCCTTCGATGGTGACGGCGACCTCGTCGCCGACATGGAGGGGTCCGACCCCTGCGGGAGTGCCGGTGAGGATCACATCGCCCGGGAGCAGCGTCATGGCTTCCGTGATGTGGACGACCAGATCCTCGATCGAGCGGATCATGTCGCTCGTACGGCCCAGTTGGCGTTGCTCGCCGTTGACCGTGGCCTGAATGGTCAGGTCGCTGGGGTCGAGGTCGGTCTCCACCCAGGGGCCGAGCGGGCAGGACGTGTCGAAGCCCTTGGCCCGGGCCCACTGCTTCTCGCGCTTCTGGGCATCGCGGGCGGTGACGTCATTGGCGCAGGTGTAGCCGAAGATGACGTCCTTCACGCGCTCACGCGGCACTTCGCGGCACATGCGGCCGATGACCACGGCCAGTTCGGCCTCGTGGTGGAGTTCGTTGGAGAAGGAGGGGTACTCGATGGCGTCGCCGGAGCCGATCACCGAGGTGGTGGGCTTGAAGAAGGCGACGGGGACGTCCGGTACCTCGTTGCCGAGTTCCGCGGCGTGCTCCGCGTAGTTGCGGCCGATGGCCACGACCTTGTTGGGGAGCACGGGCGGCAGGAGGCGGACCTTGCTCAGCGGGACCTTGGTGCCGGAGAGCTCGAACTCGGCGTACGGGATGCCTTTGATGATGTCGAGGACGAGACCATCGGGCCCCTCGCCCTCGACGGCGCCGAAGGCGACATTGCCGTCGATGGAGAACCTGGCGATGCGCACGGGATGCTGTCGCCCCTCACTTGCTGGCTGGCTGAAGACTGACGCTCCAGGCTAACGCGGGTGAGGGGGGACAACCGCGCATTACTCGGCCGCTGCGGCCGGGGCCGTGACCGGGGCTTCCATGAGGATGGTGCGGCGGGGGTTGGCCGTCTGGGTGGGCAGCTCGACTGTGCGCTCCGGCAGTTCCGGCGTCTGCAGCTCGTCGGCGTCCTTGAGGTGCGCCAGCGTGGTGCGCCGGGGGTTGGCAATGTTGCGGAACATCATCGTCGTCTTCATCTGCCGTTCGGACCCTGTCGGTACGGGCGCCGCCCGGAGGGGCGCCGGTTGTCGGATTTGCCATCCCTGTAAAGCGTCAGGCTAAACATCCAATTCCCTTCGGGAGCCCGGATGAGACGGCGATCATCATGTGAGTTTCCTCACGACCGCCTCGACAATTACCTCAATTCGGGCGGCCGATCACTCCGACAGAAACGGACATTACGCTACTGAATGCGTCATTCCGCTCCTGATCATGTCGACTAGGACACCCTCCACCCTCCGTCGATTCACCCTTAATGATCCACTTTGCCCGCGAACACGCTCCACGGTTCGTCACTCCTTCATCACACCGAGTCACCCAGGTCTAAGCCCGGTACGGGGCCCTTGTTGGAGATCCGGCACTGTGCTGGAATTCCACGCACCGCCGCGGGTTTCAGGCCGGCGCGCAGGGGCGCAACGCAGCGCCGAGTGGCGGCGGGAAGGGGAAGAGCGCCGGTCACTCACGACCACCAGGGGGCGGACACGACGCCCCACGACGCCGACACCGTCCCACCCGCTTCGCGCGGAGGGGCGCCTGGTCCAGAGGTTGCGACGCTAGTGCAGGGACGTTTCAAGAGGGATGGCAGCGCGGCGGCGGAACAGGAGCCGCCCGGCGGGACCGACCGCGGTTCCTCGCCCCAGCACGCCCAGAACCCCGGACCGGCCTCGGCCGGCGACAGCGGTGACCGCGACCGGCACCCCGGTGCCACGGCGAGCAGCGGCACCGATCCGATCTCGTCGCTCAAGCCCCGGGGCCCCGTCAGCACGGGCTCACGAGTGGCTCTTCGCAACTGGCGGATCAGCACGCGTCTGGTCTCCCTGCTCGCCCTCCCCGTGGTCGCCGCGACCACGCTGGGCGGACTGCGGATCAACGAATCCATGAACGACATCCAGCAGCTGGATCACATGCAGCTGCTGACCAAGATGACCAACCAGGCGACCACGCTCGCCCAGAGGCTCCAGGAGGAGCGCGACAGCTCGGCCGGTCCGCTGTCCCACCAAGAGAAGCCCGACGACTTCAAGATCACCCAGCCCCGCAAGAAGACCGACCAGGCGAAGACGGCCTTCTTGAACGCGACGGACGCGATCGGCGACCCGTCGGGCGACGAGGCCCTCGAGGGCATCTACGCGAGCGTCCAGCAGATCGCCAGCCAGCTGACCGAGATCCGCGAGATCCGCAAGACGGCGTACACCAAGGGCACCCCGAGTCTCCAGACCGTCGACCAGTACAGCCAGCTGATCACCTCGCTGCTGAGCCTCTCGCAGGACATGGCGCAGGCGACCAGCAACTCGGAGATGATCAAGCGGACCCGGGCGCTGGCGGCCTTCTCCTCCGCCAAGGAGTACGCGTCGATCCAGCGAGCGATCATCGCCGCAGCGCTACCGGGCGGGGGCGGCAGCCTGAAGGCTGGGAATCTCGACCAGAACGACCGGCAGTTCGGCCGCGCCGCGCTGCGCAAGGAGGGTTCGGCGCTCCGCTCCTTCAAGGCGGTGTACGAGGCGACCGGCAACAACGCCGACGAGCTGACCGCCACGCTGGAGGAGGGAAACCCGGAGATCAAGGCCGCCAACACCTACGCGAACAAGGTGCTGGACACCCCCTCGGGCATGGCCGGGACTCCGCGGCGTTCCTACCTGGACTGGTACGAACAGAGCTCCAACAAGATCCAGGCGATGAAGACCATCGAGGAGACCCTCCTCAGCGACATGGAGGGCAAGGCCCGCGAGCTCCGCGACCAGTCGAAGCGCGAAGCGATCATCAGCGGTGCGCTCATCCTGCTGGTGCTCGGCGTCTCGCTGGTCGGCGCCTTCGTCGTCGCCCGGTCGATGATCCGCTCGCTGCGGCGACTGCAGGACACAGCTACGCGCGTCGCCCAGGACCGGCTGCCCGAGCTCGTCAAGCAGCTCTCCGAGGCCGACCCGCAGGACGTCGACACCTCGGTCGAGTCGGTCGGCGTGCACTCCCGGGACGAGATCGGCAAGGTGGCCGCGGCCTTCGACGACGTGCACCGCGAGGCCGTCCGTCTCGCGGCCGAGCAGGCCCTCCTGCGGGGCAACGTCAACGCGATGTTCACCAACCTCTCGCGCCGCAGCCAGGGCCTCATCCAGCGCCAGCTCTCGCTCATCTCCGAACTGGAGTCGCGCGAGGCCGACCCGGACCAGCTGTCCTCGCTCTTCAAGCTCGACCACCTCGCGACCCGTATGCGCCGTAACGGCGAGAACCTCCTCGTTCTCGCGGGCGAGGAGCCGGGCCGCCGGTGGACCCGCCCCGTCCCGCTGGTCGACGTGCTCCGTGCCGCCGCCTCCGAGGTGGAGCAGTACGAGCGCATCGAACTGGCCGCGGTGCCCGCCACCGAGGTCGCCGGCCGTGTGGTCAACGACCTCGTGCACCTGCTCGCCGAGCTGCTGGAGAACGCCACGTCGTTCTCCTCGCCGCAGACCAAGGTCCGGGTCACCGGTCACGCGCTGCCCGACGGGCGGGTGCTGGTCGAGATCCACGACACCGGCATCGGCCTCTCCCCCGAGGACCTCGCGGCGATCAACGAGCGGCTCGCCTCGCCGCCCACCGTGGACGTCTCGGTCTCGCGCCGCATGGGTCTGTTCGTGGTCGGCCGGCTGTCCCTGCGTCACGGCATCCGGATCCAGTTGCGGCCCTCGGACTCCGGTGGTACGACCGCGCTGGTCATGCTCCCCGTCGACGTCGCGCACGGCGGCAAGCAGCCGGGCCCGAAGCAGGTACCGGGTCAGCAGCCGTCCGCCCCGGGCGGTCTGCTCGGCGGCGGCAGCGATACGGGCGCGGGCAACGGCTCCCGTCCCGGCCTCGGAGGCGCTCCGTCGGCCCCGGCCGGCCGGCTCGCCGCGGGCCCGGGTGCCGCGCGCGGTCAGGTCGGTGCGGGCTCCGGTCCGCGTGCTGCGCTGCCCTCGCGTGACGGCGGCCACCGCCAGCCGCAGAACCAGCCGGGTCAGCAGAACGCCGGCTTCCAGTCCGCCGGGCTGTCCAACACCGGCCCGCAGGACACCTCGCGCCAGGAGCCGCAGCGTCAGGGCGGCGGCCTCGCCGGTGCCTTCGGCAACGGTGCCCGGCTCGGCGCCCGCGGCCAGGGCGACGGAACGGGCCGTACGGACTCGTCCCAGCCCGACATGTTCGGCTCCAGCCGCCAGGACTCCGGCCGCCAGGACCGCGGCGACCAGCAGGGCCGGTCGAACGACCCGAGCCCGTGGCAGTCCCCGCAGCCGCAGCAGGCCCGGCAGAACCCGGGCGGCCAGGGCGGCTTCCAGCAGCCCGGCGGACCGGTCGGCCCCGGTCGTCAGCTGCCCCCGGTCGGCGGTCCACGTGCCGAGCTGCCCGGTGGCAACCCGCAGCCGCAGCGCCCGCAGACCACCAGCTGGGGCACCGAGGAGCCGTCCGCGCCGCGACGTGCTCCGCTGGACGCCCCGCGCGGCCACGAGGAGCCCGAGTCCACCGGCCTGTTCCAGCGGCCGATGAGCCCGCCGCTCACCCCGCGGCCGCCCATGGACGACCGGCAGGGCCCCGGCTCCACCGCCGAGTTCGCCCGCCCGGACTTCTCGGGCCCGGCCCCGCAGGCTCAGTCTCCGCAGGACCCGGCGAGCACCGCGCAGTTCGCCCGCCCCGATTTCGGACGGCCGCAGCCCGCGCGGGCGCAGGACCAGGGCCTGCCGGCACCGCGTCAGCACGGCCGGGACAACGGGGACTTCGGTGCCCCGCGTCCGCCCGCCGTGCCCAACGGTGACGCGCAGTACCGCCCGGTCCTGCCGCCGCAGCCGCAGCCCGAGGCGCTGCCTCCGGCCGGGCCCGGGGACGGTCGTACGCCGCTGTACGACACCCTGGAGACGAACTGGTTCCACGGCCCGCAGCAGAGCGGCCAGCAGCCGCCCGCCGAGCCGCAGGCGTCCGCCTTCCCGCAGCAGTCGGACCAGGAGCGCCCCGCTCCCGCCGCACCGCGCCGCGGCGGAGGCGACACGGGCGCCACCACAAGCTCCTGGCGCCCCTCGCCGAACGACGAACTCGTACGGCAGGCGGAGCGGGCCAAGAAGCCCGCGGCAGGCGGAGTGACCACCTCCGGACTGCCTCGCCGGGTACCCCGCGCCAATCTGGTGCCGGGCACCGCCCAGCAGCAGAACCATCAGTCCGGTCCTCAGGTGTCGCGTGCGCCCGATGATGTGCGCGGGCGGTTGACCAATCTCCGCCGGGGCATCCAGCAGGGACGGCAGGCCAACAACGGCCAGTCGACCGGAAGTTTTCCCCTCGGCCCCACTCACCAGCAGGAGCGTTAGTTGAGCCCGATGAGTCAGGCCGCGCAGAATCTGAACTGGTTGATCACCAACTTCGTGGACAACACCCCCGGGGTGTCGCACACGGTGGTGGTCTCCGCCGACGGACTCCTGCTGGCCATGTCCGAAGGATTTCCGCGCGACCGCGCGGACCAGCTGGCGGCTGTCGCCTCCGGTCTGACCTCGCTGACCGCGGGCGCCTCCCGGATCTTCGAAGGCGGCGCCGTCAGCCAGACCGTGGTGGAGATGGAACGCGGGTTCCTCTTCCTGATGTCCATTTCGGACGGCTCCTCGCTGGCCGTGCTCGCCCACCCGGACGCCGACATCGGTCTGGTCGGGTACGAAATGGCCCTTCTGGTCGACCGTGCGGGCACCGTCCTCACCCCGGACCTCCGCGCCGAGCTCCAAGGCAGCCTGCTCCACTAGGCGGCCGTGGATCGATGACAGACTCGATTGCCCCAGGTAACGCCCTCATCCCCAGCCCGTTCGGCCGCTTAGAGCCCCCCACCGGCCCCTTCAGACGGCAGGCCGACCCCCTTGCTGTCACGCCCGGAGGATTCATGACCCCGCCACCCGCCTCACCCGATCCGTACGGCGCACTGCACCACGCGTCGTACGACGGTGAAGGCGACCAGCCGCTGGTCCGCCCGTATGCCATGACCGGCGGCCGGACCCGACCGCGCTACCAGCTCGCGATCGAGGCGCTGGTCTCCACCACGGCCGACCCCGCGCATCTGGGGACGCTGCTCCCCGAGCACCAGCGGATCTGCCACCTCTGCCGTGAGGTCAAGTCGGTGGCCGAGGTCTCGGCGCTGCTGTCGATGCCGCTCGGTGTGGCCCGGATTCTTGTCGCGGACCTGGCGGAAGCCGGCATGGTGGCCATCCACCAGCCGGGCAATGGAGAGGCCGGCGGCGCGCCGGATGTGACGCTGCTCGAAAGGGTGCTCAGTGGACTTCGCAAGCTCTAGCGGCGGTGCGGCCCGCGCCACCACCTCGGCCAAGATCGTGGTGGCGGGGGGCTTCGGCGTGGGTAAGACCACGTTCGTCGGTGCCGTTTCGGAGATCAATCCGTTGCGCACCGAAGCCGTGATGACGTCCGCGTCCGCCGGCATCGACGACCTGACGCACACCGGCGGCAAGACGACGACGACCGTCGCCATGGACTTCGGCCGCATCACCCTGGATCAGGACCTGATCCTGTACCTCTTCGGTACGCCCGGACAGGACCGCTTCTGGTTCATGTGGGACGACCTGGTCCGCGGCGCCATCGGCGCCGTCGTCCTCGTCGACACCCGCCGCCTCGCCGACTGCTTCCCCGCCGTCGACTACTTCGAGAACAGCGGACTCCCCTTCGTCATCGCCCTCAACGGCTTCGACGGACACCAGCCCTACACCCCCGACGAGGTCCGCGAAGCGCTCCAGATCGGACCCGACACCCCGATCATCACGACGGACGCGCGGCACCGCGCGGATGCCAAGAGCGGCCTCATCACGCTCGTGGAACACGCTCTGATGGCGCGGCTGAAGTAGGCACAAGTCTGTATTGATTCAAGGCAGTTACTGTAGCCAAACGGGGGTGGACTGTGTCCTTTGACACGATCCGCCCCCGTGTTCATAACGTTTCGACAGAGAATTGTCCCGCGTTCAGCACCCGATGCATTCACTCGGTACCGCTGCGCTCACACGAGCCCCGCCTTTTGACGGGGCTCGCTCTTTATGCCCGTTTTATCTGAGGCCTGGACCACTCGGAATGGCTGGTTCCGACTGTTTGGAACGCGGCCGGTCCCCGTGCTGGAATTCGACGAACTCCCCAGTAGTACGGCTCTGAACAAAAAACGGCACAACGTAGGTGCCGACGCCGAGAGGTTGTTGGTCGAGTGAGGCGAAGCAACGAGGGCGCCGCGGCGCAGCGGGAGCGGGGAAACTTCACCCCGCCGCCGCGCGCCGCGGCGTCGCCTGCCGGTGTGTCCGAGGCAGTGACGTCCGGTGGAAGCAGCAGCCGGATGTCCCCGCGCAACTGGCGGGTGCCCACTCGGCTGAACGCGATCCTCCTGATCCCGGTGCTGGTCGGCCTGGTCATGGGCGGCTTCCAGGTGAAGGGGTCGATCGACACCTGGCGAGAGGCGCAGGACGCCGAGAAGACCGCGCTGGTCGTGCGCGCGGCCTCCGTGTACGGTCAGGCGCTCCTCAATGAGCGTGACCTCTCCGCTCAGCCCTTGCTGTCGAACAAGCGTGACGCCGCCGTTGTCAGCCAGGTCAGGGCCACCACCGACGCGGCCGCGTCCAAGTTCGACACGGCCGTGAAGGACCTGCCCGAGAAGCCGGGCCTGGAACGGCGTCTCCAGCTGTTCCGGCTGGAGGAGCCCAAGCTCCCCGAGCTGCGCAAGGCCGCCTACGCCGAGGCCATGGACCCGGTGAAGACGGAAGAGGGCTACATCCAGGTGCAGCACTCCCTGATGGAGTTCTGCAACGAGCTGGGTCTGGGCACCGGCAACATCACCAGCTACGGCCGTACTGTCTACGCGATCGAGCTCGCCAAGGCTGCAGAATCGCTTCAGCGCTCCATCGGTATGCATCTGCTGGTGCGTCCGAGCCAGGAGGGCGCCAAGTTCGACGCGCAGGTCAAGGCCTTCGGCTCGTACAACTACCTGGAGCAGATCGCGCTCGGCGAGTTCATCTCCGGTGGTACGGAGGCCGACGCAGCCCGGCTTGAGCAGGTCATGGCCGCCAAGTCGGCCGACGGCGCGAAGAAGCTGAAGAAGGCGAAGGAGCAGGCCGACGCCGCGGGTGTCCCGTTCGTCGCGCCGCCCAGTGTCGACGGCTCGGTCTTCGACGGCATGGCGCAGCAGATCGGGCAGGGCAAGTCGCCCGAGAAGCTGGCCGCGAAGGGCATCACACCCGAGACCTGGATGGCGGCCGCCACCGCCAAGTTCGACGGCTACACCACGGTCGAGAACGAGCTCGTCGACAAGGCCGTGACCGAAGCCGCGGACATCTCGTCCAGCGCCAAGAACGACGCCGTCATCAACGCCGCCGTCGTGATCGTCGCCCTGCTGGCCGCCTTCGCCCTGGCCGGGCTGATGGCCCGGCAGATGAGCCGCTCGATGCGCCGGCTGCGTACGGCCGCCTTCGGGATCGCCGAGCAGCGGCTGCCGATGCTGGTCGACCAGCTCTCCAGGGCCGATCCGGGCCGGGTCGACACCCGCGTCCAGCCGATCCCGATCGACAGCCGCGACGAGATCGGTGAGGTCGCTCGCGCCTTCGACCAGGTGCACCGCGAGGCGGTCCGGCTGGCGGCCGAGCAGGCCATGCTGCGGGGCAACGTCAACGCGATCTTCACCAACCTGTCGCGCCGCAACCAGTCGCTGATCGAGGGCCAGCTGACCCTCATCACCGACCTGGAGAACAACGAGGCCGACCCGGACCAGCTGGAGAACCTCTTCCGGCTGGACCACCTGGCCACCCGTATGCGCCGCAACGGCGAGAACCTCCTCGTCCTCGCCGGCGAGGAGCCGGGCCGCCGCTGGAACCAGCCGGTCCCGTTGGTCGACGTGTTGCGGGCTGCCTCCTCCGAGGTGGAGTCGTACGAGCGCATCGAGCTCTCCGGGGTGCCGGAGACCGAGATCCACGGCCAGTCCGTCACCGACCTCGTGCACCTGCTGGCCGAGCTGCTGGAGAACGCCACCACGTTCTCCTCGCCGCAGACCAAGGTGCGGGTCACGGCGACCCGGCTGCCCGACAGTCGCGTGATGATCGAGATCCACGACAAGGGCATCGGCCTCACCGCCGAAGACTTCGCCGACATCAACCACAGGCTGGCCAACCCGCCGACCGTGGACGCCGCGGTGTCCCAGCGGATGGGTCTGTTCGTGGTCGGCCGGCTCGCCGACCGGCACGGCATCCGGGTCCAGCTGCGCCCCTCGGGCGAGCAGGCCGGAACGACCTCGCTGGTCATGCTGCCGGACGCCATCACCCACGGTGGCGGTGGCGAACCGGCTGCCGCGCAGGACGACTTCACCGTCTCCTCGATCATTCCGCAGCAGCAGACCTTCGAACAGCTGCCGCACCAGCCCCAGATGCGCACGGCGGCGGAGCTCGGCTTCGACGACTCGCGCTATGAGCAGCAGTCGGTGGACACCGCGCAACTGGACCCGGTGGGCCGCTCGCTGATGCGTGAGGAGCGCCGGGCCGCGCTGGAGGCACAGACGGCCGGCGAGCGCCCGCAGTTCCCGCAGGAGCAGTACACCGCGAACCAGCCCGCGGGGAACGAGTACGCCAACAACCGGTACGCCGAGGGCGGGTACGCCCAGGAGCCGCAGCAGGAGCAGTACGAGCAGGCTCCGTACGAGGGCGGCTACGACCCCTACCGCGGCGACGCGGGCTTTACCGAGCAGCCCGACCACGCTCATCAGGGCGGCTATGCGGAGGCTGCTTATGCGGCCGGTGAGGTCCCGCAGCAGTCGTACGAGGAGCAGTTCGCCCCCCAGCCCCACCAGGACGAGTGGCCGGATCAGAGCGCCTACCAGGGCGCGTACGAGCCGCCGGCAGATGTCGAAGCGGAATCTGTCCCAAGTACCCCCGCCGAGCCGCAGGAACGCGTAGGCTTCGACCGTCCGGGGCCCACCGCGAACCCCGGCCACGAGATGACCGAAGCCGGTCTGCCGCGCCGGGGCGGTCAGCAGCACTGGCAGCCCACCGGCCGCGGGAACAACCGGCCCGTCGCCGAACAGCAACAGCCGCAGCAGGAGCCGCCGCAGCGGCAGTCGCCTGCGCAGCAGGACGGGAACGGCTCCGACGACTGGCGCTCGGCGAACGACGAGCGCTGGGAGCGGGCCGAGAAGCTCCGGGAGCCGAAGGCGGGCGGGGTCACCCCGTCCGGACTTCCCCGGCGGGTACCCAAGGCCAATCTGGTCGAGGGCACGGCGGAGCAGACCCGGCAGGACGGCCCTCAGGTCTCCCGCGCCCCCGAGGACGTCCGCGGCAGGTTGAGCAACCTGCGGCGGGGCGTGCTGCGGGGACGTAACGCGGGTTCGGACACAAGTAATACCTACAACCAGGAGCGTTAGTGTGAGCCCGATGAGCCAGGCGGCGCAGAATCTGAACTGGTTGATCACCAACTTCGTGGACAACACCCCCGGGGTGTCGCACACGGTGGTGGTCTCCGCCGACGGACTCCTGCTGGCCATGTCCGAAGGATTTCCGCGCGACCGCGCGGACCAGCTGGCGGCTGTCGCCTCCGGTCTGACCTCGCTGACCGCGGGCGCCTCGCGGATCTTCGAAGGCGGTGCCGTGAATCAGACAGTTGTAGAGATGGAGCGCGGATTCCTCTTCATCATGTCCATCTCCGACGGATCTTCGTTGGCCGTTCTCTCCCACCCGGACGCCGATATCGGTCTGGTCGGGTACGAAATGGCCCTTCTTGTCGACCGCGCGGGCACCGTCCTCACCCCGGACCTCCGCGCCGAACTTCAGGGAAGTCTTCTTAACTAGTAGACAGACAGTGCGTTTCGCGCCACCGAGTCATAAGGTGCGGTGGCGCGGACCCACTGGGATCGGGACCGGCAGGCGGAGGAGGAATCGTGGCAACACCCCCAGGCGGACACCGGTACGACGGTGGCCAGAACGTGCCGGGTGAGCACGGGGACAATCGTTTCAACTTCCCCTCCACACCCAGCAGGCAGGGCGCACAGCAGCCGTATCAGCCCTATTCGCAGCGGCCGCAGAGCGCCCAGCAGGGTCCCGGGTGGCCTCCGCAGCGGCCGCACCGCTACGACTCGCCCCAGTCGCCCCGCATTCAGCCTGTACAGCCGCGGCAGGCCCCCGAGCCGGCCGAACCGGCCGCGCACAATCCGCTGGTCCGTCCGTACGCCATGACCGGCGGCCGGACCCGACCGCGCTACCAACTCGCCATTGAGGCGTTGGTCAGTACCACGGCCGATCCGTCCCGGCTGCAAGGGCAGTTGCCCGAGCACCAGCGGATCTGCCGGCTGTGCATCGAGATCAAGTCGGTCGCCGAGATTTCGGCACTGCTCTCGATCCCGCTCGGCGTTGCCCGGATCCTCGTAGCCGACCTGGCAGAGGCCGGACTCGTCGCTATCCATCAGCCCGGCGGCGAAGAGTCCGCCGGCGGCCAGCCAGATGTGACACTGCTCGAAAGGGTGCTCAGTGGACTTCGCAAGCTCTAGCGGCGGAGCAGCCCGCTCCACTACCTCCGCGAAGATCGTGGTGGCAGGGGGCTTCGGCGTGGGTAAGACCACGTTCGTCGGTGCCGTTTCGGAGATCAATCCGCTGCGCACCGAAGCCGTGATGACGTCCGCGTCCGCGGGCATCGACGACCTGACGCACACCGGGGACAAGACCACCACGACGGTGGCGATGGACTTCGGCCGCATCACGCTGGACCAGGACCTGATCCTGTACCTCTTCGGTACGCCCGGACAGGACCGCTTCTGGTTCATGTGGGACGACCTGGTCCGCGGCGCCATCGGCGCCGTCGTCCTCGTCGACACCCGCCGCCTCGCCGACTGCTTCCCCGCCGTCGACTACTTCGAGAACAGCGGACTCCCCTTCGTCATCGCCCTCAACGGCTTCGACGGACACCAGCCCTACACCCCCGACGAGGTCCGCGAAGCGCTCCAGATCGGACCCGACACGCCCATTCTCACAACGGACGCGCGGCACCGCGCGGATGCGAAGAGTGCGCTGATCACGCTGGTGGAGCATGCGCTGATGGCTCGGTTGCGGTAGGGCTCGCCGCCCCGGCAGACATGCGTGAGGCCCCGCACTCCTTCGGGAGTGCGGGGCCTCACGGTTGCGCTGCGTCCTCAAGCGTTGTCCTCAGTCGCCGGACGGGCTTGGTCAAGCCCGTCCGGCGATGAGGACAGAAAAGCTCATCCCTGCCAGGAGTGCGGGGCGCGGAAGCCCGGGGTGCGTTCCAGGCGGCGCCATCCGGCGGTGCTGCGGCCACGGTGGGCGGGGGTCGCGGCGGGCTGGGCGGCGGCGCGGGCGAGCAGGACCGCGGTTATGGCGGCCAGCTCCTCGGGGTCGGCAAGACCCTTCTCGACACGCAGCACGGACTCGGCGGCAGTGTTCATGGGTGGTTTCTCCGTCTTCATCGGCAGGTCTTCGCGGGCTCGGCAGGGTGACTGCGACGCTGCGGACTACTGCGGGGGGTTGCCGTGCTTGCGGGACGGCAGGTCGGCGTGCTTGGAGCGGAGCATGGCGAGCGAGGCGATCAGCACCTCGCGGGTCTCGGCAGGTTCGATGACGTCGTCGACCAGACCGCGCTCGGCGGCGTAGTACGGGTGCATCAGTTCGGCCTTGTACTCCTTGACCATGCGGGTCCGCATGGCTTCCGGGTCCTCGGCGTCGGCGATCTGCCGACGGAAGATGACGTTGGCGGCACCTTCGGCGCCCATTACCGCGATCTCGTTGGTCGGCCAGGCGTAGGTCAGATCCGCACCGATGGACTGGCTGTCCATCACGATGTACGCACCGCCGTAGGCCTTGCGCAGGATCAGCGAGATCCTCGGCACAGTGGCGTTGCAGTACGCGTAGAGCAGCTTCGCACCGTGCCTAATGATTCCACCGTGCTCCTGATCCACCCCGGGCAGAAAGCCGGGTACGTCCAAAAGAGTGATGATGGGAATGTTGAATGCATCACACATCTGGACGAACCGGGCCGCCTTCTCCGACGCCTCGATGTCCAGGACACCGGCGAGGGACTGCGGCTGGTTGGCGACGATGCCGACGACCTGGCCGTCCAGACGGGCCAGGGCGCAGATGATGTTGCGGGCCCAGCGCTCGTGGATCTCCAGGTAGTCGCCGTCGTCGACGAGCTCCTCGATGACCTTGTGCATGTCGTACGGGCGGTTGCCGTCGGCCGGCACCAGGTCGAGCAGGACGTCGCCGCGCCGGTCGGCCGGGTCGTCGCTCGCCGCGGTGGGCGGGTTCTCCCGGTTGTTGGACGGCAGCATCCCGATCAGGTAGCGGACCTCGGCGATGCAGGTCTCCTCGTCGTCGTACGCGAAGTGCGCGACGCCCGAGGTCTCGGCGTGCACGTCGGCGCCGCCGAGGCCGTTCTGGCTGATCTCCTCACCGGTGACCGCCTTCACGACGTCCGGTCCGGTGATGAACATCTGGGAGGTCTCGCGGACCATGAACACGAAGTCGGTGAGCGCCGGGGAGTAGGCCGCGCCGCCCGCGCACGGTCCGAGCATCACGCTGATCTGCGGGATGACACCGGAGGCCCGGGTGTTGCGCTGGAAGATCCCGCCGTATCCGGCGAGCGCGCTGACGCCCTCCTGGATACGGGCGCCCGCGCCGTCGTTCAGCGAGACCAGCGGGGCACCGGCCGAGATGGCCATGTCCATGATCTTGTGGATCTTGGTGGCGTGGGCCTCGCCCAGCGCGCCGCCGAAGATCCGGAAGTCGTGCGCGTAGACGAAGACCGTACGGCCGTCGACCGTGCCCCAGCCGGTGATGACACCGTCGGTGTACGGCTTCTTCTGCTCCAGGCCGAAGCCGGTCGCCCGGTGCCGGCGAAGCTGCTCGACCTCCTTGAACGAACCCGGGTCGACCAGCAGCTCGATGCGCTCACGCGCCGTCAGCTTGCCCTTGGCGTGCTGCGCCTCGGTCGCCCGGTCACTCGGTCCGCGCCGGGCCTGCTCGCGCAGCGCCAGCAGTTCGGCCACACGGCCACGGGTGTCACTCGGCTCGCCCGGGGTTTCGTCCACAACGGTCATGTACCGACCCTACGAAGCCGGGCAAGTAAATCCTGCCGTCGACTCCGTACAGTCTCCTGACCTGTTTCCTGGTGGAGCCTGACAGAACCTTGGGGGCATGCAGGCGAAGTACCAGCCCTTACGGGTCCGTCTTTGTGTGAGTCCGACAAAGGGTCACTGTGGTCTGCTGCACACTCGTGTCAGCCTCGGAGTGTGGTCCGCTCGGGGGGCGGGCCCTTGCGGACGGCATCCGGCCGGTCCCGCACCGCTCCCTCGCCCGTCACCGGAGCGGGACGCACAGCGGAGTTCCGCGAGGATACCCCGGCCCTGCGTCCCCGCTCCTCACTCCTCCTGAGCCCCGGCGCCTACCGGACCTCGCACCGCAGGGTGCCCCCCTCCGTTCCCGGCTCGACCCTCAGCACCAGCCGTCGGCCGGTGGCACGTACCTCGATCCCCGGGTCCGCCGAGACGACCTCCCGTACCGGCCGCTCCCAGACCACGTCCACCGGCGCACCGGTCCGGTCGGGCCGGCTGACGCACACGGTCGTGGAACGCCGTCCCTCCCGTACGAGCACGCTCGCCGCGGCCGTGACGGTGAGCGGACCGGCCGTACCCGGCTGCCAGAAATTGGCGGCGGTCACCCCCAGCGAGCGGACGGCGACCGCCTGCGCGGCGGCGGTGTTGGCGTGCACGGTCAGCCAGTGCCGGTCGGCCGCGCGGGCGGCGACGGTTCTGCGGGAGGCGCCGGGCATCAGCAGATAGACGTACTCGGCGTCGACCGGGTCGGTGCCGTGGTCGAGCCAGAGGGTCTGGTAGCGGCGGGTCCGGCGCTCGGTGGAGCTGGTGGTGTTGATGTCGGACCAGGCGCCGGTGCGGTCCTCGCGCAGGGTGCGCAGGTCGGCGCCGGCGGGGAAGACCCAGCCGCCGTGACCCGCGAGGTGGGCCCAGCGGGGGCCGGTGCGGTCGTCGACGGTGAGGGGGGCCGTGCCGTCCTCGCCGAGCATGCGGTTGTCGACGATCGTCTCGACGGGGACCTTGTCGGTGCTGGTGATGCCGGCGCCGAGGCAGATGACCGTGTCGGCGACGCAGAACCATGACTTGCGGGCGTCCAGGGTCGAGCCGAGGCCCTTGAGGTGCTGGCCCACTGCGCCGAATTCGCCGTCCGTGGCGCCGCCGACCCATTTCACCGCGGGTTTGGGCGCGCCCCATTCGCCACCCGCCTTGTCGGCGAGCCGTTTGGTGGACACGGTCGTTCCGGGCAGGCGGTAGAAGTCGACGGTCGGCCAGAACCAGTCGGTGTACTGGTCGTTCTCCTTCCCGCCCGGCCACCAGTAGAGCATTCCGGCTCCGGTGTGCCAGCCGCGCGGATTCTCGCCGTTGCCGCACTCGTAGTGCGAGATCCGCTCCGAGGCCATGGAGATGCCCGCGGCCCAGTCCGGGCGGCGGTGCACGGCGCGGGCCATCTCGGCGAAGAGGTGGTGGCCCACCCGCTCGGGCGCGGCCGGCACGGCTGCGGCCCGGACCGCGTGCAGCCGGGCCAGGTCCGCGATGCCGAACTGGCGGGCGGTGAGGATCGGGCTGGTCCGGTCGCGGGCGATCCAGCCCTTGATCATGCCGTGCCACCGGTCGCGCTCGGCCACCGAGGCACCCTCGGCGAGCAGGGCGATCCCGGCGATGATGCCCTGCCCGTGGAAGTGGTCGCCGCGCATCACCTGAAGCTCGTCGCTCTTCAGGTAACCCCGGCTGATGGCACGGCCGTTGACACTGTCCATGACCAGGCCGTTGTAGATCAGCGGCGCGTAGGCGCGCTCGACGCTGTCCAGGATGATCTGCCGGTTGGGATCGGTGACGGCCCAGGTCGATCCGGCGAGCAGGGCGAAGAGGCGGCCGAGGCCGTCGAGCATGACCTGGCCGTAGGTGCCGGAGTAGGCGACGGTGGTGTGCTGGATGAACGACCCGTCCGCGTACAGGCCGTCCCCCTCGGTGACGTACGGGAAGACGGGTGACAGCGCGTCCCTGGCCAGTGCGACCTTCGCGGGCGCCCTGCCGAGGACGCCGCGCAGGGCGACGGAGCGGCACAGGTCGACTCGGTTGGCGCCGGTGGAGGTGCCGCTGTAGTCGTGGAGCACGGCGTCGGGGATGAAGTGGTCGACGGCGGCGCAGGCGGCCTCGACGCGGGCCGTGCCCAGGTTCTCGTACAGGACGGACGTGATGTCCATGAGAATGCGCGGGCTGCCGATCTGCCACTCCCACCAGTTGCCGTACGGGGTGACGGAGGAGTGGTAGGCCGTCCGGGCGAGGTGGTCGTAACCGCGGATGATGTCGGCGAGCAGGGCGGCGTCGCCGGTCGATCCGGTGCCGGGCTGGGCGTACGCCTGGGTCATCGTCCACAGGCGGCTGTATCCCTGGGTGATGCCGGACGGCGGGTTGTACGTGATGCCGGGCCACAGCGAGTCGGCGGCCGGGCTCATCGTGGCCCAAAACCCCCGGGCGAGCGTGCCGATTTCGGCGAGGCGGGAGGCGTAGGGTTCGGCGGCCGCATCGAAGCCGGCGCCGAGTGCGATGCCGGCCCAGCGCAGGCGGAGGGTGTCGAACTCGTCGGCCTCGGCGGCCACCGCGGCCGTCGCGGAACCGGGGAGGGAGACCGCCAGGGCGGCGGCGGTCGAGAGGGCGAGCAGGGTACGGCGTGACCATACGGGCGGGTTCGGCATGTACGGCTCCAGTTCGTCAGGGGGAAGGCCATCGCATGCAGGTGCGGGACGGGTGCCCACCATGCGCACCCGTCCCGCATCCTGCGCTCTCAACTACCGCAATGGAAGCGTGCGTCACCCCAGTCCGCGTGGTCGTTGCCGTTGCCGTCCCCGCCGTCGCCGACGACCAGTTCGACGTACTTGGCGCCGGTGGTGTCCGCCGTGAGCGACCACGCGTTGTCGGCCGCCTTCAGGACCGGAGACTTCACCTTCTCGGTGCCGTCGGCCGTGACGCTGAACTGCACGCTGCCGCGTGAGGTCTGTACGTCGTCCACGCCGACCTGAGCGGTGAAGGAAGTGCACCGGCCGCCCAGGTAGTAGCGGATCTTCGCCGGGGCGTGGCTGCCGAGGCCCTTGGTGTAGACGGTGCCGCCGATCTTCAGCGGGGTGCCGTCGCCACTGCCCTGCTCTCCGTTGGAGAGGTCCCGCTCGACGGGTCCCCAGCCGTTCTCGGAAGCGGTCCAGTCCAGGTCGCTGGCCCAGCTGTCCGTGGTGGGCGGCGGCGGCAGGGTCCGTACGGAGGTCTGCGCGCCGAGTGTGCGCCGTGCGCCGCCGACCGTGTACGTCACCTCGGAACTCAGGCTGTACGTCCGGTACTTGGCGTCCACCGGCGGGGTGACCTGCCAGCTGCCGGTGACCTTGGCGCCTGCCGCGACCGAGTCGAAGGTGACGGCGCCCGCAGGCTCGGCCTTCCAGCCCTCGGGGACGGTCAGGCTCAGCGCGACACCGGTCGCCGCGGTGGCCTCGTAGTTGGTGAAGCTCGCCTTGACGGTGTTGGCCGTGCCCGGCTCCAGGGTCTCGGCGACCGGGTCGACGGTGAGCGTGCCACAGGCGGCGAGTTCGCCGGCCGGGGCAGGGCCGAGGTCGGTCACCGTGAAGGAGTCGAGGACGAAGTCGGCGCCGTCGGGTGCGTCGCCGCGCTTGCGCAGTCCGGTCCAGGTGTCGCCGCAGCCCGCGGTGACGGTCTCGCTGAAGTGGCCGGTGGTGCGCTGCTGTCCGATGGGGGTGGTCCGGGTCTCGACCGAGTCGGGCTTTCCTTCCGCGGTGATCCGGTCGTAGCCGTCGACCCACTCATAGGCGCCGGCGTGGCTGGACTGGTAGTCGTACTCGACCTTGTAGCGGTGGCCGTCGGCCATCGGCACGGTCCAGGGGGCGGTGCGGTAGACGAGTCCGGTGTTCTCCTCGTGGGCCTTGAGGGACTCCTTGCCGCCGATGACGTCGTCGACGAGCTTTCCGTTCCAGCCGGCCTGGGTGTACGGGGTGTGCAGCTGGGAGATGACGGTCCGGGGGTCGGTGGAGCCGCCCGCGTCGCCCTTGAGGAAGGGGCCCCAGCCCTGGTCGACGTCCTCGAAGTCCTCGTACACGACGGTGTTCTTCCTGGTCGCGGGGGCGCTCGCGACGATGCGTACGTCATCGGCCCGGACGCTCGCCGAGCCGCCCTTGGCGGCCTCGATACGGAGGGTGGCGCGGCCGTCGGCGGGGGCGGTGAAGTTCACCTTGGCGCGCTGGAAGTACGTACCGTGCCAGTCGGACGCGGCGACGTAGTCCTCGGCGGTGGAGCGGTCCACGGCGACGGACTTCCCGCCGATCGAGAGTGTCGTGTGCCGGGTCCGTCCGGGCTGGACCTCGATGAGCGCGGACGCGGTGTAGCGCTTGCCGGGCTTGAGGCCGTCGATGCTCTGCGAGAGTGCCGCCGTGCCTGTGCCGGAGAGCTCGGCGCTGTTGCGGCCCTGGCCGTCGGTGTCACGGGCGACGGTTCCGGTCTTCGACCAGGCGTCGAGGCCGCTGTCGTTGAAGCCCGGGTCGTCGACCGGGGTGCCCTCGCCCCACTTGGGGTCGGCGGCCTTCGGCGCGCGTTCCGGGTAGAGGACGTAGGGCTGACCGGCCTCGGCCGTCAGCGTGATCTTCCCGTCGGCGGGCTTGACCGTGCCGGCCTTGACCCGGCCGTTGTCGGTGAGCTTGTAGACGGTGTACGCGCCCTTGGACGGCACCGCCCAGCTGCTCGTACCGCCGGACTTGCTGTAGTGGTACAGCTTCTTGCCGCCGTCCCACGGCAGCAGGTAGTCGGTGCCGCTCAGAACCTTGCGGCCGTGGTCGTAGAAGGTCCGCTTGCCGTCCTCGACGGTGCCCCGGACATCGCCGGTGAAGGTGATGTCATGGCCGTCCCAGCGGGTGATCTTCTGCTGCTGGAGGTACTTGGCGGGCAGGTCACGCTGCCAGATGTTGTCGTAGAAGGCGTTCCAGTCGGTCTCGTTGGTCCAGCCCTCGAACTCCTCGATGGCGGTCTGGCCGAGGACCGGATCATTGTTCCAGACGTCCTTCTCGTCGTTGCGGATGAACCGGATGATCTTCGAGTTGAGGCCCTTGTTGGTGGCGCCGCCGTAGTCGAGGTCATTGGCCCAGTGCGACCAGAGCGAGCCGCGCTCGAACTTGTCGGCCCACTCGGTGGCGACGTTCCAGCCCTGCTTCTGCACGGACTGGAGGGTCTTGTCCGCGATCCAGCCGTGCGTGTAGTAGACGTCGATGTAGAGCAGGCTGAGGTTGGGGTCCGTCTCGTCGCGCAGCTGCTGGAAGCGCTTGGCCAGGTCACCGCTGTTGATGTCGCGGCGCTGGTCGATGTAGTAGCTCTGGCCGAGCCAGTTCCAGCCGGGCCTGGTCTTGTCGACGAGCTTCTCGTCGAAGGCCTTGGCATCCGGGTACGCCTCGGTGGCGTTGACGTGGACGCCGAAGGTGGCGCCCCACTTCTTGCCGTCCTTGAGGAGTGCGTTGAGATCCTTCAGCCCGCCGGCGCGCTGGTTGTAATTGCCGCCGTAGTCGGGGTGGGCGGAGTCGTGGCCCTCGGAGGCGTACCCCTTGAGGAGCGCCATCTGCCCGAGGCCGTCGGTGGCGAGCGAGATCCGCTTGACGTCGTCCAGGGTGCGCAGGAAGGGGTGGGTGGCCTGGCTGGCGAAGTTGAACGGGATGTGGGTGATGACCCGGTCCGGGGTGTCCTTGCTGCCGGGCGCCGTGATGCCGATCGAGCGGAACGCGACGGCTCCGTCCTGCCAGTCGACCGACTTGTCGCCGTTGGCGTCGGGAGTGACGACCACCTTCGCCCAGGGGAGGTTGTCCCCGCTCTCCGGCTGCGATGCGCCGTCGCCGCGGTAGGTCCACTGCCCGGACCAGACGCCGACCCGGACGCTGCCGTCGTCGGCCTTGCGGGCCTGGTGCCAGAACCGGGCGTCGTCGCCGCCGGTGGCGCCGGAGGGCTTGTCGTACGAGGAGTTGGACTCGACGGCCGCAGCGAGGGAACCGGTGTTGACAAACGCGTACGAGGCACCGACCGGCGCCTGGTCCGCGGCGGTGTCCGGAGTGACCCGGGCGAAGACGTCGGCGGTCTTCGTCGAGTCGTTGTCCAGTCTTGTGAAAGCGGTGGCGGCGCCGGTGTCCGTGGAGCCGACGGAGACCAGGTCGTGGCCGGGAATGTCGATGGTGCCGACGCGGAACGCCTCGGTGTCACGGACGGCCGTCACCTTGAAGGTGGTGGCGCGTCCGGAGACGGAGAGCGAGGCGTCGATCTCGATGCCGGGCAGGTCGGTGAAGGTCAGCGTGTAGCGGGCGGTCGAGGCGGTGACCTCGGGGGCGCCCTTGAGCTTCACGGGGTGCGCGGTGCCGTTGAGGGTGACGGCGGTGACCTGCTGCGTACTGCCGAGCAGCTGATCGCCGCTCGCCTTGTCGGTGTACGCCAGGACGCGCGGGAAGTCGTCGGCGACCGCGACCGAGAGCTGCGCGGACCGGATGACGGTGGCGTCCGCGGGTACGGCCGACTCGACTGCGGCGGGTGAGGGGGCGGCGGCTGTGGCGGGGAGCGCGGTCCCCACCAGCGCCAGGACGGCGGCTGAGGCGGCGGCGACAGCGCCCGCCGAAGTGAATCTTCGCGACATGTGCTCTGAGTAGTCCCCGTGTCCGGACACCGTCAACGACGTACGGCTCCTCGGGGCGCTCCAGTCCAACAACCGCGTTGCGTAAGTCCAAGTGGACGGTACGCGTCCACCGGCCGACGTCTTGAGGGCGGGGCATCGGGGAACGGAGCGGGACGGCCGGACCGCCTCGCGTCCCGGGCCGATCGCGCCGGTTACGGTACGCGGTGCCGGTGTCAGGTACGGCGTCTCGCGGCACGGCGGTCGTCGGCGCCGCCGGACGGGTCGGGATCGGTGTCGGCGCTGCCCGGCCCGTTGGGTTCCGCCGGGTCGGCGTGCTTGCCGTCCGCCCAGGTCAGGGCGGCCACCAGAGAGCGGAAGGCGGTGCGGTAGATACGCGGGCCGGTGCCCGTGTGGTGCTGGAAGTGGTGGCGCAGGTTGGCGGGTGTGCCCAGTCCGGTGCGCGCGGCGATGCGCTCCACCGGCTCGTCCCCGCGCTCCAGCAGGCGCTGCGCCGCCTGGACGCGGGTGCGCAGCAGGTACTGGAGCGGGGAGAGCCCGGTCTCGGCCTGGAAGCGCCGGTTCAGGCCGCGGACGGTGAGCCCCGCGTGATCGGCGATGTCCTTCAGCGTCAGCGGGCGGTCGAGGTGGGCCTCCATCCACCGGATCGTGGGCCCGAGGGAGTGCGGGCCGGCCCGGTGCCGGGACGCGACGGGTGGGACCTCCTCGGCATCGGCACCGGCGGGTGCGTGGAGCTGTATGAAGACCTGCCGCTCCGTCTCGATGGCGACCGGTACGCCGTGGTCCAGGGTGATCAGGTGCAGGCAGAGATCGAGGCCGCCGAGCACTCCGGCCGCGCTGTGGAACGGGTCCGCGTCCACGACGGCCCCCTCCGGGTCGACATCGATACGGGGATGGCGCCGCGCCAGCTCCGCCGCGTACCGTCGCCCGGTGGCCGCCCGGCGTCCGTCGAGGAGCCCGGTGGCGGCGAGGGTGAACGTCCCGGTGCCGAACGCGCCGATGCGGGCTCCCCGGTCCGCGGCGGCCCGCAGGGCGTCGGCGACCCCGGGTTCCGGCTCGTCGCGGAAACCGGCGTGGCCGGGCAGCAGTACGGTGTCGGCGTCCGCCAGCCCTTCCAGGCCCCAGGGCGTGTCGATGGCGAAGGGCGCCGGGGAGCCTGTCCCGCGGAAGCCGGGAGCGGTGCAGTACCGCAGCTCGTACGCGACATGCGGGTGGTGCCGGGCGGCTGTGCCGAAGCACATTCCGGGCCCGGTGAGTTCATGGCCCGGCACTCCGTCGAGCGCGAGGACGGCGATCACTGACATGTCCAGAATTTAGCCGAGGGTGACATCAGGACCGCTTTTTCCGGGCGGGCCCGGTACGGAGGATGGGTGGTGCGCGGCACCGGAAGCGAGGGGACGCCCGGTAGCCGGTTCGCACGTCCACCACACGCACGACGCGCACGACGCGCATCGCAACGAAGGAATCACCCGTGTTCACACGCAGTTCGCCTTCCGCCGCCCCGTCCCGGTCCCGCAGCTCCCTCTCCCGCCGTGCGGGACGGCTCGCCACCGTCGCCCTGGCCGCGACGGCCTGCGTCACGGCCGTGTCCGGCAGCGCCAACGCCATCGTCAACGGGCAGGAGGCCACGCAGCGTTACCCGTTCATGGCCACGCTCCCGCAGACGGCCAAGTTCCCAACGGGTGACGGCGACACGATCGACGTACGCGCCCAGTGCGGCGCATCGCTGATCACCTCGCGCTGGCTGGTGACGGCGGCCCACTGCGTCAACCCGGAAGCGTTGGACGGCGTCGTCCGCATCGGGTCCAACGACCGCGAGTCCGGCGGCACCGTGCGCCACATCAAGCGGACCGTCACCCACCCCGCCTACGACGTCGAGTCCAACCCCAGCAGGAACGACATCGCGCTCGTCGAGCTGGACCGACCGGTCAAGGAGAAGCCCATCCGCATCGCCGACTCGGTGGGCCGTCCCGGCACCCCGACACGCCTGCTCGGCTTCGGCACCGTCCACGACACCGACTACCTCCCCGACGCGGTGTTCCCGGACAAGCTCAAGCAGCTGGACACCCGCATCGGTGCCGTGAACGAGTGCTCGCCCGGCCGCGCCGACAAGACCCGGATCTGCACGATCAGCAAGACGCCGGGCGCCATGGCCTGCTTCGGCGACTCCGGCGGCCCGCAGATCCAGCGCGGCCGGGACGGACGCTGGGAGCTGGTCGGCGCCACGTCGGGCGACGGCGACACCGACCCGACCTGCGGCACCGGCCCCGGGATGTACACCAACGTTCCCGCGTACTCCAAGTGGATCGACAAGACCATCCACTCGCACCGCTGACGCGGCACGTACCCGGGCGGGCGGGCCGTCCGTCGCCCGCCCGGGTACGCCCTGACCACCGCAGCTCCCCCCGCCCCCACCCTCGGATAGATTCTGAATATGTCCGTAATCGCTGTTCTTGTGCCCGACAGGCTCCCCGGACACCAGCTCACCACCCCCGGACTGGTCTTCGGGACAGCGACGGTCGGCCACCCCGACGCCGACTACGAGGTACGGCTCTGCGCCGCTCCCGGCCTCACCGCCACAGGGGCGCCCGCACCGCTCCGGATCTCCCTCCCGTGGGGGCTCGACTACCTCGCCGACGCGGACGTCGTCCTGATCCCCGGCCAGGACGGCGACGGTCCCCGCGACGAGCCCGCCGCCCCGGTGCTCGCGGCGCTCCGGGCCGCGGCCGCACGCGGCTGCCGCATCGGCGCGATCGGCACGGGAGTCTTCACCCTCGCGGCCACCGGTCTCCTCGACGCCCGCCGCGCCACGACCGGCTGGCGCCACACCGAGGAACTTGCCCGCCTCCACCCCCGTATCGAGGTGGATCCGGTCGGCACGGTCGTGACCGACGGCCCGTTCCTCACCTCGGCCGGGATCTTCGGCGGCATGGACGTCTGCCTGCGTCTGCTGGCCCAGGACCACGGTGAGCGGGTGGCCGGTGAGACGTCCCGGGAACTCCTCACCCCGCTCCTGCCCCACGGCGACCGCGTCCAGGAGACCATCGACCGCGAACTCACCGAGAGCGCAGGCATCGAACCGACGCTGCGCTGGCTGGAGACCCGCCTGCACCTCCCGCTGACCCCGGCGGACATCGCCGCGCACGCGGGGATCAGCGTCAGCAGCCTCAACCGTCGCTTCCACGCACAGACCGGCGCCACCCCGCCCCAGTACCTGCTGCGCCGGAGGCTGGAGCGGGCCCGCGAACTGCTGGAGGACACCGACGAAGGGGTGGAGCGGGTGGCGGCCCGGTGCGGTTTCACCTCGCCGGCCAGCCTGCGCCACCACTTCTCCCGGCTGACGGGCACCACACCACGCGCCTACCGCAAGAGCCACCGAGCGGCGCGCCCGGCGGCCGATGCGTGACGGCGACTCCTCACCAGCGGAGGGCGGTGAAGTCGATAGGCCGGGGCCGCAGCAGCGCCGTGCGTTCCGCCAGCGCGTGCAGCCGCCGGGACATCTCGTCGGCGTCCCGGCGCTGCCGGTCGCCGTGGCCGGGCAGCACCCACTCGAACCGCAGCTGCCCCGCCGTCCGCGCCAGGGAGGCGGCCAACTCCTCGATGGAGTACCAGGTCACGCTCTCCGCGACTTCGAGATCACCGGTCGTACGCGACCAGTAGAAGCTGTCACCGCTGAAGCAGTACCGGTCGTCCGCGAGATAGAGCACGCTGCCCCGCGTGTGGCCGGGCAGCGGATGGGCGGTGACGCCCTCGCCGATCTCCACCGGGTCGAGCCCCCGGATCACCCGGTCCGCGTCCGGCGCCGCGTCGAGGTCCCCTTCGTGGATCCACAGCCGGGCGCCGAAGTGGTCGGCGTAGCGACGCCCGTGCGCGGCGTGGTCTCGGTGGGTGAGCAGCACATCGGTGACGGGCCCGGTCGTCGCCACGTACCGCTCGGCCAGTTCGGTGCTCCAGCGCGGGGTGTCGATCATCATGACCGTGCCGGACGGGCGCCGCAGCAGATAGGAGTTGGCGCCGGCGGTGTGTTGCGAGTTGTGCCCGCAGACCAGTACGCCGTCGTCCAGCGCCATCGGGAACGGGTCGAGCGAGGGGTCCGGCTGTCCGGACGCGGGCCGGATCGAGCGGGTGTGGCAGGCGAAGACGGCGGCATGTAAGCGCCGGTTCTCCGCCTCGTCGCTCGGTTGCCGCAGGATCCGCGACGCCCCTTCCTCCTCTCCGATCAGCTCGGGTGCGAACTGTCGGGCCACGTCGCAGTTGGTGCAGCGGTCGTCCACGTACCAGTCGGTCATGGCAGGACTCCTTCCACTTCCACGGAAACGACCCCGTCGAGGGCCGCCGTTCCAGGGATAGCCCACGCGCAGCCGGAACCGGTAGACCCTGCCGATCTTGTATCTCGGTCCCCGGGTCTATCTCGTCGACACGCCGCGCCCCACCCCCGCCGACGCCTCGAACTCGCACCACACCACCTTGCCGGGGTCTCGCTCCCCCACCCCCCACTTGTCGGCGAGCGCCGCCACCAGCAGCAGCCCGCGGCCCCCTTCCTCATCCGACGCCGCCCAGGAATCTGCGAGACACACCTCCCCGTCGCCACTGTCGTGGACCTCGATGCGCAGGGTGCCGTCGGCCGGCTCCAGATAGAGGTGGAGGCGGAACCCACGACCGGGCGGGACACCATGCAGCAAGGCATTGGTGACGAGTTCGCTCACGCAGAGCAACACGTCATCGGCCCGGACGTCGCACGCCCAGTCGACCAGAGCCTCACGCACGAACTGCCGTACGAGTGGGACGGATCGGCGTTCCCGGCGGTGGAACACCTCGCGAAAGTAGGGGAGCTGAGTTGTTTCGTTCACGCGGCCAAGGTCACACAAAGTCACTAGCGTTGATCAGTGCGTGGGGTCGTACAAAGCAGTTGTACGGCTTCTGACGGGTCATCCGGAGTTCGTGACGGGGAGAGGCAGTTCATGCAACCGGCAAAAAAGAAGAGCAAACGGATCACGTCCTGGCATCTGATCGGTGCCCAGTTGGCGACGTTCCGCAAGGCGGCCCGAATGACACAGACGGCCCTGGCCGATCAGTGCTGCGTGGGCGAGGACACGATCGCGTCGATCGAGCAGGGGCGCAGGGCGCTGCAGTGGGACTTCGCGGTCCAGCTGGATGAACTGCTGGACACGAAGGGGGCGTTGCAGGTCGCGGTGTCGAAGGTGCCGCAGAAGGAGCGGTTCCCGGCGTTCGTACAGGACTACGTGGAGTACGAACAGGAGGCGGTGACGCTGCTCTCGTACCAGAACCAGGTGGTGCCGGGGTTACTCCAGACGGAGGGGTACATCCGCTTCGTCTTCTCCTGTCTCTATCCGCCACTCGAAGAGGAGGAACAGGAGGAATGGGTGGCGGCCCGGCTCGACCGGCAGAAGCTCCTCGAACGCAAACCCCGCCCCATGCTGCACTTCCTGCTGGAGGAGAGCATTCTGCGCAGCGGGATCGGGGATCCCACCATGCTGCGGCAACAGATCCGGCACCTGCGCCGATGCATGGAACTCCCCTTCCTGGGGCTTCAGATCATGCCGATGAAGCTGCCGAAACACGCCGCGCTCGATGGCCCGATGGTGCTGCTGGAAACCCCCGATCACGACCACTTCGCCTACGTGGAGGGCCAGCTGACCAGCTACCTGCACGAAGACCCAGATGACGTCAGCGTGCTCCAGCAGAAATATGGGATGCTGCGTTCGCAGGCGCTTTCCGTCGAGAAGAGCGCCCGCCTACTGGACGAACTGCTTGGAGAGACATGACCCGCGCAGCACACCCGGCTCCCCGCTCGAAGACCCTCGCCTGGTTCAAGTCCAGCTACAGCGGCAGTCAGGGCGGCGACTGCCTCGAAGTCGCCTACGACTGGCGCAAGTCCAGCTACAGCAACGACCAGGGCGGCGCCTGCGTAGAAGTCTCCGCCCACCCCGCCGCCGTGCACATCCGCGACTCCAAGGTCACCGACGGTCCCGTCCTCACCGTTCCCCCCGCCGCCTGGGCCGCCTTCCTCGGCCTCGGCCTCACAGCCTGAGGGTCGACACCACCGGGATTTCGGCCCCCACGTGCGCCGGACCGTTGGGCCTGATCGCCGGCTCGGCAACCTTCGACGAGTCGCGGCTTCCAGTTGTCGTGTCATCGCGAGCCCGCCGATCTCCGGTACGACCACACCGATCACCGCATCCAGCACCGCATCCGTGCGCTCCGCATGCCCGCCCGCCTGAATGCGCCCATCCTGGCCATCCCGGCCGACGGCGGCCTGTATCAGCAAGGCGAGGTCCACGCCGGCCCGCACCGACGGGCATCGGCACCACGATCGCGCGTCGAAGCCCGATCGGGCCTACGAGGTCCGGCTGATCCGTTGAGGTTGCCGCGCCTCCTCTGTGCTCGCCGGCAGTGCTCGCCGGCCGGACGAACGCTCCCGGACGACGTCGGCAGACTCGGCGGCAGACTACTTCCCGGAGCAGGCCGCAAACCGACAGGTTTCGGTCATGCGGTCGACGGTTGCCCCGTCAGAGGGTTCGCCCCGTGTCCCACGGCTTGTGTGCCGAGGCCCGCGGCTATGGTCTGCCCTTCGACTACAGGGAGTGCGTCATGCGCAAGATTTGGCTGTCCGTGGCTGCGGTTGCCGCCGCTGCCGGGCTACTCACGGCGTGTTCGGGTGCGAAGGACTCCGCCGACTCCGCGAAAGAGGGCGCCCCGACACCGGGGACGGGGAGAGCCTGGAGCGAGGAGGCCTCGGCGGCGAACCCGTCGAGGGACGTCAAAATCGTGAAGTCAGGGTTCGAGGGCCATCGGGCCCGGGGTCATCGCGCGTACGTCGTGCACTACACGATCAGGAACGGCGGGAGCGGGGCGGCGAGTTACTTCGCGCAGTTCGAGTTCCTGGACAAGGACGGGGATGTTCTCGGGAACACCGGGGTGACGGCCGACAAGCTGGGCCCCGGGAAGACGAGGACGGGGAGCTCGGCGCCACGGGACGCGGAGATCGAAGACGGCACCGTCAAAGACATCGCGTCCGTGCGCGTCACGCACGTCGAGCGCACGTGACGCGCGTACCGGTCACTTCCGCACGTCGTCCAGCAAAAAGATTTCAGAGCCCGGTCGAAGATCTTCTTCAGCAGCCCATTCGATTGGCCCGACTTATATCCACTGCTGGTGGGGTTACGCATACCTGACTCGCGCGTCAAGGTATCAGTCACGGTGAACGCTACCCGCGCCTTGGTGCCCTCGCCTCGTTATAGGCGCGCCCCTCACTTGCCCGAGCCTTCTCCTCAGCGCTCCCGCGTGTACGTCACGATCCACGCAATGGTGAGAACAACTCCGAGTACCCCCACGCCGAAGATGCCGAAGGCCGTCCAGATCCCCTTTCCGTCCACCGCGGAGCGCACCCCGCCGGCGAGCCCGCCGACGGCCATGCAGATGCCGAGGACGAACGCCCGTGAACTCCGGGGGCGCAGCCAGTGCCACAAGTTCGGACGGCGGCGACCAGGCGGCGGGCCTGCGGAGTGCTTCACCGGCACCTCACCTTTCCTGGTTCTGCCGAGGCTTCCACATGGGTGTCACCGGGTTCCTTCTTGGACGGGGTGTAGTAGAAGTCGATTCCCGTCGCCACCACGGCGACCGGCGCACCGAATATCTTCCCCCGAACTTGCCGGTCGTGTTGATGAACGTGGGGCGGTGGTTTTTCCCCTTTACATCTTTACGTCGCTCAGGATGACGAGGTCCCCGTCGGACGGCGCCGAGCGCGGGTCCGCCATCGGCGCACCGTCCGCTGCATACGGGCGGCGGCATGCGCTTTGAGGCCGGCCCACTCTTCTTCGAAGGACATGAACCCTCCCGGTGATCGCGATGGCCGGCGCCACTGACGTGCCAAATCCGGTATTGGACGGTCCGGCGGTACGCCGCATCGGTCAGCTCGGCTCAGGACCTCGGCAGTTGACCATGCTAATCCGTCACACAGTCGAATCGACGAGGTGGTGCCCCTCGCCGAGGCCCGGCGCGGCCGACGTGGTGTGAGACAGCGGCACGGGGTGCCCCCGTCCGGGCGGACAGGGGCACCCCGTGCGGGTCGATGCGTGCGGAGGTCAGCAGCCGCCGCAGTTGTAGTACGTCACGTCCCAGTGGCTGCCCTCGTCCGCGTAGATGTTGCCGGAACCCGCCTTGTACTGGGGTGCGCCGTCACCGCGCAGTCCGATGTAGGTGAAGACACCGTGGACGTAGTTCGTGAGGCAGGTGGACTTGCCGAAGTCGAGCTTGTACCCGTTCCAGTGCGAGTACGTACCGCTGGCGTGCCCGGTCTCGGTGCCGCCGGTGATGTTCAGCGCGCAGCCCGTGGCGCTCTTGAGGGTCTGGGCGCCCTGGGCGGTGGCCAGGTTGAGCTGGTCGAACGAGGTGCAGGTGGCGACGTTGCGGTTGGAGCAGCCGCCGGAGGACGACCAGGTGATTCCGGAGGAGCTGAACCGGGCGGTGGCCTGTGCGTGAGTGAGCTTCGTGTCGGCGTGGGCCTGGGTGGCGCCGCTGCCGAGAACGCCGACGCCGGGGGCGAAGAGGACGCCGAGGACGAGGGCGAGGGCGGTCAGGACAGGGCGCAGCGTCATACGGGACACCATGGGGGGACTCCTCCTGCTCATGACAAATAGGGGCAGGGAGATAGTGCCCGAGTTCTACGCGCGTCCGCCAGTGGGCGAAAGGGACGGATGGCGGCAGGCGGACAGCCCTCCGCAACAATCCGCAGCCCGGATGTTGAACTTTGAATTAGATGCGGCTAGAGTCAATCTCGTTGAAGGTTAAACAACAACTTCGACCGCCACTCGACCACGTCCCCCGAGGAGGAGCCATGGCTCTGTTCAACCGCAAGAACAACAACGCCCCGTCCGCCACCGCCGTCGCCACCGCCCCCGTCGTGGACCCGGCCCTGGCCGCCCTCACCGGCGACTACACGATCGACCCGGCGCACTCCAGCATCGGATTCACCGTGCGTCACGCCATGGTCACCAACGTGCGCGGCACCTTCGGCGAGCACGAGGGCAGCCTGAAGCTCGACGGTCACAACCCCGCGAACTCCGCCGCCTCGATCGAGGTCAAGATCGCCAGCGTCGACACCGGCATCGCCGACCGCGACGGCCACCTGGTCAGCGGCGACTTCTTCGACGCCGAGAAGTTCCCCCTCATGACCTTCCGCTCCACTCACGCCGAGCAGCTCGGCGGCGACAAGTACCGCATCACCGGCGACCTCACCATCAAGGACGTCACGCGTCCCCTCGCCATCGACCTGGAGTTCAACGGCTCCGCCACCGACGTCTACGGCAACGAGCGCGTCGGCTTCGAGGGCGGCGCGGACATCCTGCGCTCCGACTGGGGCCTGACCTGGAACGCGGCGCTGGAGACCGGCGGCGTGATGGTCAGCGACAAGGTCAAGCTCAACTTCGACATCTCCGCGATCAAGGCCGCAGCACCGCAGGCCTGACGCCTCCCACTGCCTCACGCCTGAACCCGAGCGCCCCCGCCTTCCCCCCTCCCCCGCCTGGGGCCGGAAGGCGGGCGCTCGTCGTCCGACCGGACCGCTCCCTTCGTACGGCCCCTGCGGACCGGCCGGGCGCACCCCGTGTCGTCGCTCCCCGAGCACCCGCTCGCAGACATCGCGCTCCGCCGCCGAGAAGGCCGCGCGTGGGTCAGGCAGTCAGGCCGGCGTCCGCTTCCCGGTGCATGCCCATGCACAGCGCCCAGATGACGAGGATGTTGACGACGATCAGCACCATGGCCCACAAGGGGTAGAACGGCAGCCACAGGAAGTTGGCGATCGCGCCCAGACCGGCCACGGCGACACCGAAGAAGCGTGCCCACAGGGCTCCGATGAATACGGCGCAGCCGGCGAGGACGAGGGCGATGCCCAGAATGAGGTGGACCCAGCCCCAGCCCGTAAGGCTGAACTCGAACAGGTAGTGGCGCACCACGACGAACAGGCGGTTCTTCGCGATGGCCGCGATCCCCTCGAAGATCGCCATCGCTCCGCCGACGATCATCAGGACTGCTGCCAGGACTGTCGTACCGGATGCGGGCGCGTGCGTGGGGCTCGGCTTCGTGCGGCTCGGTCCGGGTCCGGTGGTGTCACTGGCCATTTCGATCTCCTTGGGTGACGTAGCCGTGATCCCCCGTTTCAGCGTGTCACGACGGCTCTGCGTCGGCACTCCGGGCGGCACACGCTTCAGTCGTCGTCCGTCCCCGATTCGCCGACCGTCTGCTCCGACCAGATCACCTTGCCCGTCTCGGTGTAGCGCGTGCCCCAGCGTTCGGCGAACTGGGCGACGAGGAACAGTCCCCGGCCGCCCTCGTCCGTCGTCGCCGCGTAGCGCAGATGCGGTGAGGTGTTGCTGGTGTCGGACACCTCGCAGATCAGGTTGCGGTCGTACAGCAGGCGGACCTCGATCGGCCCTGTTCCGTAGCGCACCGCGTTGGTGACCAGTTCGCTCAGGATCAGCTCGGTGGTGAACGCCTCCTCGTCCAGGCCGCGCTCGCTGAGCCACTGGGCGACGTTCTTGCGGACCCCGGCGACGGCCGCCGGATCGGTGGCCACGGCCCATTGCGCGACCTGGTTCGGATCGAGCGTGCGGGTGCGGGCCACGAGGATGGCGACGTCGTCGGTCGGCGGCCCGGACAGCATCGCGTCGAGCACGTCGTCGCAGGTCTCCTCCGGCGTCCGGTCGCGACCGGCGAGAGTGGCGCGCAGCAGCTCCAGGCCGGCGTCGATGTCCCGGTCGCGGCTCTCGAGAAGACCGTCCGTGTAAAGGACCAGACGGCTTCCTTCGGGTACGTGGAACTCGGCCGCCTCGAAGGGCATGCCACCGATGCCGAGGGGCAGACCGACCGGAACCTCGGGAACTTCGACGCTGCCGTCCGGGAGGACCAGCACGGGCCCGGGGTGGCCTGCCCGGGCCACCGAGCAGATTCCGGAGACCGCGTCGTAGATCGCGTACAGACAGCCGGCTCCGGCGATCTCGGCGCCGTCACCGGCCGCCTCGTCCTGGTCGATCCGGCTGACCAGTTCGTCGAGATGTCCGAGAAGTTCGTCGGGCGCGAAGTCCAGCGCGGAGAAGTTGTGAATGCTGGTGCGCAGCCGCCCCATGGTGGCGGCGGCGTGCAGCCCGTGTCCGACCACATCACCGACGACCAGTGCGAACCGGGCGCCGGACAGCGGGATCACGTCGAACCAGTCGCCGCCCACCTCGGCCCGCGCCGGCAGATAGCGGTGGGCCACGTCGAGGGCGTTCTGCTCGGGCAGGTCGCGGGGCAGCAGGCTGCGTTGCAGCGTCACGGCCATTTCGTGCTCGCGTGTGTACCTGCGGGCGTTGTCCACGCTGACGGCCGCCCGGGCCACCAGTTCCTCGGCGAAGGACTGGTCGTCCTCGTCGAACGGTTCGGGATTGCCCGCGCGCCAGAAGTTGGCCAGGCCCAGGATGACGCCGCGTGCGTGCAGCGGTACGGAGAGCACCGAGTGGAATCCGTAGTCCAGGATCTTCGAGGCCCGCTCGGGGTCCCAGTACCGCCACCCCAGCTGCGCGATCACCTCCGGCCCCAGCCCGGCCTCGCCGATGTTCACGCACATGGCCCGGGTCCTGGAAGGAACGAATCCGACCAGTCGGCCGATCGAGTACAAGGGCTGGTCCGGGTCCGTGGCGGCGATGGCGGTACGGCGCATGTCCAGCGGGGCACTGTCCGGCGTGGTCGGTTCATCCCCGGGGAGCGCGAGGTCGGCGAGGTCGACGCTCGTGACGTCGGCGAATCCGGGAGTCGCCACATCCGCCAGCTCCTGGGCCGTCCGGCTTACGTCGAGGGTGGTGCCGATCCGGGCACCGGCCTCGTAGAGGAGCAGCAGGCGTTCATGGACGATTTCCGCCCTGCCTGTGACCTTGCGGAGCTCGGTGGTGTCCCGCAGGGTCGCCACGGTGGCGGGCGGCCCGCCACCCGCGCCCGCCGGCCGGAGGTTGACGGCCAGCAGCCGGTTGCGGACGCGCAGGACCTCGTCCGTGACGGTCCGGCCGGAGGCGAGCAGTTCCACAATCTCCGGGTCCAGCCCGAGGTCCGTCAACGCGCGGCCCTCGGCATCCGGGGGAAGGGCGAGCAGTCTGCGGGCCTCGTCGTTGACCAGCGTCAGCCGGTGGTCGGCCCCGACGATGAGAACGGCCTCGCGGACCGCGTGCAGCACCGCGTCGTGGTGCTCGTACATCCGGGTCATCTCTGCCGGTCCGAGCCCGTGTGTCTGACGGCTCAGCCGTCTGCTCAAGAGCACCGCGCCGCCCGCGGTGACCGCGAAGGCGGCCACCCCGACGGCAATGCTGAACGGGATGGACCGGGCAGCCACGCTGTTCACCGACCTGTCGGTGAGCCCGACGGACACCAGGCCGGCAACCGAACCGTCGAGCCGCTTGACGGGTACCACCGAGTTGATCGACGGCCCTTGAGTGCCGGAGAAGCTCCTGGTGAAGCCGTGGCCGGCCACTGCCTCTTTGTACGGGCCGACGATGTGCTTGCCGATCAGCGCGGGGTCGGGGTGGGTGTAACGGATGCCCTGGGGGCTGGCCACGACGACAGTATCGACATGTGTCTGCCGACGGACCTGCTCCGCGCGTGGCTGCAGGATGGCGGTGGGGTTCTTGCTGTCCAGTGCCGGTACCATCCCGGGCGAGTTGGCGAATGTCTCGGCCACGCTGAATGTGCGCAGCCGGGCCTCCTGCAGGCTGTCGCTGCGGCCCTGCAGCACCAGCGCGATCCCGCCGCCGGCGATGAGCAGGAGTACGAGCCCGAGCACGAAGCAGAAGACCTGGCCGGCCACGGTGCGCACACTGAACAGGGACAGCAGATCGCGGCCCGGGGAGCGGTGAGTCATGTCCCGACCGGGCGGCGCGGGGGTGGCTTGGCCCGAGCGCCCCCCATCGTGCCGATGTGGTCGCCGGACGGAGCGTCGCAACCTCGCCCGGAATCGGCCGATACCAGACATAACTTCAGGTCTAGCATGAATCGCACCTGCCCGAGAGATGGCCGGTCAGCGGCTCAGAACCCGCCTCCGTCGAAGCCGCCGCCCCCGAGGTCGCCGCCGCCGAAGCCGCCGCCGTCGAAGCCCGAGGAGTCGAAGTCGGAGCCGGAGAAGTCCCCGCCGCTCCAGTCACCGCCGGAGCCGAAGTCACCGCCGCCGTACTCCGCCGCGTACGCCGGGCTCGACAGCGCCGAGCCGAGCAGTGTGCCGACCAGCAGGCCGGGGAGCAGGCCGCCGCCGAAGTAGCCGCCCGCCCAGGGGCCGTACGCCGGGCCCGCCTCCCAGTACGGGCGGCGGCGGCCGTCGCCTGTGTCGACGGTGCGGCCGAGCGGCTCCTCGCCCTCGCGCAGCCGGATCTCGTCCGCCGCACAGACCGGGACCTCACGGGCCGTTCCGCCGGACGGGGACCACTGGACGTCGGCGACCGAGGGGCCGTGGCGCGGGTCGAAGAAGCACGGCGGGCGGCGGGCGGGCGGTTCACCGCCTTTGCGGCGGGCCTCCAGGACGGCGAGGGAGAAGCGGCCGTCCTCCAGGGCCTGGGTGACCCCGCGCACATCGGACGGGCGCTGGGCCTTCGACATGCGGATTTTGGCGCTCTCGTAGGAGTCGAGCGCCCGCTCGTAGTCGGCGCGCATGCTGTCGTCGGCGCCCGGCTCGGCGGGGTGGAAGTCGAGCCGGTCCAGGGTTTCGCCGTACGCGGTGATGTCCTCGTCCACGACGACCCGGAGCTTGTCGAGTGCGGCCCGCTCCTCGGTCTCCTTGCGCTGCCGGTTGCGCCGGAGGATCGTGTAGGCCGCGCCGCCGCCCAGCACCAGGATCGCGCCGACCGTGATCAGTCCGACGGTGGACGATGATCCGTCGCGCGCGGAGGAACCGCCCCAGGAGGCGGGGGCCCTGCCCCTTGCCTGTTCGACGGCCCGGTCGACGAAGGCGTTCAGCTGGGTCGCGGCGTCGGTGTCCGTGCCGGGTGTCTTCACGGCGGCGGTGAGGTTCTGGACCGCTCGGGTGGACATCACCCGGGGGTCGGCGCCTGCGTTGAACCCGTTGCCGAGACGGACCGCGTAGACGCCGGTGATGCCGGTGTCGGTGCGCAGGGTGGTGAGCAGGTTCTGCTCGGGAAACGCCGAGGTCCGCGGCAGCACCGCCACGAACACGGGCTTGTCGGCGTCCTTGATCTTCTTCGTCAGGGCGGCCGTCTGGCCCGGGGAGAGCTGGTCGGCGGTGGCCGGGTCGACGTACACCGGACTCTTGCGCAGCGCCTGCGCGACATCATTGATGGTGGATGCACCGACCGCTGTGGGCGCAGCGGGTGCCATGGCGAGCACGACCACCGACAGGATCAGCAGCAGGCCGGCCAACAAGGTCGGGAACAGCCTGTTCCGCATATATCGAAGCTAACCCAGGTGGGCGGCTCGTGCGCCACCACCCACCTGGGCCTGCTTCCTCCTCACGGGACCACGCGGCCCGGTACGCCTTCTTCAGCTTCGCCACCGCACCGGTGGGGCCGCCGGTGAGCAGCAGATGGTCCCGCGTCGGCGAGCTGCTCGGACACCGCGGCGGTCAGCTTCCCCCGGTCTTCTGCGCGGTGGCCGCACGGTCGGTGTCCCAGGCCGCGGCCTGCGCAGCCACCCTTGGCAGAGGGGCGGCGAAGGCCGTGGGGGCGGCGAGGGCGAAGAGTGCGGCTGTGGTCGTCATCGGAGTCGCACGAGAGGGCGTGGGGGGCTCCCGTTCGTTTCTTCGGAAGGGGCGCGGCTGCGCGCTGTGCGGCTACGCGTCGCGGGTGTGGCGGATCGTGTCGCGGTACCACTTGGCGCTGTCCTTGAGCGTCCGCTCCTGTGTGTCGTAGTCGACGCGGACGATACCGAACCGCTTGTCGTAGCCGTAGGACCATTCGAAGTTGTCCATCAGCGACCAGGCGAAGTAGCCCCGGACATCGGCCCCTTCCGCGCGGGCCGCGGCGACGGCGGCGATGTGGTCGGCGAGGTAGGTGGTGCGGTCGGCGTCGTGGATCCGCCCGTCCTCGGAGACGGTGTCGTCGAACGCGGCACCGTTCTCGGTGATGACCGTCGGGACGCCGTACTCCTTCTCCAGGCGCACCAGCAGGTCCGTGAGGGCGGTGGGAGTGATCTCCCAGTCCATGGCGGTACGCGGCAGGTCGCGCTCCACGCCACGGGTGACGGGCAGACCGTCGGCGCCCACCGGGGAACCCTCCTCCGTGACGCCGGAGAAGAGCGTGCCGCGGTAGAAGTTGACACCGAGGATATCGATCGGAGCGGAGATGACAGCCAAGTCACCTTCCTGGACCGGGAGTTCGGCTTTCTGCCGGGCGAGGTCGGCGATGACGTCCTCGGGGTAGGCGCCCTTGACGATCGGGTCGAGGTAGAGGCGGCGGCCGAGCCCGTCGGCGCGGCGGCAGGCCTCGGCGTCCTCGTGGCTGTCGGTCTCGGGTGTGGCGGTGCCGAGGTTGAGTGTGATGCCGAGTTCGAGCTCGTTGCCGCGGGCGGCGGCCGTCTCGCGAATGTGCTGCGAGGCGAGGCCGTGGCCGAGGAGCAGATGGTGGACGGCGCGGATCGCGTCGCCGAAGTTCTTCCGGCCGGGGGCCTGGTTGCCGTACGCGTAACCGAGCATGGCCGAACACCAGGGCTCGTTCAGCGTCGTCCAGTGCTTCACCCGGTCACCCAGTGCGTCATGGGCGAGCGCGGCGTACTCGGCGAAACGGTAGGCCGTGTCACGGGCCGGCCAGCCGCCCGCGTCCTCCAGCTCCTGCGGGAGGTCCCAGTGGTAAAGGGTGATCCAGGGCGTGATGCCCTTGGACTCCAGCTCGTCGACCAGACGCTTGTAGAAGTCCAGCCCCTTCGCGTTGGCCGGCCCCCGCCCGCCCGGCTGGATGCGCGGCCAGGCGAGCGAGAACCGGTACGTGTCGACGCCCAGGTCCGCGATCATCTGCACATCCTCGGGCATCCGGTGGTAGTGGTCGCAGGCCACATCGCCGTTCTCGCCGCGCACGACCATGCCCGGCACCCTGCAGTACGTGTCCCAGATGGACGGGGTCCGGCCGTCCTCGGCGGCCGCTCCCTCGATCTGGTAGGCGGCGGTGGCGACGCCCCAGCGGAAGTCGGCGGGCAGGCCGGGGACGGCCTCGGCGGCGATCTCGCGCGCGTATCCCTGAGGGGTGACGATGTCCATGGTTCTCCTGTGGTGTGCGAGGGGTCGCTACGAGCGAGGTGCCGCGGTGGCCGGGGCCGGCCGGTGGAGCCAGCAGGCCACCGAGCGCGAGTCGTCACCGTCCGGTACGGCGAGCTCCGGGACATGGCTGGTGCAGGCGTCGAGCGCCTTGCCGCAGCGGGGATGGAAGGCGCAGCCGGCCGGCATCGCGGACAGATGCGGGGGCGAGCCGGGGATGCCGGTGAGTTCGCGGCGGGGGCCGTGCAGCGCCGGGAAGGAATGCAGCAGGCCGTCGCTGTAGGGGTGACGGGGGGCCTGGTAGATCGCGGAGGCACCGGCCTCCTCGACGATCCGGCCGCCGTACATGATCGCGATCCGGTCCGAGAACTCGATCAGCAGCGAGATGTCATGGGTGATGAAGACGACCGAGAAGCCCAGCTCCTCGCGGAGTCCGACCAGTTGGCGCAGGATCTGGCGCTGCATGACGACGTCCAGGGCCGTCGTCGGCTCGTCCATGATGACGATCTCGGGCTCCAGCGCGAGCGCCATCGCGATCATCACGCGCTGGCGCATCCCGCCGGAGAGCTGGTGCGGGTAGGCGGCGAGCCGGTCGGACGAGATGCCGACGAGGGCCAGCAACTCCTTTGCGCGGGCCGTTCGTTCGGGCCGTTTCATGTCCGGTCGGTGCGCCTGGAGTACGTCGGTGAGCTGGCTGTGGACCGTGTGCACCGGGTTAAGCGAGTTCATCGCACCCTGGAAGACGATGGACAGCTCCTGCCAGCGGAAGGCCCTCAGCTCGGGGGCCGACAGGGTCAGCAGGTCGAGCGCCTCGCCGTCCCGCCGGTGGTAGTGGACCTCACCGCCGGTGATCACCCCGGGCGGCGACAGCAGCCGGGTGACGGCGTACGCGAGCGTCGACTTGCCCGACCCGGACTCGCCCGCCAGGCCGAGGACTTCGCCCCGGTGGAGAGTGAGGTCGATGTCGCGCAGCGCGTGCACGGCGTCGCCCCCGGTCCCGTAGTCCACGTTCAGACCGCGGATGCTGAGGACGGGCTCGCGGCTCATGAGCGGGTCTCCTTGTCGTGCGTACCGCGGGCCACGGGTGTGAAGCCGACCCGCACCCGGACCTTCCTGGACGCGCCTGTCTCCGTACGCAGGCGCGGGTTGACGAACTCGTCGATGCCGAAGTTGATCAGGGCGAGCGACATGCCGAGCAGGGCGATGCAGAGCCCGGCGGGGACGAACCACCACCACGCGCCCTGGGCCAGTGCCTGGTTGGACTGCGCCCAGAACAGGACGGTCCCCCAGTTCCAGTTGGAGATGTCGGCGACGCCGATGAAGGCGAGGGTGATCTCGGAGAGGATGGCGAAGATGACCGTGCCGACGAAGCCGGAGGCGATGACGGCGGTCAGGTTCGGCAGGACCTCGAAGAAGATGATCCGCCAGGTGGACTCGCCGGTGGCGCGGGCCGCTTCGACGTAGTCCCGGCGCCGCAGCGACAGCGTCTGCGCGCGCAGCACCCGCGCTCCCCACGCCCATGAGGTGAAGGCGATGACGGTGGCGATGAGCAGGTCGCCCGCGTCGGAGACGAAGCTGGCGATGATGATGATCAGTGGCAGTCCCGGAATGACCAGGAAGACGTTGGAGAGCACCGAGAGCACCTCGTCGGCCGTGCCGCCGAGGAAGCCGGCGCTGACCCCGACCAGTACGGACAGGATCGTTGCGAAGATCCCGGCGACGAAACCGACGACCAGAACGCCCCGGGTGCCGACGAGGATCTGCGAGAGCACGTCCTGACCGGTCTGTGTGGTGCCGAACCAGTGCGCGCCGGACGGCGGTTGGAGCAGCTGATCGCTCATGGTGTCGGGGTCGTACGGTGCGATCCACGGCCCGATGACCGCGATCACGATGAAGAAGGCGAGGATCGCGAGGCCGGTGACGGTCTTGCGGCCGCGCAGGAAACGCAGCCTGCGTCTGCTGGGCGCCGGGGTCTCGGTCGCGTCGATCACGGCGACCTCGGCAGCGGTGACGGCCATGTCCTAGGCCTCCCTTCGGGTACGGGGGTCGAGGACCATGTAGATCACGTCGGCGAGGAGGTTCGCCGCGAGGACGGAGAGCGTGATGATGAGGAAGACGCCCTGCATCAGGGGGTAGTCCTTGGCACCGACGCCCTGGAAGAGCTGGTAGCCGATACCGGGGTAGGAGAAGACCATCTCCACCAGCAGCGTGCCGCCGACGATGAAGCCCAGCGAGAGGGCGAAGCCGGAGATGTTGGGCAGGATGGCGTTGCGTGCGGCGTATCCGAACATCACCCGGCGCTCGGAGAGCCCCTTGGCCTGGGCGACCATGACGTAGTCCTCGGAAGACACCGTCACCATCATGTTCCGCATACCGAGGATCCAGCCGGCCACGGCGCTGAGCACGATGGTGAGGCCGGGCAGCGCCGCGTGGTGGAGCGCGCTGGAGATGAACGGCCAGTCGAAGGCGGGCACGAGCGAACTGTCGTAGCCCCCGGCGGCCGGGAAGAGCGGCCACTTCACGGCGAACACCGCGATGGCGATGAGCCCCAGCCAGAAGTACGGGATGGCCGAGATGAACGTGGTGACGGGCAGCAGGCTGTCCATCCAGGAGCCGCGCCGCCAGCCGGTGAAGACCCCGATGCCGGTGCCGAGCACGAAGCTGATCAGGGTCGTGACGCCGACGAGCGCGAGCGTCCACGGCAGGGACTGGGCGATCACCTCGCTGACCGGCGTCGGGAAGAAGGTGAAGGAGAGCCCGAGGTCGCCGTCGAGCAGATGTGACCAGTAGTCGGTGTACTGCTGCCAGAGCGACTGGTGCTTGTCGAGGCCGAAGAGCGCCTTGAGCGAGTTCACGGCATTGGTGTCGAGCTGGCCCTGGAAGCGGGAGAGCAGTGCCTGGACCGGGTCGCCCGGCATCATGCGCGGGATCAGGAAGTTGATGGTGATCGCGGCCCAGGCGGTGACCAGGTAGAAGGCGAGCCGTTGCAGCAGGTACTTCACTTCGCGGTCTCCTTCCGGTGGTCACCGGCGGCTTCCGCGCCGTCCGCGTACAGCCAGCAGGCCGCCCACTGACCGTCTTCGAGGTCGAAGCGCGGCGGCAGTTCGGTGCGGCAGCGCTCCATGGCCTTGGGGCAGCGGGGGTGAAAGCGGCAGCCGGCGGGCGGGGCGATGAGCGAGGGCGGTTCGCCACTGCCGGACTCCTCCTGCTCCGCCTCGGCGACCACCCGGTCCGGGTCGGGCGCCGAGGCGATCAGGAGCTGGGTGTAGGGGTGTGCGGGGCGCTGGGTGACGGTCTCGCTGTCACCGCCCTCGACGATCCGGCCCGCGTACATCACCAGCGTCGTGTCCGCGAAGTAGCGGGCCGATGCGATGTCGTGGGTGATGTAGAGGATCGCGAGATGCAGGCGGTCCTTGAGGTCCTTCAGCAGATTGAGCACCCCGAGCCGGATCGAGACGTCCAGCATCGAGACGGGCTCGTCGGCGAGCAGGACCTGGGGATCGGCGCCGAGCGCGCGGGCGATGGCCACACGCTGGCGCTGTCCCCCCGACAGCTCGTGCGGGAACTTGTCCAGATACTGATGAGGAGGAGTCAGCTGGACACGGTTCAGCAGAGCGGTCAGGTTCTGTTCCAGCTCCGCCTCGCCGCTGCCGGCCCGGCCGTGGATCCTCAGCGCACGCGTGAGGTGGTAGCGCACGGTGTGCACCGGGTTCAGCGAGGCGAACGGGTCCTGGAAGATGAGCTGGACCTGGCGTACGTACGTGCGGAAGGACCGGCCGCGTCCGGCCTTCACCGCCCTGCCGTCCAGGTGGATCTCGCCCTCGGTGAGCGGATGGAGCTGGGCGAGCAGTCTGGCGACGGTGGACTTCCCGGAGCCCGACTCCCCCACCAGCGCCGTGACGGTGCCGCGCCGCAGTCGCAGCGAGACGTCGTCGACGGCGTGGACGGTACGGCGCCTGCCCGCGACGAGGTCGCGTCCGGTGCGGCGTACGGGGAAGTGCTTGGTGACTCCGCGTGCTTCGAGCACGACGTGGTTCTTTGCGGGCTGCTTCGACATGACCGGTCCCTGTGTCCCGTATCCCTGGCTCTACTTGGCGGGCTTGAGCTTCAGCACGATCTGCAGCACGGACTGCTGGGTGTGCTGCGGCGGGGCGTACGGGTCGGCCTCGGTGGGCCAGCCCACCCAGTTCTTCGTGGAGTACTCGGCTCCGATGGGGGCGGCGGCCGTCGGGATCACCGGCGCCTGCTCGACCATGATCTTCTGGAGGGTGTTCATGGCCGTGGTGCGGGCGGAGTCCTCCGTGGCGTTGGCGAAGTCCTTGAGCGCCTTGGTGGCCTCGTCGCTCTTGAAGCGGCCGAAGTTGCCTTGCTGGGACGCCTTTCCGACGGGCTGGAGCAGCGCGCCGTCCATGATGTTCTGGTACATGTCGTACGGGGTGGCACCACTGTTGGTCCAGTGCAGGGTCGCGTCGAAATTGCCGTTGGCGACGTCGGCGCCCCAGGCCTCCGCGGTCTGCGTCCTGACCTTGGCCTCGATACCGAGCTGCTTGATGTCGTCCTTGATGATCGCGAGCCCGGTGATGTAGTCGTTCCAGCCGGCCGGGTCGGTGAAGGTGAGCTTCACCGGCTTGCCGCTCGGGTCCTTCAGCACCCCGCCGCTGAGCTTGAACCCGGCGTCGGCGAGGACCTTCTTGGCACCCGCCACGTCCGGTGCGGTGGTGGCGCTCTTGTACTCGGGCGCGATGAAGGACTCACCGGCGGGCAGCGGAATGCCGGTCGGGTTGGTGATCTCCGGGTAGAGCGTCGCCTCGGCCTGGGTGTAGATCGCCTTGCGGTCGACGACCATCGCCATGGCCTTGCGCAGCGCCGGGTTGTCGAACGGCTTGCGGGCGGTGTTGAACCACAGTCCGTGGATGCCGAGCCCGGACGGGAACCACAGCTTGTGGTTCTTGGGGTCCTTGTTGATGAACAGTTGCTTGTAGTTCGGCATGAAGACGAACGACCACTCGACCTTGCCGCTCGCCAGCGCCGTGGTCGCCGCGCTGTTGTCGTTGTACGCCGTGTAGCGCAGCTCCTTGACCTTGGTCGCGCCCTTCCAGTAGGAGGGCGTGGCGGTCAGGGTGGTGGTCTGCGGGGTGAACGTCTTGAGCTTGTACGGGCCCGAGCCGACGGGCGTGCGGTTGGGCCAGGTCTCGGGATTCTTGACGCCTTCCCAGATGTGCTTGGGCACGATGAACTGCTGAATGATCTTGTTCTGGTTGACGTACTGGGACTCCTTGAAGGTCAGGACGACCGTCTTGCCCTGCACCGCGACCCCGTCGAACGGGATGCCGTTCCAGTTGAGCGCCGTGTGCTTCTTGAGCAGGTCGAAGGTGTACGCGACGTCGTCGGCGGTCAGCGGCTTGCCGTCGGCCCACTTGGCTTTGGGGTCGAGGGTGAAGGTGACCTTGGTGAAGTTGGACTCCCACTTCCAGTCGGTCGCCAGCCACGGGGCGGCCTTGTCCGCGGGCCGGATCTGGTTCGTCATGGCGAGGGGCTCGTAGATCATGTAGCGGTAGCCGAGCGTGGCGCCCGCCGAGGTGTTCAGGAACGGGTTGCTGTTGTTGGTCTGCGGTCCGTCCGGCTTGCCCAGGGTCAGCACGCCAGAGGCGCCGCTCCCTTTGTTGGCACCCGAGTTGGCGGACGAGCAACCGGCGGCGAGCGCGACCACGGCGGTGGCGAGTGAGAGCGCTCTCAGCGCGGCGTGACGTCGTACGGACATGGCGACTCCATGAGGGACTGCGGGTCTGGGAGATCCGGGAAATGGGCAGCGCTCGGCGCGCCGGGTACAGGCGGTACGGGGCGATGCAGATGGTGCGGGTAGTGCGGGTGGTGCGCGAAAGGTGGTGCGGGGTGCAGGCGGCCGGGGAACCGGCCGGGCTGCTACGGCGCCGAGTGGCGCACGACCAGTTCGGTGGGCAGCACGACCGGTGCATCGGGTACGGCCGTGCCGCCGAGGTGGGAGAGCAGCATCCGCGCGGCCGTCTCACCCATCTGCCGGGTGGGCTGGCGCACGGTGGTCAGCGGCGGTTCGGTGTGCTCGGCCATCGGGATGTCATCGAATCCGACGACGGCGATGTCGTCCGGTACGGACCGCCCGGCCGCGCGCAACGCCCGCAGCACGCCCGCCGCGCTGATGTCGTTGTGCGCGAAGACCGAGTCGAACTCGGCACCGGACGCGAGGAGTTGCTCCACGGCCAGGCGGCCGCTGCGTTCGGTGAAATCCCCGTGTACGACGAGATCGGTGGGCAGGACCGTACGGAATCCGTCCAGCCGGTCGCGTACGCAGCCGAAGTTCCGGGGGCCGGTGATGACCAGGGGTCTGGTGCGTCCGGCGGCCAGCAGATGGCGGGCGGCGGACGCGCCTCCTTCGTGGTTGGTGGTCACGACGGAGGGGAATTCGGGGTGGTGGCCGCGGTCGTCGATCAGCACGATCGGCAGACCGCCGCGGTGCAGTGCGGTCAGGTGGTCGAGGGTGTTCTCGGGTTCGACGACCAACAGCCCGTCGAAAGCGCGCGCCGACACCTGGCTGGTGAAGCGCTCCACGGACTCGGCACCACGGTTGCAGGTGAAGAGCAGCAGCCCGTAATCGGCGGCCTCGACCGTGTCGACGACCCCCTGCAGCACTTCGCCCATCCACGGCCAGGTGAGCGAGGGCACCAGCATCCCGACCGTACGGCTGCTGCCGCGGGCCAGACCGACGGCGCCCGAGCTGGGCACATAGCCGAGCTGTGCAATCACTTCACGAACACGGGCGGCCGTGGAACCGTCCACTTCACCCTTGGTGTTGATGACCCGGGACACGGTCGTCTTGCTGACGCCGGCCTCGCGGGCGACATCGGCGATGGTGACACGCATCAGGGGCCTCCAGGACAAGACATGGCAGGGGGCTGGAACCGGTACCGCAACCGGTTCCGGAACCGGTACCGGCGTTGCGGCGTGAGTTAACCGCGCTGGAACACTGCCGTCAATACTTCACGTCGACATTGGTCCGGACCCATTTCCCCGACAGGAGAGGCGTGTTGTGTCTTCAAGATTTGAACGCACATTCTCTTGACGCGGGCACGTAGCAGGAGTTCGCCTGATTCTTGCCAGGAGACCCGGTCCTCCACGCCCGGAAGGAGTCGCATCACATGGTGATGCGAAGCGTCACGGCGGTTCCCGTCGGGTGCGGTGCGGCCGCTCCGCACCCGGGTCGGCCGCCCCGTGCACGTCCAGATCCGGGCCCTGGATTTCGCCGGGGTACTTACCGCCGATCCGCGCCCCGTGCACCGGTCATGGGCCGAATCCGAGGGCCTTCGTGCAGCAGCGTGGCGCGCATCGAATCGGACAGGTCAGCCGGTTGCCGGTAGCTCTGTGGGAAGTACGCGAGTCCCGGAAGCGTACTGACACACCGGGATCACCCGTCCAGGTCCATGACAACGTGGCTAGTGTGATCAGGTGACAGATTTCAGCATCCTTGGCGACAACGCGGAATGGCAGAAGGACTTCGAGCGGCGGCTACGCGTCTCGTACACGGCGGCCGGGCTCGGTGCGGCCGCGGCGGAGCGCATGCTCGAGGATGTACGCGCCGACATCGGGGACTGGACCGTCGCCGAGATCACGGACGCCGGGACCCGAGTGGGATACGTCGCCGTGGTCGTGGCTGACGACGACGGCGCGCTCGCGGGGCGTATCGGCGACCTCCGCGTCGACGCGCTCCACGCCGGCCGGGGGCACGAGCAGGCCGCCCGGGACTGGGCCGAGGGATGGTGCGCGGAACGCGGCGCAGGCCGACTGGACATACGGCTCACCGAGCCCGCCGGCGAGTTGTTCGACGACTACCACGTCCGCGGCCAGCTCAGGGCGCGGTGCGTCGGTTCCCCGCCGGAACCGGTCGACGGCGTCACCGCACGGCCGATGACACAGGCCGAATATCCCGAGTGGCTCACCTCCGAGAAGGCCGCCTATGTCGACGACATCGTCCGGGCGGGAGCCCTGAGCCCCGAGGAGGCCACGCGCAAGTCCGACCGCGACTTCGCGAAGCTGATTCCCGAGGGCCTGGCGACGCCCGACAACACGTTCCTGGTGCTCGAGGCGGCGGGCGAGCAGATCGGCACCGGCTGGTTGAAGCACGGGCACCTCCCCGGGGTCACCTACGGCTACTCGCTGTACGTCCAGGAGCAGCACCGCGGCAAAGGGTACGGGCGGGCCGCGATGTCGGCCGGCGAACAGGCAACGCTCGCAGCCGGCGATTCGACGCTGATGTTCACCGTGTGGGGCGGCAACGAGGTGGCCATGAACCTGTACACGAGCGTCGGCTATCAAGTCATCGAGGAAAGCCGTTCCGTCGGCCTTCCCCGCTCTGCGGCCTGAGCGGCACGACCGGTCCGGCGGGCCCACGGCGAACGTGCGGTGGGCCCGCCCCGCGACGACTACTCCGTCGGCTCGATCCCGGCGCGCAGCAGCCCGTACGTGTAGGCGTCCTCCAGCGCCTGCCAGGACGCCGCGATGACGTTCTCCGCGACGCCGACCGTCGCCCAGTCGCCGGTGCCGTCGCCCGTGGTGATGAGGACGCGGGTGGTGGACTCGGTGCCGGTGCGGCCTTCGAGGATGCGGACCTTGTAGTCGACCAGTTCCAGCTTGGCCAGCTGCGGGTAGATCCGCTCCAGCGCGACGCGCAGCGCCCGGTCGAGTGCGTTGACCGGGCCGTTGCCCTCTGCGGTGGCGACGATGCGCTCGCCCTTGGCCCAGAGCTTCACGGTCGCCTCGTTGGCGTGCGTGCCGTCGGGGCGGTCCTCGACGATGGCGCGCCAGGACTCGGTACGGAAGTAGCGGCGTGCCCGGCCCTCGGCCTCGGCGCGCAGCAGCAGTTCGAAGGAGGCGTCGGCGGCCTCGTACGTGTAGCCCTTGAGCTCGCGCTCCTTGACGCGCTCGACGACCCGGCCGACGAGTTCGCGGTCGCCTCCGAGGTCGATGCCGAGCTCCTTGCCCTTGAGCTCGATGGAGGCGCGGCCCGCCATGTCGGAGACGAGCATCCGCATGGTGTTGCCGACCAGCGCGGGGTCGATGTGCTGGTACAGGTCGGGGTCGACCTTGATCGCGGAGGCGTGCAGTCCGGCCTTGTGGGCGAAAGCGGAAACACCCACATAGGGCTGGTGGGTGGAGGGCGTCAGGTTGACGACCTCGGCGATCGCGTGCGAGACGCGGGTCATGTCGGCGAGTGCACCCTCGGGCAGGACGGTCTTGCCGTACTTGAGTTCCAGGGCGGCGACGACGGGGAAGAGGTTGGCGTTGCCGACCCGCTCGCCGTAGCCGTTGGCGGTGCACTGGACGTGGGTGGCGCCCGCGTCGACGGCGGCCAGGGTGTTGGCGACCGCGCAGCCGGTGTCGTCCTGGGCGTGGATGCCGAGCCGGGCGCCGGTGTCGGCGAGAACGGTGGAGACGACGGCCTGGACCTGGGCCGGGAGCATCCCGCCGTTGGTGTCGCAGAGGATGACGACATCCGCGCCGGCCTCCCAGGCGGCGCGGACGACGGCCTTGGCGTACTCGGGGTTGGCGCGGTAGCCGTCGAAGAAGTGCTCGCAGTCCACGAAGACCCGGCGGCCCTGCTCACGAAGGAAGGAGACGGTGTCGCGGACCATCTCCAGGTTCTCTTCGAGGGTGGTGCGCAGGGCGAGTTCCACATGGCGGTCGTGGGACTTGGCGACCAGTGTGACCACGGGGGCGCCGGAATCCAGCAGCGCCTTGACCTGGTGGTCCTCGGCGGCCTTGCCACCGGCCCTGCGGGTCGCACCGAAGGCGACCAGCTCGGCGTTCTTGAACTCGATCTCCTGCTGGGCGCGGGCGAAGAACTCGGTGTCCCGGGGGTTGGCGCCGGGCCAGCCGCCCTCGATGAAGCCCACGCCGAAGTCGTCCAGGTGCCGCGCGATGGTCAGCTTGTCCGCGACCGTCAGGTTGATGCCTTCACGCTGGGCCCCGTCGCGCAGTGTGGTGTCGAAGACATGGAAACTGTCGTCGGTGGCCTTGGCCTTGGTGGTCATGCTGGTCTGACTCCTGTCGGATGAGTGGATCCGGACGTTCTGGCTCCACTTGCCCCCATCATCCCGCGCACCTCGCCCCGGCCGAGGTGAGGGCCGGAAAACGAAAAAACCCCTCGCGGGTGCGAGAGGTCTGCGCGCGGGTCTGGGGCACGGTGGCCGTGCCGCACATGGTGGTACGGGACGGTCACTGCGGACCGGCGCGCCTGTTGCCAATAATCATGACGAACGAGGGCACGGAGGCAGTCTTGCACAGGGCTGCCTCCGTGCCGTGGCCCGTCTCAGGATGCGGGCGTGACGCTCGTCGCTCCGGACGACTCCGCCGGGGCCGCCTGCCCTGTCCTCCGGGCGGCACCGACCCGGCCGAGGTCGATGTCGCGGGTCTCGCGCATGGTCAGGTAGACGACCAGGGAGACCGCGGCGCAGCCCGCCACGTACCAGTAGAAGCCGGACTCGATGCCCGACTTCTTGAACCAGAGCGCCACGTACTCGGCGGTGCCGCCGAAGAGCGCGTTGGCGATGGCGTACGGAAGGGCGACGCCCAGGGCGCGGATGCCGGTCGGGAAGAGCTCGGCCTTCACACAGGCGTTGATCGAGGTGTACCCGGTGACGACGACCAGGGCGAGGAGCGCCAGGCCGAACGCGGGCCAGAAGGTGCCCGCGTGCTTGAGCATCGTCATGATCGGCACGGTCAGGAAGGTCGAGCCGACGGCGAAGGTGATCAGCAGCGGGCGGCGGCCGATCCGGTCGGAGAGCAGTCCGGCCAGCGGCTGGATGCACATGAAGACGAACAGCGCGCAGAAGCTGACGAGCGAGGCGGTGGACTTCTCCATGCCGGCGCTCCTGGAGAGGAACTTGGTGAGATAGGTCGTGTACGTGTAGTACGCGACGGTCCCGCCCATGGTCAGCGCCATCACCAGGAACGCCTCGCGCTTGTGCTGCCACAGCGCCTTCAGCGTGCCGCGGTCCTCCTGCTCGGCGGCGCCGGACTCCGCGTACACCTCGGTCTCCAGCATCGAGCGGCGCAGATAGAAGACGATCGCGGCACCGAGCGCACCGACGATGAACGGGATGCGCCAGCCCCAGCTGTGCAGGGCCGCGTCGGACATGTTGCGCTGCAGGATGATCTGGAGGCCGAGGCCGATGAGCTGTCCCGCAGTCATGGACACGTACTGGAAGCTGGAGGCGAAGCCGCGCCGGTGGGGCGCGGACGCCTCGGTCAGATAGGTGGCGCTGGCGGCGTACTCGCCCCCGACGCTGAGGCCCTGCAGCAGCCGCGCCACCAGCAGGACGGCGACACCGCCGTATCCCGCGACGTCGTACGTCGGCGCGATGGCGATGAGGATCGCGGAGGCCGACATGAGGGTGACGGTGAGGGTGAGCGCGGCCTTGCGTCCTTGGCGGTCACCGATCCGGCCGAGCACCCAGCCACCGACCGGCCTCATGAAGAAGCCGACGGCGAAGATGCCCATGGTGTTCATGAGGTTGGCGGTCTCATTGCCTTCGGGGAAGAACGAATCCGCGAAGTAGACGGCGAAGGTCGCATACACGAACCAGTCGAACCACTCGACCATGTTGCCGGCGGAGCCGACCCAGATCTTCTTCCACTGCTCTCGTCCCATGGTTCGTCACCGTGCCCCAGGAAACAGAAACGTAACAAGAGCGTGGTGGGCAACGATCGCGAGTACTTGCGTGCGTTGCGTTCACAGGAGCAGCGAGCTCTGAAGGAACTCCCTTACGTGGGAAAGGACTTGCTCGCGGCCGGTACCCGGAATACCGACGGCGACATGGACGCTGAAGCCGTCGAGCAGGGCGCGCAATCGGGCGGCGAACCGGTCCGGGTCCACGGCGCGGAATTCCCCCCGCGAAATGCCCTCGGCGAGCAGCGCCACCAGGTCCCGGTGCCAGGCCCCCTCAATGGCGGCCTGCCGACCGCGGGCGTCGGCGTCGGCGTTCTGCGAGCGGTTCCAGACCTCCAGCCAGAGCGTCCAATGGGGATCGCGCGGCCCTTCGGGGACGTACAGATCCACGTAGTGGTCGAGCCGCTCGGCGGCGGGAGCCTGCTGGGAGAGCAGGGCGCTGCGTTCGGCGCCGAGGCGCCCCTCGCTCCACTCCAGGGTCTGCAGCAGGAGCTCGTCCTTGGTCCGGAAGTAGTACAGAAGGTGCCCGCTGCTCATCCCGACCTCGCGCCCGAGCCCCGCCATGGTCAGCCCGTCGAGCCCGCGCTCGGCGATGGTGGCCATGGCGGCGGCGAGCAGGGACTCACGGGGCGGCGCCGTATTGCGCCGCCGGGCGGGGGGCGGGGTCATGCTGCGGCCGCCGCGCAGAGCATCTCGTTCACCCGTACGTTCTACCGGATCCGCCGCTCAGCCACCTACAGCGGGCTGCTGCTGAGTGATGCAGTGGATACCGCCCCCGCCCGCGAAGATCGTGCGGGCGTCGACCAGCGTGACCGTGCGGCCGGGGTAGAGGCGGCGGAAGATGCCCGCGGCGTTCTCGTCACGGGGGTCGTCGAAGGCGCACAGCACCACGCCGCCGTTGCAGACGTAGTGGTTGATGTACGAGTAGTCGACCCACTGACCCTCCTCGTCCTGCACCGCGGTCGGGGCCGGGACCTCGATGACCTCCAGGGTGCGGCCCTGCGCGTCGGTCTGGGCCCTGAGCATCTCCACGTTCTCCTTGCAGAGCTCGTGGTCCGGGTGGGACGGATCCGGCTGGGTGTGGACGACGACCACACCGGGTCCGGCGAAGGCGGCGACGATGTCGACATGGCCGAGGGTGCCGAAGCCGTGGGGCGGGTAGTCTCCGGTCAGGCCGCGCTTCAGCCAGATCGCCTTCGTGGTGCCGAGCTTGGCGTGGATCTCGGCCTCGACCAGCTCCTTGGTCCAGTCCGGGTTGCGCTCGGGGCCGAGCTGCACGGTCTCGGTGAGCAGGACGGTGCCTTCACCGTCGACGTGGATACCGCCGCCCTCGTTGACGAGGGGTGAGCTGTGCACGGGGACCCCGGCGAGGTCCGCGACATGGCGGGCGATCTTCGCGTCGTGATCCCAGGTGGCCCAGTCCTGTGCGCCCCAGCCGTTGAACACCCAGTCCACGGCGGCCAGCCGGGTGCCGTCGATGACGAAGGTCGGGCCGATGTCGCGCATCCAGGCGTCGTCCAGCTCGCGCTCGACCAGCTCGATGTCCGGGCCGAGGAGGCCACGGGCGTCCTCCGCCTGGCCGGGCCCGACGACCATGGTGACCGGCTCGAAGCGGCGTACGGCCCGGGCCACCGCGGCCCATGCCTGGCGGGACTCGGCGAGGTCGTCGCCGGAGAAGGTGACGTTGGGGCCCGGCCAGGCCATCCAGGTGCGCTCGTGCGGGGCCCACTCGGGCGGCATACGGAACGTCATGTCGTCGGACTCCTAAAGGCTGTGCTTCTACAGGAAGTAGAGGCGGTTGAGAGAGATCGAGTCGGCGGGCTCGGAGCGCACCGGGGCACCGTCCAGCGTGACCAGGCCGCTGCGCCCGTCCACTGCCACATCGCCGATACGGGAGTTGAGGCGGAGGTCCGCCGGCCCGATCCCACGAGTGCCGCGTACGGCCACCCGGCGGCGTCGCGTCGGTATCAGGTCGGAGCCCAGCTCGGTCGCCGCCTTCGCCACGAAGGCCACCGAGATGTCCGCGGGGGTCGCGCCGTGCCCCCCGAACAGCGGTCCCAGGACCAGCGGTTCACAGGTGTCGGTCGCGGCGTTGGGGTCGCCCGTCACTCCCCACGCCGGGAAGCCCGACTTGAGTACGAGCTGCGGCTTGGCCCCGAAGAACTGCGGCTTCCACAGCACGATGTCGGCGAGCTTGCCCACCTCGATCGAGCCGATCTCGTGCGCCAGACCATGCGCGATGGCCGGGTTGATCGTCAGCTTCGCCATGTAGCGCAGCACCCGGGCGTTGTCGTCGTGCGGGCCGTCGCCCTCCATCGGGCCCAGCTCGGCCTTCATCTTCCCGGCCATGGCGAAGGTACGGCGTACGGTCTCGCCCGCACGCCCCATCCCCTGTGCGTCCGACGAGGTGATGCCGATCGCGCCGAGGTCGTGCAGCACGTCCTCCGCGCCCATCGTCCCGGCCCTGATCCGGTCCCGTGCCATGGCCGCGTCACCGGGCAGGTCGGTCTTGAGGTCGTGTACGGAGACGATCATCCCGTAGTGCTCGGCCACCGCGTCCCGGCCGAACGGCAGGGTCGGGTTGGTGGAGGAGCCGATGACGTTCGGGACGCCCGCCATCTTGAGCACGTTCGGTACGTGTCCGCCGCCGCAGCCCTCGATGTGGAAGGCGTGGATCGTCCGGCCGTCCAGGACGCGCAGGGTGTCCTCGACGGACAGGCATTCGTTCAGCCCGTCACTGTGCAGGGCGACCTGCACGTCGTGCTCCTCGGCGACCCGCAGGGCGGTGTCGAGTGCGCGGGTGTGCGCGCCCATGTCCTCGTGCACCTTGAAGCCGGACGCGCCGCCCTCGGCGAGCGCCTCCACCAGGGGCGCGTCGTCGGAGGAGGAACCGCGCGCCAGGAAGCCGATGTTGACCGGCCAGGCGTCGAAGGCGTTGAAGGAGTGGCGCAGCGCCCACGGCGAGTTGACCCCGACGCCCCACACCGGGCCGAACTCCTGGCCGATGACGGTCGTGACGCCGGAGGCGAGCGAGGCCTCCATGATGCGCGGCGAGAGCAGATGGACATGGGTGTCGACGGCGCCGGCCGTCGCGATCATGCCTTCGCCGGACACGATCGAGGTGCCCGTACCGACGACGACGTCGACGCCGTCGAGCGTGTCCGGGTTCCCGGCCCGTCCGATCGAGCAGATCCGGCCTTCGCGGATGCCGATGGAGACCTTCCGGATGCCCTGGACCGCGTCGATGACCAGCACATTGCTGATGACGACGTCACAGGTGTCGCGTACGGCCGCGGCCTTGAGGTGCAGCCCGTCGCGCGCGGTCTTGCCGAATCCGGCCAGGAATTCGTCGCCGTGCTGCTGTGCGTCCGACTCGACGCGTACCACCAGGCCGGAGTCGCCGAGGACGACCCGGTCCCCGGCGCGGGGTCCGTGGACCGATGCGTATTCGTAGGGGTCCATCAGGCGTCCTCCGCTCCCAGATAACCGCAGGCCGCCGCACGTCGCAGAGCCTCGTCCTTCGCGCCGGGCGCGTCCAGCGGGCCGTCGACCAGGCCCGCGAAACCGATCGCGATGCGAGCACCGCCGATCGGCAGCAGGCCGACCTCGGCCTCGCCGCCCGGGTCGAAACGGACCGACGATCCGGCGGGAACACACAGCCGCATGCCGTACGCCGCGGCCCGGTCGAAGTCGAGTCGCGGGTTGGCCTCGAAGAAGTGGAAGTGCGAGGTGACGCTGACCGGGACGGTCGCGGTGTTGCGCACGGCCAGCCGCAGAGCGGGTTCGGGCTCGGCGTGCGCCGGTGCGGGCAGTACGGCGCCGGGCGCGCCGTCCCCCAGCCGGACTCCGGCGCCGTGGCCGATGGGCTCGGACACGACGGCCAGCCGGGATCCGTCGTCGAAGACGGCCTCCACATGGACCTCGGTGACCACATCCGCCACACCGGGCAGGACGTCGTCGGGTCCCAGCACACTGCGCGCGGCCTCGATGGCCTCCGCGAGCCGCCGTCCGTCGCGCGCCGCTTCGCACACGGTGTCCGCGATCAGCGCGGTCGCTTCGGGCACATTGAGCTTCAGCCCACGCGCCCGGCGCGCCCGCGCCAGTTCGGCAGCTCCGAAGAGCAGCAGCCGGTCACGCTCGGTCGGGGTCAGTCGCACGTCACCATACCTCCAGGTTAGAACACCACTCTAACTATGACTTCCCCTGACTGGAAAATGTTGACGGCCTTCCGTTCTACGCCAAATTGAGCGGCACTCAAACAATCGGGCGTCAGGGGCGGCCTCATGCCGATGGAACAACGCGGAGTCGACACCATCCCGGACGAGGAGCGCACCAGTGGGCCGCGCGACCTCGTGTCGATCCTTTTCAGCGCCAATCTCTGCCTGGGCGTCATCGTCTTCGGCTGGCTGCCGCCGTCCTTCGGGCTCGGGCTGTGGCCCTCGGTGACCTCGATCGTCATCGGGACGCTGGCCGGCGTCCTGGTCACGGCCCCGCTCGCGCTGATCTCCCTGCGCACGGCGACCAACCTCTCCACGTCCAGCGGCGCCCAGTTCGGCGTACGCGGCCGGCTCGTCGGATCGGTTGTCGGCCTGCTGCTCTCCCTCGGGTACACCGCGCTCACGCTGTGGATCGGCGGCGACGTGATGGTCGGCACGCTGTCCCGGCTGTTCGGGCTGCCCGACGGCGGCACCTCCCGGGCCTTGATGCACACCATGACGTCCTTCGTACTGCTTCTGACGGCCATCGGCACCCCCTGGGCCGTGATCTCGCTGATCGGGTACGTGCGCTGCGGCGGCCAGTACGCCCCGGACGCCCTGCAGGTCTTCAACCGACGCGCCAAGGGCGGCATCTACTGGTACCGGGCCGGCTGGAACATCAGCGCCACGGTGTCCTGGGCCCTGGGCGCGGCGGTCGGCCTCGCGGCGGTCTCCACCACGGTCTACGAAGGCCCGCTGCTCGCCCTCACGGGCGGGGTGGACTGCAGCTTCATCATCTCGGGCCTGGTGGGCGGGGTGACGTACACCGCCCTGACGTAGCGCGGCGCAAAGTCCACCGCCGACTCCGCTTCAGGCCCTGAGCCCGATGGCTCCGACCACTCGGACGGTTCCGACGGCGATCCCGTGGCGGTCACGTCCATGGGTAGCGGTTCCAGCCGTACCCCTCGGCCTTGACCTGAACATAGACATTGTGGCCGTCGCCCGCAGAGGTGTCCTGGAGGTCGCCCTTCCAGTGGAAGGCTCCGTACTTGGCGCCGGGCACCTCGAACCTGACGCCCGAGCTCGAGAGCATCGGGATCCCAGCCAGGCACAGCACGGCGAAGGCCGCGCCCGGCAAGCAGCCGGGCGCGGCCTTCGTCTGTACGGAACCGGCTGGTCAGCCGAGCGGGTGCATCCAGCCGTGGGTGTCCTCGGCGACGCCGCGCTGGATGTCCAGCAGGCGCTCACGCAGCTTCATCGTGACCTCGCCGGGCGCGCCCTCGCTCTGGGTCCACTCGCCGCCCGCGGACCTGACGGTGCCGACGGGGGTGATGACGGCCGCGGTGCCGCAGGCGAAGACCTCGGTGAGGGTGCCGTTCGCGGTGTCGGTCCGCCACTGGTCGATGGAGACGCGGCCCTCCTCGGACTCGTAGCCGAGGTCGCGGGCGACCTTCAGCAGCGAGTCACGGGTCACGCCGGCGAGCAGGGAGCCGGTCAGGGCCGGGGTGATGATCTTGTTCCCGTACACGAAGTACAGGTTCATGCCGCCGAGCTCCTCGACCCACTTGTGCTCGACCGCGTCGAGGTAGGCGACCTGGTCGCAGCCCTTCGCCGCGGCCTCTGCCTGGGCGAGGAGGGACGCCGCGTAGTTGCCGCCGGTCTTGGCGTCGCCCATGCCGCCGGGGACGGCGCGGACGCGGTCCTCGGAGAGCCAGATGGAGACCGGCTTGACGCCACCGGGGAAGTAGGCCCCGGCGGGCGAGGCGATGACGACGAAGAGGTACTCGTTGGCGGGCTTCACACCGAGGCCGACCTCGGTCGCGATCATGAACGGGCGCAGGTAGAGCGACTCCTCGCCGCCATGCGCCGGAACCCATGCCTTGTCCTGCTGGACCAGCACGTCGCACGCCTCGATGAATGTCTCGACGGGCAGTTCCGGCATGGCCAGCCGGTGCGCCGATGCCTGGAAACGCTTGGCGTTCGCCTCGGGACGGAACGTGGCGACGGAGCCGTCGGGCCGGCGGTAGGCCTTGAGGCCCTCGAAGATCTCCTGCGCGTAGTGCAGGACCGTGGTCGCGGGGTCGAGGGAGAGCGGGCCGTAGGGGACGAGCTGGCCGTCGTGCCAGCCGCGGCCCTCGGTCCACCGGATCGTCACCATGTGATCGGTGAAGTAGCGGCCGAATCCGGGCTTGACCAGGATCGCCTCGCGCTCCGCGTCGGACAGCGGGTTCGAGGAGGGCTTGAGCTCGATCGTGGGCGTCGTCATGTGTGCGTGTCCTTCACCGGTTGTGTGTGTTGGACCGCGCTCACGCCGCTCCTGTCAGACAGGTGCTAGGACGTCCGAGCTTCACCGCGAGCCACGGCCCCGTTCGATTATCGCTCCCGGGTGGCCGTGCACGAAACGATGTGAATGCGGTCCAGTGGTCGATGGTGGCACCCGGGACCGCATAGGAGAAGCCGCCGGGTGCGGTTGCGACCCGGCGGCTTCGAAATGGAGTCGTCGGGTCAGCTCGCTACGCGTACCGCGAGCGCGTCGCCGATCTGGTCGGTGGTACGGGTCGTCGTGCTGTCGCGCTCCGCGAGGTCGGCGGAGACGGCCTCCTCGATGCGCACGGCCTCGGCCTCGTAGCCGAGGTGGCGCAGCAGAAGGGCGACGGAGAGGATCGCGGCCGTGGGGTCGGCCTTGCCCTGGCCCGCGATGTCCGGGGCGGAGCCGTGGACCGGCTCGAACATCGAGGGGAACTCGCCGCTCGGGTTGATGTTGCCCGAGGCCGCGACGCCGATGCCGCCGGAGACGGCCGCGGCGAGGTCGGTGATGATGTCGCCGAAGAGGTTGTCGGTGACGATCACGTCGAAACGCTCGGGCTGCGTGACGAGGAAGATCGTCGCCGCGTCCACGTGCAGGTAGTCGGTGGTGACGTCCGGGAACTCGGCCGCGACCTCGTTGAAGATGTTGGTCCACAGGTGCCCGGCGTAGGTCAGCACGTTGTTCTTGTGGACCAGCGTCAGCTTCTTGCGCGGGCGGGCCTGGGCGCGGGCGAAGGCGTCACGGACCACACGCTCGACACCGAAGGCGGTGTTGACCGAGACCTCGGTGGCGACCTCGTGCGGGGTGCCGGTGCGGATCGAGCCGCCATTGCCGGTGTACGGGCCCTCGGTGCCCTCGCGGACCACGACGAAGTCGATCTCCGGCTGCCCCTTGAGCGGGGTCGCGACACCCGGGAGGAGCTTCGACGGCCGCAGGTTCACATGGTGGTCGAAGAGGAAACGGAGCTTCAGCAGGAAGCCGCGCTCCAGAACGCCGGACGGAACCGAGGGGTCACCGATCGCGCCGAGCAGGATCGCGTCGTGCTGCTTGAGCGCCTGGACATCCGCGTCGGTGAGGGTCTCACCGGTCGCGTGGTAGCGCTTGGCGCCGAAGTCGAACTCCTTGGTCTCCAGCTTCACATCCTGCGGGAGAACAGCATGGAGGACCTTGAGGCCCTGAGCCACTACCTCCTGGCCGATACCGTCACCAGGGATCACTGCGAGATTGATGCTGCGAGACATGTCCGCACCTTACTGCGCGTCCCACACCATGACACGTCATGTCCACCATACGGACACATGGGAAGCTATACGTGTACCGTTCACCCATTCGACGGAACGGCGTCAGGCAGCGGGTGGATGTTCTCGTCCATGGACATCCCCCGTTTCGGAGGCCTGGTACTCGCCGGACGGCTACGGCGGCCAGAACGCCCGCTGGACACTGCCCGACAACGGTCCGGACCCGGTCAACCAGCCCGGTGCGTACTCGTTCGTGCACGGCAACGTGGGGGGCATCGCCCTCGACGCCAATGACGTCTCGTACGAGATCCCGGCCAACTTCGGGATCAGCGACGGCAGGCAGACACGCCGGCCGGACCGGCGCCTCGGTGAGCTGCGGGCCCGTCACGACATCGGCTTCCTGGTCGTCTTCTTCCAGCACTGCGCCTTCTCGACCACCAACGCGCACGCCTCGGACGGCGGGGTGCGCGACGCGTGGGTGCCGCTCTTCGAGAAGCACCAGGTGGACCTGGTCATCAACGGCCACAACCACGTCTACGAGCGCACGGACGCGATCCTGAAGAACGCGGTCCGGCGCAAGGTGCCGATCGGCGAGCTCACCGACCCGAGGCGGGACGGCATCGCGTACGTCACGGCAGGCGGCGCGGGCAAGGCGCTGTACAACTTCCCGACACCGGACACCTACGAGAGACACGTCCGGGACCAGGACAGCGTGGCCACGTACCGCGTGGTCAAGGGCGGCGGGAAGGCGACCGGGACCGTGGAGTGGTCGCGGGTGCGCTACACCGGCTTCTCGTTCCTGGCGGTGGAGGTGCAGCCCGGGCGGCACGCCCGGATGAAGGTCACCGCACTCGCCGAGTCGGGCGAGCGCATCGACCACTTCGAGATCAGCCGCGGCCGACCGTTCTCAGTGGCCCGTGGAGCCGCCGTTGTCCCTGCGGTCGAGGGCCCGCTGCAGGGCGGCGGCGGCATTCCGGCGCTCCGACTCGGTCGGGCGGCGGGTGTGACGGACTCGGCGGACAGTCGTCTCGGCCATGGTGGATCGACTCCTTGAGATCGCGAGGATTTCGAGATCGAAAAATCGTGAACGTGATTTCGAGATCGGGATTTCGAGGCGCCGGAAGGGGCGGGGAGCAGGCGCCGCAGGGGTTGCCTGCACAGGGCGCGCACTCACGACCGCCAGTCGCTGGATCTAGCGAGACGTTCGGCTTCTACAAAGCTAGGACAGCTCGGCCGGTCTGTCTCCACAATTACTCGGACTTCCTACTATCTGAGACGGAGGTTTACGGCCGCCCGCCCTCAGTTCCCGGATCAGGGCCCGGACAGCGAGCGATTGTGCCTGCTCAGGGGTGGTGACGTAGCCGACCGAACGCGTCGGCCGCTCCGGCCCGAGAGCTGTGATCTCGTCCGTGTCCGGTGCTCCTTCGAGTGACAGCTCCGGCATGATCGCCATGCCGAGACCACGGGACACCATCGAGAGCACCGCTCCGTCGTCGCCCTCGCGGCCTTGACGGCCCCTCAGTCCACCACCATTCTCCCAGTCATCGGACCAATGGTCAGGTCTGTGAACGATGAGCCTGCGGACTGGGAGAAATCGTGTCACTGCACAAGCCATGGAGAACCCGTATCGGAACGCTGTCGGTGGTCCTGTGCTGCGCGCTCGCGTCGACGCTGCTGACGGCGGCCGGCGCGCGAGCCGAGGAGAGCGCCTGGACGGTACGGGACAAGCCCGACGGGCCCCGCGCGGAGCTGCGGCTCGACCGGGCGACCGGATCACTGAGCCTGACAGTGTCCCGCGAGGGCGGGACGGTCATCGCCCCGTCACCCGTGGGAATCGTGACCGAGCGGGCCGACCTCACCTCGGGGCTGGGGTTCCTCGGCCGCAGCGACCGCTCGGTGGACGAGCACTACCGCACGGGCGCGGGCAAGTCCCGGAGCCGCACCGTCCACATGCATGAATCGCGCTTCCGCTTCCGTACCGCCGCGGGCGCCCGGCTCGATCTGCTCGTCCGGGCCTCCGCCGACGGTGTCGCCTATCGCTACGTGCTGCCCGGTGACACGGGCAACGTCCTGCGCGAGGCCTCCGCGTTCACCCTGCCCGAGGGTGCGTCCGCCTGGCTCGGCACCTACCGCAAGGACAACGAGAACCTCTTCAACGCGTACTCCGCCACGGGCGCCCCGGCCGGTGAGTACATGATGCAGGGGTTGTTCCGCACCGGAGGCGGCTACGCCCTGGTCGCCGAGTCCGACCTCACCGGCAGCTACTCCGGGGCCCGTCTGGTCCATGACACGGGCTCCCCCACCTACCGCGTCAAGCTCTGGGACGAGCAGGTCCAGGTGAAGGGCGCGCTCACCACGCCGTGGCGCGCCGTGGTCACCGGCGACCTGACGACCGTCACCGAGTCCACCTTCACGGACGATCTCGCCCCGGCCTCCAAGGTCCGCGGCACCTCCTGGATCAAGCCGGGCCGGGCCCTGTGGACCTGGCTGGCGGGCGGGCGTCCGGCGGGCCAGAGCCTGGAGATGCAGAAGGGGTACGTCGACTACGCGGCCGCCCGCCACTGGCCGTACACCGTCGTCGACGCGGGCTGGTACTTCGACCCGGACCAGTGGGACGTCACCGACCCCGGCTGGCAGTCGCACAGCTGGATTCCGGAGCTGGTGCGCTACGGCAGGGAGCGCGGCGTCGGAATCCAGGTCTGGATCCACCACCGCGACCTGGACACCGCCGAGGAGCGCGCCCAGTGGCTGCCCACGCTGGAGAAGTGGGGCGTCAAGGGAGTGAAGATCGACTTCATGGACTCGGAGGCGCAGGAGACGTTCCAGTGGTACGACAAGATCCTCCCCGAGACGGCGGCCCACCACCTCCTGGTCAACTTCCACGGCTCCACGATCCCCAAGGGCATCCAGCGCACCTGGCCGCACGTCATGTCGCTGGAGGGCGTCAACGGCGAGGAGAAGAAGACCAACACCGCCCAGCATCTGACCACGCTCCCGTTCACCCGGAACGTGATCGGCTCCATGGACTTCACCCCCGGCGCCTTCCATCGCCCGAACCGGCCCAACGCCGCGTCCGACGCGGGTGAGCTGGGCCTGTCGGTGCTGTACGAGTCCGGGGTCCAGAACCTGGCCGGCACCCCCGAGTCGTACGAAGCCCGGCCGGTGGCCCGGCACTTCCTGGAGCAGCTGCCGGACGCCTGGGACGACACCCGGCTGCTGGCGGGTGAGCCCGGCGGCAGCGCGGTCCTGGCCCGCCGCAACGGCAGCCGCTGGTTCATCGGCGGTACGTACGCGGGCACGGCGCACACCGCCGAGGTGCCCCTGCGGATCGGGTCCGGCCGCTGGCTGGTCGAAACGGTGACGGACGGGCCGACGGGACTGGTACGCACGGCCCGCGCGGTGCGGGGCGGCGACGCGCTGTCGCTGGATGTGGTTGCCGACGGCGGCTTCGCCGCGGTGGCCTGCCGCTGGGCCCCGGGCCGCACCTCGTGCGACCGCTGAACCGGTGGCGGACCGGGAACCTTCTACGGGCGGGCCGCGGAGGCGGGCGACGCGGTGGTGAAGCGGTTCTTTTCTGAGGGACGGCCCCGGAATGGAAACCGCCCCCCGGCCGGCAGGGGAACCGGGCGGGAGGCGGAATTCATGGCGGGGCGCCGGGGGTGCGGCGCCCCGGGGGCGTCAGCCCTGGTGGGGGTAGGTGTAGTCGGTCGGCGGAACCAGCGTCTCCTTGATGGCCCGGGTCAGGGTCCAGCGCTGCAGGTTCTGCGGGGCGCCCGCCTTGTCGTTCGTACCCGAGGCACGGCCGCCACCGAAGGGCTGCTGGCCGACGACGGCACCGGTCGACTTGTCGTTGATGTAGAAGTTGCCCGCGGCGTACCGCAGCTTCTCCATCGTGTGCGCGGCCGCGGCGCGGTCGCCCGCGATGACGGAACCGGTCAGCGCGTAGTCGGAGACCGACTCCATCTGCTCCAGCATCTCGTCGTACTTGTCGTCCTCGTAGACGTGCACGGCGAGGATCGGGCCGAAGTACTCGGTCGTGAAGACCTCGTTCTCCGGGTCGCTGCACTCGATGACGGTCGGGCGGACGAAGTAGCCCACCGAGTCGTCGTACGTGCCGCCCGCGATGATCGTGCAGGACGGGTCGGCCTCGGCGCGGTCGATCGCGGCCTTGTTCTTGGCGAACGAGCGCTCGTCGATGACGGCACCGATGAAGTTCGACAGGTCGGTGACGTCACCCATGGTGATGGAGTCGACCTCGGCCGCGAACTTCTCCTTGAAACCGGAGTTCCAGATGGAGGCCGGGACGTACGCACGGGAGGACGCCGAGCACTTCTGGCCCTGGAACTCGAAGGAGCCACGGGTCAGCGCGGTCTTCAGGACGGCGTGGTCGGCCGACGGGTGGGCGACGACGAAGTCCTTGCCGCCGGTCTCGCCGACGAGCCGCGGGTAGGCGCGGTAGTTGGCGATGTTGTTGCCGACCGTCTTCCACAGGTGCTGGAAGGTGGGGGTGGAGCCGGTGAAGTGGATACCGGCCAGGTCGCGGTGGTTCAGGGCCACCTCGGAGACGGGGATGCCGTGGCCCGTCACCAGGTTGATGACGCCCTTGGGCAGACCGGCCTCTTCCAGGAGCTGCATGAGCAGCACGGCGGAGTGGGTCTGCGTCGGGGACGGCTTCCACACCACGACGTTGCCCATGAGGGCGGGGGCGGTGGGCAGGTTGCCCGCGATGGCCGTGAAGTTGAACGGCGTGATCGCGTAGACGAAGCCCTCCAGCGGGCGGTGGTCCATGCGGTTCCACACGCCCGGCGAGTTGGCCGGGGGCTGCTCGGCCAGGATCTGGCGCGCGTAGTGCACGTTGAAGCGCCAGAAGTCGACGAGCTCGCAGGGGGTGTCGATCTCGGCCTGCTGGGCGGTCTTGGACTGGCCGAGCATCGTGGACGCGGCCAGCGTCTCGCGCCACGGGCCGGACAGCAGCTCGGCGGCGCGCAGGATGATCGCGGCGCGGTCGTCGAAGGACATCGCGCGCCAGGCCGGGGCGGCGGCGAGCGCGGCGTCGATCGCATCCTGCGCGTCCTGCTGCGTGGCGTGCGCGAACGTACCGATGACGGCCTTGTGGTTGTGCGGCTGTACGACGTCGAAGCGCTCGCCGCCGCCCATCCGCTTCTCGCCGCCGATGGTCATCGGAAGGTCGATCGGGTTCTGGCTGAGCTCCTTGAGCTTCGCCTCCAGGCGGGCACGCTCCGGGGAACCCGGGGCGTAGGAGTGGACCGGCTCGTTGACCGGCGCGGGGACCTGAGTAACAGCGTCCATGAGTGCCTTGTCTCCTTGTGTCAGGGGGTGGGGGTCAGCCGGGCAGGTCAGCCCTTGGTGAGGATGGAGCGGCCGAAGAACAGCAGGTTCGCCGGCTTCTCCGCGAGGCGGCGCATGAAGTAGCCGTACCAGTCGGTGCCGTACGCGGTGTACACGCGCATCCGGTGCCCCTCGGCCGCGAGCCGGACGTGCTCGTCGCTGCGGATCCCGTACAGCATCTGGAACTCGTACTCATCCAGTTTGCGCCCGGCCTTGCGTGCCAGCTCCTGGCTGATGGCGATCAGACGCGGGTCGTGCGACCCGATCATCGGGTAGCCGTCGCCCTCCATCAGGGTCTTCAGGATGCGGACGTACGCCTTGTCGATCTCGGCCTTGTCCTGGTACGCGACGGAGGCGGGCTCCTTGTAGGCGCCCTTCACGATGCGGACGCGGCTGCCGGCGGCGGCCAGGCGGCGGGCGTCCTCCTCGGTGCGGAACAGGTACGCCTGGATCACACAGCCGGTCTGCGGGAAGTCCTTCCGCAGCTCCTCGTGGATGGCGAACATCGAGTCGAGGGTGGTGTGGTCCTCGGCGTCCAGCGTGACCGTCGTGCCGATCGCGGCAGCGGCCTCGACGACCGGGCGGACGTTGGCGAGCGCCAGCTCGTGGCCGCCGTCCAGCGCTTGGCCGAACATGGACAGCTTGACGGACATCTCGGCCTTGGTGCCCAGGCCCAGGTCCTTGAGGCGCTCGATCAGTTCGAGGTAGGCATCGCGGGCGGCGGCGGCCTGTTCGGGGGTGGTGATGTCCTCGCCGACCACGTCGAGGGTGACTTCGAGGCCCTTGCCGGCGGCGTCCTCGATGATCGGGACGACCTGGTCGACGGTCTCACCGGCGATGAACCGGTCGACGACCTGCTTGGTGCCAGGTGCGGCCGAGATGAAACGGCGCATCCTGTCGCTGCGGGACGCGGCGAGAATCACGGGACCCAGCACGGGGCACCTCCACGGAAAGTACGAACGAAGGCCGTACCGGCAGATAAGGAGCAGAGCGGTACAGCACGGAGAACCACCGTGAAATCTAAGGATCCCTCCGTTGGTGTGCCATCGACAGCTGTCACGCATCCATTCCCGGGATCTCAGACATATGTCTGAAGGGGTGCGAGAATGGCCGGGTGAAGGGCGATTACCAGGAGCTGGTCGACGAGATCTCCGGGCTGCTCGGCGCCCCCGCGACGCTGGAGAACCGGGACTTCGGCCTGGTCGCCTTCGGCGCCCACGACAGCGACGACGACACGGCGATGGACCCGGTCCGCACCCGCTCCATCCTGACCAGGCGCTCCACGCCCGCGGTGCGCGCCTGGTTCGAGGGCTTCGGCATCGCCCGCGCCACCGGCCCGGTCCGCATTCCGGCCGCCCCGGAGGCCGGGGTGTTCCGGGGCCGCATCTGTCTGCCGGTACGCCATCGGGGTGTCGTGCTCGGTTACGTATGGCTGCTCGACGCGGACCCCGGGCCGACCGACGAGCAGTTGAAGGCGGCGATGGAGGTGGCGGCCCGGATCGGGGGGCTGCTCTCCGACGAGGCACGGGCGGGCACGGATCTGTCCCGGGAGTTCGGTGCGGTCCTCACCGCCGGGCGGGGCTGGCAGCGCGACATGGCGGTGGCCGCGCTGCACGAGGCACTGGGCCAGGACGCGGAGGGCCTGCACACGGTGGTGTGCGTGACCCCGTGGACCGACGATCCGCCATCGGTCCGTACGGTCCCCTCGGCATCGGCACTGACCTCGGCCCCGGCCCCCGGAGCCGCCGGGGGCCCCTCGCTGGCCGCGCTGATCCGGCTGCGCTCCAGCGAGGTCCTCGACGCGGCGCTCACCGCCGCGGACCGGCTGCGTTCCTCCGCGGGCGGGCACGCCACCGCCGGGGTCGCAGTGCCCCGCCGGGGCCTGGCGGACCTGGCCGGGGCCTGGCACGAGGCTTCGGCCGCGGCCCGCGCGGCGGCGGCCGAGTCCCGCTTCGGCCCGGTCGCCGAGTGGTCGGCGATCGGCCCGTACCGGCTGCTGACCGCGCTCCCCGCAGAAGCGGCCGCGGATCCCGCGGTCCGCGCCCTGCTCACCCCGCCGCACAAGGATCTGGCCCGCACCGCCGAGGTGTTCCTCGACTGCGCGGGCCAGGCGTCGCGTACGGCCACCGCACTCGGCATCCACCGCCAGACGCTCTACTACCGGCTCTCCCGGGTCCAGCGGCTCACCGGCCTCGATCTCAACGACGGCGAGGACCGGCTGTTGCTGCACATGGCACTCAAGGGTGCGCGACTCTGATCCTGCGCGCCGCCACCGAACCCGACGCGTCCGAGAGCCCCCGTCAGCCCGTCCGGCGTTCGAGGACGCAGCCGTCGCCCCGGGCACCCGGCCCGGCCTGGACGCCGGCTCCAGGCCCTTACTGCCGCACCCGCCCTTCCAGCACCGCCTTCAGACCGTCCGTCAGATCCTGTGCGGAAGGCGCCGATTCACTGTCCATCAGCCACTGCACCATCACACCCGCGAGCAGCGCCTGGCAGAACAGCCCGGCCACCCGCGCCTTCTCCGGGTCCGCCTCCGGGTCGATGCCGAGCATGTTCTCGGCGAGCCCGTCACGCCCCTCGCGCTGCGGGCCCGCCAGAGCCTTCTGCAGCTCCGGGTCCTGGTCGATCCGGGAGACGACCTCCATCTGGAGCTGCCAGACGGACCGGGTCTGCTCATAGCTGTCGATCACCCGCTCCCAGGTGTCGCGGAACTGGTCGAGCGGCGACCGGGACCCGCCGTCGCCGCCGTCCGCGTCCACGTCCGGCCGCTCGGTGAGCACATCGCCCCACTCCTCCGTCACCTTGAGGAAGGCGAGGTTGAGCAGGGCCTCCTTGGAGCCGTAGTGGTAGCCGATGGAGGCGAGGTTCGTACCGGAGGCGGCCACGATGTCGCGCGCCGTCGTCCGGGCGTACCCCTTCTCCAGCAGGCAGCGCTTGGCGCCTTCGAGCAGATCCTCACGGTGTCCCATGAAAACAGCGTACCCGGCATGCAGACGTTCGTGTAAGACGCACGTCTAGATGCCGGGTGCGCGGGGCCCCGAGGCCGCCAGTCGGTCAGTCGGTCAGTCGGTCAGTCGGTCAGGTTCACCGTACGGGCCGATGCGGCACCGATCTCCGTGGAGATCTCGGTGAGCACCGACGCCGGAACGTCGTCGTCGACGGTGAGCACGACCAGCGCCTCGCCGCCCGCGTCCGTCCGCGAGACCTGCATGCCCGCGATGTTCAGACCGGCCTCGCCGAGGATCCGGCCGACCGTGCCGACGACACCGGGACGGTCCTCGTAACGCAGCACCACCATGTGGTCGGCCAGCGCCAGGTCCACGTCGTACTCGCCGACGGCTACGATCTTCTGGAGGTGCTTGGGGCCGGCCAGCGTGCCGGAGACCGCGACCTCCTCGCCGCCCGAGAGCGTGCCGCGGACGGTGACCACGTTGCGGTGGTCCGGCGACTCGGAGCTGGTGGTGAGGCGGACCTCGACACCGCGCTCCTGCGCGAAGAGCGGGGCATTCACATACGACACGGTCTCATCGACCACGTCCTCGAAGACGCCCTTGAGCGCGGAGAGTTCGAGCACCTTGACGTCGTGCTGGGTGATCTCGCCGTACACCTCGACGTCGAGGCGCACCGCGACCTCGCCCGCGAGCGCCGTGAAGATCCGGCCGAGCTTCTCGGCGAGCGGCAGGCCCGGGCGTACGTCCTCGGCGATCACACCGCCCTGGACGTTGACCGCGTCCGGCACGAGCTCACCGGCGAGGGCGAGGCGCACGGACCTGGCGACCGCGATGCCCGCCTTCTCCTGCGCCTCGTCGGTGGAGGCGCCGAGGTGCGGGGTGCAGACGACCTGGTCGAACTCGAACAGCGGGGAGTCCGTGCAGGGCTCCTTCGTGTACACGTCGAGACCGGCGCCGGCGACCCGGCCCTCCTTGAGGGCGGAGGCGAGCGCCTCCTCGTCGACGATGCCGCCGCGCGCGGCGTTGACGATGCGCACCGAGGGCTTCACCTTGTGCAGCGCCTCGTCGCCGATCAGGCCCAGCGTCTCGGGGGTCTTGGGCAGGTGCACGGTGATGAAGTCGGCGACCTCGAGCAGCTCGTCCAGCGTGAGGAGCTTGACGCCCATCTGGGCGGCACGCGCGGGCTGCACATAGGGGTCGTACGCGACGATCTTCATGCCGAAGGCCGACATGCGCTGAGCGACCAGGACACCGATGCGGCCGAGGCCGACGACGCCGAGAATCTTCTCGCTCAGCTCGACGCCGGTGTACTTGGAGCGCTTCCACTCGCCGTTCTTGAGGGCGGTGTTGGCCTGCGGGATGTTGCGCGCGGTGGCGACCAGCAGACCGCAGGCCAGCTCGGCGGCGGTCACGATGTTGGAGGTCGGCGCGTTGACGACCATCACGCCGGCCTTGGTGGCGGCGGAGACGTCGACGTTGTCCAGACCGACGCCCGCGCGGGCGACGACCTTCAGCTTCTTCGCGGCGGCGATGGCCTCGGCGTCGACCTTGGTGGCGGAGCGCACCAGGATGGCGTCGACATCGGCGATCGCAGGGAGGAGCTCGGCGCGGTCCGCGCCGTTGCAGTGCCGGATTTCGAAATCCGGACCCAGGGCGTCAACCGTGGCAGGCGACAGCTCTTCAGCGATGAGTACGACAGGTTTCGAGCTCACGTGAGTCCTCACAAGTCCAGTGCGGACGGCCGTCCCGACGGCCGCAGGCGGTGGAGGGGCTTGCCGCGTGGAAGACGCACGACACTGTGGGCCTGACGCGTGTATGTGTGGAGAAGTGTAGTCATGCGCCAGGACGCATACTGCGCCCCGATGGAAGGATCACCCACACGGGGGTGGACGACTTGTACACACGTACGACGCCGCCTCTTCCAGCGGTGAAGCAGGGGGACACCGCGGGGGCGGGTCAGGAGACCCGCCCCGCGGCGAATGGGTTACGCGTCCTCGTCGTTGACCCAGCTCATGAGCTTGCGCAGCTCACGGCCGGTGGTCTCCAGGAGGTGGTCGCTGTCCGCCTTCTTGTACTCGTTGTACTTGGGCAGACCGTTGTGGTACTCGGCCATCCAGTTCTTGGCGAAGGTACCGTCCTGGATCTCCGCGAGGACCTTCTTCATCTCGGCCTTGGTGGCGTCCGTGATGATCCGCGGGCCGGTGACGTAGTCGCCCCACTCGGCGGTCTCCGAGATGGACCAGCGCATCTTCTCCAGGCCGCCCTCGTACATGAGGTCCACGATGAGCTTCAGCTCGTGCAGGCACTCGAAGTACGCGATCTCCGGCTGGTAACCGGCCTCGGTCAGGGTCTCGAAACCGGCCTTGACCAGGGCGGCGGTGCCACCGCAGAGGACAGCCTGCTCACCGAACAGGTCGGTCTCGGTCTCCTCGGTGAAGGTCGTCTTGATGACGCCGGCGCGGGTGCCGCCGATGCCCTTCGCGTACGACAGGGCGAGCGCCAGGCCGTTGCCCGAGGCGTCCTGCTCGACGGCCACGATGCACGGAACGCCGCGGCCCTCCTCGTACTGACGGCGGACCAGGTGGCCCGGGCCCTTGGGGGCGACCATGCAGACGTCGACATTGGCCGGCGGCTTGATGAAGCCGAAGCGGATGTTCAGGCCGTGGCCGAAGAACAGCGCGTCGCCGTCCTTGAGGTTGTCCTTGATGGACTCCTCGTAGACCTGGGCCTGGATCGGGTCCGGGACGAGGATCATGATGACGTCGGCCTCGGCGGCGGCCTCGGACGGAGTCACCACGCGCAGGCCCTGCTCCTCGGCCTTGGCCTTGGACTTGGAGCCCTCGTGCAGACCGACACGGACGTCGACACCCGAGTCGCGCAGCGACAGCGCGTGGGCGTGACCCTGGCTGCCGTAGCCGATGACCGCGACCTTGCGGCCCTGGATGATGGACAGGTCGGCATCGTCGTCGTAGAACAGCTCGGCCACTGGGTCTCTCCTTGGTGTGCAGGTGTTGCGTCCCACCGTACGGCGGGGTGCGTCAGATACGTTTTCGGGTCTCGCCATACGAGCGGCGAAGTGGCGGTGCCTAGGCCGAACGGTCGAGGGCGCGCAGCGAACGGTCGGTGATCGAGCGCGCGCCGCGCCCTATGGCGATGGTGCCGGACTGGACCAGCTCCTTGATGCCGTACTGCTCCAGCATCTTGAGCATGGCCTCCAGCTTGTCGGCGCCGCCGGTCGCCTCGATCGTGACGGCCTCCGGGGAGACGTCCACGGTCTTGGCACGGAACAGCTGGACGATCTCGACGATCTGGGAGCGGGTCTCGTTGTCGGCGCGGACCTTCACCAGGACGAGCTCACGCTGGATCGCAGCGGACGGCTCGAGTTCGACGATCTTCAGGACGTTCACCAGCTTGTTGAGCTGTTTGGTCACCTGCTCAAGAGGCAGGTCCTCGACATTGACGACGATGGTGATGCGCGAGATGTCGGGGTGTTCGGTGGTACCGACCGCGAGCGAGTCGATGTTGAAGCCGCGGCGGGAGAACAGTGCGGTGATCCGGGCGAGGACACCGGGCTTGTTCTCGACCAGGACGGAGAGCGTGTGCTTGGTGGACATGGAGTCGGTCTCTCTCTGTCTCTCAGTCGTCTTCGTTGTCGCCGAAGTCGGGGCGGACCCCGCGGGCGGCCATGACCTCGTCGTTGGAGGTGCCGGCGGCGACCATCGGCCACACCATGGCGTCCTCATGGACGATGAAGTCGATCACGACCGGGCGGTCGTTGATGGAATTGGCCTCTTCGATGACCTTGTCCAGGTCGGCCGGGTCCTCGCAGCGGATCGCGTGGCAGCCCATGGCCTCGGACAGCTTGACGAAGTCCGGGACGCGGGTGCCCTTCGCCGGGACGCCCTCGGTGTCGGCGCCGGAGTGCAGCACGGTGTTGGAGTACCGCTGGTTGTAGAACAGGGTCTGCCACTGGCGGACCATCCCGAGCGCCCCGTTGTTGATGATGGCGACCTTGATCGGGATGTTGTTGAGCGCGCAGGTGGTGAGTTCCTGGTTGGTCATCTGGAAGCAGCCGTCGCCGTCGATCGCCCAGACCGTACGGTCCGGCATGCCGGCCTTGGCGCCCATCGCGGCCGGGACCGCGTAACCCATCGTTCCGGCGCCGCCGGAGTTCAGCCAGGTGGCGGGCTGCTCGTACTGGATGAAGTGCGAGGCCCACATCTGGTGCTGGCCGACGCCCGCCGCGAAGATCGTGCCCTCGGGGGCGAGCTGACCGATGCGCTGGATGACCTGCTGCGGCGAGAGGCTGCCGTCCTCGGGCAGGTCGTAGCCGAGCGGGTAGGTGTCGCGCCAGCGGTTGAGGTCCTTCCACCAGGCGTCATAGTCACCGACGTGACCTTCGGTGTGCTCCGCCTGGACGGCCTGGACCAGGTCGGCCAGGACCTCGCGGGCATCGCCCACGATCGGGACGTCCGCGGCGCGGTTCTTGCCGATCTCGGCCGGGTCGATGTCGGCGTGGACGATCTTGGCGTACGGGGCGAAGCTGTCCAGCTTGCCGGTGACGCGGTCGTCGAATCGGGCTCCGAGGGCGACGATCAGGTCGGCCTTCTGCAGCGCGGTGACGGCGGTGACCGCACCGTGCATGCCCGGCATTCCGACGTGCAGCGGGTGGCTGTCGGGGAATGCGCCGAGCGCCATCAGTGTGGTGGTGACGGGCGCTCCGGTGAGCTCTGCGAGGACCTTCAGTTCGGCGGTGGCCCCCGCCTTGATGACTCCGCCGCCGACGTACAGCACCGGGCGCTTGGCCTGAGTGATCAGCTTGGCGGCTTCGCGGATCTGCTTGGCGTGCGGCTTGGTGACCGGGCGATAGCCGGGCAGGTCCTGGGTGGGCGGCCAGCTGAACGTGGTCTGCGCCTGCAGTGCGTCCTTGGCGATGTCGACGAGGACGGGGCCCGGACGGCCGGTGGAGGCGATGTGGAAGGCCTCGGCGATGGTGTGCGGGATGTCCTCGGCCTTGGTGACCAGGAAGTTGTGCTTGGTGACCGGCATCGTGATGCCGCAGATGTCGGCTTCCTGGAAGGCGTCCGTGCCGATGGCCTTCGAGGCGACCTGGCCGGTGATCGCGACCAGCGGGACGGAGTCCATGTGGGCGTCGGCGATCGGCGTGACCAGGTTGGTGGCGCCGGGGCCGGAGGTGGCCATGCAGACGCCGACCTTGCCGGTGGCCTGTGCGTAGCCGGTGGCGGCGTGTCCGGCGCCCTGCTCGTGACGGACCAGCACATGACGGACCCGGGTGGAGTCCATCATCGGGTCGTACGCCGGAAGGATGGCGCCGCCGGGAATGCCGAATACCGTGTCGGCCCCCACCTCCTCAAGAGACCGGATGAGGGACTGCGCGCCCGTGACGTGCTCAACGGTGGCGGCGGACGATCCGCCGTTACGGGCCCGCGGCTGGGGATGGTGGGCCCCGGTGGCCTGCTCGGTCATCGCATTCTCTTCTCGAAGCTGAGGGTTTTTGCGGGTGTTTTACGAGGGTTTGCCTGGTCTTAGTGCAACAAAAAACCCCTCGTGCCGTGAGGCAAGCGAGGGGAGCGCGTCGGTGTGGTCTGCAGAGTGTCAGTGAGGGACTCTGCTTCAGCCGACGCGCTTTCCAAGTACGAGAATTCGGGTGCGCATGGCAATGACCCTCTCTCCGACGCATACAGCGTGTCAAGTGGGTGGGACGGGCGTCTCAACATGTGAGCCACTGAGGAGTGGGATCGAGCCGCCGGCCAGGACCGGCTGTGCGGCGGCACTGCCGGGCACCGGGAACTCACCATGGGCCAGGGCGCGGCGCAGCCGGTACTCGTCGAGCGGCCCGGAGAAGGCCATTCCCTGGCCGTGCGTACAGCCCATGGCGCGCAGCGCGAGGACCTGCTCCGGTACGTCGACACCATCGGCCACGGACTGCATGCCGAGGTCGCAGGCGATGCGCAGGAGGCCGCTGGTGATCTTGTGCAGCCGGGCGGATTCCACGACACCCTCTACGAGACCGCGGTCCAGTTTCAGTACGTCGATGGGGAGCCGCCGCAGGGCGTTGATCGCGGCGTATCCACTGCCGAAGCCGTCGAGCGCGATGCGGACACCGAGCCGGCGCAGCGCGATGAGACGCTGTTCGAGTTCGTCGAAGGAGATCCGGGGGTCGCTGTCGGCGACCTCGATCATCAGGGCGCCGGAGGGCAGGCTGTGCCGGGTGAGCAGCGCCTCGACGGAGCCGAACGGCATCGCCTTGTCGAGGAGCCTGCGGGCGGAGAGCCGCACTGCGACGGAGACCGGATGGCCGGCCCTGGCTCGGTCGGCGGCCTGCTCGACGGCCTCTTCGAGGAGCCAGCGGCCGAGTTCGGCGGTGCGGTCGCTGTCCTCGGCGACGCGAAGGAATTCGGCCGGGGTGAACAGGATGCCCTGGGCGGAGCGCCAGCGGGCCTGGGCGGCGACGGCGGCGACGGTGCCGCTGGTGAGATGCACCACGGGCTGGTGGAGCAGGGCGAACTCGCCGTCGCGCAGAGCGGTGCGCAGCCGGGCAGCGAGCTCGGAGCGGCGTACGACTTCGGCCTGCATCTGCGGGGCGTACAGCTCGACGCGGTTCTTGCCGCCCGCCTTGGCGCGGTACATGGCGAGGTCGGCGTTGCGCATGAGGTCGCTCGGGGAGATGCCGGGCTCGGCGAAGGCGACCCCGATGGACGCTGCGACCCGGACCTCGCCGGTGCCGATGCGGTACGGCTGGGAGAGGGTGAGGCGCAGCCGGTCGGCGATCTCGTGGACCTGGCATTCCCGGGCGGACTGGTCGCGGATGCCGTCGCCGAGGATGATGGCCGCGAATTCGTCACCGCCGAGGCGGGCCGCGGTGTCGCCGGCCCGTACGGATTCGTGGAGACGGCGGGCGGCCTGGATGAGGAGCTCGTCGCCCGCCTGGTGGCCGAGGCGGTCATTGACCGCCTTGAAGCCGTCGAGGTCGATGAAGAGCACGGCGGTGCCGGGGTCGCCGGAGCGGCGGCGGCCGAGGGCCTGGCGCACCCGCTCGGTGAACAGGGCGCGGTTGGGCAGGTCGGTGAGCGGGTCGTGCTCGGCGTTGTGCTGCAACTGGGCCTGCAACCGCACCCGTTCGGTCACATCGCGGCTGTTGAGGATCAGCCCGCCCTGGTGGCGGTTGACCGTGGATTCGACATTGAGCCAGTCGCCCGTACCGGATCTGAAACGGCACTCGATCCGGGTGGTGGGCTCCTCCCCCGGAGAGGCGGCGAGGAACCGGCGCACCTCGTGGACCACCCGCCCCAGGTCCTCGGGGTGGATGATCGAGGCGAGCTCGGCGCCGACAAGGTCGTCGGCATCGCGCCCGTACACCCCCGCGGCGGCGGGACTGACGTAGCGCAGGACGCCGGTGGGGGCGGCGATCATGATGACATCGCTGGAGCCCTGCACCAGGGAGCGGAAGTGGTTCTCCTTCTGTGCCAGCTCCTGGGTGAGGGCGATGTTGTCGACGAGCATGATGCCCTGCCGGACGACCAGGGCGAGCACCACCGTGCAGCCGGTGAAGACCACGACGCGGTCCACCCGGCGGCCCTCGGTGACGTTGTAGAGAATGCCGAGAGTGCAGACGGCGGCGGCGAGATACGGCGTCAGCGCGGCCAGCGATCCCGCGACGGGCCGGCTGGTGGAGCGCGGCGCACCCCGTGGCGGGTAAGCGTTGTCCGCTGCGCTGTTCGCACCCCAGGGTGCGTACGCGAGGAGCAGGGAACCGGCGAACCAGCCCGCGTCCAGCAACTGGCCGGAGTGGTAGGCCTGGCGCAGCAGCGGGGAGGTGAAAAGGGCGTCGGACAGGACCGTCAGGGCGAGTGCGGCAACGGCGGTGTTCACCGCGGAGCGGTTGACGTTGGACCGCCGGAAGTGCAGGGCCAGCACCATGGAGACAAGCACGATGTCGAGCAGAGGATAGGCAAGCGCGAGCGCCGCGCGGGCCACGCTCGCGCCCTCGGCATCCACGAGATGCGCGGTATGGGCGAGGGCGAGGCTCCAGGAGAGCGTGAGGAGCGATCCACCGATCAGCCAGGAGTCCAGCGCGAGACAGAACCATCCGGCCCGGGTGACGGGGCGTTTGGCGAGGACGAGCAGCCCGACGATGGCGGGTGGCGCGAAGCAGAGGTAGAAGACATCGGCGAGGGAGGGGCTGGGCACCGAGCGCCCGAGCACGACCTCGTACCAGCCCCAGACCGCATTGCCCCCTGCGGCCATGAGAGAGGAGAGCGCGAACAGCAGCCAGGCGGGCCGCAACCGGTCGCCGCCGGTCCGCGCGTAGAGGAAGCAGGAGACGGCCGCGACCAGCGCGGCGGCGCTGAGGCCGAAATCCCCCATGATGAGCGCCAGTTCCGAAGAACCCCAGTCGAGGGCCGCCCCCACCGCGTAACCGCCGCAGACGAGACCGACCAGGACCTGCAGGGCCAGTGCGGATGCGCTGCCGCCGGCCGACCGCCGGGAGAGGAACGCCCCGAGGGCGCCGGCCGGCGCGCTCACCGGGGCGCACCCGACGCCGCCGGGTGTGCACGCACCCGGCGCCTGGCTGGGGTCTGTTCCGGGATTCCCGGCTGCGCCGCGACGCCCGGCACGCACTCCCCCGAGCCCTCGGCTCCGCCCGGGCAGGGGGAACCCCCTTGCCGCGTTGCCGGGCTCGTCCGAGAGCGTCCGGTACAAGGGCGACCCCGCGCCCCGCGATCGCACGCGCCGGACGCGCTGCGTGCGGACGACGGGAAACCCGGAACAGGCCCCAGTTGCCGTCGACTGCCCTGCGGTGCCGGATCGTTCGCCCATCGGCCGTACATCGCCCGTCGCCCCCTCGCGTGTTGCGTCCTCCCCGGCGCAGTCCCTTCCTCGGCTCAGCGCCCCTTTCGGGACGATACACCAGAGCGGTCACTCAGGGACATAGCTTATCTACTCTCCGTGACGATCACGGGACTTGCTGCAACGGTACGCAGCCGAACGGAACCGCAGCGTGGTCAACCGGTGGTGCGTACGACGTTCTGCACCGGCTCCCCTGCGGCGAAACGGCTCAGCTGTCCGGCCACCAGACGCTTGGCGCGCGGCAGGAACGCCGAAGTGCTGCCGCCCACATGTGGAGTGATCAGGACGTTCGGAGCATGCCAGAGGGGATGGCCGGCGGGCAGTGGTTCCGGGTCGGTGACATCGAGGGCGGCGCGCAGCCGGCCGGACTCGAGTTCGAGCAGCAGCGACTTGGTGTCGACGACGCCGCCCCGTGCGACGTTCACCAGCAGTGCTCCGTCCGGCATCGCGGCGAGGAACTCCGCACCCACCAGCCCTTGTGTGGACGGGTTCAGCGGGGTGGACAGCACGACGACGTCGGCTTCGGGCAGGAGTGCGGGCAGGTCGTCGAGCGTGTGTACGGGGCCGCGTGCTGTTGTCCGTGCAGAGCGCGCGACGCGCGCCACCCGCGCGCACTCGAAGGGCGCGAGCCGGTCCTCGATGGCCGCCCCTATCGATCCGTACCCCACGATCAGCACGGACTTGTCGGCGAGCGCGGGGTAGAAGCCGGCCCGCCACTCCTCGTTGTCCTGGCCGTGGACGAACCCGGGGAAGCCGCGCAGGGAGGCGAGGATCAGGGCGAGGGCGAGCTCCGCGGTCGACGCCTCGTGGACCCCCTTGGCATTGCACAGGCGCACCCCGGCCGGCAGCAGACCGAGCCCCGGCTCGACATGGTCGATGCCCGCGGAGAGCGTCTGCACGATCCGGACCTGTGCCATGCCGGCGAGCGGACGGACCGCGATCTGTGAACCCTTCATGTACGGCACGACATAGAAGGCGCAGTCGGCCGGGTCTGCCGGGTAGTCCTGCGCGCCGTCCCAGAAGTGGTAGTTGAGACCCTCGGGGAGTCCTTCGATCTCGTCGGCGGGAAACGGCATCCATATGTCGGGAGTCTTCGTCGAAGTCATGGTCAGGAGGCTAATCCCCGGGAGGCTGGGCGAGGGGCGGCAGCCGGCAGAGGTTACTTTGGGGTGCGGTGCGGTCCCGTGACGGCGGGGCCGAGGTCCTGTCGTCACGGGACCTTAGGGAGGGTTCGGGGAGTTGGAGCGCAGGAGTCTCGGTGCGGCGGCGCTCGCCGTGGGTGCGGTCGGTCTTGGCTGTATGCCGATGAGCTGGGCGTACAGCGCGTCGCAGCAGCGCGGTGACCGTGCGTTGCGTGCCGTGCACGCCGCGCTCGACGCGGGCGTGCAACTGCTCGACACGGCCGATATGTACGGCCCCTTCACCAATGAGCTGCTGGTGGGCCGGGCGCTGAAGGGTCGCAGGTCCGATGCCTTCGTCTCCACCAAGTGCGGGCTGTTGTTGGTGGGCGATCAGCACATCGTCGCCAATGGCCGCCCCGGCTATGTGCGGCGGGCCTGTGACGCCTCGCTGCGGCGGCTGCAGACCGATGTGATCGATCTGTACCAGCTGCACCGGGCCGACCCCGAAGTGCCGGTCGAGGAGACCTGGGGCGCGATGGCGGAGCTGGTGACCGCCGGAAAGGTGCGGGCGCTCGGACTCTGTGCGGTCGGAGCACGGGCTTCACGCCGGCCGGGTGCCCGGATGTATGACGAAACGATCCGCCAGCTGGAGCGGGTGCAGCAGGTCTTTCCGGTGAGCGCGGTGCAGGCGGAGCTCTCGGTCTGGTCGCCAAAGGCGCTGGAGTCGTTGCTTCCGTGGTGCTCGGCGCGGGGTGTGGGACTGCTGGCGGCGATGCCGCTGGGGAACGGCTATCTGACGGGCACGCTGACCCCGGGACAGGGCTTCGAGCCCGACGATCCGCGGGCCAGGCATCCACGGTTCACGGCCGAGATGATGGCGGCGAACCAGCCGGTGGTGGTCGGGCTGCGGCGGATCGCGGAGCGGCACGGGGCGACTGTGGCGCAGGTGGCGCTGGCCTGGGTGCTGCGGCAGGGGCCGCATGTGGTGCCGGTGCCGGGGACCAAGCGGGAGCGGTGGGCGGTGGAGAACGCGGGGGCGGCCGGGCTGACGCTGAGCGCGCGGGATCTGGTGGAGATCGCCCGGCTGCCCCCGGCGCGGGGGTCGTGGGACTGACCGCCGGCCCCGCATCCGTGATCACCGATCGAGAAAACTGGCGGGCATGGGGTACCCGGGGCGGGGCTGCGGTGTAAGAACAGTAGTCGGGTGGCCGTCGAAGGGATCGGTGCTGTGCACGGTGTTCTGTTCGGGTCTGTACAAGGCCTTGCGCGTCGTCGGGGGCGGCGTCGCGGCGTGCGTCACGGAACGGTTGCCGCGCTGGCCGCGGGCACGCTGCTGCTGACCGCGGGGTGTTCCTCGGGGGACGGTTCCGGCAGCGCGGCGGGCGTCGGGCACATGCCCTCCCCCGCCGCCTCGGGCCCGTCGGCCTCCCCGTCCGCGTCGGTGGCCCTGCCACCGGCGAAGGGCTCGGTGGAGGTGGTCTCCACGCTCACCGAGGGCCTCGACTCGCCGTGGGGGCTGGCGCAGCTGCCCGGCGGCGATCTGCTGGTCTCCTCGCGCGACAAGGGCACGATCACCCGGATCGACGGGAAGAGCGGCAAGAAGACCCTGCTGGGCGCCGTGCCCGGGGTGTCGCCCGGCGGGGAGGGAGGGCTGCTGGGGATCGCGGTCTCCCCCGCCTACGGTGCGGACCATCTGGTGTACGCGTACTTCACGACCGAGTCCGACAACCGCATCGCGCGCATGCAGTACGACGAGAACGGCACGACGCCCGGCCGGCTGCTGGGTGCGCCGGACACGATTCTGCGGGGCATCCCGAAGGGCTCGATCCACAACGGCGGGCGGATCGCCTTCGGCCCGGATCACATGCTGTACGCGGGCACCGGGGAGACGGGGGACACCGGGCTCGCGCAGGACAAGAAGTCACTGGCCGGCAAGATCCTGCGGATGACCCCGGACGGCCAGCCGCTGCACGGCAATCCGCAGGCCGACTCCGTGGTGTATTCGTACGGGCACCGCAATGTGCAGGGGCTGGCCTGGGACGGGCAGAGGCAGCTGTGGGCGTCAGAATTCGGGCAGGGTACCTGGGACGAGCTGAACAGGATCGAGCCGGGTGGGAACTATGGCTGGCCGGAGGTCGAGGGCAAGGCGGGAAAGCCGGGTTTCATCGACCCCGTGGCACAGTGGAAGACGTCCGGGGCGTCCCCGAGCGGGATCGCCTTCGCCAAGGGTTCGATCTGGATGGCGGGCCTGCGCGGTGAGCGCCTCTGGAGGATTCCGCTGTCCGGCAAGGAACCTCTGGCGGCCCCGCAGTCGTTCCTGAAGGGGAAGTACGGGCGTCTGCGCACGGTGCTCGCCGCGGGCGGCGACAAGCTCTGGCTGGTCACGAGCAATACGGACACCCGTGGCACCCCGAAGCCGGGAGACGACAGGATCCTGGTGCTGGAGGTGCGGTAGCGGCTACAGCAGGTGAAAGGGCGTGCGGCCGGTGTTCAACTTCTTCGAGGAACTCTTCGCGCCGGGCCGTAAGCACGCCGCCGACGAACAGAAGCGGCTGGAGCTGACCCGGGTGGATCTCGGTGTCGGCGACCCGGGGCGCGGGCCGGTAGACCTGGCCTCCGGAAAGGTGATCGTCAGGGCGTCCGGTACCGACGGCGGTCCTGCGGCGGAGCGTGGCGCGACAGACGCGACACCGGACCGGGACCAGGCAGCGGACGACCTCGATGAGGCGTCCGGGCCGGATACCCCGGACGCTCCGGAGGCCGGTCCGGACGCGCGGCCGTAGGCGGGTTGGACGCCCCCGGTGTCAGGAGGTGTTCCGGACCGGGTACAGGCGGAGCCGGTGGGCCAGGGCGGCCGCCTCGCCGCGGCTGGAGACGCCGAGCTTGGCGAGAATGTTGGAGACGTGCACGCTCGCGGTCTTGGGTGAGATGTAGAGCTCCTCGGCGATCCTGCGGTTGGTGTGACCGGCTGCGACGAGACGGTGCACATCCTGTTCGCGTCGCGTCAGCCCGAAGGACTCCACCGCCGCTGCCGCCGCCTCGCGCAGGTGGTCCTCGGTCTGCTCCCGGTCCGCCGCCTCGTCGGTGGTGCCCTCCCGGGCGGGGACGGTGGCGGCAAGCGGTATCTCTTGGGCGGCGCCCTGGGCCGAGGACCGGTCGGAGGTGGTGAGGGTGATGCGGGCGCGTCCGGCCAGCAGCTCGATGGTCTCGGTCAACGGGCGCGCGCCGAGTCGCCCGGCGGTGCGATGGGCCTCGCGCAGCAGGGTGGTGGCCGCGGACCGGTCGCCGGAGGCGATGAGGAGCGCCTCTGCCCAGCGATGGTGGATCTGGGCCAGTTCGTACGGGCGGTGCAGGGGTGCGAAGGCGGTGGCGGCGCGGGACCAGTGGTCGGGGGTGTCGAGCCCCTCGGCCCGGGCCAGCTCGGCGTCTACCAGGAGACCGTAGGCGGCCCAGACGGGGATGAGCATCGGCAGCCGCTTCAGGTGTCCGCGGATGCTTGCCAGGATCGCCGGCCGGCCTGGGTCGGCGGCGGGCAGACCCCGGGCGTCGGCCTCGGCGGTGGCGGCGACATGGAGCAGCGGCAGGGCGTACCGCTGGGTGCCGGGCGGGAAGCCCTGCTCCGCCTGGGCCTCGAACGCGGACCGCGCCTCGGCGAGCCGCCCCTGCTGCGCGGCAAGGATCATGGCGTGGCGTACGCGGTTGATGAGGAGCTGGGGCTGCGGGTCACGGGAGCCGAAAAAGCGTCGGGTCAGGGCGAGTTGAATCTCGGCCTCGGCCAGGTCACCCTGGGCGAGGGCCAGTTCGGTACGGCGTGCGGCGACGAGCCCCTGCGCCTTGCTGGACCGGGCGGCGCGGGCCGCCGCGTCGGTGGTCGCACGGCTCTCGTCCCAGTGGCCGAGAGAGAAGAGCGAGATCGCCTGGTTGCAGCGGACCCATGCCTCCATGTCGGCGATGCCGTGGCTGCGGCTGATCTCGATGCCGTGGTCCGCGGCGGCCACGGCCTCCAGGGAGCGGCCCATGGATTCGAGGGTGGAGGGGAGATTGATGCCGGCCCGGCTGATGATGCCGACCAGGTGCAGTTCATCGGCGCGGTCGCGGACTGCGTACATCTCGGCGATGCCCTCGTCGACACTGCCCGCGTCGGCGGTGAGCCAGCCGCGGGTGAGCCTGGCGTGCAGTTCGATGTACTCGTCACCGACGAGCCGGGCGTACTCCACGGCCCGGTCGACGGCTTGCAGCGTCTCGGCGCCCGGGCGGTGCAGGGCGCCCCATCCCGCCACGCTCATCAGGACATCGGCGTGCACGGCGGACGGGGGCAGGCCGCGTACGAGCTCCTGGGCGTTGACCAGTTCCTGCCATCCGTCGCCACGGGTGAGGTCCTGCATCAGCCGGGAGCGCTGGACCCAGAACCAGGCGGCGCGCAGCGGGTCGTCCTCGCCGTCCAGGACGCGCATGGCCTTCTTGGCGATGGCCAGGGCCCGTTCGCGTTCGCCGCCGAACCAGGCGGCGACGGTGGCCTCGGCCATCAGGTCGAGATAGCGCAGCGGGGTGGTGTCGGGGTCGCAGCCGCAGGCCGGGTAGCTCTCCGCGTAGTCGATGGGGCGCAGGGTGCGGCGCACGTCGTCGGGGGCGTCGTCCCACAGCTCCATCGCCCTTTCCAGCAGACGGAGTTGCTCGGAGAACGCGTAGCGGCGGCGGGCCTCGACCGAGGCCTTCAGTACGGCGGGCAGGGCCTTGGCGGCATCGTGTGCGCAGTACCAGTAGCTGGCGAGCCGGGTGGCCCGTTCACCGGCGCGGACGAGGGTGGGATCGATCTCCAGGGCTTCCGCATAGCGCCGGTTGAGCCGGGAGCGCTCGCCGGGCAGCAGATCGTCGCTGACGGCCTCGCGGACCAGGGAGTGCCGGAAGCGGTAGCCGTTGCCCTCCGGGGTGGTGAGGAGCAAGTTGGCTCCGACGGCCGCACGCAGCGCCTCGATGAGTTCGTCCTCGGTGAGTCGGGCGACCGCGGCCAGCAGTCCGTACTCGACGGTGGAGCCGCCCTCGGCGACGATCCGGGCGATCTTCTGGGCGCCGTCGGGGAGCGCTTCGACGCGGACGAGCAGCAGGTCGCGCAGCGAGTCGGAGAGCCGGGAGCGGTCGCCGCTCTCCAGGCTGCAGGCGAGCTCCTCGACGAAGAAGGCGTTGCCGTCGGAGCGTTCGAAGATCTCGTCCACCAGGGCCGCCTCGGGGGTGGCGGCGAGGATGCCGGTGAGCTGGCGGCGGACCTCGGTGCGGTTGAAGCGGGCGAGTTCGATCCGGCGGACGGTACGGAGCCGGTCCAGTTCGGCGAGGAGGGGGCGCAGGGGGTGGCGGCGGTGGATGTCGTCGGAGCGGTAGGTGCCGATCACGACGAGACGGCCGCTGCGCACGGTGCGGAAGAGATAGGCGAGGAGATGCCGGGTGGAGGCATCGGCCCAGTGCAGGTCCTCCAGGACGAGGACGACCGCGCGCTGCGCCGAGATGCGCTCCAGGAGCCTGGCGGTGAGTTCGAAGAGGCGGGCGGTGCTGTGCTCGTCGGTCGCGTCCCGGTCGGCCTCGCCGAGTTCGGGGAGCAGCCGGGCCAGTTCGCCCTCCTGCCCGGCGCAGGCGGCGGCCATCTCGTCGGGCAGGGTGCGGCGCAGGGCGCGCAGGGCGGTGGAGAACGGGGCGTAGGGCAGGCCGTCGGCACCGACCTCGACGCAGCCGCCGACGGCGACGACGGCCTCGCGGCGCACCGCCGCCGCGAGGAACTCCTCGACCAGCCGGGTCTTGCCGACGCCCGCCTCGCCGCCGATGAGCAGCGCCTGCGGCTCGCCGCCGGGGCGGTCGGCACGGCCGGTGTCCTCTGCGGTGGCGCGGGTGAGCGCATCGACGAGCGAGGCGAATTCACCTGCGCGGCCGACGAACACGGGACTGACGGACCTGGTCTGCACGTCGCCGAGCATCGCACATGGGTCCAACGGTGCGGGCCCCGGAATCGGGTCGTCCGGCATCGCGAAGCCGTCACACGACTACTACGCGGCGTGGACGAACCGGTTCCGGTCCGTACTCACCGGCCCCTCGGCCTCCTTGCGTACGGATTCACGGGCAGCCCTGCGGGCGGCCCTGCGGGCCCGACGGGCCTCCCCGACGAGCCGCTCCTGCTCGGCACGGCGCCGCATTTCGATCGCGTTCAGCTTGTGGAGTTCGAGCGTGAACATGTGCTTCTCCCGGAGGACGAAGGCCCGTTGGGGCCTGGGGGGCGGCAGTGTTTCTGCCGTGCCCCCACTGTCGTCTCCCAGGGGGTGTCGCCGCATCGGGCGAGTTCCGCATCTTCGCGGGGCGGGGGGCCTTAGCCGGGTGCGGACACTGCCGCACACGGGCCGGGGCCGCCCGGGCGGATGCCTTAGACCGACCGGCAAATGGGGGGTGGGTGAGGGAGCGGGGCCGGGTGCGTGCCGCTGCAAGGCGGAGAAGGAGTCAACGCGAAGGGGGTCCCCCATGCCTTCAGCTATGGGGGAGTTGGTGACTGACGACAACGCGGGAGGGGGTCCCCCCTGGCCCTTAAGGCCTTGGGGGAGCGCGTGCCCAGCCCCGCGACGCCGCCCCCCAATTGCCGGTCGGTCTCAGAGCCTGTCGGGTGACCTCCGATCGGATAGCGGACGCGGTCTGGTGCGTGCGATTCCAAGGCGGAGGAGGGAGTCGACGCGAAGGGGGTCCCCCCCATGCCTTCAGCTATGGGGGAGTCGGTGACTGACGACAACGCGGGAAGCGTGCGTGCCAGGGCGTGACCGCCCGGTCGGAGGTCACCCGACAGGCTCTCAGACGGCCGTAGGGCGGTACGTACTCACTGGGTGGTGCCCGCGGTCGGCAGAGCGACGATGAGGTCGAAATACATGCCGGCGGAGATCACCAGGCCGAGGACACCGAGCGCGATGCCGGCGGTCGCGACGGCACGCACCCAGCCGGGCTGCGGGTGCGGGGAGGGTGCGCCGAAGGCCGGGCGGACCAGGGCGAAGATGCCGACCAGCAGGGCGAGCAGTGCGAAGAGGCCGTTGACCAGCGCGGTGGAGTGCCAGGCGTCGCCGTAGATCTCCGAGATCTGCTGGGCCGCGGTGCCACCGCCCGAGGTCTTGATCTGCCCGATCAGGGTCTCGCGCTCGGCGGCGACCTTGCCGACCCAGGACCCGCTGAGCGCGACGACACCGAGACCGGCGGCTGCCACGGCCGCGGCGGCCGAGCCGAGGCCGGACGACCCCTTGCCGGAGTCGTCGAAGTCGGGGTCCGTGAAGTCGGAGTCCTCGGAATCGGAGTCCTTGAAGCCGGCATCCGGATCGAGGTCCTGGGCGGGGTCCGGGGCGGAGCCCGCTCCGGCGTCGTCGGCCACCGCGAGCTCTCCCTCGGCTTCGGCCGCCCCCTTGTCGAGGCTGTGCGCCGCGTCCTTGGCAGTGTTCTCCTCGGCCGCGGTCTCCTCGGCGTCGAGAACAGCGGGAGCGGCGGAGCCGGTGGGAGTGCTGGCGTTCTTGGGAGTTCCGGGGTTCATGTCCCGCACGCTAGGCGGCCCGGATGAGAACCTTCTTAACGCCCGTCGCCGGCCGGTCCCCCTGTCCCGGCCTCAGGCCTTCTGCGCCCGCCACTCCCGGGCCAGTACGGACCAGATCTCCGAGTCGTGCCGCTCGCCCCGGTACAGGTAGTTCTCGCGCAGCACCCCGTCGCGTGTCATACCGAGCCGCTTGGCCACGGCGATGCTTCGGGTGTTCGCGGCGGACGCGCCCCACTCCACGCGGTGCATCCCGCGCTCGTACACCGCCCAGTCGATCAGCTTCCGTGTCGCCCGGGTGACCAGGCCACGCCCCTCCCCCGCCGGCTCCAGCCAGCAGCCGACCTCGCAGTTCCCGGATTCCGTGTCGAAGATCCGGAACAGGACACCGCCGACGAGCGTACCGTCCAGCCAGATGCCGTAGAGGCGCCCCGTGTCGGCCGCCCGCTTCTCCGCGTACCGCCGGAGCAGGGCACGCGCCGAGTCCACGTCGGTGGCGAACGAGGCGAGGGGGATCCAGGGGTCGACGATCTCGCGGGCCCGGTCCATATGGGCGAGGAACTCCGCCGCCTGCCAGATCTCCAGCGGCCGCAGTTCCGCTCCGTCGTCGCCCAGGGATATCGCGAACATCATGCTCCTTCTCGAACCGATTCCACCGCTTGCACTGCCTGCGCGGTTCCCACCGGTTCCGCCGGTTTCGCTGCCTGCGGGATTTTCCCATACGGCACGCGGCACTCTGGAGGCTCGATGCTGATCCGCGGCAGCCGCCCATCCAGCCAGCGCGGCAGCCACCAGTTCGCTCCGCCCAGCAGATGCATCAGGGCAGGGACCAGCAGCGTACGGAGAACGAAGGCATCGAGGGCGACCGCCGCGGCGAGCGCGATTCCGAACATGGCGATGACCCGGTCCCCGCTGAGGACGAAGGCGAGGAAGACCGAAATCATGATCACTGCCGCGGAGTTGATCACGCGGCTGGTCTCGGCGAGGCCGACGCGCACCGCCCGCCGGTTGTCACCGGTCTCCAGCCACTCCTCGTACATCCGCCCGACCAGGAACACCTGGTAGTCCATGGAGAGCCCGAAGAGCACGGACACCATGATGACCGGCAGGAACGGTTCGATGGGCCCCGAGCTGCCCAGCCCCAGCAGCTCGCTCCCCCATCCCCACTGGAAGATCGCGACTACGACTCCGAACGAGGAGGCGACGGCCGCCACATTCATCGCGGCCGCCTTCAGCGGAATGCCGATCGACCGGAAGGCCAGCAGCAGGAGCAGACAGCCGAGCCCTATGACGACGCCGATGAAGAGCGGGAGCTTGCCGATGATGATCCGGGCGAAGTCGTCGTAGCCGGCCGTCACCCCGCCCACATGGGCCCGGAGCGAGGTGTTCGCCTCGGCCTGCGGGAGGACATCCGTACGCAGCCGGCCGACGAGCGCGCTGGTCTCCCGCGACTGCGGTGACGAATTCGGCACAACGGCGATGAAGGCCGCACTGCCGCTGTTGTTGTACGTCACCGGGCCGACCGAGGCCACACCGTCGGTGGCTCGCAGGACGTCCGGCAGGCCGTCCATCGCCAGCCGGTCGTCCGCGCCGTCGAGCTGTGCGGCGATCGTCAGCGGGCCGTTGACGCCCGGTCCGAATCCTTCGGCCAGCAGGTCGTACGCCTGCCGGGTGGTGGACGAGGAGGGGTTGTTGCCCTGGTCGGAGGTGCCCAGATGCAGGGAGAACGTGGGCAGCGCGAGGACCAGCATCACCACGGCGGCGAACGCCCCGAGCAGCTTGGGATGGCGTTCGACGAACGCGGACCAGCGGGCGGCGAAGCCGGTGGGCAGTTCGGGCTGCGGCCCGCGCTCGGCGAGCCTTCGGCGCTCGCGCCGGCTCAGCGCCCGCATGCCGATGAAGGACAGCAGGGCGGGCAGCAGGGTCACGGAGGCGGCCACGGTCAGGACGACGGTGAGCGAGGCGGCGATCGCCACACCGTTGAGGAACCCGAGCCGCAGGATCAGCATGCCGAGCAGCGCCATACAGACAGTGGCTCCGGCGAAGACGACGGACCGCCCGGTCGTCGCGACGGCGTTCTGCGCCGCCTCGGCGACGGTCATGCCCCTGCGCAGTCCTCTGCGGTGCCGGGTGACGATGAACAGCGCGTAGTCGATGCCGACGCCGAGCCCTATCAGCATGCCCAGCATGGGGGCGAAGTCGGCGACGGTCATCACATGGCCCAGCAGCACGATGCCCGCGTACGCCGTGCCGACGGAGACGAGAGCAGTGGCGATGGGCAGCATGCTGGCGGCGAGCGAGCCGAAGGCGAGGAACAGGACGACCGCTGCGACGACGACCCCGATGGCCTCGCTGAAGTGGGCGGACGGCGCCTCGGTGAGGGCGACGGCCGAACCGCCCAGTTCCACCTGGAGGTGGTCGCCGGCGGCGGCCTTCGCTGTGTCGACGACCGCCCGGGCCTGCTGCACCGGGATGTCGTCGGACTGCCGGTCGAAGGTGATCGTGGCGTAGGCGGTGTGTCCGTCCTCGCTGATCTGCCCGGCGCCGGACGCCCCGTACGGTCCGGTGACGGCGCCGACACCGGGCAGTTCCTCGACCGCGTGCAGGGTCCGGGTCATCGTCTGCCGGACATCGGCGGCCCGCACGGTGGAGTCGGTGGTGTGCCAGACGATGGTGTCCGTGTCACCGCCGAGGTCCGTGAAACCGCTCCTGAGGAGCTCGGCGGCCCGGCCGGACTCCGTACCGGGCACGTCGTAGTCGTTGGAGTAGGCAGAGCCCGCGAAGCCCGCCGCGGTGGCTGCGCCGCCGAGGGCGAAGAGCCAGATGAGGACGGCGATGAGGCGGTGCCTGACGCACCAGCGGGCAATGGCAGCCAACGGACGTGCTCCTGATGGTTCGTGGTTCTTTACCAGGACAGAACATGAATTGCCCGTAAAGAACACATGACCTGAGAATCGCCACTCTGGCAGCCGATGGTGATCCTTTGTCGCTTTCGTGGCCTTACTCACAACGGCCGCAGGAATGACTGCGGCCCCGGAGTCACAACGGCCTCCGGCCACCTCACTCGGCCAGTCGTTCCTCCGCCTCCAGTTCTTCCTCGAACTGCTCCTCGATCTCCGCAATGCCCTTCGCCACGGCTTCCGCCAGATGGACGGGGCAGGTCAGCACCTCGCTCCCGAAGCCCTGGCCGTAGTCCGGGCCAAGGGCGGGGCATGCGTCGGGGGCGTAGAGGTGCGCGATGCGGGCCACGCGATCGGAGGTGCGCTCATGGCCGGGCGCATGGCCGTCCGCGTGGGTGCATGCGCCACCGGGCAGGGCGGCGGCAGCGGTACGGAGGATGCCGAGGATCTCGCGGGCGATTCCGTACGACAGCTGCAGGGAATCGGCCGCCGTGCCCATCAGGAGCAGCAGGACGGTCCGCTCGAGCGCGGGTCCGTCGGGGCCGAGCTGCTCGTACCGCCGGGCCGCCCAGAGCGCCGCCTCCTCGGAGGCTGTCTCGTCCTTGAACGGGACATGCCGCTCGCTCAGCGGTTCGATGTCGAGCCGGCCGTCGGGGCGCAGATACACCGGGTCCAGATGTGCCGTCTCCCGGGTGCCGAAGAGTCTGTCGACCGCTTCGCGCAGATGGTCGCGGGCCTCGACGGAGAGGGCGCGCAGGAAGGCGGTGCAGGTCCACGCCTCCAGCGAGGCCCCGTATCCGTCCTCGTGTTCCTCGCGCAGGACGGCCCGGCCGCCGGGGCTCTGCAGGTGGATTCCCTCGGCGGCCTGCTGGTCGCTGCCGGAGTTCAGTGCCGGGTGCTCGCCGTCCTCGTGCGCGCACGTCTCGTCCGGCAGCAACGGCAGTACGGACTCCAGGCCCTCGATCATGTCGTCGAGCAGCGACCGCTGTCTGATCCGGCCCGACCCCGCGTACCAGCAGTTCGCATGGGCGACGACGACATAGCCGGCGAGAGCGGCCCGGGAGAGGCTGCTGGGCGGTGTGGCGTGGACCTCCAGGTCCCAGAACGGATCACCGTTCGGATAGTCGTTGAGCACACTGCCCAGGCTGCTGATGTTGCTCAGGTGGCTTTCCGGGATGATCTCGGGGATGCCCTCCGTGCTGCCCGGCAGGATCACATCGGCGGCTGTCCGCGCCCATCCGGCGGCGTTGCGGGGGCAGGCCTCGGCCCCGTCCCACGCAGCGGGCGGAACCTGGACGTCCGGCGCGTCGAGCAGCGCGTCCGCGTCCGTGTCCCAGTTCTCCAGGCTCCCGGTGTACGGATGAGCCGCGTGCCCGCACCCGCCGGCCTGGCGGGACTGCTCGTCCATGGCCTCGGCGGCGGCGCCGAGCGCGTCCACCACGGCCCGCTCGACGGGGGCGCCGCGTCGCCCGAGGACGTACCGCGCCATGCTCACCAGACCGAAGGTCAGCAGGACCGCCTGCTCGCTGTCCGGTTCGGCGGCGAGCAGGCGGGCGCACTCCAGGACGACGGGATCCGCCTCCTCGGGGGCGGCGCCCGCCGTGACTCCGGTCCATTTCTCGATCAGTTCAGTCATGATCAAGGAAACGCCGGCCGCGCCACGGCGGTTCCGGTGGGCGCCGAACTCCCGTACGTGATGACGGGCCTGCCGGCGACCCGTCAGCCGGAAATGCTCGCCCGGCCGTTCTCGATGTGCCCCATCAGCCGGCGCCGGAAGACATCGTCCCCGTCGACGGTGACGGACAGGTCGTACCAGCCGTGTGCGTCGGCCGCCGAGTGCACGACCGTACGGCTGCGTCCCGGCTTGACCTTGACGGTCCTGGTCCAGCCCCGCAGGTCCGCCTCGTCGACGTACCCCAGCGGCCGCACGGTGAAGGTGAGCGTCGTCCGCCCCGTGTTGCGCAGGGTGAGATGCAGATCCCGCTCATGCGCGTCGACCCGCGAGGCGACTTCGGCCCCGGCCGAGACGCCGCCCTTCGCGGGCCCGGCGAACTCGCGTCGGAAGCCGTTCGGCCCCGTCACCGTGAACCGGTACGCCGCACCGGTAAGGGGCACCGTCCATTGCGCCGTGCCCCTCACATCCCGGTGCTGCGGTACGGGGAACTCCCCCGCGTACGGATACAGCGCGAAGTGCGCGGACGAGCGCCCCGTGTTGCTGAGGGCCACCTGCACCGCTCCGTCCACCAGCTTCGCCTGGGCGTCCGGCTGGTACGGCAGCGCGCGGGCCGGGCGGGTCCCGGGCTCCGGTACGGGCATGTGCTGCACGAGCGGCGGCTTCGGCGCCCAGCGTCCGCTGAACGGCGGGATGGCACCGGGCTGCTCCACCTCGGGCCGGCGCCGTGCGCGCTTGAAGTCGAACGCCGAGGTCAGATCGCCGGTGACGGTGCGCCGCCAGTCGCTGATGTTCGGTTCCTTCACGCCGGTCCAGCGCTCCAGGAAGCGGATCACGGAGGTGTGGTCGAAGACCTCGGAGCAGACGTAGCCGCCCACCGTCCACGGCGACACGACGAGCAGCGGCACCCGCATCCCGAGACCGGTGGGCTTGCCCTCCCACTGTTCCTCGGTCACCTCGGGCGGCGCGACCGGCGGCGGCACGTGGTCGAAGAAGCCGTCGTTCTCGTCGTAGTTGATGAGGACGGCGGTGTGGCGCCACACATCGGGGTGCTTGCCCAGCGCGTCCAGGACCTTGTAGACGATCGTCGCGCTGTGGATCGGCGAGGAGACGCTCGGGTGCTCGGAGTCGACGGCCGACGGCACCAGATAGGAGACCTCGGGCAGCGTGCCCGCCGCCACGTCCTTGGCGAACTCATCGGCCAGCGTTCCGGTCTCCACCCGGCGCAACGCACGCTCGAAGAGGCTGCGTTCGGTCTTGTCCAGGGTGACGACACCCTCTTCGAGCAGACCGAACAGCCGCTCCCGCTCCGTGGCGTCCGCGTCCCGTACCGCCGAGTAGAACGACTCCATGTACGTATGGCCGCCGGTCTTCGCCAGCGCCTTGCGGGCGATCGCCTTGAAGGTGGCGAAGAACTCGATCTGGTTGTCGGTGAAGTTCTCCCACTCGGTGTACGTACGCCAGCTGTGCCCGGCCTTCTCCAGCCGCTCCGCGTACGTGCTCCAGTCGTACCCGGGGTGCGTGCCCTCGTCGTACGCGTCGTTGCTGACGGCCCGCTTGCCGTTCGCCTCGTTGCCCGTCTTGCCACTCCACAGGTGGTTGCGGTTGGGGCTGGTCGAGGTGTGGATGGAGGAGTGGTAGGCGTCGCAGACCGTGAAGGTGTCGGCCAGTTCGTAGTGCAGCGGGATGTCACGGCGGTCGTAGTACGCCATGGTGGCGGCCGTCTTCGCGGTCACCCAGCCGTTCATCCACCCCCCGGCCCATGCCTTCCCGCCACCGCTCCAGGAGTGGTCGAGCGCGCCGATGTACTGGAGGTCCTTCTTCTGCGCCTCGGCGGCGTCCCGCACCGGGAACGGCAGCACGGAGGTGCCCAGCGGAGCGGGCTGCTCGAAGACCGGCCTGCCGGAGGGCAGTTCGACGGCGTTGCGGTCACCGAAGCCGCGCACTCCCCGGAGTGTCCCGAAGTAGTGGTCGAAGGAACGGTTCTCCTGCATCAGGATCACCACATGCTTGATGGCTCCGAGCCCGTCACCGCCACCGGACCCCGCCGGATGTGCCGGCTGCGCCGCGATCGCGGCCTGCAGCGACGGCGGAAGCAGCGACCCCGCAGCTGCGACGCCGAGTGCACCGCCGCCGAGCGCGAAGAGCCGTCGCCGTGAAATGTCCGTGGTCAAGTGAGCCTCCCGAGTCTGTCGTTCAGCCGGGAAACTAATCAAGCCAGGTGGCGCGGGGAAGGATTCCGTACGGCTCGGTGGTGAACGTCCAACAGGTCGGCCGGGAAAGTCCAACCGCGTCCCGCACCTGGTCACACCCCGATCAGCTGCGGCGCCCCCACAGCGCGACCGTCGACACGGCCGGCGTCGCCGGTACGGTCAGCAGCCCGAACCGGGTGAAGTGGCCGAGGTCGGGCGCGGCGCCGTGGGTGTGCAGGATGCGGCGCCGGAGCAGGGTGGCAAGCGGGCCGATGTACGTGAGGTTCGGGCCGAGGTTCACGCCGATCAGCGCGGCGGGCAGCGGGCCGGGACCCGCCGCCGCGACGAACGGGAGCAGCGCGAGGACGGGTGAAGGGGCGGTGCACCCGGCTCACGGGTGCACCGCCCCTTCAGGGACGTACGGAAACCGCCCACGCAGGGGACGGGATCAGCCCTCGACGCCGAGCTTCTCCAGGATCAGCTCGCGCACGCGGGCCGCGTCCGCCTGGCCGCGGGTGGCCTTCATGACCGCGCCGACGAGCGCGCCCGCCGCCGCGACCTTGCCGCCGCGGATCTTGTCCGCGATGGCCGCGTTGGCGGCGATCGCCTCGTCCACGGCCGTGCCCAGCGCGCCCTCGTCGGAGACGACCTTCAGGCCGCGCTTCTCGACGACGGTGTCCGGGTCGCCCTCGCCCGCGAGGACGCCCTCGATGACCTGGCGAGCCAGCTTGTCGTTGAGGTCGCCCGAGGTGACGAGCTCGGCCACCCTGGCGACCTGCACCGGGGTGATCGGCAGCTCGTCGAGGCCGCGGCCGGTCTCGTTGGCGTTACGGGCCAGCTCGCCCATCCACCACTTGCGGGCCTGGTCCGAGGGGGCGCCCGCGTCGGTCGTGGCGACGATCAGGTCGACCGCACCGGCGTTGAGGATGGACTGCATGTCGTGCTCGGAGACACCCCACTCCTCCTTCAGCCGCTTGCGGCGCAGCCGCGGCAGCTCGGGGAGGCCGCCCCGGAGCTCCTCGACCCACTCGCGGGCCGGGGCGACCGGCACCAGGTCGGGCTCGGGGAAGTAGCGGTAGTCCTCGGCGTTGTCCTTGATGCGGCCGGCCGTGGTCGAGCCGTCCTCCTCGTGGAAGTGCCGGGTCTCCTGCACGATCGTGCCGCCCGAGCTCAGCACCGCGGCGTGGCGCTGGATCTCGAAGCGGGCGGCGCGCTCGACGGAACGCAGCGAGTTCACGTTCTTCGTCTCGGAGCGCGTACCGAACGTCTCGGTGCCGTTGGGGCGCAGCGACAGGTTGACGTCGCAGCGCATCTGGCCCATCTCCATCCGGGCCTCCGACACACCGAGCGCCTTGATGAGCTCGCGGAGCTCGGCGACGTACGCCTTGGCGACCTCGGGGGCGCGTGCGCCCGCTCCCTCGATCGGCTTGGTGACGATCTCGATGAGCGGGATGCCGGCCCGGTTGTAGTCGAGCAGGGAGTGGGACGCGCCCTGGATACGGCCGGTGGCGCCGCCGACGTGGGTCGACTTGCCGGTGTCCTCCTCCATGTGGGCGCGCTCGATCTGCACCCGGAAGATCTCCCCGTCCTCCAGCTGGACGTCCAGATAGCCGTTGTAGGCGATCGGCTCGTCGTACTGGGAGGTCTGGAAGTTCTTCGGCATGTCCGGATAGAAGTAGTTCTTCCGGGCGAAGCGGCACCACTCGGCGATCTCGCAGTTCAGCGCGAGGCCGATCTTGATGGCGGACTCGACGCCGATCTCGTTGACGACCGGCAGCGCGCCGGGCAGGCCGAGACAGACCGGGCAGGTCTGGGAGTTGGCATCCTGCTTGAGCTCGGTCGAGCAGCCGCAGAACATCTTGGTCTTGGTGCCGAGCTCGACATGGACCTCCAGGCCCATGACGGGGTCGTAGGACGCGAGCGCGTCCTCGTACGACACCAGGTCAGTGACAGTCACGGTGAAAGTTCCCTCTCAGCCCAGCAGTACGTCGTCATCGCCGATGCGCTTGAGTTCGCGCAGCAGCAGGGCGACACCAGTGGCGATGGCGGCGGCGGAGACAACGGCGTCGATCAGTCGGAGCGTGTCGTGCTCGTAGCGGGCCTTCTTGGCCTGCTTGATGACGCCGAGCGCCCCGAAAGCGGTGGTGCCGATGGACAGGTACGTACCGGTCTTGGACTTCTTGAAGCCCTTGGCCTTGGTCAGTGCGCTCACAGCGACGGAGCCTCCTCCAGCAGCGGGTGCCCCCACTTTTCCACGAAGGCGGCCTCGACGGCGGCTCCGACCTTGTACAGCCGGTCGTCCTTCATGGCGGGGGCGATGATCTGCAGTCCGACCGGCAGACCGTCCTCCGGGGCCAGGCCGCAGGGCAGCGACATGGCGGAGTTGCCGGCGAGGTTGGTCGGAATGGTGCACAGGTCCGCGAGGTACATCGCCATCGGGTCGTCGGCGCGCTCGCCGATCGGGAAGGCGGTGGTGGGCGTCGTCGGGGAGACGATGACGTCAACCTGCTCGAAGGCCTTCTCGAAGTCCTGGGTGATGAGGGTGCGGACCTTCTGCGCCGAGCCGTAGTACGCGTCGTAGTAGCCGGAGCTGAGGGCGTACGTACCGAGGATGACGCGGCGCTTGACCTCGTCGCCGAAGCCGGCCTCGCGGGTGAGCGCGGTGACGTCCTCGGCCGACCTCGTGCCGTCGTCGCCGACGCGCAGGCCGTACCGCATGGCGTCGAAGCGGGCCAGGTTGGAGGAGCACTCGGACGGCGCGATCAGGTAGTACGCCGACAGGGCCAGGTCGAAGGACGGGCAGTCCAGCTCGACGATCGTGGCACCGAGCGACTTCAGCAGCTCGACCGACTCGTTGAAGCGCTGGACGACACCGGCCTGGTAGCCCTCACCGGCGAACTGCTTGACGACGCCGACGCGCATGCCCTCGACGCTGCCGTTGCGAGCGGCCTCGACGACCGGCGGGACCGGAGCGTCGATGGACGTCGAGTCCATCGGGTCGTGCCCGGCGATCACCTCGTGCAGCAGGGCCGCGTCCAGGACGGTACGGGCGCAGGGCCCGCCCTGGTCCAGGGAGCTGGAGAACGCCACCATGCCGTAGCGGGAGACACCGCCGTAGGTGGGCTTGACGCCGACGGTGCCGGTGACGGCCGCGGGCTGGCGGATGGAGCCGCCGGTGTCCGTGCCGATGGCGAGCGGGGCCTCGTAGGACGCGAGCGCGGCCGAGGAGCCACCGCCGGAGCCGCCCGGGATACGGGTGAGGTCCCACGGGTTGCCGGTCGGGCCGTAGGCGCTGTTCTCGGTGGAGGACCCCATGGCGAACTCGTCCATGTTGGTCTTGCCGAGGATGACGACGTCGGCGGCCTTCAGCTTCTTGGTGAGGGTCGCGTCGTACGGCGGGATCCAGCCTTCGAGGATCTTGGAGCCGACGGTGGTCGGCATGCCCTCGGTGGTGAAGATGTCCTTCAGCGCGAGCGGGACACCGGCCAGCGGGCCGAGCTTCTCACCGGCCGCCTTCTTCGCGTCGACGGCACGGGCCTGCGCGAGCGCGCCCTCGCGGTCGACGTGCAGGAAGGCGTGGACCTTCTCGTCGACCGCGTCGATCCGGGCCAGGTGGGCCTCGGTGACCTCGACGGCAGTGAGTTCGCCGGAGGCGATCTTCGCGGCGATCTCGGCGGCGGTGAGCTTGATGATGGTGCTGTTGTCCGTCATTGCTTTTAGTCCTCCCCCAGGATCTGCGGCACCTTGAAACGCTGCTGCTCCTGGGCCGGGGCGCCGGAGAGCGCCTGCTCGGGGGTGAGCGACGGACGGACCTCGTCCGCGCGCATGACGTTGGTCAGCGGCAGCGGGTGGGAGGTCGGCGGTACGTCTTGGTCGGCGACCTCGGAGACGCGGGCGACCGCGCCGATGATGTCGTCGAGCTGACCGGCGAAGTGATCGAGCTCTTCGCCCTTCAGCTCCAGACGCGCCAGCCGGGCGAGGTGGGCGACCTCCTCGCGCGTGATGCCAGGCATGCAGCGATCCTCAGGGGTTGGTGTGTGGTTTTGGCCCAATCCTATGGTGTCGCCCGCAGCCACTCCCGCCACCCGGGCGAACACCCTGGTCAGGCGACAGATTCGAGTCCGACCGGCGAGCCCGGTTCAGGCCCGTCCGGCAATTGGGGGCAGAGCGGCCACCGGGCCGCGCCGGTGCCCACACGCCGCGCCCCCCGTGCTCATGTCGTCGCGGGCCTCGACTCGACCGCCCGCCCGGGCGGCCGCTGCTCCAGCTCGGGCGGCGCACCGGCGGCGGCCGCGGCGGCCGCAGCCGCAGCCGCCAGCTCCGCCGGCCGCCGCCACCCGTGCTCACCCCGCGCCCGCAGCCAGGCCGTCGTCTCCTGCGGCGGCATCGCGGCGGCGACCAGCCACCCCTGCACCGCATCGCAGCGCAGATCCCGCAGCCGCTCCCAGGTCTCGTCGTCCTCGACCCCTTCCGCGACCACCAGCAGACCGAGCGAGTGGGCCAGGTCGATGGTGCAGCGGACGATCTCCGCGTCCTCGTTGTCGACGGCCAGACGGGCCACGAAGGACCGGTCGATCTTCAGCTCGCTGACCGGCAGCCGACGCAGATGGACCAGCGAGGAGTAGCCCGTACCGAAGTCGTCGAGGGACATCTTCACGCCGTGCCCGGTGAGTCCGGCGAGGGTGTCGGCTGCGCGCTGCGGGTCCTCCAGCAGCACATGTTCCGTTATTTCCAGCTGCAGCGCCCCGGCCGGGACGCCGTGCCGGGCGAGCCGCGCCGCGACGCCGCCCGCGAATCCGGGGGTGTGGACGTCGCGCGGGGAGACGTTGACCGCGACCGGGACGAAGAGCCCCTGCGCCCGCCACCGGGCGACCTGGGCCAGCGCCGTCTCCAGGACGTACTCCGTGAGGTGCGGCATCAGGCCGGACGACTCGGCGATGGCGATGAACTCGTCCGGAGGGACCCGGCCGCGCTCCGGATGCACCCAGCGCACCAGAGCTTCGAGGCCGGCCACCTGGCCGTCGAAGCGGACCTTCGGCTGGTAGTGGAGCTCCACCTCTCCGGCGTCCAGCGCACGCCGGAGATCGCCGAGCAGCCCGAGCCGGTCCGGGGTGTTGCTGTCCCGCTTCGACTCGTACACCTCGACGCCCGTACGGTCGCGCTTGGCCTGGTACATCGCCACGTCCGCACGCCTGAGCAGCCCTTCGGCGTCCAGCGCGTGGTCCGGGTAGACGGCGACTCCGGCACTCGCCTCCAGCACCAGGGTCAGACCGTCCAGGTCCAGCGGGGAGGACAGCTCGGCGACCAGGTGGCGCGCGACCCGCTGGGCGCTGGTGGTGGAGTCCGCGGTCGGCAGGAGCACGGCGAATTCGTCACCGCCGAGCCGCGCGGCCTCCGCTCCTCGCGGGAGCGCCAGTCTGAGGCGTTCCGCTATCTGCAGCAGCAGCCGGTCCCCCGCCAGATGGCCGAGGGTGTCGTTGACCGCACGGAAACGGTCGAGGTCGATCAGGACGAGAGCGGATCTGGCGCCGGTGGACTCGGCGTCCTCCAGCGCCGCCCAGGTGCGTTCCAGCAGCCACTGCCGGTTGGGCAGCCCGGTCAGCGGGTCGCGCAGTTGCTCCTCGGCCCGGGCGCGGGCGATCCAGAGGGTGGAGTCCAGGGCGATCAGCGGGACCGCGAAGAGCGGCAGGAGTACGGGCATGGCCATCGAGACGACGCAGATCAGCGGTGCGATGCCGAGCAGGGCCACCGCGACGAGGCCCTGGCGCAGCAGGGCGGTGCGGGCGATGGTCGGCAGCCCGCCGCTCTGGGGTGCCCGCGCGTACCACAGCAGTACCCGGGTCACCAGAAGGTAGGTGGAAGCTGCCAGGAGGACTTCCGGGACGGCGGCGATGCCCCAGTCGAGTGGATGCCAGGGCGATTCGACGGTCTGCACCTCCCCGAACGCGGCGAGCACCAGGGCTGCCGCGCCTATCCCCAGGATGTCCACCGCGCCGTGCAGCAGCCCTTGCCACCAGCGGTGTCTGCGGGCCCCGCCGACGAGGACGACGACGACCAGGCTGACCAGACCGGCGGGCACCCAGCCGTAGAGGAGCAGCACGGCAAGGGTGAGGGCGGCTCCGGAACCGGTGCCGCCCCACCATCGGTCGCGTCCGAGCGCGACCAGATGCCCGACGATGATTCCGGTGAGGACGGCGAGGGACCAGCCGGCCCTGCCGTCGGGAAAGAGTGCGTGTCCTTCGCTCACGGTCCGGTAGAAACCGGTCGCGAGCTGAACAACGGCGATCGCCACGACGACGGCACCCACTTTGGGCGTGAGGCCGACGAAACCTTGCAGCCGCGACACCGGTGCGGCGCTCTCGGTCGGTTTCATTCCGTCCCTCTCACAGCCGGCGGTGCCGATGTCGCCCGATGGTTCAGCTCCATGCCACCACGACCCGATTTCCCATCCCGTGGCCGGGCACGGCAGGTGCGCATCTCAACAGTAGGCCGCGGAAGGCTTCTACGGGCAGCGCTCTACAGCTCTTGCCCGAATGCGAACCAACCGTCCGTCAGGATCTGCTATGCGCCGATCGGGTGAACCCGGCCCCCCGACGACAACCCTTGTCCCTGTCCGTGCGTCTACACCCTTCCTGCCCACTTGTTCACCACTCACCCACCGGTCAGCCTCATTTCGGGGTTGTCACGACGGAGTTCTGTCCCGTTGCGCCGGTTCCGTGACGGGAATCTGTGCTATTGCGCCGGTTCCTCGACGGGTACGGCCGCCTCGCGCGCGGCATCCGGCCCCTGTTCGAGCAGTACGGCGAAGCCGTCCTCGTCCAGCACGGGCACCTTCAGCTGCATCGCCTTGTCGTACTTCGAACCGGGGTTGTCACCCACGACCACGAAGGAGGTCTTCTTCGAGACGGAACCCGTGACCTTCGCCCCCCGGCTCTGGAGCGCCTCTTTCGCGCCATCCCTGGTGTGTCCGGCCAGCGTGCCGGTGACGACGACGGTGAGTCCTTCGAGCGGGCGCGGCCCGACCTCCTCCCCCGCCCCCTCGTCCTCCATCCGGACCCCGGCCTCCCGCCACTTGCGCAGGATCTCCCGGTGCCAGTCCTCGGCGAACCACTGCTTGACCGATGCGGCGATGATGGGGCCGACCCCGTCGGCATCGGCCAGCTCCTGTTCGGTCGCCTCGTCGATCCGGTCGATGGAGCGGAACTGACGGGCCAGCTCCTGGGCCGCGACCGGGCCCACATGGCGGATGGAGAGCCCGGTGAGGATCCGGGCCAATGGCGCGTCCTTGGCCGCGGCGATGGCGTCGAGCATGCCGAGGGCGTTCTTCTTCGGCTCGCCCTGCTGGTTGGCGAAGACCCAGGCGGTCTTCTCCTCACCGGTCTTCGGATCGCGCTTGGGCAGTCCGCTGTCCTGGTCCAGGACATAGGCCCGGATCGGCAGCAACTGCTCGACGGTCAGCCCGAAGAGATCGCCCTCGTCCCGCAGCGGCGGCTCGGCCGGCTCCAGGGGCTTGGTCAGGGCCGCGGCCGCGACATATCCGAAGTGGTCGATGTCGAGACACTTGCGGCCCGCGAGATAGGCGAGGCGCTCCCGCAACTGCGCGGGACAGGAGCGCGCGTTGGGACAGCGGACGTCGATGTCGGCCTCCTTCATGGGCCGCAGCTCCGTGCCGCACTCGGGGCAGTGCGTCGGCATCACGAACGCCTGCTCGGTGCCGTCACGCAGATCGACGACCGGGCCGAGGATCTCCGGGATCACATCGCCCGCCTTGCGGAGCACCACCGTGTCCCCGATGAGGACGCCCTTCGCCTTCACCACGTTCTGGTTGTGGAGGGTGGCGAACTCGACCTCGGAGCCCGCCACCTCGACCGGCTCGACCTGTGCGTACGGGGTGACCCGGCCGGTGCGTCCGACACCGACCCGGATGTTCACCAGCTTGGTGTTGACCTCCTCCGGCGGGTACTTCCAGGCGATCGCCCAGCGCGGGGCGCGCGAGGTGGAACCCAGCCGGCCCTGGAGCGGGATCTCGTCGAGCTTGACGACGACGCCGTCGATCTCGTGCTCCACGGAGTGCCGGTTCTCGCCGAAGTACGCGATGAACTCCCGCACCTCGTCGAGGGAGTCCACCACCTTGTTGTGCCTGGCGGTGGGCAGACCCCATTCGTGCAGCAGCTCATAGGCGTGCGAGAGGCAGTCGATGTCGAAGCCCTCGCGGGCACCGATGCCGTGCACCACCATGTGCAGCGGGCGGGTGGCGGTGACCTTCGGGTCCTTCTGGCGCAGTGAACCCGCCGCCGCGTTGCGCGGGTTGGCGAAGGGTTTGTCGTCGGCCTCGACGAGCCGGGCGTTGAGCTCCTCGAAGGCTTCCATCGGGAAGAAGACCTCGCCGCGGATCTCGACCAGCGCCGGAATCCGCTCACCCTTCAGCCGGTGCGGGATCTCGGCGATCGTACGGACATTGGGGGTGATGTCCTCGCCGGTGCGACCGTCGCCGCGGGTCGCGGCCCGGGTCAGCCGCCCGTGCTCATAGGTGAGGTTGACCGCGAGTCCGTCGACCTTCAGCTCGCACAGGAAGTGGTAGCCGGTGGTGCCGACGTCCTTGGCGATCCGCTCGCCCCAGGCCGCCAACTCCAGGTCGTCGAAGGCATTGTCCAGCGAGAGCATCCGCTCGCGGTGCTCGACGGAGGTGAATTCCGTCTGGTAGGGCCCCGCGACCTTCTGTGTCGGCGAATCCGGCGTGCGCAGCTGCGGATACGTCTCCTCCAGGGCCTCCAGCGCGCGCATCAGCCGGTCGAACTCGGCATCGCTCACGACCGGCTGGTCGTTCACGTAGTACCGGAAGCGGTGCTCCTCGATCTGCTCGGCAAGCAGTGCGTGCTGCTCCTGAGCCTGTGCGGGCACTGACATCTGCTGTTCGACGGCCATCGTCTCGTCCTCCCGTTACCCGTTGCCCCGTTACTCAGGGTTGTCTGCGAGCGATCTCGCGGCCCGGGCGCAGTGGGCGAGCGCGGCGCGCGCATACGCGGGCGAGGCACCCGCGAGCCCGCACGACGGGGTGATCACCACGGACTCCGTCAGAGTCCCCGGATTCAGCCCCAGCCTGCGCCACAGCGTCCTGACACCCATGACGCTACCGCCCGGGTCCGACAAATCACCCGAGGCCGGGTCAGTGCCCGGCACCACCCCGAGGAAGAGCTGGGTGCCGCCCTCGACCGCTTCCCCGATCGCATCCTCCTCACGCTCGGTGAGCAGCGAGAAGTCGAACGAGATGCCGTCGGCCCCGGCCCGGCGCAGCAGCGCGAACGGCACATCGGGTGCACAGGTGTGAACGACCGTCGCCCCGTCCCCGGCTGCCGCCTGGACATCGCGCAGGGTGCCCTCCACGACCTGGCGGTCGACGGCCCGGTAGGTGCGGTAGCCGCTCGCCGTCCTGATCCGCCCGCGCAGTACGCCGGTCAGCGACGGTTCGTCGAGCTGGAGGATCACTTCGGCGCCCGGCACCCTGCGCCGTACCTCCGCCAGGTGGGCGCGCAGTCCCTCCGCCAGTGAGCCCGCCAGGTCGCGGCAGGCCCCCGGGTCGCCGAGCGCGGCCTCGCCGCCCCGTCGTTCCAGTGCGGCGGCCAGCGTCCAGGGACCGACCGCCTGGACCTTGAGCGGTCCCTCGTACCCCTGGGTGAACTCCTCCAGGGCGTCGAGATCCTCGCCGAGCCAGGACCTGGCCCGGCGGGTGTCCCGTCCGGGCCGGTCGCTGATCCGCCAGCCACTGGGCTCGACATGGCCGTACAGGTCGACGAGCAGCCCGATGGTCCGCCCGATCATGTCCGCACCGGGCCCACGGGCCGGCAGTTCGGCCAGATACGGCAGGCCCTCGCCGTCCCCGAAGGACCCGGTGACGGTCTTCGCCGCCTCCCGTGCGTCTCCCCCGGGCATGGAACCGATTCCGGTGGCCGGGCAACCCCTGAACTTGCTCTTCTCGCTCACACGGGAAGCCTAAGGCCGTGCCCGGCCCGCCCGGTCGGTGGTGGCGGTCAGCGCCCGGGGCGCACCGTGAGGTCGTTGACCTCGGCGTCGCGCGGCAGGTCGACGGCCATCAGGATCGTGGTGGCCACCGACTCCGGGTCGATCCAGCGGGAGGGGTCGTACTCCTTGCCCTCCTGCTGGTGGACCTTGGCCTGCATGGGGCTGGCGGTGCGCCCCGGATAGACGGACGTCACCCGGACGCCGTTCGCGTGCTCCTCGTGGCGCAGCGAGTCGGCGAGCGCCTTCAGGCCGTGCTTGCTCGCGGCGTACGCGCTCCACTCGGCGTGCGCCGCGAGACCGGCGCCCGAGTTCACGAAGAGCACATGGCCCTGGGCGACCCGCAGTTGCGGCAGGAAGAGCCGGGTCAGCTCGGCGGGTGCGACCAGGTTGGCGTTGAGCTGGAAGTGCCACGCCTTGGGCGTGAGGTCACCGACCTTGCCGAGCTCGACGACGCCCGCGATGTGCAGCAGCGAGTCGACCCGCTCCGGCATCGCCTGCTGGGCGAACGCCCAGGAGAGCCGGTCCGGGTTGGAGAGGTCACCGACGAGCGTACGGGCGCCGGGGTGGAGAGCGGCCAGCTCCTTCGCGCGGCCCGCGTCACGGGCCAGCAGCACGGTCTCGTCACCGCGCTCCAGAAGACGACGGGTGACGGCTGCGCCGATGCCGGAGCCTGCGCCGGTGATGACATGAGTGGACATGCCTCCCATGATCGCACCCCGCTGATCGCACCCCGCCGCCGCGTCACCGCAGGCCGGACCACTCCTCCAGGTAGGCCAGGGCGCCCACGCCGTCCTTCGCGAAGAACACCAGGTCGGTCAGCGGGAGGGGCAGGAAGCCCTCGTCCTCCATGCGCTGGAACTGCTGGCGCAGCCCGTCGTAGAAGCCTGCCGTGTTGAGCAGGACCACCGGCTTGTCGTGCTTGCCGTGCTTCTTCAGCTCCAGGATCTCGGTCGCCTCGTCGAGCGTCCCGGTACCCCCCACCATGATCACGACCGCGTCGGCCTTCTCCAGGAGCAGCGCCTTGCGCTCGGCGAGATCGCGCGCGATCACCATCTCGTCCGCATTGGTACGCGCCTTCGCGGCCAGGAAGTCGACCGACACCCCGACCAGCCGTCCGCCCGATTCCTGCACCCCGTCGGCGACGACCTTCATCAGCCCGCTCTCCGACCCTCCCCAGACCAGTGTGTGTCCGCCCCGGCCGAGCCTTTCGGCGAATTCGCGGGCGGGCTGGGTGTAGCGGTCGTCGAGGTCGGCGGCGGAGAGGAAAACGCAGATGTTCATGCAGACACCGTAAGGGCCACCACTGACACGCCCGGGCGGCCGGGTGGAGAACCGGCCGGCGCCGGGGAAGGAAGGGGAAGAAATCGGCCCGCGAGACGGCTGTACCAGACATGACTTCCACACAAGGCCACGTCATCACCGTCGAACCGGGCACCGAGCATGTACGTGTGGTGCGCGACGGGCAGGTGCTCGCCGAGAGCCGGCGCCCGCTCGTGCTGCGCGAGACGGGCTGTCCGGTCCGCTACTACCTGCCGCCCGATGACGTCCGTACGGAACTCCTGACCGCTTCGGACACCCACACCCACTGCCCGTTCAAGGGCGACGCCTCCTACTGGTCGCTGCCGGAGGAGGCCGATCTCGTCTGGGCCTATCCCGAGCCGAAGCCCGAAGTCGCCGCGATCAAGGACCACTTCTGCTTCTACGACACCGAGACAGTCTCCGACTGATCGTCAACCACCGCTCGCTGTTCCTGTCCGTCACGGCGCGCACGCCGGTGGTCTGCGGCGGCTTCAGCCCCACCCCGGCCCGGCTCGCGACCCGCGCCCCGCGCCCTGGCGGCGGCTCTCCCGCGCGCGTGTACGTACGCCAGGCCTCCTGAGCCCACGGTCCGCCCCGCGCGGCCACGCCCGCACAGGGGTCGGACGTGGCCGCGCGGGGCCTCGCCGCGCTCAGGCTCCGAGCCCGAGCTCGAACCAGACGGTCTTGCCGCCCGGCCCGTACGCCCCCTCCCCTATGGCGCACCCGCCCCAACGGTCGGCGACGAGTTCGAGGATGGCCATGCCCCGCCCGGCTTCGGCGTGAGGTCGCCGGGCGGGGCGTACGGCTTGGGCAGGTCAGGGCTCATGTCCCAGACGCTGATCCGGAGCACGGGGTGCCGCCACTGGAGCCGGACGGCTGCGGGCCCTTTGGTGTGCCGCACGGAATTGGTGGTCAGCTCTGACGTCAACAACTCGGCACGGTAGCTGAGTTCGGTCAGTTCGTGGCACCGAGGATGGCGCGGAGGGTGGCACGGGCGATGCGGGGGCTGCGCGGGTCGCAGGGGAAGGCGAGCTCGTACTGCCAGGGTTCGGCGAACGGGATGGGGGCGGGGTGGTGGGTGTACGGGGCGTAGGGGGTGGATTCAGCCCTCACGGGCACCTCCTGGGGTGCGTGCGAGTGGTGACAAGTGGACGTGCGCCATGGGTGGTTGCTGCCGTGGTGGCGGTGGCAATGCCGCTCCGGGGCCCGCCTTCCCGGATGGGCGGGGTGGATCGGTGCGCTTCCGCCGTCGACTGCGCGAGTGGCACGCATAACAGAGTAGGAGAGAAACTCATAACCGTGCTACCAAGTCGCTCCGAAGAGTTAACTTCCTGTTCTCGGTGGAACGTCGGGCTCTGGATAGGCACACTGTGCGCGAACCAAGGAGAGGCCACATGGCACCGCGACAGACTCCAACCATCCTTCAACGCCGATTCGGCATCGAACTTCGGCGGCTGCGCGAAGGGGCAGGTATGACCGCCCCTGCAGCGGCCGACCTTCTGGGCACTGACCGCACGGTCATCTCCAATGTGGAAGCCGGGCGCTTCGGTATCAGCGAAGAGCGCCTGCGCCGACTCGCCAGCATCTACGAATGCAACGATTCGTCCCTGATCGACGCACTGGCTGGACTGACTGGTGGGCGGAAGTCCGGCTGGTGGGAGGAGTACCGGGGCAAGATCCCGCCGGGCTTTCTGGACGTATCAGCACTTGAGCACTACGCCGTGCGCCTACGAACTGTCCAGATCGCACACCTTCCCGGCCTGTTTCATACCGAGGACCACGCACGCGCAATTTTCGAACTCTTCGTCCCACCCATGCCGCGCCTCGAAATCGAACTACGCGTGGCACACCGCTTGGCCCGCCAGGCCGTGGTCACCGGAGAGCACTCGGTCCCGTACACCGGCGTGATCCACGAAGCCGCGATCAGGATGCAGATCGGAGGCTTCGGCGTCACGCGCGCTCAGCTGCTGCACCTGCTGGATGCGAGTGAACGCCCCAATGTCACGCTGCACGTCATCCCGTTCGCAGCCGGCGGCTTCCCGCTCCTCGGCGACTCATCCGTCCTGTACGCGGAGGCTCCCAATCAGCATCTGGACACAGTGCAGTTGGACTCACCCACGGGAGCAGTCTTCATCGACTCACCCACGCAACTGGCGAACTTTCGCACCAGGCTGGACATGGTCGAGAAGGTGGCGTTGACTCCCGTGAAGTCCAGGGATTTCATCCGCTCAGTAGTCAGAGAACTGTAAGAGGTGTCTCACGTGTCCGGCCTGCATTGGTTGAAGTCATCGTTCTCCGACGCAGGAGGGAACAACTGCATCGAAGTTGCTGCACTAGAGGGCGAAGATGTCGCGATCCGCGAGAGCGAGAGCCCGGAACGCATCGTCACGACGGACCGGGCCACACTCCGTGCGCTTGTACTCGGACTGAAGTCCAGCAAGGTGGGCTTCGGCTGAACGAGAGACAGCCACTGCCGTGGGACGCCCGCGCGGGGATGTTCCGCCAGCAAGCAAAGAAGTCTGCCTGTATCTGGGACTTCTCGTCCACGCACAGCACGATCGCCCGCTCCGGCAGGTCCAGATACAGGCCGACGACGTCGCGGACCTTCTCGATGAACTGCGGGTCCTTGGACAGTTTGAAGGTGTCCACCAGGTGCGGTTTGAGGCCGAAGGTCCGCCAGATCCGCGACACCCGCGCTGTTCTGCCAGCGGTGAACCCCGGCCCGACCGGGCTCGACGATCACTAAAGTCCAGTCTCATGACGACGATTACAACGCGCACGGTCGAGTACCCGGCCGACGGTCTGACGATGATCGGGCACCTCGCACTCCCGGCCGGCGTCGACCGCCGGCCCGCGGTGCTGCTCGGGCCAGAGGGGACGGGGCTCAGCGACGTCGAGCGCCGCCGGGCCGATGCTCTCGCCGAGCTGGGATACGTAGCGCTGGCCTTCGACCTTCACGGCGGGCGCTATTTGGGTGACCCCGAGGAGATGCTGGCCCGTTGCATGCCGCTGCTCGCCGACCCCGACCGGATGCGGGGCATCGGCTATGCGGCGCTCGACGTGTTGCGCGCCGAACCGCGGACCGACCCCGACCGGATCGCCGCCGTCGGCTACGGCACCGGGGGCGCCGTCGGGCTGGAACTCGGGCGCGACGGCGTCAACCTGCGCGCGATCGGGACAGTCAACGCACTGACCACGGGCCGACCGGGCGAGGCGGCGCGCATTCGCTGCCCGGTGTGGGCCGGGGTCGGGTCGGAAGACCCGATCATGCCGCCCGCTCAACGGGACGCGTTCACCGCCGAGATGCAGGCCGCGGGCGTCGACTGGCGCCTCGCGGTCTACGGCGGCGCCTTGCACGCCTTCCACCACCCGACGGTCGACCACACCGTGCGTCCCGGCGTCGGCTACCACCCACGGCACGCGCAGCGAGCCTGGCGCGACGTCGTCGACCTGCTCTCCGAGTGCCTGCCCGTGACGGAGGATCCGGTCAGTCCAAGCTCGGCCACCCGCTGACCAGCGCTTACCGGTCACTACGGCATTTCTGGCTCAGCAGCGCCAGGAACTCGCCGCCCGCTATAACAGTGGCCCTTATTGGCAGGATGACAACGCCCAGGCCTACGGCCGTGGCTTCGACAAGAATCTGGACGATGCGAGGAGCGCCCTGAAGTGACCGGCCTGCTGCGAGGGCCTTGGGGAGTGATCCTCATCCTCGCGAACCTGCTCAACGCCTACGTTGCCTACGGCGCACTTGCGACTCAGCCGCAAGCGGCCTGGGACGAACAGACGCTGACGGGTATCGAGGTCGCGTCAGCGCTGCTGATCACGCTCGGTGTCATCACCTCCCTGCTCGCCCTGCTCCCCGTGCGGCAGCGGACGCTCAGCCGCTGGTGGCTGACGCCGTCACTGATCTTTCTGGCAGTGGGCGCAGCACGCTGGGCGTACATCGTTCACACCTATCCGCAGGGTCCCGGCAGCTGAGTGGCGCAGCAGCCCCATTTCGCGCAGGGCAGTGAACTGCGCGGTACCAGGCGGGGAAGCCCGCAGGCATCACCCGCCACTTGATGCCGTTGTCGACCAGGTAGCGGACAGCGTCGATCATCTGTCGGCCCCCGGCGGAACGGGGAGGCGGACCCCGTCGTACGTACATCACATGCGGACGGTCCGCAGCAGCGGCCTATGACGGCCGCCCCGGCAGTGTCGGCCCCGGCGGTCAGCCGAGGCCGGTCAGCCGGGGCGATCAGCCGGCCGGAGCCGTCTCCCGCCGCACCGTCGTCGCGATCGTCGCCGAGCCGACCACCCGGGTGCCGTCGTACAGCACGACCGCCTGGCCGGGGGCCACGCCGCGTACCGGCTCGGTGAACGAGACGTTCAGCGTCCCGTCGACGAGTTCCGCCGTCACCTCGGTCTCGCCGCCGTGGGCGCGGAGCTGGGCGGTGTAGGTGCCGGGGCCGGCCGGGGCCGTGCCGCACCAGCGGGGCTTGATGGCGGTGAGTGCGGTGACGTCGAGGGCCTCGACCGGGCCGACCGTCACCGTGTTGTTCACCGGGGAGATGTCCAGGACGTAGCGCGGCTTGCCGTCCGGGGCGGGGTGGCCGATGCGCAGGCCCTTGCGCTGGCCGATGGTGAAGCCGAAGGCGCCCTCGTGGGTGCCGACCTTCGTACCCGACTCGTCGACGATGTCACCCTCGGCCGTGCCGAGCCGGCTCGCCAGGAAGCCCTGGGTGTCGCCGTCGGCGATGAAGCAGATGTCGTGGCTGTCGGGCTTCTTGGCGACGGCGAGGCCCCGGCGCTCGGCCTCGGCACGGATCTCGTCCTTGGTGGTGAGGGTGTCACCGAGCGGGAACATCGCGTGGGCGAGCTGCTTCTCGTCCAGGACGCCGAGGACGTACGACTGGTCCTTGGCCATGTCGGAGGCGCGGTGCAGCTCGCGGCTGCCGTCCTCGTTCAGTACGACGGTGGCGTAGTGGCCGGTGCACACGGCGTCGAAGCCGAGCGCCAGGGCCTTGTCGAGCAGCGCGGCGAACTTGATCTTCTCGTTGCAGCGCAGGCACGGGTTGGGGGTGCGTCCGGCCTCGTACTCGGCGATGAAGTCGTCCACGACGTCCTCGCGGAAGCGTTCCGCCAGGTCCCAGACGTAAAACGGGATGCCGATGACATCGGCGGCGCGGCGCGCGTCGCGGGAGTCCTCGATCGTGCAACAGCCGCGCGCTCCGGTACGGAAGGACTGCGGGTTCGCGGAGAGGGCGAGGTGCACACCGGTCACGTCGTGGCCCGCCTCGGCGGCACGGGCCGCGGCGACGGCGGAGTCGACACCGCCGGACATGGCGGCGAGCACACGGAGGGGGCGCTGGGAAGTCTCAGTCATAGCTCCACCAGAGTACGGGGCGCCGGGAACCGAACGCTCGCGGATATGCGTTGTGGAACACATGGGGACCAAGGGGACGGCGGGCGCCAAGGGCTCTGCGGGGGCGAAGTCCGGGCACGGCATCAGCCGCCGCGGGCTGCTGATCGGCGCTGCCGTCACGGCCGCGGGTACGGCCGTGCTGGCGCGGGAGAAGCTGGAGCAAGCCTGGTGGCGGCTGCCGGGGGTGGACAAGCCCCGGACGCCGGGCGAGGTGGACTACGCGCGGGCCGAGTGGATATCGGCGTCCCCGGCGAACTGGCGGCGGGCCGACCGCCCGGCCGACTACCCGATCGACCGGGTCGTCATCCATGTCACCCAGGGCAGCTACCGGGGCGCGGTGAAGGTCTTCCAGGACCCGGGGCACAGGGCGGCGGCGCACTATGTGGTGCGCAAGGACGGCCATGTGGCGCAGATGATCCGTGAGCTGGATGTGGCGTTCCACGCGGGGAACAGGTCGTACAACGAACGCAGTGTCGGGATCGAGCACGAGGGGTTCGTGGACCGTCCGCAGGACTTCACGGCGGCGATGTACGGGGCGTCGGCGCGGCTGACGGCGGCGATATGCGGGCGGTACGGGATGCCGGTGGACCGCGAGCACATCATCGGGCATGTGGAGGTGCCGGGCACCGACCACACCGATCCGGGGACGCACTGGGACTGGGACCGGTATCTGAAGCTGGTCCGGGCGGCGGGCGCGCGGTGACCTCCGCGGCCTGGCCCGGTCCGCGGACGGGGCCGATGACCGAACGGGGCCGGTCCCCGGGCGCGCCCGATGACGGGGCCGATCGCCGGACGGGGCCGAGAGGCCCTAGCTGAGTCCCGCCGTCCGTGCCCGCTCCACCGCCGGGCCGATGGCGCGGGCCACCTCGTCGATGTCCTGCTTGGTGGATGTGTGGCCGAGCGAGAAGCGCAGGGTGCCGCGGGCCAGGTCCGGGTCGGTGCCGGTGGCCAGCAGTACGTGGCTCGGCTGGGCGATCCCCGCGGTGCACGCGGAGCCGGTGGAGCATTCGATGCCCTGGGCGTCCAGCAGCAGGAGCAGGGAGTCGCCCTCGCAGCCGGGGAAGGTGAAGTGGGCGTTGGCGGGGAGCCGCCCGCCCGGCGTCGGGTCGCCGCCGAGGACGGCGTCGGGGACGGCCGCCAGCACGGCCGCGACCAGGTCGTCGCGGAGTCCGCCGATCTCGTGGGCGAACTCCTCTCGCCCGTCGGCGGCCAGCCGCCCCGCGACGGCGAAGGCGGCGATGGCGGGCACATCGAGGGTGCCCGAGCGGACGTGCCGCTCCTGGCCGCCGCCGTGGAGCACGGGTACGGGGGTGTACTCGCGGCCGAGCAGCAGCGCGCCGGTGCCGAACGGTCCGCCGATCTTGTGCGCGCTGACCGTCATCGCGGCAAGACCGGACCGGGCGAAGTCGACTTCCAGCTGCCCGAACGCCTGCACCGCGTCGGCGTGCATCGGTACGCCGAACTCACGGGCCACGTCGGCCAGTTCACGCACCGGCATGATCGTGCCGATCTCGTTGTTGGCCCACATCACGGTGACCAGCGCGACATCGTCGGGGCTACGGAGGATCGCCTCGCGCAGTGCGTCCGGGTGGACGCGTCCGTACGGGTCGACGGGGAGGTATTCGACGTTCGCACCCTCGTGCTCGGCGAGCCAGTCGACGGCGTCCAGCACCGCGTGGTGCTCGACGGGGCTGGCCAGCACCCGGGTGCGGTGGGGGGCGGCAGCGCGGCGGGCCCAGTACAGACCCTTCACCGCGAGATTGTCGGCCTCGGTGCCTCCGGAGGTGAAGACCACCTCGCTGGGGCGTGCGCCGAGGGCATCGGCGAGGGTCTCTCTCGACTCCTCGACGGTACGGCGGGCCCGGCGCCCGGCGGCGTGCAGTGAGGACGCGTTACCGGTGACGGCGAGCTGGGCGGTCATCGCCGCGATCGCCTCCGGAAGCATCGGGGTGGTCGCGGCGTGGTCGAGGTAAGCCATGGTGGGCTCGATTGTACGAGCGTGCCGTGGGGCTTCAAGGCCCCGCCCAGGGTCAGCCCCGACCCCGGTCGCATCACGAAAATCGCCGCTGCGGCCCTCGTTCTGCTCCAGCTCGAGTACGGCCGCACCATCTGATCAATCACGCAACGTCGTGATCTGTTACTGACAAAGACTCATTGATCGGCATCCCCCTGGGCGGGAGGTGGCCGAATCCGGCCCGGGAGCGGAATGGACTCCGGGGCGGAGTCCCGCCGCTTTGAACTGTTCATGCACACTCCCGCCCCTTCCGCCTGCATCGCTGTCAGGGCACAGGACTTTGGACCCGTCCGGTTCGGGACCCTTGGCTCGATCACGGAGCAGGAAGCCCCCACTACCTTTACAAATTCTTGACTTCTTTTTTACGGCAGGGGATTCTTCTTGTTCAGCACAGCCATGTCCGGATCCAGGTGGTTCGCGACCACCGGTCTGGTGCTCGCCGGCCTTCTGGCCGTCGATGTGGCGGCTCCAGCCGCCGCGCTCGCAGCGGCCACCGCCCCGCGTCCGACAGGCACACCGCGGCCTCAGGACGACGTCACCTCGGCGCTGCCTCACCAATGGTTCAAGCGCAACAAGAACCTCAGTGCCATCAGCATCATCCGCCCGGGGAAGCGCAGTTGAGGCGGGCATACGGGGCGGTCGGCCTGATGGGAGCAGCGGTGCTGGTCCTCGGCGGGTGTGACGCCCTGAACACGGACAAGACGCCCGACCGCGTCAGGAACGGCACCTCCGAGCTCGACCTGACGGTCACCGGCCGCCCCACCCCCGGCAGCCTCTCCATCACGGAACAGGTCCTGGCGCGTCTCAAGGCCCGGGACGTCGGCGGCCTGGCCGATCTCGCGGCGGAGGACGGAGGCTCGCAGGGCGACGCGAAACGCTGGGTGACCCGCTGGGGCAAGGCCGCCCAGCACCCGGTCACGGCCCACTTCCTCCTGGGCGAGAAGGAGAGCACCGTCGACGTCCGCTTCACCGGTGAGCGCGCCGCATTGTCACTCCTGCTGAAGGACAACGGCTACGACGACGAGTACGGAGTCGTCCTGAGCGAAAACGACTGAGAACACGCGATGAGGGCTGCGGGCCCCGCCGGGGCAGCCGCCCGGCGGGGCCCGCAGCCGTGATCGGACCTGCTCAGCCTTTCGCTGCCTCCCGGCTGTTCGGGCTCCTGGCGCAGGGCTTCACCCGTCCTCCTCATGCCGCTTGACACCGCTATGCGCGCAGCGCCCGCACCAGTTGGCGGGACTGGGCCACCAGCCGGTCCGCGCTGTCCCAGACGTCCGCGTCCTCCTCCAGGAAACCGCCCGCGAGGTTGCGGGTGGTGATGGAGACGCGCAGCGGGCCGGGGGCGGGGCGGCAGCGGATGTGGGTGGTGAGTTCGATGGTCGGCGTCCAGCCCTTGAGGCCCAGCTCGAACGAGGTGGGCGGCAGCGCGTCGACGGTGAGCAGCAGCGAGAGCGGGTCGGCGTCGCGGCCGTCCGCGAGGCCGAACCAGCCGCGCATCTCGCCCTTGCCGGAGGGGGCGCCGACGGCCCAGCCGATCGTCGCCGGGTCGAGTTTGATGTCGAGCCGCTCGGTGATGGCGGAGCTGCCGGGGATCGGGGCCGGACCGTCGCTCGGGCCGAGGCAGTGCTCCAGCGGCGGGATGGCCGGCGGCTTCGCCGATGTGCGGACCTCGTCGGACAGCGCGTCCAGATCTCCGTAGGTGGCGATGACGCGGATGCGCTCGACCTCGGTGCCGTCCTGCGCGTACTGGAAGAGGGAGGCCTGGCCGGTGGAGAGGGTGCGGCCGGTTCGGACCGTCTGGGTGCGGATCACCGCGGGGCCCGGGACGGATGCGGTGAGGTAGTGCGCGGAGACCGAGAAGGGGTCGGGGTGCGGCAGGGCCTCACCGAGCGCACGGCCGAGCATGGCCAGCAGATAGCCGCCGTTGACGGCGCGGATGATCGTCCATCCGGCGGAGAGCTCGGCGTCGTAGACGCCTTCCTCGCGAAGGGTGACGGCGGTGTCGCGGTCGAACTCGCTGTTCCCGATGGTTACCTGCGCGGCCTGAGCCGTCTGCGCTGCTGCCTGTGCCATGCGATGCACCGTACCCGATCGTATTACTAAGCGGTAGCTTTGGGGTGCCGGAAGATATCGACGCACGGTGCGGAGCCCTTTCTCGCATTCCTCCCGCGCGTGGGCAGGGCGAAGTCGCGTCAGGTGGCCGCAGGGCCCTCCTCGGCCGTCGCCGACCGCCGGTTGTAGGCGCGCGGGGCCCGCCAGTGGTAGCGCATCGCCAGCAGTCGCAGTACGAAGGCCATGACGACCGCGGTGCCGCTGGTGAACGCGTTGAGCGTGTCGAAGCGGATGCACAGCACGATCATGGTGGCGCCGACCATCGCGGGTACCGCGTACAGGTCCCGGTCCCAGCGCAGCAGCGAAGGCACCTCGTTGGCCAGTACGTCGCGCAGCACACCGCCGCCGACCGCGGTGGCCAGCCCCAGGGCCGCCGACGCGGTGAGGCCGAGGCCGTAGGCGTACGCCTTGACCGTGCCCGTGACGCAGAACAGCCCGAGGCCGGCCGCGTCGAAGACATTGACGCCCACCTGGATCCGTTCGACGTGCGGATGCAGGAAGAACACCAGGCCGGCGGCGAGGAGCGGGGTGGTGAAGTAGCCGAGATCCGTGAACGCCGCGGGCGGGACCGCCCCGATGACGATGTCACGGAAGAGCCCCCCGCCCAGCGCGGTCACCTCGGCGAGTACCGCGATGCCGAAGACATCGAAGTTCTTGCGCACGGCGAGCAGAGCGCCGGAGATCGCGAAGACGAAGATTCCGACGATGTCGAGCGCATGCTGGACGGAGGGCGTGAACAGTTCGTTGAGCACCGGGCAATTGTGCCGGTTACTACTCCTTCGGGCTGTCCTCCGGCGTATCGGACGATGCGGCGCCGTCATCCGCGGCGGTCTCGTCGGCGTCCGGCTTCTGCACCTTGACGATCTCGATCGCCTCGCGCGCCGCCGCCGTCACCGTCTCGCCGGGCGCCTGGTCGGGCGCGTTCTCCGGGTGGTGGCAGGCCACCTGGTGCCCGGTCTTCAGCGCGACCAGCGGCGGTTCCTGCGTCTTGCAGATCTCCGTCGCCTTCCAGCACCGGGTGTGGAAGCGGCAGCCGCTGGGCGGCGAGATCGGCGACGGCACGTCGCCCTTCAGCAGGATGCGCTCGCTCTTGGCCGAACGGCGCTTCGGGTCCGGGATCGGCACCGCCGAGAGCAGCGCCTTGGTGTACGGGTGCATCGGCGCCTTGTAGAGCGACTCGCGGTCCGCCAGCTCCACGATCTTGCCGAGGTACATCACCGCGATCCGGTCCGAGACGTGCCGTACGACCGAGAGGTCATGGGCGATGATCACGTACGTCAGGCCGAGCTCGGTCTGGAGGTCGTCGAGCAGGTTCACCACCTGCGCCTGGATGGAGACGTCCAGCGCCGACACCGGCTCGTCCGCCACGACCAGCCTGGGGTTGAGCGCGAGCGCGCGGGCGATCCCGATGCGCTGGCGCTGGCCGCCGGAGAACTCGTGCGGATAGCGGTTGTAGTGCTCGGGGTTGAGGCCCACGACCTCCAGCAGCCGCTGCACCTCCTTCTTGACGCCGCCCTCGGGCGTGACGCCCTGCAGCTTGAAGGGGGCCGACACGATCGTGCCGATCGTGTGCCGGGGGTTCAGCGAGGAGAACGGGTCCTGGAAGATCATCTGCATGTCGCGGCGCATCGGGCGCATGGCGCCGACGCCGAGGTGCGTGATGTCCCTCCCCTCGAACTCGATCTTCCCCGCGGTGGGTTCGAGCAGCCGGGTGATCAGCCGGCCCATCGTCGACTTTCCGCAGCCGGACTCCCCGACGACGCCCAGGGTCTCGCCCGAGTGCACCTCGAAGTCGATCCCGTCGACGGCCTTCACGGCACCGGCGCTGCGCTGCAGCAGCCCCTTCTTGAGGGGGAAGTGCTTCTGCAGCCCGGTCACCTTGAGCAGAACCTCGCGGGAGGCTGCGTCCTTGACCGTCCCGCCGCCCCCGGCAGGCCTCTGCGTCGGAACGTCCACGCCCTTGTCCTCGCTCGTCACGGCCTTGTCCTCGCTCACAGCTTGGGCGCAATCTCTTCGGTCCAGATACGCTCCCGCTGCTCCTGCGACATGTGGCAGGCCGCCCAGTGCCGGCTGCCGACCTCCTGCAGCTCGGGCCGTACGGTGCGGGTCACGTCGTCCTTGGGCACGTCCGCGTACGGGCAGCGCGGGTTGAAGGCGCAGCCCGACGGGATGTTGATGAGCGACGGCGGGGAACCCTTGACCGGGATGAGCCGGTCGGTCTGGTCGCGGTCGAGGCGCGGCATCGAGCCCAGCAGTCCCCAGGTGTAGGGGTGCCGGGGCTCGTAGAACACCTGCTCGGCCGGTCCGCGCTCGATGCAGCGGCCGCCGTACATCACCAGGATGTCGTCGGCGAGCTCGGCCACGACGCCCAGGTCGTGGGTGATGACGATGACCGCGGAGCCGAACTCCTTCTGCAGGTCCCGGACCAGGTCGAGGATCTGCGCCTGGACGGTGACGTCCAGCGCGGTCGTCGGCTCGTCGGCGATCAGCAGCTCGGGGTTGTTGACCAGCGACATGGCGATCATCGCGCGCTGGCGCATCCCGCCGGAGAACTCGTGCGGGTAGCTGTCGACACGCTTGTCGGGCTGCGGGATGCCGACCCGGTCGAGCATCTCGATCGCCCGCTTGCGGGCGGTCTTCTTGTCGACGGCGTGATGGACGCGGTACGCCTCCACGATCTGCTTGCCGATCGTGTAGTACGGGTGCAGCGCGGACAGCGGGTCCTGGAAGATCATGGCCATGTCGCGGCCGCGCAGCTTGCGCACCTCGTCGGGGTCCGCGGACAGCAGCTCCTTGCCGTCCAGCCAGATCTCGCCGGAGAGCTGTGCCTTGCGCTTTCCGTACTGGCCCGCGGTGTGCAGGCCCATGATGCCCAGCGACGTGACGGACTTGCCGGAGCCGGACTCCCCGACGATACCGAGGGTCTTGCCCTTCTCCAACGTGAAACTGAGCCCGTCGACGGACTTGACCAGACCGTCGTCGGTCGGGAAGTGCACCTTGAGGTCGCGCACTTCGAGGAAGGCGGTGGGAGCGGGCGAGCCCGCCGGGGCGGGTTCGCCCAGCGCGGCACCGCTCTTGTGCAGTTCGGTCATCCCAGCCTCACTCGCGGGTCGATGACGGCGTACATAATGTCGACGACGAGGTTGGCGACGGCGATCGCGAGAGCCGCGAACAGTGTGACGCCGAGGATCACGGGCAGGTCCTTGTTGCTGATGGCCTGGACCGCCGCGAGCCCGAGCCCCGGCAGGTTGAACGTGGACTCGGTGAGGACGGCGCCGCCGAGGAGCACACCGATGTCGAGGCCGAAGACGGTGAGGATCGGCGTCATCGCGGAGCGCAGGGCGTGCCGGGTGATGACGGTCCCCTCGCCCAGGCCCTTGGCGCGCGCGGTGCGGATGTAGTCCTCACCGAGCACGTCGAGCATGGTGGCTCGGGTGAGGCGGGCGTACATCGCGGCGTTCAGGAAGGCGAGCACGATCCACGGCAGGATCAGGGTCTGGAACCAGGTGCCGATGCCGTCGTCCGTGGAGAGGTTGTCGGCGATGTGCACCCAGCCGAAGTTGTGCACGAAGAGGCCCATCGCGACCATGCCGGTGAAGAAGATCGGCAGAGAGACGCCGGCGAGGGCGGTGGTCATCGCGGCACGGTCCCAGATGGTGCCGCGCCTGAGTGCGGACACGACACCCGTGGCGACGCCGCCGATGAGCCACAGGACGCAGGCACCGGCGGCAAGCGCACCGGTGACGGGCAGGGCGTCCTTGAGGGTGGTCCAGACCGGTACCTCCGTGCGGAAGGAGTAGCCGAAGCAGGGTGCGGCGCAGTGGGTGACGTCGTCACCGTTCGCGTAGTCGCGCCCCATCGGGATGCCCTTGACGAAGTCCCAGAACTGGACGAGGAGTGGGTCGTCGAGACCCAGTTTTATCCGGATGCCCTGGAGCTGCTCGGCACCGGAAGCCTTGCCGGCGAAGAGGACGGCGACGTCCTGACCCGCCCACTTGGGCAGCATGAAGAAGATGGTGAAGGTCGCGAGCAGTACGACGAGCACCATGATGACTACGGCGAACAGGCGCCGGATGAGATAAGCAAGCACTGTGCGCGGCCCGCCGGTGGCCGGGAACCCCTTGTGGGGGCTCCCGGCCACCGCCCCGGGCCATCACCTGCCCTTCGGACTGGCGGGTTTCGGCGGCGGTGGAGCAGTCAACCGGGTTGACTGCACATGCTGTTGACTACAGCGATTACTTGACGACGCCGAGCGAGACGTAGTCGTAACGGCCGTTGTAGGCGTCGGACATGTAGGCGTTCGTCAGTCGCTTACCGCGCCAGGTGATGTTCTTCTCGTAGATGAAGGGCATCCAGTCGGCCTGGTCCAGGATCCGCTTGTCGAGGCTCTTGTAGATCTCGCCGGCCTTGACCGGGTCGGTCTCCGCGATCGCCTCGTCGAAGATCTTGTCGATCTGCGGGTCCTTGAGCTGCGACTCGTTGTAGTTACCGGTCTCGGAGAGGAACCGGCTGTCCCACAGCGGCTGGCCGAAGCCCTGGCCGGACGGGAAGTCCGGGCCCCAGCCGCTCATCGTCATGCCGTAGCCGCGCTTCTTCACGACGGACGGCGAACCGGTGATGCTGGAGGCCTCGGCGCCGTCGATCGGGTCGACCTCGATCTTGATGCCGACCTTGCCGAGCTGCTCCTGGAGCGCCTCGGCGGTGTCGACCTCGCCCGGGTTGTTGTTACGGGCGCTGAGCTTGGTGGTGAAGCCGTTCGGCTGGCCGCACGCCTTCAGCTCTTCCTTGGCCTTGGCGGCGTCCGGCTTGCCCTTGCGGGCGAGGACGCCGTACGGGTCGTAGTCGCTGTGGCCCTTGATGGAGGCCGGCAGGGTGCTGTTGGCGATCGCGCCACCAGCGATCTCGCCACCGCGGGTCTGCTGCAGGGCCGCGAAGTCCGTGGCGTAGAAGACGGCCTTGCGGCAGTGGACGTCGTCCAGCGGCTTCGCCGTGTGGACGAGCGCGACGTAGCGGACGAAGGACGTCTGCATGTTGTCGACGCTGTCCTTGTGGTCCTGGACGGCGGTCACACGGCCGGACTGGGTCATGCCGGTGCCGTTGATGTCGACGTCGTAGTCGCCCTCCATCAGCTTCTTGTCGTTCTCCTCCAGATTGGCGGAGATCGTCATGCTGATCTTGTCCGGCAACGCGGCGCGAATCGGGTCCGAGGACTTGTCCCACTTGTCGTTGCGGACGAGCACGATGCTCTTGCCCGGCTTGTACGTCTCGAACTTGTACGGCCCCGAGGAGAACGGCCGCTGGGTGTACTTCGCCTTGGTGTCCTGCGAGGCCTTCACGGGCGAGCCGGACGGCATGGCGAGGAACTGCTCGAAGTCACCGTTGGGCTTGGGCAGCTTGAAGATGATGGTGCTGTCGTCGGGCGTCTCGATCGCCTTCAGACCGAGCTTGTCCGCGGACGTGTCCTTGTACGGGCCCTTGTACTCGTGCTTGGGGTCCAGCGTCTGCATCAGGTACTGCGGGCCACCGGTGATGGTGTCCGTCGCCCAGATGCGCTCGATGCCGTACTTGACGTCCTTGGAGGTCAGCTTGGAGCCGTCCTCCCAGGTGACGCCAGGACGCAGCTTGTACGTGTACGTCTTGCCGCCGTCCGAGATCACACCGGGGCCGGTGGCGAGGTCGCCGACCAGCTTGGTGGAGGCGGCGCCCGGCTTCGTGTCGTACGTGACCAGCTGACGGGTGTAGAAGCGCATGAAGTCCCAGGCGAAGCCGTAGTAGGCGCGCTGGGGGTCGGCGGAGTCGAGGTCCTGCTTGCCGACCATCTTCAGCGTTCCGCCCTTTTTGGTGGACGGGTTGGCGACCTTGTTGAACGCCGCGTTGAAGCCGGCGCCCTTCGCCTTGCTGCCGCCGCCGCTGTCGCCGTCGTCGCCGCCGCCGCACGCCGTGGTGGTCATCAGCGCCGCGACCACGAGGGCCGCACCCGCGGTGAGCCGTCGTTTCGAGGTAACTGTGGACATTTTCTCGCAACCTCCGAGATCGCGGTCCCAGGCCATTGCTTGCCGGAGAACCATGGGAAGAGCCACCTGACAGTGCGGCAGGGGCAAGTCGTGGGCTATCGGGTCCCCTTGGGATCCAGGGCGTCGCGCAGCCCGTCCCCGAAGAGGTTGAAGGCCAGCACGGTGATGAAGATCGTCACGCCGGGGAAGACCATGAACATCGGGTCGTGCTCGTACGTCTCCAGGGCGTCCCGCAGCATTCCGCCCCAGGAAGCCGTGGGCGGCCGCACACCGGCGCCGAGGAAGCTGAGGGCCGCTTCGGTGAGGATGTTGGTGGGGATCATCAGCGTCGCGTAGACGGTGATCGGCGCCACCAGGTTCGGCAGCAGCTCGCGGAAGAGGATGTGCGCCCGCCCGCCGCCGAGACTGCGCGCCGCTTCCACGTACTCGCGTTCACGCAGCGAAAGCGTCTGGCCCCGGACGATGCGTCCCACGTACGGCCAGCCGAAGAAGCCGATGACGGCGACGAGTACGGCGATGCGCACCCCGCTGCCGGTGAGGCCGAGCAGATCGTCGGGGAGGACCGAGACGAGGGAGATGATGAACAGGAGCTGCGGGAACGACAGCAGCACGTCCATGACCCGGCTGATCACCGCGTCGACCCAGCCGCCGAAGTAACCGGCGATGATCCCGAAGAGCGTGCCGAGCGCGACGGCGACCAGGGCCGCGAGGAACGCCACGAGCAGCGAGATCCGGGCGCCGTAGACGATCCGGCTGAAGATGTCGCGCCCCTTGTTGGGCTCGACGCCGAAGAGGAAGTCGCCGCTCACGCCGCCGAGGGACCCCGTGGGGAGATTGGTCAGCGGATCGAGCTTGTCCTGGTGGAAATCGTTCGGCGGGTGTCCCAGCAGGCCCACGATCAGGGGCGCGAAGACGGCCACCACGATCAGGACGAGGACAACGATGCCACCCGTCAGAGCGACCTTGTCCTGCTTGAGGCGGTTCCAGGCAATCTGCTTGAGGGAGCGCCCCTCGACCTTCTTCGCCCCGGAGTCGGCTGCGGGACCGCCGGTCGCGATCGGGGCCGCTTCCGTGGTCGGCTCGTGCAGTGGTGCCGTCATCGTGGCAAGGACCCCTCTCAACCGGCGGTGGCCGGGCCGAACTGGCCGCTGTGGCGGCTCGATCAGTCAGTCGTACGCAGAGGCGGCTAGACGCCCTTGCTGCGGGAGTCTTCATTGCCGTCGCGACAGGTAGCCATAGCGTCAGGCGAATGGATGCCTAACCGTGATGCGGTCTGGGGTGTTCCGTTATCCGGACAAGGCTAAACGACCTCCGAACACAGGGCAGTTGGGGTTGAATCGTGCACACAAGCCGAACCATGCCGTTACGGGCTCCAGTTGCACCAGATGCCACGGGCATGGACATCGAGAACATAAACCTCCCGCAACACACTCCGCCTGCGCCCGGAGACACGCACCCCAGCGCGTGCACAGCCTGCCCCGCCGGCCCCGCCCCCACTCCGGCACTTCGAGCCAGGAGGGGCCCGGACACGCCAATCCCATGGAGAGAAACTCCCCGGGCCCACACCGAAGAGGACCCACAACACCCCACCGACCCGCCGGACGGCATCACGCCACTCGCCACGCCCGCTTCACCCATCAACGGAAAACTCTTCCACCGAGACCACCCTCTCGGTCAACCGTCGACCAACAACTTCCGTACCGGAAATACTCGCGTCATATCTTCGAACTCATATCCGTTCACTTCAGTGATGCGCATCACACCCGCCATCATCCGCGGCCAATTCCTCCCGAAGATTCCGATTCGCATCGTCCGCAATTCAGACACACTTCACATTTACAGAAGGGAGCAAATTGAATCGTCAACAGATTCGAGGGTTCCGTCGACGCCTCGGCGGGAGATGGATCGGGAATCGATTGAAGGCGCGACAGCCGGGGGCTAGTTTTCCTCTCGCGAACGCTGCAACCCGCAGCACCACGAGAACGGAGAACGAAGAGCATGATTCCCACACGCAGGCGCACCCTGTATTCGGCCGCCACGACTGCAGCCTTACTCATCGGAAGCTTTGCCGCCATGCAGGGCACAGCGTCGGCATCCGGCACCGGCGCCCAGGCATGCGACGTCTTCACCTTCTATCAAGCACACGCTTACGGAAAGCCTTCATACGCCGCCCGAGGGCCGATCGTGGGGAAGAGAAACAGCAGCTCACACACCTCGACGCTGTCCTTCGCCGTCAAGACCACGAAGAGCCGCACGACGACGTGGACCGGTCAGGCCGGGGGCAGTATCGGGTGGGGCATTGCCAAGATCGAGGCAAGTACCTCCTACTCGGTGAGCAAGAAGGTTTCGTCCGGCGTAACGGTGACGAACAAGATGAGCGTGGACGCGAAGAAGCGTGGATTCACGCAGCCGACTGCCCTGTACCGCAAGTTCGCGATCGAGAAGTGGAAGCAGAACGGCAACTGCAGCACCACGAAGCTCAAGACCTACTACATGAAGGCCATCGTGGCACCCATCTACTTCACAGAGTGCCAGACGAAGGGTTCTTCCTGCACTCCGAAGCCGTAGATCCCGCAGCATGAAGTCACGAGGGAAGCACACGTGTTCCACTGCGATGCAATGAATGCGTGTGCGCACCCCGATGAGTCGGCCCGTATTTCATCACGGGTCGACTCGACCATCATGAGGCCACCGTTGCGGTCGTCGTGGAGTGGATCGCGCCCTCACGATCCGCCGCCGCCTGAATTTCCTATTCGGCGAAATTTCTGCGAGCAGGACAACTCCGGACTCCAAGCCGGACATCACCAAGCAAGGGAGGGACGCGGGGTATTCCACGCACCTGCTACTGCCGCACCCTGAATACATGCAACACACCCCATGTGCCCGTCTCCTCGACCTGGAGCGGGCACTGCGCTGTGCGGTGAGATCGCCGGAGGCCACGAGCACAGTCGGGTACCGGCCCACCGACGATCCCTCGACGCACCGCGATTCCTCCGGCGAGCCGCGCCCGGGAGCACGCCCTGTCACTTCTCCGGCGGCGGCACCGGCTGCCTCGCGCTGCGGCGGAGACAGTCCCGGGCAGCCTCCGTACGGAGTGAATGAGAAGCCGTCGAGTCCGGCACCGGAACCACCTCCCACCCCGAGAAGCGACTGACGGACCAGTCGTGCCGGCCCGCGCTTGGCCCCGCAAGGAGCTGCGACGGCCGCCGACTCACGGCCGCCCCGCCCCGGCACCCCTCCACGAACCACGCGGAGCCGCGGCCGGCGGCCGTATCCGCTGTCGCGTCGCACTCGACGGCGTCTGGGGAGCAGATGCTCCCGCCTCACGGAAGGCCGCCCGGAACGTTCCGGAGAGGGACACGAAGATCAGCAGGTCCGACTCCATGGCCCGGGCCAGCCGGTGCAGCACCGCGAACGTGGGCACCCCCTGCCCTCGCTCCAACCGGGACAGTGCCGCCTGGCTCATACCGGCCAGCGCACCCAACTGCACCTGTGTGAGCCCGGCCTGTAAGCGTCTGGCCCGCAGCGCTCTCCCGAACACCCGCCCCGGCCGCACCTCTGTGACCGTGGCCTCCCGTGCGGTTCCCGCAACACGCTCAGACGTAGACATCGACTGGATCATTCTTCCCTCACGTCACTCGTCGGGTGATCTATGACCTCAAGAGACGCGCCAAACGCATCTGCAGTTGCAAATCCGCACGACCGACTTCGCCTTGAACCGGAAGATAGTCAGCTACTCGGCCTCCCGGCCAGGAAGTTGAGCTGTTCCTGAGGTTGAATTCCTCCTCATACCGCCGACCTCATAAGCCCAGGAAAGTGACACTGGGCACGATATGCGGCGGAAGCTATACGGACATGTGGGCTTCAATCGCCACGAAGCGAATCAGCGGGCGCCTCGTACATCCCTTTTGCCTGACCCGCGATCAAAGGTGTCAATAACCAGGCAGACAAGTAGTACATGGAATTCCACTTGCCGACCGCCATCTCGCCCAACATGCTCCTGCCACTCGCCGGAGCCGGCTTCTGGTCAACTACCGACTCCGGCAACTCAGTTGACATACCAACGGGAGACTCACCGTGAATATTCGGGCCCTCACCGCCGCCGGCGTCGCCACCGCCGCCCTCGGCGTCCTGTCCGTCGCCGTCCCTGCCGCCCAGGCCACACCCGGAGCCGGTGCCACCACATGCCGGCCGGGCTCCGTCCGGATCGCCTTCTCCCAGACCGTCACCAGCACCCGGTTGACACACGCCAGGACGGTCCGGGCCAAGGGCGCGAATACCTCTCTGAACACCCAGGTCCCGCGCGTGGGCGCACGCTTCAGCGCCTATAAGAAGGGGCCGGGAAAGGCCACTTCGGTCATCAACGGACTCGAAAAGGCCACCAAGCTCACCCTCGCCGACGTACCGAGCAAAACCCCAGCCAATTCTGTGACAGTCAAGGGCAGGATTGCCAAGCCCGGTATCTACGTCGCCTATGCAGGCGTAAAGATGGCGACTGGGACCTACACCGTGCGCACCTGCAACGCCAAGGGCACCGGATACGGCCCGCCCCGTCACGGCACAGCCGGCAGCTTCGCCGTGAAGAAGGGGGCGGCCGCCCTCGCCACGGGCCTTGTCTCCTGCCGGACCAAGAGCGTCGATGAACTGGCCCGCAAGGCTCAGCAGCACGGCTGCTGACCGTGGCACAGCGGCCGGAGGCAGTCGGGCCCTTCCCCTGAGGGAGGCCCCCACACCGAACGTCGACTCGCTGTGCCCGCCTTCTCTTCCTGAGAGCCTGTCGGGTGGCCTCCGACAGGCTCTGAGGCGGGCACGGCGCACGCATGCCCCGAGAATCTGCGGCGAGCGCCCGGGCTGCGCACCGGCCCGCCGGAGAGGGACAGGAACGTACAACTCCGCTTCGAGCGGGGTCAGTACGCGCCCTGCGGCGGCGGATAGCCGTAGCCCGCCACCGGGGCCGCCGGGGCGTGGGCCTCGCGGTCGTAGAACGGACGGGCGTTGGCGCGCAGCCACATCGCGACCGGGTCGTACTCGTCGGACATCGCGACGGTGGAGACGGGCAGCCCGTCCGGGACCGCGCCGATCGACTGCTGCATCATCGCGCGCACCGCGTCGACCGACGTCTGGCTCGTGTCGTAGAGGTCGAGACCGATGGCGAGATACGGGACGCCGAGCGCGGGCTGCACCCAGGCGCGGCGCAGCGAGCGGATCGCGGAGGTGTGATGGGCGTTCTGCGAGAGCAGGGCGTAGAACTGCGGGATCTCGATGGCCGGCTCGGTGAGCCGGAGCGGGCCCGCGGGCATCCGGTCGAGGCCGGTGGCGATCCGCCGCAGATCCAGCCAGGGGATGCCTACGCCGCCGCCCGGGGCGTGCGGGTTGAGCCAGATGCCCCAGCGGTCGGGGAAGAGGGCGCGGGCGATGTCGCGGCCGCCGACCAGTTCATGGGCCCGGTTCCAGCCGCTGGCCGAGAGCTCCTGGGCGGAGGTCACACAGGGCGCGTAGCCGAGGCCGTCGATCTCCATGTTCCCGTACTGGGCGTCGGGCGAGCCCGCCTGGCCGTGCCAGAGGAGCATCCAGATCCGGCCGTTCGCGAGGGCCTGCAGCAGTGCCTCGTACGCGTCGTAGCGCCCGGGCGTCACTTGGCGCAGCATGTGCTCGACCTGCCCGGCCGCCGCGGTGCCTGACGCACTCACCTGGTCCCCGCCCCTCTTCGATCCACTGTGTCGGCCCGCCGCTCCCGGGGCACACGGGTGCGGCATGGTGCCGTGGCACCAGCCATCAAACCAGCTTATGCGCCGGTCCTGACACCGACTTGACGCCTTGGCTCGACGCGGTGATCCGCTCCGAAGGCGTCCGCGGGCGCCTCGCCGGGCGCTACTGGCCCGCGCGCCGGTAGAACGGCCGGACCTTCTCCCGCATCCAGTCGCCGACCGGGTCCTGCGCCACATCGAGCAGGATCAGATTGACCGGCCAGGGCACCTCGACCCGGCCGAGCGCGCGGCCGAGGGCGTCCATCGGGGCGTTGCGCCCGGCACCCTCCCAGGTGGAGAACTCGACGCCGATGAAGAGGACGGGATCGCCGCCCTCGATGCTGGCCAGCGCCCGGCGGGCGGTGAGCACGACACCGCTCTCCTCGAATTCGCCGGCCGCCGCGGAGAGGAAGTCGGCGGGCTCCTCCTGCCAGGCCGGCTCGTACAGCCGGACCCTGCCTCCGCTGGCCGGCCCGTCCAGCGGGGTGCGTCCGGCGCGGCAGAGCTCGGCCACGGCGGGCGGCGGCAGCGGCATCCCGACGGCGCCGCCCGGGTTCACGGCGATGCCGAGCTGCGGGGGCAGGCCGCGGGCGAACTCGCGGGCGGGCGCGACGGTGAAGGACATATGGGTGCCGACGCAGCTGAGGAACTGCTGTTCGGAGCTGAACACGGGAACGTACGGAGCGCCCTCGATCTCCAGCGTGGGCAGTTCCAGGTCGGGGGAGTCGGGTCCGCCGCCGTTGGGCAGGGGCACCCAGACCTGGCTGCGCCCGAGCACCTCGACGAGCCGTCCGCCCGCCTCCGGGCTGCCCACCGAGGCCATCAGAACTTCTTCGAGCTCATTGGCCGGCCATCCGCTCTGCGGATGGGACTGGACCTGTGCCGGAATGTCCACTGCTTCCCCTTCTTGCCCGAGCCTTCCGGCAGAAGATTAACGTCCGGCCGCCAGGCGCTCGGGCCCCTCGCCCCCAAGCCCTACGCGTCCGCGAACGCGATCCGGCCCAGTTTCCCCGCCGCTTCCCGGTCCAGCAGCACCGCCGACACGCACCCGGGCGGCAGCAGGCCGGTCTCGGTGTTCCGCAGCAGCCTCCCCACCGCCCTGCGGTGCCGGGCGAACGCATATCCGGAGACCCCGCGTCCGCGCTCCCGCTGGCCCTCCCTCGCCGTCTGCGGTGTGACGTCGAGCAGGACGAGGTGGAGGACGCGGCCCCGGCGCCGCGCGTCACGGGCCAGCCAGCCGCGTACCCACGCCTGGGTTCCGCAGTCGTGGACGACGACGGACTCCCCGGAGCGCAGCGCCCGCCACAGCCCCCAGTAGTGGGCGACGCGGACGAGGGGGCGGTAGAGGGCGTACGGGACTAACCGGGGCATCAGTCCCGCCCAGCGGTCCCGGGTGTCCTGGGAGTCGATGGCACGGGCCGTTGTGACCGCCCGCCGGATGAGCGTCGATTTGCCGCTGCCGGGCAGCCCGGAGACCACCACCACGTCGCCCGCGGCGAAGTGCAGGCTGCGCGGGCTGCGCCCGGCCCGCTCCCGCAGATCCCGCACGACGGGCGCGTGCGTCCCGAGCGTCTCCGTGGCCGGAGCCCCTGGCTGTGCGGGCATCGCGCCGTGCGCGACCCCCGCGGTCGTCGCGTACCGCTGCAACGTCATCGCCCTCCCCCTGTCGGGTCACCCACGTATGCCCATGAAGTGTAAAGAAAAGGTAATGCGGCACAACCGTCCACGCCGCTGATTTCCCGTTCGGGACCGGGGCCCCACTCCAGTGCGATGCATGCGATGATGACCCGGCCAACTGCATAAAGGCCGCTTGAATCCGCGCGGGAGAGTTCCGGTCACTGCATGTGCCGGGCGCCGAAGGAGCAAGTTCCTCCCTTGAATCTCTCAGGCCCCGTACCGCGTGGATGAGGCAGATCTGAAAAGCGGGCCGCTCTGCGGCTCCACCCAAGGTGCAAGCCGAACCCCTCAGGGGCTCTCGGCGAACCTCTCAGGTTCCGATGACAGATGGGGAGGGATTGTCCTCGTCGTCATGCCCTGGGAGCCATATCCATGAGCACCGCCCCCCGTCTCACCGCCCTCGATGCCCTGCACCGTTCGCTGGGCGCGACCATGACCGACTTCGCGGGCTGGGACATGCCCCTGCGGTACGCCAGCGAGCGCGACGAGCACAACGCGGTGCGCACCAGGGCCGGTCTCTTCGACCTGTCGCACATGGGCGAGATCACCGTCACCGGCCCCGCGGCCGCGGCCTTCCTGAACTTCGCGCTGGTCGGCAACATCGCCACCGTCGCCGTGGGCCGCGCCCGCTACACGATGATCTGCGCCGAGGACGGCGGGATCCTGGACGACCTCATCGTCTACCGCTTGGGCGACACCGAATACATGGTCGTCGCCAACGCCGGGAACGCCCAGACGGTGCTGGACGCGCTGACAGCGCGGGCCGACGGCTTCGACGCCGAGGTGCGCGACGACCGCGACGCGTACGCGCTGCTCGCCGTCCAGGGCCCCGAGTCCCCCGCCATCCTGGCCTCCGTCACCGATGCCGACCTGGACGGCCTGAAGTACTACGCCGGTCTGCCCGGCACGGTCGCCGGTGTCCCCGCCCTGATCGCCCGTACCGGCTACACCGGCGAGGACGGCTTCGAACTGTTCGTCGCCCCCGAGCACGCCGAGCACCTGTGGAAAGCCCTCACCGAGGCGGGCGCCTCCCACGGCCTGATCCCGTGCGGGCTCTCCTGCCGCGACACGCTGCGCCTGGAGGCCGGCATGCCGCTCTACGGGCACGAGCTGACCACCGGGCTGACCCCCTTCGACGCCGGCCTGGGCCGGGTCGTGAAGTTCGAGAAGGAGGGCGACTTCGTCGGCCGCAAGGCCCTCCAGGCCGCCGCCGAGCGCGCCGAGACCGCTCCGCCCCGCAAGCTGGTCGGCCTGATCGCCGAGGGCCGCCGGGTGCCGCGCGCCGGTTTTTCCGTGGTCGCCGGGAGCCAGGTCGTCGGCGAGGTCACCTCGGGCGCCCCGTCGCCCACCCTGGGCAAGCCGATCGCCATCGCGTACGTGGACGCCGCGCACGCCACGCCCGGTACTACGGGCGTCGGAGTGGACATCCGGGGCAGCCACGAGCCGTACGAGGTCGTGGCGCTGCCGTTCTACAAGCGCCAGAAGTGACGTCCGCGCACCTCGGAAGTGACGCAGTCGCGTCTCACACCGTAAGACCACCGTTCATCAGCACTCCCCCGCGTACAGGAGAATTCAGGTCATGAGCAACCCCCAGCAGCTGCGTTACAGCAAGGAGCACGAGTGGCTGTCGGCCGTCGAGGACGGTGTGGCCACGATCGGTATCACCGAGTTCGCCGCCAACGCGCTCGGCGATGTCGTCTACGCCCAGCTCCCCGAGGTCGGTGACACGGTGACCGCGGGCGAGACCTGCGGTGAGCTGGAGTCGACCAAGTCGGTGAGCGACCTGTACTCGCCGGTGACCGGTGAGGTCACCGCCGCGAACCAGGACGTCGTGGACGACCCGTCGCTGGTGAACTCCGCTCCCTTCGAGGGCGGCTGGCTGTTCAAGGTACGTATGGCGGAGGAGCCGAAGGACCTGCTCTCCGCCGACGAGTACACCGAGTTCTCCGGCAACTGAGACCCAAAGGGACCACCTGATGTCGCTTCTCAACTCCTCCCTCCACGAGCTGGACCCGGACGTCGCCGCCGCTGTCGACGCCGAGCTCCACCGTCAGCAGTCCACCCTCGAAATGATCGCCTCGGAGAACTTCGCTCCGGTCGCGGTCATGGAGGCCCAGGGCTCCGTCCTCACCAACAAGTACGCCGAGGGCTACCCCGGCCGCCGCTACTACGGCGGCTGTGAGCACGTCGACGTCGTCGAGCAGATCGCCATCGACCGCATCAAGGCGCTGTTCGGCGCCGAGGCCGCGAACGTCCAGCCGCACTCCGGTGCGCAGGCCAACGCCGCCGCGATGTTCGCGCTGCTGAAGCCGGGCGACACGATCATGGGCCTCAGCCTGGCCCACGGCGGTCACCTGACCCACGGCATGAAGATCAACTTCTCCGGCAAGCTCTACAACGTGGTCCCGTACCACGTCGACGAGACCGGCGTCGTGGACATGGCCGAGGTCGAGCGTCTGGCCAAGGAGTCCAAGCCGAAGCTGATCGTCGCCGGCTGGTCCGCGTACCCCCGTCAGCTGGACTTCGCCGCCTTCCGCCGTATCGCGGACGAGGTCGGCGCGTACCTGATGGTCGACATGGCGCACTTCGCCGGCCTGGTGGCCGCGGGCCTGCACCCCAACCCGGTGCCGCACGCCCATGTCGTCACGACCACCACGCACAAGACCCTCGGCGGTCCGCGCGGTGGCGTCATCCTGTCGACGCAGGAGCTCGCCAAGAAGATCAACTCCGCGGTCTTCCCGGGCCAGCAGGGTGGTCCGCTGGAGCACGTGATCGCGGCCAAGGCCGTCTCGTTCAAGGTCGCGGCGACCGAGGAGTTCAAGGAGCGCCAGCAGCGCACCCTGGACGGCGCCCGCATCCTCGCCGAGCGCCTGGTCCAGCCGGACGTCACCGAGGTCGGTGTCTCCGTGCTGTCCGGCGGTACGGACGTCCACCTGGTCCTCGTCGACCTGCGCAACTCCGAGCTGGACGGCCAGCAGGCCGAGGACCGGCTGCACGAGCTGGGCATCACGGTCAACCGGAACGCCATCCCGAACGACCCGCGGCCGCCGATGGTCACCTCGGGGCTGCGGATCGGTACGCCGGCCCTGGCCACCCGCGGTTTCCAGGCCGAGGACTTCACCGAGGTCGCGGAGATCATCGCGTCGGCGCTCAAGCCGTCCTACGACGCGGATGAGCTGAAGGCCCGCGTCGTCGCGCTGGCCGAGAAGTTCCCGCTGTACCCCGGCCTGAAGTAGCTGAAGTAGCCCGGGTCACAGGTTGTCCCGAAGTAATCCGGGACACAGTTCGTCACGTTTCGGGCGGGGCACCGCGCACACTGGACAGTGGGCGCGGTGCCCCATCCCTTGTCCCCCGCTGCTCTTCGGGCCGACCGGCCCGTACCGCATCACCCGGCAGACAACGGCGTCTACCAACCCTTAGGAGTCACCCCGTGGCCATCTCGGTCTTCGACCTGTTCTCGATCGGCATCGGCCCGTCCAGCTCCCATACGGTCGGCCCGATGCGCGCCGCCCGAATGTTCGCGCGCCGGCTGAAGAACGAGGGCCTCATCGCCCACACCGCCTCCATACGCGCCGAGCTGTACGGCTCGCTCGGTGCGACCGGTCACGGCCACGGCACCCCCAAGGCCGTCCTGCTCGGTCTGGAGGGCGAGTCGCCCCGTACCGTCGACGTGGAGTCCGCCGACGACCGGGTGGCGGCGATCCGCACCTCTGGGCGGCTCAACCTCCTCGGCATGCACGAGATCGACTTCGACGCCGACGAGCAGCTGATCCTGCACCGCCGCAAGGCACTGCCGTACCACGCCAACGGCATGACGATCTTCGCGTACGACCACGAGGGCGCCCCGCTCCTGGAGAAGACGTACTACTCCGTCGGCGGCGGCTTCGTCGTGGACGAGGACGCGGTCGGCGAGGACCGGATCGTTCTCGACGACACCGTCCTCAAGCACCCCTTCCGCACCGGCGACGAACTGCTGCGGCTCGCGAAGGACACCGGACTGTCGATCTCCTCGCTGATGCTGGAGAACGAGCGCGCCTGGCGCACCGAGGACGAGATCCGCTCCGGTCTGCTGGACATCTGGCGCGTCATGCAGGCGTGCGTCTCGCGCGGCATGTCCCGCGAGGGCATCCTGCCCGGCGGCCTGAAGGTCCGCCGCCGCGCCGCGAACACCGCACGCCAGCTGCGCGCCGAGGGCGACCCGCAGGCCCACGCGATGGAGTGGATCACCCTCTACGCGATGGCGGTCAACGAGGAGAACGCCGCGGGTGGCCGCGTCGTCACCGCCCCGACCAACGGCGCAGCCGGCATCATCCCGGCCGTGCTGCACTACTACATGAACTTCGCGGCCGGCGGCGCAACCGAGGCCGAGAAGGAGGACAGCGTCGTCCGCTTCCTCCTCGCCGCCGGAGCCATCGGCATGCTCTTCAAGGAGAACGCCTCCATCTCCGGCGCCGAGGTCGGCTGCCAGGGCGAGGTCGGCTCCGCCTGTTCCATGGCCGCGGGCGCCCTCGCCGAGGTCCTCGGCGGCACCCCCGAGCAGGTCGAGAACGCCGCCGAGATCGGCATGGAACACAACCTCGGCCTGACCTGCGACCCGGTCGGCGGTCTCGTCCAGATCCCGTGCATCGAGCGCAACGGCATGGCCGCGGTCAAGGCCGTCACGGCGGCGAAGATGGCGCTGCGCGGCGACGGCAGCCACAAGGTCTCCCTCGACAAGGTCATCAAGACCATGAAGGAGACGGGCGCGGACATGAGCGTGAAGTACAAGGAGACGGCGCGGGGCGGGCTCGCGGTGAACATCATCGAGTGCTGAGCGGGATGGGCCCTGACCAGCGCGTTTGCTGTGTCCGCGCTCGGCCGCCACCTGCGCCGGAGCGGACGCGGCGGGGTCAGCGAACTCCAGCACATCGCGCGCGAGTTGGGCGCCCTCTCCGTCGTCCGCCCCGCCGTAGAGACGGTGCTCGCCTGATGGCCAACCCCACCCGCGACACCACCGTCGGTCGCGTCTGCAACGACCTGCGCAACTTGGCCCGCCGCAACAGTCGGTCCACGGACGAGGTCATGGTCGAGTACGTCCTCGAACGGTTCCTCTACCGCCTGGCCTCGTCGCCCCTTGGCCGGGAACACTTCGTCCTCAAGGGCAGCCTGCTGCTCGCCCAGATTGGCCACCTGCCGCCGGCCAAGCAACAAAGCCACAGATCCGCCACCCGAATAACAAGAGTTTTGTTAAAGTGGCTCCATGGCCAACACCCCCGCCCCTGCTCCCGGCGAAGGCCCCGTCCGCCCGGTCTCCGTCTCCCTCCACCAGGGCACCATCGCCGCCCTCAAGGCTCGCACCGGCAAACGTGGCATGTCCGCCTACGTCGAAGCCCTCATCCAGCGCCAGCTGGAGCGTGACCGGCTGCGCGAACTCATTGAAGACGCGGAAACTGAGCACGGGCCAGTGGACCAGGCCGCGGTCGAGGCCAAGCGGGCACTCCTGCGCGGCGACAAGGCCGGCTCGGCGGACGCCGCGTGAGCGGCACCCTCGTCCTGGACTGCGAAGGCCTGTCCAAACTCGTACGACGCACACCCGAACTCACCGAATGGCTGGCCGCAGCCGAGGCCGAGGACATCCGCGTCATCACCAGCTCCGTCACCCTCGTCGAAGCCCGCGACCCCAAGACCAACCAAGCCCGCTTCGACTACGCCGTCTCCCGCGTCAACATCATCCCGCCTACCGAAGCCATCGCCCGCCAGGCCAGCAAGCTCCTTGCCTCAGCCGGACTCCACGGCCACAAATACGCCCTCGACGCCTTCGTCGCCGCCACCGCGCTGGCCTCGCCCGCGCCGGTGACCGTGCTGACGTCAGACCCCGAGGACCTCCTCATGCTGTGCGGCCCCGGCATCCGCGTCATCAAGATCTGACACTGTGCGATGCCGGGCCAGCCGCGGCTTTTGTTCGCCGCGCTCTAGAACTGACGATCACCGTTGACACCTGGGTCTCCGATCACTATGGAGACCCGCATGCCGAAGTCCACGCCGATCGCACCGCCTCCGAATGCGATTCCGCCTCCAAAATTGTCCGGCACAGACAAACGGCGCTCAAGCGCCAAATCGTCTCCGCTACCCCGACACCCCCTTCTCGGCTACCCACCGTCCACGCCATCACCGCCTTGCTCGACCCTCGTGCCCGGCGTCAGATGGCGTCGAGCTCGACCTCCTCGTAGACCCGCTGCCACCAGGTGGCGACGTCGTCCCTGAAGGCGGCCGGGTCCTGGCCGCGGAGCCCGTCCCTGATCTTCATTCCGAAGGCGACCCGGGCAGCTTCGGCCGGGTCGTCCTCCTCCTCGGGGTCGTCCGGCTCCAGTTCGTCGAAGTCGTCCAGGTGCTCGCTGCGGTGGTCCCACGCCGCCAAGGCGTCGAGGAAGGCAAGCAGCGAGCTGTTGACGAAGCGGGGTTCGGGGAGGGACGGGTCCGGGATCACGACCCGCCCCTCCGCATCGAGCACGTACTCCAGGGCGTGCGAGGACTCGTGCCGGCCGAGTCGCCAGTACGGTCCCTCGTCCGCCTTCGCCGTCACCCGGGTGAACGCGGCGCCTTCCTCGGACGGGTAGAACATCCCGTACACCTCGTTCGGCAGCCCGTAGGTACGGGCCACCTCCAGAGCCTCACGCACGGGTTGCGGCCACTCGCCCGCCGACGCGAGCGCGTCCGCGTCCAGGCCGAGGATGCCGGCCTCGTCCCAGGACTCGGGTGTCAGCCACTGCAGTACGTACTCCACTGGTCATTCCCTTCGAGAAACGCACTTACAGAAGGTGATCGAAGGCGCCACGCCGGATCTTTGTCAACGTGCGCTTCAGCTCGTTGACACCGGCGGAACGTGCCTTGCCGGGGCCCGTCCCCGTGCCGTGCGGGCAGTCGATGCTCCATGACACCTTCGACCCTCCGAAGGTGTCCATGAGGAACCTGTCACAGAAGTTCACCGTCTGAGCCACGCAACAGCCTCCGAACGACCCGACCCTCGCCAAGCAGCGGGGGCCGTTGTCATGCCGGAGCGCAAGCGGCGCCGGCTCGTGCTCCGGGCATGACAGCTGACGTCGCGTCACGATGCTTCCGGCGTACCCTCACAAACCCGCGAGCCGGGTTCGCGGTCCGCGGGTGGGGTGGATCCTCCGGCAGCGGGCAGTGTTGGAGACGTCCACGATCCCGAAGGGGGCCCGATGAGGCGTACAGAAGTGGCCAGACAGTTGGGCGGATTCGTACGGGAGCACCGCACCGACGGCGCGAGACGCCTGCGGCAGGCGGGCATCTGGCTGGTGGTCGGGGCGGCGGGCACAGCCGTCGGACTACCGGTGGCGATCGCGTCGGTGGGCACCGTCCACGGGGCCCCGAAGCTGGCGGGGCTGCTGCTCGGGGTCGGCCTGGTGGGGTGGGGGCTGGGGATCTGGCGCCTGGTGCAGGCGTTCCGTACCCGGGAACAGTGCTTCGACATCCATGAGCGGGGGTTCACCCACCGCGTGGCGGGCGAGGCCACCGTCATTCCCTGGGAGGACGTGGCGCAGGTGAGCGCCTCCGGCGGCGACGGCCGTCCGCTCGCCGATGCTCGTGGCATGGGCTCCACGTGCGAGATCCGGCTGCACAGCGGACGCCGGATCCGCGTCGACACCTTCACCGAGGACATGCGAGAGCTGGCCACGGTGGTCCACCGCGCGGTTCACCTCGGGGAATTTCCCCGGGGCCGGGGACGCTGACCGGCGCTACTGGAGCCCCACGCGGCGAGGAGTGCCGCTGCCGAGCGGACCCGTGGGCGGTCCGCCGTGTCCGAGCCGTTCGGCGGCGCGTACGGCGTCTGCCAGGACGTCCGATCATGCCGCCCACCTCCGGCACCGGCACCTGGACCCGGTGCCGGTCAGCAGATGCCCGCATCAGCGGATTCCGGCAGTCGGAAGAAGCCGGCCTCCACATCCCCGTCCCGTCGGGCCACTACAAGCGCCATTGCGACGCCAAGCGCACCTGCTAGCCTCGCGAAGGGCGCGAGCCGTTTACTCCCTTTTTGTCACCTCCGCCCCTCCCTCCTCCCCCCTTCTCTCCACTGATCCGGGACGTGAGCGATGCCTGAGAGCCCGAGTGTCTGGGAAGTGCGGCTGGGTATTTACGCCACTCGACAGCAGGCCGAAGAGATCGAGGAACGCATCGCCAGGCTGCTGTGCCCGGACCCCGATCACGCCCCGCCGTGCCCGATTCCATGGTCGGTGTCCCTCCTCCACGGGTCGGGACTCGAGGAGGGCGACCCGTATCCGGAGCTGGTCGAACAGGCCGAGGCGGAGAAGCGCCTCCACCCATGACCATCCGGACCATCCGGCGGCGATCGAACGGTCGCCGCTTTTTGTGATCGTGTGCACGGAGTGGAGATCGGCTGTAGATCCTCGGGTACCCGGTTGCGCCGAGAAGGCCGCCACGACGCGCGGCAGCAGATGTCGGCGGTTACGGCGTGACCGAGCGAGAGATCCTTCTCGGGCGCGGCTCGGAGTACCGGGTGACCCGAGTCTTCGTGGACGAGGCCGGACAGGCCCAGGTGTACGGCGAAGTCCTGCCGAAGTGAGTCGGCCTCGGGCTCCACTTCGTCCTGACGCGCCGCATCGCGGGCGCGTCGCGCGGCATGTACGACCCGCTGGTGCTGGGCCTGCGCGAGTCGGGTGCCTCGGCGCTCCTCATGGCGGGCGACCGCAGCGAGGGCCGGTTGTTCCCCGGTGTGTACGCCGCGCAGCAGCAGGCGGGCCGCGGTGTGTTCATCCGCAGGGGCCGGGCATCTGCGCCGTCGGCACGGAGATCGTCCCAAGAGACCGTCAGCTGCTCAGAGATGTTCGTTCGTTCGTGACGATCAGGCAATTTCAGTCACAAACGACTTCCCTCCCTTGGCCACAGGAGGTTCACAACTGCTGTTCCAGTACCTCGTTTTGGCGAACATGAGCACGATTGAGTGAACGGTGTTCCGGTCTATGGGTGTGCCTGGCTGGGTGTGCGTAACGTATGTGGCGCGATCTGGGACGCCGGGTGTGGCGTCAGCAGTCGGGGCCCCCGTATCACCGGAGTGATGGTTCGGGGCCTCCCCGTCGCCTCTGGCCACACCCACATGGCCAGGCCGTAGGGATTCCGCCCACCCGGGACGGACCGCATACGTGATATGCGTCGCCGCCCAGGACGAGAAAGCGGAGGACCAGCGCGCCCAACACCGTTCGGGGCGTGCCAGTGAGACAGGACTCACTTCTGCTCACTGCCCAGGAACGGTTGACTGTGGGTCACGCACGGTGATGCCACCGTCCTGAGCCAAGGGCGCTTGCCACCGCGGGCCCGCGAGCCCGGCCCCGATGCCCGGACCCCCGGCGGAGGAGAGTGAGCAGGGATGACCGGCTCATCTCGTACGGTGACCCTCCGGCCAGGGCCGAGCGGGAGCGGGCGGCCCGCACCCCGATGCGTACTGGCGCCGACGCGTGAATTCGATCAGATCCCCGTTCGTATCGTTCATCCGCATCGTCTCGACGAGGGGCACCAATGAGCCAGATTGCGCTGCCGGAGTTTCATATGCCGTTCCAGAGCACGGGATGCAATCCCGGCATCGAGGAGACCGGGAAGGCCGCTTGGGAATGGGCCGAATCCAATGGTCTCGTACTCTCCCCGATGGCCCGGAAGAAGATGATCCGGACCAGGCCCGAACTCTGGATATCCCTCATATTCCCCACTGCTTCACAGCAGCATCTCGATCTCTTCTGCCAGTGGCTCTTCTGGGCCTTCCTCGTCGACGACGAGTTCGACGACGGCCCCGCCGGACGTGATCCCCGCATGTGCGAGGCGGCGATCGACCGGCTGGTGGCCGTACTCGACGGCGAACAGCCGCGCGGCGCCATGGAGTACGCACTCCTGGACCTGCGGGCCCGGACGTACCACGACCGCTCGCCACGCTGGATCCGGCAGTTCCGGCGGGACACGGTCTCGTGGCTGTGGACCTACTACGCCGAAGCGGTGGAACGGGCCGCCGGGCAGGTGCCGACCAGGAACGAATTCGTGAAGCACCGCCGGGATTCGGTGGCCATGCAGCCCTTCCTCGATCTGCATGAGATCACCGCCGGCATCGACCTTCCGGAATCGGCCCGGAGCCTTCCCGCATATATCGCCCTGCGCAACGCCGTAACCGATCACTCGGGGCTCTGCAACGACATCTGCTCCTTCGAGAAGGAGGCACTGCTCGGTTACGAGCACAATGCGGTACGGCTCATTCAGCGCGACAGCGGATTCACCCTCCAGGAGGCCGTCGACGAGGCCGGGGTGCAGCTCGCTCAGACAGCGGAACGGGTGCAGCGCGCCGAGAAGGAACTGATCGACGAAATAGAGGCGGCCGGAATCCACGGCCGCACCCGGGCCGCGCTGGAGCGGTGCGTGCAGGACTACCGCGGACTGGTCCGGGGCGACTTCGACTACCACGCCCGCGCGGAACGCTACACCCGTCCCGATCTGGTGGAGATCGACGAACGGGATTCGCTGTCACGGTACTTCGCCGCCTGACCGGACGGCAGAGCATGGCGCGGGGCCGGAGGCGGGAGTCAGGTCTCCGAAGACCGGAGGGCGGGTCTCCGGCCTCCGCGCCGCCTCCGGTCGTCGTCGACAGATTCTCCGGCATGCTCGTCTCCAGGAGGGTGCTGAAGATCTTGGCCCACGTAGTCCTCCATGGGCTCCGGTTCACCATCGGCGCCGAGCAGCGGCAGCGCCCTGAGGGCCAGTGCCCACCCCAGCCGCGCCTCGCCCGACTCCGCGGAACGGCCGGTGAGTTCGGCGATCCGGCCGATCCGGTTGAGGACCGTGTTGCGGTGGCAGTAGAGGAGCTCGGCGGCACGCGCCGCCGAGCAGCCGTTGTCGAGCCAGACCCGCAGCGTGCTGAGCAGCGCGTCGCGTTCGGCCGCCGTGTCCAGGACTGCTCCCAGTCGCGTGGTGACGATGCGCTCGGCGATCTCTGGCCGGCCGACCAGCAGGACCTCCGCCAGCCGGTCGTCGAGCGCCGCCGCCTCGCCGCTTCCGGCGGGCAGCGTACGCAGGGCCTGCTCGGCCAGCCGCAGGGCCCGGCCCGCCTGGGCGAGCCGGTCGAACTCCGGTGATACGCCCGCGGTGGCACCGGTGCGGTGGCGCAGCAGGTCGAGCAGTACGCCGGACTCCCCCGCGGCCAGCCGCACGATTCCCGCGTACCGGCCCGATCTCGGCCGCCAGAAGGACCAGATGCCGTGGTCGTCGAGGACGGGCGCCGGGTTGGGCGGCGCGGCCGGGTCCTGGGCGGCGACGACGACGACGTACCGGTCGTGGACCGGCACTCCGAGCGCGGCGGAAGCTGCCGCGGCGACCGCCGGGTCGTCTCCGCGCCCGTCGAGGAGGGCCTCGAAGAGGGCGACCCGGCGGGTGTCCTGGCGGCCCTGCATCTCCAGCTGGGTCAGCCGGTACGACTCGGCCATCACCAGCGAGTAGCGGTCGATGGTCTCCCACACGGCACCCGCCATGTCGAGCTCGGTGTCCCGGTCGCCCGCGCCCACGCCCACGGGGTCCTGCCCCCGCCCGGCCCCACCGGCCCGTGTCGCCCGCAGGTGCTCCGCCATCACCTGCCACATCACCCGGCCCCCGCGCCGGTAGGCCTGCAGCACGGTGTCCAGCGGTACGTTCTGCTCCGCGCGCCGCCGCCCTGTCTCGCGCGCCGCGTACTCGAAGTCACCCCCGCTGGAGGGCAGTCCGCCGAAGTCCTCCAGCGCCCGCAGCAGATTGTCGCGGCAGATCTCCCACAGATCGACCCGGCTGACGGGCGCGCCCGACGCGTACGTGCCGCTGTGCGCGTGGATGTCGGCGACGACCCGCCGGGTCAGTTCGTCGATCTGCGGCACCAGGGCGACAGCCAGGGCGCGGCGCGGCTCGCCGTCGGCGCCGCCACTGCCGTGGTCGTCGCTGCGAGGGGTCCGGGCTCCGGGATTGTCCGCCATGCCGGAAGGTTAGCGCCGCGCTCCCGATAGGCGGATGCCTTGTCGCATACACCTCTGAGGGGCTGCTGCCCAGGTGGGCGATGCGCATGGTGGGCATCTGCACATTGTGTGGAGACGGGCCGACGGCTGATTCTGAGCAGCAGCAGCCGTGTGAACGCCATGTTTCCTGGAGCGTGTCATGTTTCTCAGCGTCGCCACCGTCCTCCGTGAGTCGGCCCGTAGGTATCCCGACCGCGTCGCCGTGATCGATGCGGACACACGGCTCACCTACCGGGAGCTGTGGGCGGGGGCGCTGGGCTGCGCGGGCGCGCTGCGGGCGTCCGGGGTGCACCCGGGGGACCGGGTGGCGGTGCTGCTGTCCAATTCGGCGGACTTCCTGTACGCGTACTACGGGGCGCTCGCCGCCGGGGCGACGGTCGTACCGGTGCATGGGCTGCTGGTGGCCGACGAGGTGACGTACGTACTGCGGCACAGCGGTTCCGTCGCGCTGATCAGTGGTGGTCCGCTGTGGCCGGTGGCCGAGGAGGGGGCGCGTGCCGCGGGGGTGCGGGCCGTGCGCGGTGTCCCGACGGACGGTGACCCGCTGCCCGCGCCGGAGCCTGCGGCGCCGGACGACACCGCGGTGATCCTCTACACGAGCGGCACGACCGGGCGGCCGAAGGGTGCACTTCTCACCCATCTCAATATCGTGATGAACGCGTCCGTGATCGCCCACGACCTGGTGGGGCTGGACGTCGACGACGTGGTCCTGGGCTGCCTGCCGCTGTTCCACAGCTACGGGCAGACCTGTGCGATGAACGCGACGCTACGGGCGGGGGCCACGCTCGTCCTCATGCCGCGCTTCAGCGGCGCGGGCGCACTCGAACTGCTGGCCTCCGAGGGCGTGAGCGTCTTCATGGGCGTACCGACGATGTATCACGCACTTGTCGAGGCTGCGAAGGACGCCACGGCGCGGGACGACACGACGCCCCGTCTCACTCTGCGTGCGGCCGTCTCGGGCGGCGCCGCGCTCCCCGTCGCCGTGCTCGAACGCTTCGAGGAGACCTTCGCGACGCAGGTCCTGGAGGGTTACGGGCTGACCGAGACCTCCCCCGCCGCCACCTTCAACCAGCCGGAGCTCGGCCGGCGGCCCGGCACGGTCGGCCACCCGGTCTGGGGCGTGGAGATCGGCGTCGCGGACGCGGCGGTCGAGGATGCCGTGCTGCTGCTGCCGGACGGCGAGGTCGGCGAGGTCGTGGTGCGCGGCCACAACGTCTTCGCGGGGTATCTCGACGATCCGGAGGCGACGGCCGCCGCCCTGGTCGACGGCTGGTTCCGCACCGGAGATCTCGGGGTGCGGGACGAGGACGGCTTCCTGAGCATCGTCGACCGGAAGAAGGATCTGGTCATCCGGGGCGGCTTCAACATCTATCCGCGTGAGGTCGAAGAGGTGCTCGTGCGCCATCCGGCGATCTCCGAGGTCGCGGTGATCGGCGTGCCGGACGAGGCGCGCGGCGAGGAGATCTGCGCGGTCGTCGTGCTGCGTGCGGATGCGGGTGCGGTGACGGAGGAGGACGTGATCGCCTGGTCCCGGGACCGGCTCGGGCGGCACAAGTATCCGCGGATCGTGCGGTTCGCCGAGACGCTGCCGCTCGGCCCGACCGGCAAGGTCCTCAAACGGGCGCTGACGGCCGCCTCTTCCTGACCCGTCCGGCCGACGCCGACGCCCCGACGTCGACCGGAGCCATGTCCGCCGTGACCGCCCCCGCACGCCCCCTCGCCCCGACCGCGGACAGCGGACCGCACGGCGCGGTGTCCGGTGCGCGGGGCGCGGTGCCGGCCCCGCAGGGCCTCGTCCGGGTCGACGCGGCCCCGCACCGGGTACGTATCGAGTCACCGGTGCCGGTGGAGGTGCTGCACCCGGACGTGCTGCACCCGGACGGCTCCCTCACCCACCATCCGTCCGGCTCGTCGCCCGTCGCACCCTCCACAACCGCACCGTCCGCGATCGCACCGCAGAAGGGCTGAAGCCACCTCATGACTGCCGTACCCCCTCCCATATCCGAGACGTCACCGCAGGTCAGCACGGTCCACGGGGCGGTGCGCGGAACGCTGGAGCGGGGCGTCGCCGTCTTCCGCGGTATCCCGTACGCGGCTGCGCCGGTCGGCGCCCGCCGCTTCCGGGCGCCGGAGCCGCCCGAGCCCTGGGAGGGCGTACGGGAAGCGGTGGCGTTCGGGCCGACCGCGCCCAAGCGGCCGTACTCCCCGCCGCTGGACCGGCTGCTGCCCGATCCCGACGTGCCGGGCGACGACTGCCTCAACCTCAATGTGTGGACACCGTCCCCGGCCCGTACCGGGCTGCCCGTCCTCGTCTGGATCCACGGCGGCTCGCTGCTGCACGGCTCGTCGGCCGTGCCGGTGTACGACGGGGCGGCGTTCGCCCGTGACGGCGTCGTCCTCGTGTCGGTCAACTACCGCCTGGGCATCGAGGGGTTCGGGGTGTTCCCGGATGCGCCCGCCAACCGGGGGCTGCTCGATCAGCTCGCGGCGCTGGCCTGGGTGCGGGACAACATCGCGGCGTTCGGGGGCGATCCGGACCTGGTCACGGTGTGCGGCGAGTCGGCGGGGGCCATCAGCATCGCCGCCCTGCTGGCCGCCCCGCGCGCGAAGGGCCTGTTCCGGCGTGCGGTGCTGCAGAGCGGTGCGCCGACTGCGCTCCGGTTGAACGCCGCGGCCCGCCGCACCACGGAGCTGACCGCCAAGCGGCTGGGGGTCGCGGCGACGGCCGGGGCGCTGGCCGCGGTGGACCCGGCGCAGCTCCTGACGGCGCAGACCGAGGTGACGTCCGGCGGCTCCCCGCTGACCGGCGGGAATTCCTTCCAGATCGTGGTGGACGGCGATCTGCTGCCCCGTGATCCGCTCGAAGCGCTGCTGGACGGCGCCGCGAACGACGTCGATCTGCTGATGGGTGCGAACAGTGAGGAGTACCGGCTCTGGTTCGTGCCGAGCGGTCTGACGGAGCGGCTGTCCAGGATCAAGCTGCGGCTGGCCCTGCTGAAGTTCAAGGTGCCGGGCGCCACGGCCCGTACGTACCGCGCGAACCGGCCCGGTGCCACTCCGGGCGAGCTGCTCGGGGCGCTGGCCACCGATCTGCTGCTGCGCGTCCCGCTGAACCGGGTGGCCGATGCCCGCGCCGGCGCGTCGGGGAGCACCCATCTCTACGAGTTCGGCTGGCCGTCGCCCGTGCTGCGGCTCGGCGCCTGTCACGGGCTGGAGATCGCCTTCGTCTTCGACACGCTCGACCGGCCCGACGCGGTGGCCCTGGCGGGCGAGGACGCTCCGCAGGAGCTGGCCGACGCGATGCACGCGGCGTGGGTACGGTTCGCCGCCTCCGGTGATCCCGGCTGGCCGGCCTGGGACACGTCCCGCCCGGTGATGGGCTTCGGCCCCGAAGCGCCCGCCGTGGTGCGCGCCCCGCGCGACGAGGAGCTGCGTGGCTGGGCACCGTACCGGAGGAACACCTGACACCGGTCGGTCCGCCGCCGGCAGCGGCGCGGGCGGCGGCCCCCGGCCCGGGGGCCGGGGGCCGGGGGCCCTCCCGGCATCAGTCCTTGTTCTGCGCCGCCCAGAACTCGTCGAACGTGAGCAGCCCGTCGCCATTGGCGTCGTGCGAGTTGATGACGGCCTGGGCCACCGGCTCGGTGACATAGGGGTCGCCGAGCTGAGCCATCACGCTCTTGTACTCGGCGGCCGATACCAGCCCGTCGCCGTTCAGATCGAACCGCTGGAATGCCTTGCGTGCCGACTCGATGTCCGCCACAGTTCCGCCCCTTCGTAATGCCTGACCAATGCCTGACCAGTGTCTGACTGACGGGGGTCAGATTAACGGGTGCGACGGATGGCGCTCGCGGCGGCCGGTAGTCGATCATGGGTGGAGGTCCGCCGCCCGGCGGACCGCGTTCGGGACCGGGGAGAGGGACGCCGATGGACGACGCACTGGCAAAGATCCTGGCGGCTGCGGCACGCGGACGGTTTCCCCCGCCGGACGGGTCCACGACGGTGGTGGGGCAGCCCGGCGCCCGGGATGCGGGAGTGCTGGCGTTCACCGCGCACTCGGTGGTGTTCACCGACGAGGATCCGCGGTGGGTGCGGGCCGTGCTGGCGGCCACCCCCGGTGACGCGCTCGCCGCGACGATGAATCCGTACTTCCTGAGCGCGCTGCTGGCCCGGAGCGGCCGGCACATGAACACCATCGATCTGCTGACGGTCGCGGACGCGCTGCCGGGCGAGCCGGAGATCGCGCTGCGGGAGATCGAGGACCCGGAGCATCCTCGGGTGGCGCGGGCGATGAAGTACCGCGACGAGGTGCGGGTCTGGTCCGCCGACGGCGGTGTGGTGATCCTCGGCCGGGGAGTCGCGGGGCGCTGGGAGACCGCGGTCGAGGTGGCCGAGGAGGCGCGCGGCCGGCGGCTGGGGGAACGGCTGGCGCGGGCTGCCCGGCATCTGGTGCCGGACGCGGTGGTGTGGGCTCAGCAGTCGCCGGGGAACGCCCGCAGTGTGCGGACGTTCCAGGCGGCGGGCTACCGGCCGGTGGGCTCGGAGGCCCTGTTGGTCGCAGGGTGAGTGTCCGGCGGATCGGCCACGGCTCGTGGCCGGCCCGGGGCCGTCAGCGGAAGACGCCGGTGTGGCCGAGTGAGTAGCGGCCCGGCTGCGGGTAGACGGCGAGTCCGTGCGGGCCCCTGCCCACCGGGATCCGGGCGAGCTGTTTGCCGCTGGTGGTGTCGATCGCGTACACCTCGGAGTTGTAACGCCCGCTCAGCCAGAGGACCTTGCCGTCCGCCGAGACTCCGCCCATGTCGGGGCTGCCGCCGTTCGGCAGGCGCCATTTCTTCGCCAGTTTGCGCTGTGCGAAGTCGAAGACGGAGATGGAGCCCTCGCCCCGGTTGGAGATGTACATCTCCTTGGAGTCGCGGCTGACGTAGAGGCCGTGGGCACCCTTGCCGGTGGGCAGTAGCTTCGGGGTGGTGAACTTCTTCCCGTCCAGCACCCACACCCCGTTGGCCATCATGTCCGCGATGTAGAACGTGCCGCCGTCGGGTGACAGCTTCACGTCCTGCGGCATCGCGCCCTTGAACGGCAGCTTCTGCTCTCCGACGACCTTCATCCGCGCCGTGTCGACCTTGAGGAGTTCGCCGGAGAACTCGCAGGAGACGATGAAGTAACGGCCGTCCATGGAGAAGTCGGCGTGGTTGACGCCCGCGCAGCCGACCGGGACGGCCTTGGCCGTCTTCATGGTGCGGGCGTCGCGGAAGACCAGTTGGCGGTCCATCGAGGCCATCACCACGGCGTACTTGCCGTCCGGTGTGAAGTAGAGGTTGTACGGGTCGGAGACGGGCACGGTGCGGCTCACCTTCCCGGTGGCCGGATCGATGGCCGTGAGGCTGTCACCGATGTCGTTGTTGACCCAGAGGGTCTTCAGGTCCCAGGACGGGACGACGTGCTGCGGCTGGCGGCCGACCTTGATGGTCTTGATGACCTTGTACGTCGCGGGATCGATCACCGACACCGTGTCGGAGTTGGTGTTGGGGACGTACACCCGGGACGGGAAGTCCTTGACGACCGGGGAGAGCTTCCCCGGCCGGTCGGCCGCGTAGACGTCCTTGGTGTCGAGTACCGGTGGCATGCCGGGCAGCGCGGGTTTCGCTCTGACGGACGGTGCGGCGGCCTCGGCGTTCCCCTTCTCGGCGGAAGTGCCGCAGCCGGCGAGTACCGCCAGCAGGACGCCCCCGAGCAGGGCCGCGGTGAGCTTGGTGGAGGGAGGCATCACGTCAGCAGCTCCGTGGTCGTCACCGCGCGCAGTCGGCGGCGGTCGATTTCGGTGAGGAGGAGAGGCAGGGCGGCGACCGTGTCCGCGTAGCCGAAATGCAGGCTCACCACCGATCCGTTGCGGATCTCCCCGGCCACCTTGCGGGTGACGGCCGCGGCGCCGGGAGAGGTGAAGTCGAGGGAGTCCACGTCGTACGAGAGGACGTGCGGGTAGCCCGCCCTGGCGGCGAGCCGCTGGACGAGCGGGGTGGCGTACCGGGTGCGGGAGGGCCTGAACCAGGTGCCGATGGAGCCGGTGAGCCGGCGCAGCCGCTGGGCGCAGCCGGTGATCTCCGCGTACGCCTCGGCCTCGCCCATCGAGGAGATGTCGATGTGGCGCTGGGTGTGGTTGCCGAGGTCGTGGCCGCCGTCGAGGATGCGGCGGGCCATCTCGGGGTGTTCGTCGAGCCAGCTGCCGACGGCGAGGACGGTGATCCGGGCGTGGGCGCGTTCGGCCTCGGCGAGTACGGTGCGGGCGATGGCGGGGTCGCCCTGGCCGTGGAAGGTGAGGGCGACGCGGGCGCGGTCGCGGGGGCCGTGGTCGATCTGGACCGACTGCCCGGGGAAGCGGTGCGGGGCGGGCGCGGGGCGCGGGGCCGCGGGCCGGGTGGTCGCGGTGACGGGGTTCTTCGGGCTCACTGCGGTCGGGACGGTCCTGGCCGACGTACCGGCAGCGTCGCCGCGGTCCGCGCATCCGGCGATGAGGGCACCGGCGATGGCGGCCCCTGCTCCCGCACGCAGAGCGCTGCGGCGGTGCACCGGTGTGTCGGAGGCGTTCATGTGAAGAACAGTAGGGGCAAAGTGGACAAAGAATGACAATATATGAGCATCTGGGTGACGCGAATGAAACACCCGCCGAATCTCATAAATATTCATAGTTTTCCAGGTAAGTGACCCATCACACCTGCGATTCACCAGAAGAATGTCGCACTATGAACGTGAATGCCCTGTTTGCACCTTTGGCGGCGAGGTCACCCGTCTGCCATAGTCGGTGACACGACCGCATCGACCCGAGCTCGGTCGTCACAAGCGGCCGTGAACACACCCCCCATTTCACGGCCCCCACACAGCAGCCCCCGAAGCGCCGCACCACGGCAGACCGGGGGCTTCTGTGCATCCGGGCACGAGCCCGCCGGGGCTCAGCGGTCGGAGATCCGCATCTCGAACCAGGTGGTCTTGCCGCGCGGCAACAGATCCACACCCCACCGGTCGGAGAGCTTGTCGACGAGGAAAAGCCCCCGGCCGCTGATGTCCATCTCCTGGACGGGCATCAGGCACGGCAGCCCACGCGAGGGGTCGCGCACCTCGATCCGGATCCATCCGCGGCGGCGCAGCATCCGTAACCCGAAAACCCGGGCGCCGGTGTGTCGTACCGCATTGCCGACGAGCTCCGAGACGAGCAGCACGGCGTATTCGGCGGTGTGCGCGGAGAGCGCCCACTGGCGCAGCACCACACACGAGGTGAGTCTTCGGGCGGTGGCCGCGGACTCCGGGCGGGACGGCAGCCGGACTTCACCCTCCGCCGGGTTTCCGAACAACTCCAGCGCCTTGAACGCCTGTTCGTCATCGACCGCCGGCATCCAGCGTGCCGCTGTCGCGCCGCTGCGCGGTCGCGGCTGTTCCACACCCTCCAGGCCCGCCATGCACACCATCATGGCCGCAAGACAAACACTCCGGGGCCGTTCCAAAGGAATCCACACCCCGGAATGCGTCATTCCGGAGAGGTCGATAGGCATATGCCACTGGCAGAATGCAGCCCGATACACCCACTCTGACCTGCACAGACAACGCCTCCGAGCGAGGTTGCCAGCCTCTTCGATTGGCTGGGCCTTAGGGTTCCCTTAAGGCCCAGCCAATCCGCCCGCACGGATGAACCCGCGTCACTCTGTACCCAACTGGCGTTCGGTCAGAGGAACTTGGCCTTGCCCGGACCCTCTTCCACAAAGCTGCGCATACCGCGCTCCCGGTCCTCGGTGGCGAACAGACCTGCGAACCAGTTCCGCTCGATCGTGAGCCCGGTGTCGATGTCCGTCTCCAGGCCGGCGTCGACGGATTCCTTGGCGGCGCGCAGCGCAAGGGCGGGCCCCTTCGCCAGCTTGGCGGCCCAGGCATGCGCCTGCTCGTACACCTCGGCCGCGGGCACCACGCGGTCCACCAGACCGATCGTCAGGGCCTCCTCGGCCTTCACATGGCGGCCGGTGAAGATCAGGTCCTTGGCCCGGGAGGGGCCGATCAGCCGGGCGAGGCGCTGGGTGCCGCCCGCTCCGGGGATCAGTCCGAGCAGGATCTCGGGCTGGCCCAGCCTGGCGTTGTCGGCGGCGATCCGGAAGTCGGCACAGAGCGCCAGCTCGCAGCCGCCGCCCAGCGCGTAGCCGGTGACTGCGGCGACGACGGGCTTGGGGATCCGGGCCACCGCGGTGAAGGAGTCCTGCAGCGCCTTGGACCGTACGACCATCGCCGTGTGGTCCATCGCCTGCATCTCCTTGATGTCCGCGCCCGCCGCGAACACCTTCTCGCCGCCGTAGAGGACCACGGCACGCACGTCGTCGCGCCGGGTCGCCTCTTCGGCGAGTTCACGCAGCCGGTCCTGGGTGGCGACATCCAGGGCGTTCATGGGCGGACGGTCCAGCAGGATCGTGCCGACGCCGTCACTTACTTCGAGGGTTGCGGTCATGAGAGGCAGGTTAACCGGGGTTAACGCGAGCGGGCCCGGTGCTGTTGGTCACAGCACCGGGCCCGCTCGCTTTCTGTGCGACGCGCGCTACTTGGTCCACTCCGACCAGGACATGTTCCAGCCGTTGAGGCCGTTGTCCGGCTGGATCGTCCTGTCCTGCGAGTTCTTCACGACCACTACATCGCCGATGAGCGAGTTGTCGAAGAACCAGGCCGCCGGGGTCTTCTTGCTCCAGGCGCCACGCACGTCCTGGAGACCGACGCAGCCATGGCTGGTGTTGGCCGAGCCGAAGACACCGGAGCCGCCCCAGTAGTTGCCGTGGATGAAGGTGCCCGAGGTGGACAGGCGCATGGCGTGCGGCACGTCCTTGATGTCGTACTCGCCGCCGAAGCCGACGGTGTCACCGTTCATCCGGGTCACCTTGAGCTTCTCGCTGATGACCATCTGGCCGTTGTACGTGGTGGTCGCCGGGGCACCCGCCGAGATCGGGATGTCCTTGATCTGCTTGCCGTCGCGGACGACCTTCATCCGGTGCGTTCTCGCGTCGACGTTGCTGACCTGCCTGCGGCCGATGGTGAAGGAGATCGTCTTGGCCTGCTTGCCGTAGACGCCCGGTCGCCCCTCGACGCCGTCGAGGTTGAGCTTCACTGTCACCTTGGTTCCCGCGGCCCAGTAATCCTCGGGGCGGAAGTCGAGGCGGTCGTTGCCGAACCAGTGGCCCTCGATCGGTACGGAAGGCTCGGCCGTCACCTTGATGGCGTTCTCGACCGCTGCCGGGTCGGTGATGCCACGGGTGAAGTGGATGGAGACGGGCATGCCGACGCCGACCGTGGAACCGTCCTCCGGGGTGTACTGCCCGATGAAGGTGTTCTGCGGGACCAGCGTCGTGAAGCTGGTGTCCTTCGCCGATTCACGGCCCTTCGTGTCCTTGGCGACCGCGTGGACCTTGTACTTGGTCGCCGCGGCCAGATGCTGGTCCGGTGTCCAGCTCGTGCCGTCCGCCGCGATCTTCCCCTCGACCTCGGCGCCCTTGGGATCGGCGACCTTGACCGCGGTCAGCTTCCCCTGCTCGGCGGAGATCTTCAGTGCCCCGCTGGTGGCGACGGAGTCCGCCCCGTCCTTCGGCGCAATGGTCACCACGGCCTGCGAGGCGGTGGTGTCGTCGCCCTTCGACCCGCCCTTGCGGTCCTTGCCCGCACCGCCGGCGTCGTCTCCCCCACCGCACGCCGTCACCAGCAACAGGAGCGCACCCAGTACCAGAGCCAGCAGTCCGGTGGCCCCTCGCCCACGCCGCCCGCCGTTCGCCCCGGCCGATGTCCCCGATATCGGCTGCCCGTTCAATGTGCTCGTCTCCCCTCACACGGTCTGGCCCCGCCAAGACCCTGAGAGCCCGCAGGCCCCTGCCCCCGCGCGCTGCACATGCGCGCTCAGCGAAAGATAATCACACCGATCACGGGGAGATGACCCCGCGGATGTCACCGTTCAGTCCCAACTTGTCCCGGGACTTCACCAGGTGACAGGGGGTACGGGTGCGGCAGGGCCGGCCGGCCTGTCCGTGTCCTGGTCCGCCGGACAGGTCCCGGGAGATCCGACAGGGCCTCAGCGGAAGTCCGAGCCGGCCTTCCACCGGGACCGGTTCAGATTCCGGCCTCCGAGCCCGTTGTCCGGTGCCACCTGCTTGTCCCTGGAGTTGACGACCTCGATCACATGGCCGATGAGTGTCCGGTCGAAGAACCAGGCGGCCGGGGTGTCGCTGCCGCCACCCTCCATGTCGAGCAGCCCGACGCAGCCGTGGCTGACGTCGGCCGAGCCGAAGACGTCCCATGTCAGCACGGTGGCCGAGCTCGCCACCGCCCTCTTCGCTACGTGGTTCACGTCCCCCCAAAGACGGGGGCCGGTCGGGGGAAACGTGAGTGCGGGCCCCCGCGTGGGCAGAACAGAGGGGAGGACCACACTCGGGGAGCCGCGGCCGGGACGCCGCGCGCTCCCTTTCGGTGCCGGTCCCCACGAGCCGCGGGAGGCGAGCAGGTGTCGAGCGCAGCCGAGCAGGAGGCAGTGCAGGAGACGGGCGCGGAGACCGTGCCCGAGAGCATGCGGGAGGCCGTGCCGGGGCGGCCGCCCGCCGTGTGGCCCGGCGCCCCGATGCCGCTCGGGGCCCGCTTCCGGGTGGGCCCCGACGGGGTGGCCGGCACCAATTTCGCGCTCTGGGCGGGCGGCGCGGAGGCCGTCGAGCTCTGCCTCTTCGACGAGGACGGGAGCGAGACACGCCTGGTGCTGACCGAGCTGACCCACGAGATCTGGCACGGCTTCGTGCCGGGCGTGCGGCCGGGGCGGCGGTACGGCTACCGGGTGCACGGCCGCTGGGACCCCTGGACCGGCGCCCGCTGGAACGCGGCGAAGCTGCTCCTCGATCCGTACGCACGGGCCGTGGACGGCTCGTTCACCCTCCCGGCCGAGGTGTACGGCCATGTGAGGGACTGGCCGCACCAACAGGTCGCCGACACCGTGCGCGACGAACGGGACTCCGCTCCGTACGTACCGAAGGGTGTCGTGGTCCATGACGACGACGACTGGGCACAGGACCGCCGGCCCAAGACCCCGTGGGCGGACTCCGTCATCTACGAGCTGCATGTACGCGGCTTCACCAAGCTGCACCCCGAAATCCCCGAGGAGCTGCGGGGCACGTACGCCGGTCTCGCCCACCCGGCGGCCATCGGCCATCTGCAGCGGCTCGGGGTCACGGCGGTGGAACTGCTGCCGGTGCATCAGTTCGCCCACGAGGACCATCTGCTCCGGCGCGGCCTGCACAACTACTGGGGCTACAACTCCATCGGCTACTTCGCCCCGCACGCCGGCTACTCGGCGAGCGGGACCGCGGGCCAGCAGGTCGGCGAGTTCAAACGGATGGTGCGGGCCCTGCACGACGCCGGGATCGAGGTGATCCTCGATGTGGTCTACAACCACACGGCGGAGGCGAGCGAGCTGGGTCCCATGCTGTCGCTGCGCGGCATCGACAACCGGGGCTACTACCGCCTCCAGTCCGACGCCCGCAGATACGCGGACTACACCGGCTGCGGCAACACCCTGCATGTGGTCCAGCCGCACGTCCTGCGGCTGATCACGGACTCGCTGCGCTACTGGGTCACGGAGATGGGCGTCGACGGCTTCCGCTTCGATCTGGCGGCCGCGCTGGCCCGCTCGATGCACGACGTCGACATGCTCTCCCCCTTCCTCGCGGTGATCGCCCAGGACCCGGTGCTGCGCCGGGTGAAGCTGATCGCCGAGCCGTGGGACGTCGGCAACGGCGGCTACCAGGTGGGCGCCTTCCCCCCGCTGTGGACCGAGTGGAACGACCGCTACCGGGACGCCGTACGGGACTTCTGGCGCGGCGCCCTGCCCGACGTACGGGATCTCGGCTACCGGCTGACCGGATCCAGCGATCTGTACGCGTGGGGCGGCCGGCGCCCGTACGCCTCGGTCAACTTCGTCACCGCGCACGACGGCTTCACCCTGCGCGATCTGGTCAGCTACGAGCAGAAGCACAACGAGGCCAACGGCGAGGGCAACCGGGACGGAACCTCGGACAACCGGGCCTGGAACTGCGGCGCCGAGGGCGAGAGCGACGACCCCGGGGTCAATGCGCTGCGCCGCCGTCAGCTGCGCAATCTGCTCACCACACTGCTGCTGTCGACGGGTGTGCCGATGCTGGTCGCGGGCGACGAGATGGGCCGCACGCAGGGCGGCAACAACAACGCGTACTGCCAGGACAACGAGGTCAGCTGGCTGGACTGGTCACTGCTCGACCGGCCCGGATGGCGGGCGCTGACCGAGCTGACCTCCCGGGTGCTCACCCTGCGCCACACCCACCCGGTGCTGCGCCGTCGCGCCTTCTTCTCCGGGCGGGCGCAGGCGGCGGACGGGCTGCGGGACCTGGCATGGTTCACCCGGCAGGGGGCGGAGATGACGGAGGAGGACTGGTACGCACCGGCCGCGACGGTCGGGCTCTATCTCTCCGGACGCGACATCCCCGGCCGGGACGCACGCGGCGAACCCGTCACGGACGACAGCTTCCTGGCGATCCTGCACGCGGACCACCGGCCGAGCGACTTTTGGCTCCCGGGGCCGCCGTGGGCGCAGAGTTACGAACTGGTCCTGGACACCTCGCGGGAGGACCAGGCCGTGGCACCCGGCACCGTCCACGGGGGCGGCGGGCCGCTGACCGTACCGGCCAGGTCGGTGCTGCTGCTGCGGGTCAGGGAGTGAGGGTCAGCCGAGGATGCCCCGGTCGTAGCCGACCGCGACGGCGGCGGCCCGGTCCTTGGCGCCCAGCTTGGCGAAGATATGGGTGAGGTGGGTCTTCACCGTGGCCTCGCTGATGAACAGCTCGGCGGCTATCTCACGGTTCGAGGTGCCCTTCGCGACGAGTTCGAGCACCTCGCGCTCACGGCCCGACAGCGACTCGCTGCCCTGCGCCGCCGGGGTGCGCACCCGTGAGATCAGTCGGGAGGCGACGGCGGGCGAGAGCACCGTCCGGCCGTCGGCGGCGGCGCGGACTGCGTTGAAGAGCTCGTCGCGGGGCGCGTCCTTGAGCAGATAGCCGGTCGCGCCGGCCTCGATCGCGGGGAGAGTGTCGGAGTCGGTGTCGTACGTGGTCAGGACGAGCACCTTGGAGCGGGCACCGCGCCCGGTCAGTTCGGCGATGGCGGCGACTCCGCCGCCGCCCGGCATCCGCAGATCCATCAGGACGACATCGGGGTCGAGCCGGGCCACGAGGTCGACGCCCTCCACCCCGTTCGACGCCTCTGCGAGAACCCGGAAGCCGGGGGCCGAATCGAACATGCCGCGCAGACCGTCCCGTACGACGGGGTGGTCGTCGACGACGACGAGTGTGATGACGCGTGCGGAATCCTCAGCCATGGCAGGCCAACCGTACTGGTCATCGGCTGTGCTGAACCAGGGGCACCCGGGCGCAGACCGCCGTGCCGCGGCCCGGCTCCGTCTCCACCTCGACGGTGCCCGCGATGCGTTCGGCGCGGGCCCGCATGCCGCCGAGCCCGAAACCACCCGCGCCGCTGTACGGCGGCAGGGCGGCAGGGTCGAAGCCGCGGCCGTCGTCCCGTACGTCCAGGGTGAGTTCGTCGCCCATGAAGGACAGGGTGATGCCGACCCGCGAGGCCCCGGCGTGGCGGCCGGCGTTGGCGAGGGCTTCCTCTGCGATACGGAGCAGGGTGGCGGCTATCTCGTCGTGGAGCGGCTCGACGGTACCGGTGACGGTGAACTCGGCCCGGACCGCATGGCGTTCGGCCCAGCCGGCGACCGTCTTCTTCAGCGCGCCCGGAAGGTCGTCGTGCTCCAGTGCGACGGGGACCAGATCGCGTACCGAGCGGCGCGCCTCGCCCAGGCTGTGCCGGGCGAGGGCGGCGGCGCGGTCGAGGTGCTGCCGGGCCAGGGCAGGGTCGGTGTCGGCGATCGAGGTCACCACCTGGAGCTGGGCGATGATGCCGGTCAGGCCCTGCGCGAGGGTGTCGTGGATCTCGGCGGCCAGTCGGCGCCGCTCGTCGGCGACGCCCGCTTCGCGGGCCTGGACGAGGAGTTGGGCGTGCAGGCCCGCGTTCTCCGCCATGGCCTGTTCGAGGCGGGCGTTGGCGGACTCCAGTTCGGCGATGGTGTCGACCTGGGCGCGGGTCTGCTCGGCCTCCCGGTCGCCGATCTGGGCGAACACCATGGTGAGGGTCGCGTGCAGGGCGAAGAGGATGCCGAAGGCGATCCAGTTCATGAGGTCGGCCGGCGGGAGACCGCTGCCGGACTGCGAGGCCGCCATGATGACGGCGGTGACCAGCAGCCCGGCGCGCATGGCCCGTTGCGGGAGCAGCCGGCCGGCGTCGAAGTAGCCGAGAACCGCGAACATGGAGAAGAACGGGTTGCACCAGGTCAGTACGAAGGCGAGCGACGTCCGGGCGACGAAGTAGAACTGCGCCGCCCGCGACTGCGGGGGAACAACCGGACGGACCCGCCCCCACCAGAGCTGGAGGACCAGCGCCACCGGGACCAGCACCGCGGTGACGTGCACGTCCGAGCGGGACATGATGAGGTGCGCGGACACGACCGAGACCACGGTGCCGAGACCCAGCAGACCGTACGGCCCGTACCGGAAGAACCGTTCCCACCACTGCGCGGCCGTCTTCGCTCCGGTTGTGCCCGTCTCTGTCATGTCCCCCGTGTTCATGGATGAAGTCTCCCCCGGAACGGTCACTCCCACCGGAACAGGCGGGTCGCGAGCAGGGTCGCCAGGGCCGCCCACAACGCCATCACGCCCAGCTGGACCCAGCCGGGCCAGCCACCGGACGCCGCCCGGTCCAGCGCCTGGGAGGCCGCGCCGAACGGGGTGACCTGAACGATGCGCCGGAGGGTGTCGGGCATGGTCTGCACCGGGATCCAGACCCCGGCGGTGAACATCATCACGAGGTAGACGACCGAGCCGATGGCGGCGGAGGCCTTGGTGGTGCGGGAGAGCGCACAGAGCAGTGCGCCGAGGGCGAGGACACTCGCCGTCGCCAGGAGCAGCGCCAAGGCATAACCGAAGGGCTGTCCGGGCAGCGTGACGTGGAAGGCGGTCCGGCCGACGGCCATCACCAGCGCGGCGGAGCCGAGGGCCGCGGCGCCGTGCAGGGCGATCTGCGAGGTGAGCAGGGCGGACGGCCGTACCGGAGTGGTCGACATACGGCGCAGGATCCCGCGCTCGCGGTAGCCGGTGAGGACGGGCGGCATGGCCTGCAGTCCGGCCATGATCATGGCGAGCAGCACGGCCACCGGTACGTACAGATCGATGACGCGGCGGCCGCCGAGCGCGTCGTCGGGGTCCCGGAAGGACGGGATCAGGCCGAGGATCGTCAGCAGCACGGTCGGGAAGACGAGAATCCAGAACAGGCTGCCGGGCTCGCGGAGGAAGAGCCGTGTCTCGGCCCTGAGTACCGCTGCCCATGGGGTGGGTGCGTCCATCGCCTTGGCCGGGTTCGCCGTGGTCATCTCAGGCCGCCTGTTCTGTGAGATCGAGGAAGGCGTCGTCCAGCGTTGCCTCGGTGACGCGGAGTTGGTGTGCGGTGATGCGGTGGCGGGCCAGCAGTGAGATCACCGCGTTGACCGTCTCGTCGGTGCCGTTGATGACGACCCGGGCGTCGTTCTGCTCGACGGAGACCGCCCCGGGCAGCTGGTCCAGCTCGGTGTCGTCGAGCGGCTGTGACGGCGTGAAGGAGATGACCGTGGCGCTGCCGGCCTTGCTGATCAGGCCGGACGGGGTGTCGAGGGCGACGACCTTTCCCTTGTCGATCACGGCGACACGGTCGCAGAGCCGGCTGGCCTCTTCCATGAAGTGGGTGACCAGAAGGACCGTCACGCCGCTGTCGCGTACGTCCTCGATCAGCTTCCAGGTGTCCCGGCGGGCCCGCGGGTCCAGACCCGTGGTCAGCTCGTCGAGGACCACGACCCGCGGGTTGCCGACCAGGGCGAGCGCGATGGACAGCCGCTGCTTCTGGCCGCCGGACAGTTTGGCGAACCTGGTGCCGTACTTGGTGTGCAGACCGAGCCGTTCGGCCAGCGCGCGCCAGTCGGCGGGCTCCGGGTAGAAGGCGCTGTACAGCTCCAGCGCCTCGGCCACGGTGAGCTTGGGCTGCAGCTCGCTCTCCTGGAGCTGGGCGCCGAGCAGCCGGGTCACCCGGTCGTGGTCGGCGACGGGGTCGAGACCGGCCACGCGGACCGTACCGGCGTCGGGAACCCGCAGTCCCTCGACGCACTCGACGGTGGTGGTCTTGCCCGCACCGTTGGGTCCGAGGATCCCGAAGATCTCCCCCTCGTCGACGGCGAAACTCACTCCGTCCACGGCGGGGCGCCCGGCGTAGGCCTTGTGCACCCCGTTCACTTCGATGATTGCCATGCCTACGAGGATCGTGGCGCGGGGACCGGTGCACCATCGTCCATCGCGCTCGAAGCGGCATCGTCCGATCGGTTGATACGGGGTACGACCATCGGTCCGCAGGGCCTGGTGCGGGGCTCCGTCACCGCCGGACGGCCGAAAACCACATGAGCGATGTCAGTGGTGAACCGTAGGCTCGCCTGTGATGCCCGAAGAACATGCAGAGCCCAAGGACCGGTCCACCGTGCGCTCCCTGATGCGGTTGTGGCCCTATGTGAAGCCGGTACGCAGGCGCCTGTTCGGCGCAGCTCTGGTCGCGATAGTCGCTTCCTGTATCGGCCTGGTGATCCCTCTCGTACTGAAGTGGATCGTCGATGGCCCGGTGGCCGGCCGCGACCCGGGCGGCGTCTGGCTCGGCGCGCTGTATCTGCTGTTGCTGGGCCTCGCCGAGGCCGCGCTCTTCGGGGTGCGACGGTGGATGGTGGCCCGGCCGCTGGCGGGGGTCGAGGCGGCGATGCGGGCCGACCTGTACCGGCATCTGCAACGGCTGCCGGTGGCGTTCCACGACCGCTGGCCGTCGGGGCAGTTGCTCTCGCGCGGGACCACGGACCTGATGCTGGTGCGCATGTTCCTGGCTTTTCCGCTGACCTTCCTGCTGGTCAACGGAACGACGATCCTGATCGGTTTCATCATTCTGCTGATGCAGCAGTGGACGCTGGGACTGGTGCTGCTCGCCCCGGTGGTCCCGTTGGTGATTCTCTGCTCGGTCTTCGAGACGAAGTACTCGCTCGTGGCGCGCAAGGCGCAGGATCAGGTCGGCGATCTCACGACGGTCGTCGAGGAGAGCGTGCTCGGCATCCGCATCATCAAGGGCTTCGGCCGGCACCGCAGCCAGGCCCTCGCATTCCGTGCCCTCTCGCAGCGGCTTCGGAGCACGGAGCTGGGCAAGGCCCGCCTCCTCGCGGGCATCTGGGCTGCCATCACCACGATCCCCGAGCTGGCCATCGGGGCGGCGCTGGTCCTCGGCACGGTCCAGGTCGCGGACGGCGGGCTCTCGGCGGGCACGCTGGTCGCCTTCCTCTCCACGGCGCTCGCGCTGCGGTGGCCGATCGAGTCGATCGGCTTCCTGCTGGCGATGAGCCAGGAATCGGCGACAGCGACCGAGCGGTTCTTCGAAGTGATGGATGTGGCCGAGGAGGACGACAGGGCCGCCGCCGACGGCCGCGCGCCGAAGGACCCGGCCGGTCAGGGCGAAATGGTCTTCGAGGGGGTGGAGTTCCGCTACCCGGACGCCGAGGCCGGCTCCGTACCCGTACTGTCCCGGATCGATCTGCGCATCCGCCCCGGCGAGACGATGGCCCTGGTCGGGGCCACGGGTTCCGGGAAGACGACGCTCACCGCGCTCGTGCCGCGGCTGCACGAGGCGACCGCGGGACGGATCACACTGGACGGCAGGGACATCACCGCCATGCCCCGCCAGGAGCTGCGTGAGCTGGTGTCCGTGGCCTTCGAGGAGCCGACGCTCTTCTCGGCGAGCGTCGGGGAGAACGTGCTGATGGGCGCCGAAGGCGCCGGGGAGGAAGAGCTGCGGCGGGCGCTCGCGGTCGCGCAGGCCGACTTCGTGTACGACCTGCCCGAGGGCATCGACACCCAGGTCGGCGAGCAGGGGCTCAGTCTCTCCGGCGGACAGCGGCAACGGCTCGCGCTGGCCCGCGCCGTGGTGGGCCGGCCGCGTTTCCTGGTGCTCGACGATCCGCTCTCCGCCCTGGATGTGCACACGGAGGCGCTGGTGGAGGCCGCCCTGCGGCAGGTGCTTGAGGAGACGACCGCGATCGTCGTCGCGCACCGTCCGTCCACCGTGATGCTGGCGGACCGCGTGGCGCTGCTGTCGGAGGGCCGGATCACCGCTGTCGGCACCCATCAGGAGCTGCTGCGCGGCAGCGCGGAGTACGCCTGGCTGATGGCGGGCGCCGGAAGCACACCGGAGGGTGCCTTTGCCGAGGACGCCTTCCCCGACCCGTCCGACGAGGACCGCCTTGTGCCGGACGTCCCTGCCGAGAAGGGCCGCACCCGATGACCAGTACGACGACGACCGGGCCCGCCGGCCGGCGCGATGCGCGGAAGAGCCCCGAGGGCCCGTCCCCCTCCGACGGCGCCGCTGATCAGTTCGACCGGGACGATCTGCCCACTCCGCGTGGTGCGACCCGCACACTGCTGATGTCGCTGCTCCGGCCGCACCGGGGCCGGGTGATGGTGTCCGCGCTGTTGCTGCTGATCCAGCAGGCGGCGGTGCAGGCGGGCCCGCTGCTCGTCGCCTACGCCATCGACAGCGGTGTGCCCGCCTTCCGGGACAAGGACTACGGGCCGCTGATCGCGGTGGCCGTGGGGTACACGCTGTGCTCGGCGGTCGCGGGGCTCATGCAGTACGCGTTCATCATGGTCTCCGCCCGGATCAACCAGGACGTGCTGCTCGATCTGCGCGGGCGGATCTTTCGCCATGCACAGGCGTTGAGCGTGGACTTCCATGAGCGCTACAGCTCGGGCCGGCTGATCTCCCGCTCAACCACTGATGTGGAGTCGCTGCGGGAGCTGCTCAGCGAGGGGCTGCAGGAACTGATCGGCATCGTCCTGTCCTTCGTCTCCATCTCGCTGGTGCTCCTCTGGCTGGACTTCGGTCTCGGCGCGGTCGCGGTGTTCTCCTTCGTGCCCCTGTATCTGCTGGTACGGCTCTACCAGCAGCGGGCCGGAGCGCTCTACGCGGCGCGGTCGACGGCGATCGCCGCGGTCATCGTGAAGTTCGCCGAGTCGATGAACGGCATCCGTCCCGTCCAGGCCTTCCGCCGCGAGCGTCTCAACGACGCGCACTTCGAGGGCCTCAACTCGGCTCACCGGCAGGCGAACGGCGGCGCGATGCTGGAGATGGCGCGCTATGTCGTCGGCTCCCGGCTGGTCGCCAACACGGCTGTCGCCGGGATCGTGCTGTGGGGTGCGTACCGCGTGGCTTCGGGCACCCTGGCACTCGGCGTGCTGGCTGCGGCCGTGCTCTATCTGCGCCGGCTGTACGACCCGATCGACCGGCTCGGCATGTTCCTCAACTCCTACCAGTCGGCCGCCGCTTCGCTGGAGAAGATCGCGGGACTGCTCGACCAGACCCCTTCCGTTCCCGAGACGTCAAATCCGCGGGAGCTGCCCGCCCTCACGGGTGATCACCCGGGCCGCGAGGTCGTCTTCGACTCGGTGCGGTTCGCCTACCGGACGGGCGGCGAGGTGCTGCCCCGCTTCGATCTGACGGTCCCGGCCGGCCAGACCGTGGCCGTGGTCGGTTCGACGGGCGCCGGCAAGTCGACGCTCGCCAAGCTGCTGGCCCGCTTCTACGACCCGACCGACGGCCGGGTGCTGCTGGACGGGACCGATCTGCGGGATCTGGCCGTGCCCGAGCTGCGGCGGGGTGTGGTGATGGTGACCCAGGAGGCGTTCCTGTTCTCCGGGACCGTCGCCGAGAACATCGCGATCGGCAGCCCTGACGCGACCCGTGAGGAGATCGAGCAGGCCGCCAAGGCGATCGGCGCACACGATTTCATCACCGGACTGCCCGAGGGATACGACACGGACGTACGCAAGAGGGGCGGCCGGATCTCGGCCGGTCAGCGCCAGTTGGTCGCGTTCGCACGGGCCCTGCTGGCGAACCCGGCGGTGCTGATCCTCGACGAGGCGACGAGCTCGCTGGACATCCCCGGCGAACGGGCGGTGCAGCGGGCCATGGACACGGTGCTGCACGGCCGCACCGCGGTCGTGATCGCGCACCGCCTGTCGACCGTGGAGATCGCGGACCGGGTCCTGGTGATGGAGCACGGGCGCATCGTGGAGGACGGTGCCCCGTCCGAACTCATCGGCGGCACGGGACGATTCGCGGGGCTGCACCGGGCTTGGCGGGAGAGCCTGGCGTGACGGGGAGTGCTCTGCGCAGCGTTCGGTCGCCCGCCGCAGAGGCACCTGCACGGACCGACCGAGCCGCCGCAGCAGCTTCCGCACGCCCTGGCGCGTGTACCCGACGTGGAACATCCGCCCGATCAGCAGCTCGACGCGCTGCAGCGTCCAGCTCCGGGACTCGTCGTTCCAGCCGTGCGCGAGCGGGCCGCGCTCCAACTCCCGCACCAGCCGCTCCCACTGCCCCGGACTCAGCCGCTCCGAGTAACTGCCCTGCGCGGCACGGAGTATGACGAACGCGAGGGGGCCTTCCGCCGGTGGAAGGCCCCACGTCAACACCCGGGACAGCTGGGGGGCAGAAGCGGTCGTGCGTTCTCGGGAGTTTCGGGCCAGGAAGCGTGCGGGCTCTCCTACTGCCCGGCCGGCGCTTGGCAGGTCAGGTCCTTGGCCGGGAGCCTGCCCGTGGTCAGATAGGCCGTGGCGCTCTTGTCTGCACAGGAGTTGGTGCCGTAGATGCCGTGCCCCTCCCCTCCGGCGACAGTGATCATCCGGGAGGCGTGCAGGGCCCGGTGCATGCCCTGGGCGCCGGCCAGGGGCGTTTGGGGGTCCCACTGGTTCTGCAGGATCAGTGCATCGACCTCGTTGTTCACCGTTGTCGCGGGCTCGCTGCCCTGCTTCCAGAAGGCACACGGCTTGATGTTGGACGCGAAATCGCCATACAGCGGATACCGGGCCTTGTCACGGATCGCGTCGCGGCGGTACTGCTCGGGGTCGCGCGGCCACGGACGGGTGTCGGCGCACAGGACAGCCCAAGCGCTCGCGGCGTCGTTGTCCGAGGGGACGTCACGGGCGAACGCCGGCGGGACGGGGCCCGGGGCCCGCTCGGGCGTGCCGGACGGGGCCGGCTTCCTGCCCTCGGCCGCCTTCTTCAGCTCGGCAACCCTTTCGGCGGCTCCCTGAACCCGGAAGAACTTGGCGCGCAGCTCAGAGCGGATGTCGTCACCGGTGAGGGGTCTCCCGCCGGAGTCGATGGGCTTGCGGTCGGCCTGGGCGATCAGCTTCCAGAAGGTCTCGCGGACCTCGGCCGGGGTATTACCCAGGTTGTACGTCGGGTGTCGCTCGGCAGTCCATTCGCTCCATCTCGTGAAGGCGGGCCCGGCCTCCTCCGCCATCCCCTGGAACATGCCCCGCCAGACCCGCGCGGGGTCGGTTGCGCTGTCCAGCACGAACCGGTCGGTTCGCTGGGGGAACATCTGCGTGTAGACGGCGCCGAGGTAGGTGCCGTAGGAGTACCCCAGGTAGGAGATCTTCCGCTCTCCCAGCACGGCACGGATGACGTCCATGTCGCGAGCGGTGTTGCGGGTGGTGAGGTGCCGCAGCGTGTCACCCTCCTTGGCCTGGCACTTGTCGGCCACCGTGCGTGCCCACTCCACATCGTTCGCGAATGTCTCGGCCTTGTACGGGCGCTCGTCGTTCTTTTCGTCGTCGGTCAGACCGCAGCTGACGGGAGAGCTCTGCCCGACGCCCCTCGGGTCGAACCCGATGAGGTCGTACTGTCTCTTCACCTCCTCGGGGAAATTCAATTCCGGGACGACAGGCATATCCAGGCCCGGGCCGCCAGGGCCACCGGGGTTGAGCAGCAGAACGCCGCGGCGTCCCTTCGCACTGCTTGCCTTCAGCCGGGATACCGCGATATCGATCTCCTTACCGCCGGGATCGCTGTAGTCCAGCGGCACCTTGAGAGTCGCGCACTGATAGGTGGCGGGGCTCCCCGCGTCGCAGCGCTGCCATCGGGGATTCTGCTGCGTGTACTGCCGCAGAGGATCCTTGGCCGCAAAGGCCTCGGATGCGGCAGAGGCCATTGAAGGTGTAGGCGCCGAAACCAAAGTCGCCACGGCGCCGACGACCAGAAGAGATGCTATTCGTCTTTTTCGCATGATTATGCTCGTCCTTGCTGGGGAGAGGTGACTGACCCTTCCACCCTTTTGAGTGCGGGGGGGTTGGCGAGTCCATCGCCAGGATGGAATTCACCGTCTGACTTACGGCGCACAGGCAATGTGACGCACAATCCTCGTGCTGATCTTCAACGTCGTGGCCCGGGGCCTGGCGGGGGCGGCAGCCCGGCCGGTGCGCCGAGGCCGGGGTCGCCGCCGGCTGTGCTACCGGCCGCCGGTCAGTCTCCGGTGAGCTGCTGATGGACGCACTGCTTGTATTGCTGGATGCTCTCCGGCCGGTAGCACTCCTGCGTCTTGTTGGCGTACCAGACCATGAAGAGGGCGACCAGGATGGACACCACGATCGCGATGGCCGACGTCACCACGCCGGTGATGGCCTTGCCCCGGCCGCTGCCGGTCCGCTTGGTCGTCTTCAGGCCGACGATGCCCAGGATCAGGCCGATGCCGCCGAGCAGGCCGCCGACGAAGACGATCGAGGTCATCAAGCTGATGAGGCCCAGCACCATGGCGGCCACGGCCAGGCCGTTCCTGCCGACCGGAGGCCGCATGCCGTAGCCGGGGCCCTGGGGGCAGGGGGAATGCGGGTCTGCCTCAGCGCCCCGAGCCGATGCCGCCCGAATCGGTCCTGTCGGATTCGGCGTCGACGTTGCCCGAGTCGACACAGCCTCAGCCGGCGCCGTGTGATTCGGCGTCGACGCCGTCCGAGTCGGCACAGCCTCGGCCGGCGCCGTGTGATTCGGCGACGTCTCTGTCCCTTGCGTGTTCATCATCCGTCCTCCCGTCAACTGGGCAGGACACGATCCTGGCCTGCGGGGTCTCGGGTGCGCATCGCGGGAAGGCGGGAGAAAACGCTCCCTCGATCGGGGGAGGCCACCGGTGAGCTGTCCGGTCATACTGGCCGATTGTGATGAGGGGAATCCGGCCGCTGCTGCGCGGCTCCACATATGCGGGTGCGCTGTTCGCCTATTGCGGCGCGTTGGCGAGCATTCCGCTGCTGCCTTTCGCGATGCTGCCGTTGCTGGCGTGGGGATCCGCTCCGGAGGGAGTGCAGATCGTTCTGGCCCTGCTGGTCTGGGCAGCACTGATCGGGCTGGTCGGGCTGGCCCGCACCACGCGGCGGGTGCTGATCGCGTGCGCCCGTCGACTGCTGAGGGTTCCGTTGCCGGATCCGGTGGCCGCGCGTCAGTCCGCGAGTTCACCCGGCACCGGGCCGGCTCCCGTCGCGCCGGGCCCCGCCGTGCCGTCCGGCGCCGACCGTTGGCGGACTCCGGTCTGGCTGCTGCTGCACGTGGCACTCGGGTGGGCGGGGGCGTTGGTGAGCGGTGTACTGATCCTCGCGGGCCTGACCCTCCCGGTGGGTTGGTTCCGCGCCGAGGCGGGGCTGAGTTTGTTCGGCTGGTCGGTGCGGGTGGCGGGTGGCTGGGCCAGCTGGGCGGTGGCGCTCGGCTGTGTGCTGCTGGCGGCGGCTGTGTGCGTGGCGGTGACGAACGCTCTGCGGTGGTTGGCGCCAAGGCTGTTGGGGCCGTCGTCGGCCGAGCGGCTGGCGCTGGCGGCCGAGCGGGAGCTGCGGCTGGCCGAACGTAACAGACTGGCCCACGAGTTGCACGACTCGATCGGGCACACGCTGACGGCGGCCACGATCCAGGCGGCGGTGGCGGGCGAGGTGCTCTCCGCCGACCCGGTGGCGGCGCGGGCCGCCCTGCGCAGCATCGAGGAGTCGGCCCGGGCCGCGCTGGAGGACCTGGACTACGTGCTGGGCGTGCTGCGCGAGGAGAAGGCGGAGACAGCGCCGACCCGGACCTTGGCCGACCTGCCGGAGCTGCTGGACCGCTTGCGGCACGCGGGCGCGGTGGTGGAGCCGGAGCTGTCGGGCGAGCCGGCGCAGGTCCAGGGGACGCTCTCCCGGGCGGCGTACCGGATCCTGCAGGAGGGGTTGACGAACGCGTTGCGGCACGGGGCGGACGGTCCGATCGAGGTCCGTGTGGCGGTCGCGCCGGACGGACTGGAGCTCAGTGTGGTCAACCGGACCGGGGCGGGGACGGGCACGGGTACAGGTAGAGGCCCGGGTGCCTTCCCGACGTCCGGGCACGGCCTGCCCGGCCTGGCCGAGCGCGTGCGGCTGCTGCACGGTGAGATCGAGGCCGGCCCGCACGGGCCGCAGCACTGGCGGTTGGCGGTCCGGCTGCCAGTACGGTTGTCGGCATGATCGGCTCTGACGCGAGCTCAGCCGTCATGACTGGCGCCGGCACCGCCAGCCCTACCAGCACCCCCGTCACGCTCCTGATCGCGGACGACGACGAGGTGACCCGCAGCGGTCTGCGCACGTTGCTCGCGGCGCAGCCGGGGATCGCGGTGACCGGGGAGGCCGCCGACGGCGTCGAGGCGGTCGAGCAGGTGCGGCGGCTGCGGCCGGACGTGGTTCTGATGGATGTGCGGATGCCGCGTCGCAACGGGATCGAGGCCACCCGGCAACTCCTTGCCGAGTCGGCCGATCCGCCGAAGGTCGTGGTGATCACCACCTTCGAGAACGACGGTTACGTCACCGCCGCGCTCAGCGCGGGGGCCAGTGGGTTCGTGCTCAAGCGGCTTCCGGTCCGGCAGATCGCGGAGGCGGTGCGGGTGGTGGCGGCGGGGGAGGCGGTCCTCTTCCCAGCGGCACTGCGCCGGATGGTCGCCGCCCGCCCGCTGGGCTCCGCCGAGGCGTTGCCGAAGGCGGCGCTGACGGGGCGGGAGGAGGAGGTGCTGCGGTTGATGGCCACCGGCCTGTCCAACCCCGAGATCGCGGAGTCGCTCACGGTGAGCCTGGAGACGGTGAAGACCCACGTCGGGAACGTGCTGACCAAGCTCGGCGCACAGAACCGGACGCACGCGGTGGTGATCGCGTACGAGTCCGGTCTGGTGGTGCCGGGATTCGCCGGCTGACGCGCCTGAACGTGCGTCCGGTGCAGGAACTCGCCCGACTTCGAAGAAGATCCGGTACCGGCCCCGTCCGATCGGCGGCTTCCTGCCGCCTACCGGCCTGACCATGGACGACGACGGGATCAGATCACCGGACTCCCCTCGCCTGCACCACTCGGCGCGCGCGATCGGGCCGGAGCTGGTCTGCTGATTCCGGGGGCCGTCCACCCGTACTCCGGGAGAGATCCAGATGAGCGTCTATCGAGCCGCGCAGGTCACCGCCGCCGGCGGTCCGTTCGAGATCGTCGAGCGCGAGATGCCGCAGCCGGGCCCCTGCCACGTACGGGTGGCCGTGGACGCCTGCGGGGTCTGCCACAGTGACTCCCTCTTCGTGGACGACGCGGTTCCGGGCGTACGGTTCCCGCTGGTCCCCGGGCATGAGATCGCCGGGCGGATCGAGGAGCTCGGTGAGGGAACGCAGAACGCCTGGCAGGTGGGCGACCGCGTGGCGGTGGGCTGGTTCGGCGGCAGCTGTGGCCACTGCACCCCCTGCAGGCAGGGCGACTTCGTCGTGTGCCGGAACCTGAAGGTCCCCGGATGGGCGTACGACGGGGGCTACGCCGAGACGGTGATCGCACCGTCGGACGCCCTGGCCCGGATCCCCGACACACTGGCGGCGACCGATGCGGCACCCATGGCCTGCGCGGGAGTGACCACGTACAACGGGCTGCGGCGCAGCTCTGCCCGGCCGGGTGACCTGGTCGCCGTGCTGGGCATCGGCGGGCTCGGCCACCTGGGGGTGCAGTACGCGGCCGCGATGGGCTTCGAGACCGTGGCCATCGCCCGCGGAGCCGCCAAGGCCGACTTCGCCAAGGAGCTCGGCGCGCACCACTACATCGACAGCACGGCGGACACCTCCGTCGCGGACGCGCTGCAGGCCCTCGGCGGCGCCAGGGTCGTCCTGGCCACCGCCGCCAACTCCGGGGCCATCACGGCAACCGTGGAAGGGCTCGCCCCCCGCGGTGAGCTGGTGGTCATCGGCGCGGACCCCGAGCCGCTGGGAATCAGCCCGGTTCAGCTGCTCATGGACGGCAAGATCGTCCGGGGCCACCCGTCAGGCACCGCGCAGGACGTACAGGACACCATGGCGTTCAGCGCCCTGCACGGAATCCGCCCGATGACCGAGACCGTGCCGCTGGACGGGGCTACCGAGGCGTACCGGAAGATGATGTCCGGTGCCGCCCGCTTCCGGATGGTGCTCACCACCGGCTGACGCGTCCGGCCCCGCCCCGGGGTGGCGGTAGCCCATTTCTGGGCGTCACCGCGCTCCCTTCCGGTCGGCCGGTACGGAGCCCGTACCCCGACGCAGGGCGACGGAGAGAACAGCGGCACCGGCCATCGCGACTGCGGCGCCGGCCGCGGCCATGTTCATGCTGTGGGTGAAAGCCCGGAAAGCGGCGGAGAGCACCGTTTCCCGCAACTGGTCCGGGAGCTGCCGGGCGACCGCGACCGCGGCTGACAGGGTCTCCCGCGCGCGGTGAAAGCCCGGAAAGCGGCGGAGAGCACCGTTTCCCGCAGCTGGTCCGGGAGCTGCCGGGCGACCGCGACCGCGGCTGACAGGGTCTCCCGCGCGACGTCGGGTGCACCGGGGGCCGTTGGCGCTCCGGGAGCACAGCAGCCGCGGCGCGTACACCGCGGACACGGTGCTGCACGGCCGCACCGCGGTCGTGATCGCCCACCGTCTGTCGACCGTGGAGATCACGGACCGGGTTCTGGTGATGGAGCACGGGCGCATCGTGGAGGACGGTGCCCCGTCCGAACTCATCGGCGGCACGCGCCGCTTCGCCGGACTCCACCGGGCGTGGCGGGAGAGCCTGGCGTGGCGGGAGAGCCTGGCGTGACGGGGGCGGGTTGTAGGGTCCGAGACTTGATGCACAATGTCGGCGCTCAACGCGCAGTGGGCCCGCAAATCCGGGATTCGATGCGCAACGGCTCCGGACTGTCATCGCCAAGTCGCGGGAATGGCCCGGCTGGACCGCGAAAGTCACCCGTCCCTGTCGTGAGTCTCCATCAGCTCGGCATCATGCGAAACAGCGCGTTGCGCAGGCGGGTGCGCTCGGTGGTCATGAAGCGGTGCAGGTTCCGGGAGCCGAAGGCGACCCGCTGGGCGCTGCGACGGCGTTCCGAGTCGTAGGCGCGCAGGGCGGCGGGCAGGCCGACCGGGTCGTGCTCGGCGACGGCCCGGGTCAGGGCCTCCGCGTCGAGGATCGCCGTGCACGCACCCTGGCCCAGGTTGGGCGTCATGGCGTGCGCCGCGTCGCCGACCAGCGCGACCCTGCCGCCGTTGACAAAGGTCGGCAGAGCGGGGAACAGGTGCCGCATCTCGTAACGGATCCAGGTGGACGGGTCGGTCTCGGCAAGGACACGCGGGATGGGGTTGTGCCAGTCCTCAAAGTACCCGCGCAGCTCCTCGGCGGTGGTGGCCTCGGGCACGGTGGCGTACCAGTTGGTGCGGCCCGGCTCGACCGGAGTCATCCCGAAGAACCGGCCCTTGCCCCAGGTCTCGCCGTAGACGCCGCTCTCGAAGTCGGCGATGCCGATCCAGGCGACGGTTCCGACGTGCCGCGGGCCGCTGCGCTCGCCGAACCGCACGGCGCGCACGGCGCTGCGGATTCCGTCGGCACCGACCACCAGGTCGTGCCCGGCCACCAGCGCATCCACCTCGGAGACGTTCTCCCCGAACTTGAGCGGCACATCCCCGAAGGCGTCCAACTCGGCCATGAGGACATCGATCAGGTAGGGCCGGGAGATCAGCAGTTCGGGGCGGCCGGCCTTCCGCTCGATCCGCTCCAGCGGGAGGCTCGCCATCACCTTCCCCTCCGGGGTGCGGATACGGGCCCCCCGGTAGGGAACCGCCCGGCCGCGGAACGCCTCGCCCACCCCGAGACGGTCGAGCGCGGCCTGCGCGGTGGGGTGGATACCGAACGCGGTGCCGTACCGCTCCGGCTCCGTCCGCCGCTCCAGGATCGACACCGCCCAACCCGCGCGGCGCAGCCCGATCGCCGTCGCCAGCCCACCGACTCCCGCCCCAACGACAACCGCCAGTCCCGTCATGCCACCCTCCCCTGCTAGCCCAGCTCCTCAACCACCACATCCGTGGTACCACGGCTGGGGTAGCGTGGGCAAGGTGTCCAGGCGAAGGAGCTGACGGTGAATCCGGATCGACGAGACCGGCTGCGCGACGCGGCCATCGAGGTGTTGGCCGAAGCGGGCGGACGCGGCCTGACGCACCGCGCCGTCGACACGACCGCAGAGGTGCCGCCCGGCACCACCAAGAACTACTTCCCGACCAGGGACGCCCTGCTGCGCGCGGTGGCCGAGCGCTGCCTGGAGCGGTACCGCGAGACCACGGCGCACATGGCCGCCACTGGACCGGCAGCCACCGACCGCGAGGGCCTGGTGGCCATGTTCCGGGCGCTCGTGGAGAACGTCGCAGGGCCCGGTCGCCCCCGCCTGCTCGCCTACCTGGAGCTGCAGGTCGAGGCGGCCCGCAAGCCCTGGTTGTCAGCCATCCTCGATCCCATCGCGGCCTCCGACTTCGAGGATTTCGAGCTGGCTCAGCGGACCGCAGGACTGCCCGTCACTCCGCAGCGGGCAGCCATCGTCACCCTCGCCATGCACGCCGCCATCCCACACCTGCTGGCCGACGGCTCCGACACCCTGGCCGGCGCCGGCCTGGACGACCCCGACCGCTTCGTCCGCGGCCTCCTGCAGGCGGTGTACCCGGAGAGCCCGGACGGACCGAAGGTGGCATCGGTCGCAGCTGGTGACGCGGCCCGACCTCACTCGTGCTGAGCGATGAGGGCGCTTCGTCGACCCGTGACATGGATGCCCGGCCCCGCCGCCAACGGTCGGCGGGGCCGGGCGATCACGTGCACGGCCACAATTTCCCCGCCCGGGACGGCGGTCCGCACCGGTCGCAGTGACACGAGGGCGAGCAGAAGCCGAGGCTCCGCATCTCGACGAGGGGAACGCCCGAGGGGCCTGAGGCCGGGACTGCGGAATGGGACTCGACCATCGAGCCCGCCCAAGGGTGGCCCTCGCCGTGGAGGGCGGCGGCATTCAGCCACATCCCACCACCATCTCGGCCAGCGGCGACCACCCGCCACCGGACCCGCTGTTCACATACGGCCGATTCGGGCCCGCCCCGCCCCTCTCTCCGAATTCCGGCCGCACGAACCCTTTACGGCATCGCGATGATGATCGGCGAAACGTCCGCTTAACGAACATGACCTTTCCGGCAACGAACGACTTCCGGCCAACTTGTTGACGCGGTCCTGACAGGACCGTCTTCCGGCTGACACTCTTCACCCCGTTCCGCGCACTTCTCGTACTTCCCGTCGGCTCACCCTGCCGCCGGTACCCCCCTCGCAGAAGGAGTCCGCGTGAGATCCACGCCCAGCCGTCGTGCCACCGCGACCGGCGCTCTGATAGCCGCAGCAGCCCTCCTCGCCGTCGGAGTCCAGACCGGTACGGCCACAGCCACTCCCGGCAGCGCCACAGCGGCGGCGACCGCCGGCGCCAACCACGGCGCACTGGCCAAGAAGCTCACCCCGTCCCAGCGCGCCGAGCTCATCCGCGAGGCCGACGCGAGCAAGGCAGCCACGGCCAAGGAGCTCGGTCTCGGCTCCCAGGAGAAGCTCGTCGTCCGGGATGTCATCCAGGACAACGACGGCACCACGCACACCCGTTACGAGCGCACCTTCGCCGGGCTTCCGGTGCTCGGCGGCGACCTGGTCGTCCAGGAGACCAAGGCCGGCGCGACCGAGAGCGTCACCAAGGCGTCCAAGGTCAGCAGCGGTCAGCTGAAGGCCGTGGACACGACGGCCGATGTCGCGCCCGCCGTGGCCGAGAAGCAGGCGCTCGGACTCGCCAAGGCCGACGGCTCCAAGAAGACCGCGGCCGACCGGGCACCCCGCAAGGTGGTCTGGATGGCGCAGGGCAAGCCGCAGCTCGCCTTCGAGACCGTCGTCGGCGGACTCCAGGAGGACGGCACCCCGAACGAGCTGCACGTCATCACGGACGCGGCCACCGGCGCGAAGCTGTACGAGTGGCAGGGCATCGAGAAAGGCACCGGGAACACCGAGTACAGCGGCCAGGTCACCCTCGGCACCGCACCGTCGTACACGCTGACCGACACGGGCCGCGGCAACCACAAGACGTACAACCTGAACCACGGCTCCTCCGGCACCGGGACGCTGTTCACCAACTCCACGGACGTGTGGGGCAACGGCAACCCGTCGAACGCCGAGACGGCCGCCGCGGACGCCCACTACGGCGCGGCCGAGACCTGGGACTACTACAAGAACGTGCACGGCCGCACCGGTATCCGGGGTGACGGTGTCGGCGCGTACTCCCGCGTCCACTACGGCAACAACTACGTCAACGCCTTCTGGCAGGACAGCTGCTTCTGCATGACGTACGGCGACGGCTCGGGCAACGCCGCCCCGCTGACCTCGCTCGACGTGGCCGCGCACGAGATGTCGCACGGTGTCACCGCCGCCACCGCCAAGCTGGTCTACAGCGGCGAGTCCGGTGGCCTCAACGAGGCGACCAGCGACATCATGGCCACCGCGGTCGAGTTCTACGCCAACAACGCCACCGACAAGGGCGACTACCTCATCGGTGAGAAGATCGACATCAACGGCGACGGCACCCCGCTGCGCTACATGGACAAGCCGAGCAAGGACGGCGCGTCCAAGGACGCGTGGTACTCGGGCATCGGCAACGTCGACGTCCACTACTCCTCGGGCCCGGCGAACCACTTCTTCTACCTGCTCTCCGAGGGCAGCGGCGCCAAGGTCATCAACGGCGTCTCCTACGACTCGCCGACCTCCGACGGCCTGCCGGTGACCGGCATCGGCCGCGCCAAGGCCGAGCAGATCTGGTTCAAGGCGCTCTCCACCAAGTTCACCTCCACCACCGACTACGCGGCGGCCCGCACCGGCACCCTCGCCGTGGCCGGTGAGCTGTACGGCACGACCAGCGCCGAGTACAAGTCCGTCGCCGACGCCTGGGCCGGCATCAACGTCGGCCCGCGCCCCGGTGGCGGCACCGACCCCGGCGGCACGGTCTTCGAGAACACCACCGCTGTCGCCATCCCGGACGGCGGCGCGGCCGTCACCAGCTCGGTCAACGTCACCGGTGTCACGGGCAACGCGCCCAGCACCCTCAAGGTCGGCGTGGACATCACCCACACCTGGCGCGGTGACCTGGTCATCGATCTCGTCGCCCCGAACGGTACGACCTACCGGCTGAAGAACTCCTCGCTCTCCGACTCGGCGGACAACGTCCAGACGACCTACACGGTCAATGCTTCGTCCGTGGCGGCCAACGGCACCTGGAAGCTGAAGGTCCAGGACGTCTACTCGGGCGACACCGGCAAGATCAACAGCTTCAAGCTGACGTTCTGAACCCGTCGGCCTGCTGAATCCGGAGCCAGGTCCGGCTCCTGAACGAGCCGCCCGGGAGGAGCTCTCGCTTCCTCCCGGGCGGTTTCACGTCCGCGGCGGCTGCCAAGGCCGAGCGCACAGTACGTCAGCGCATCAGCAGGCCCGCGCCGTCACCCATCGACTCCGTGGGCAGTGCCACCAGGCCGAGCTCCGCGCTGGTCGCCAGCAGCGGATGGGCGGGAAGAACCCGTACCGTGTAGCCGTACGGCCCGGTGCGATCGAGGGCCAGCGGGCCGTCGTACAGCCAGCGGCCCTCCAGGTCCTGGCCCCCGGCGGGCTTCAGCGGGAAGACCTGGGCGTCCGAGATCCCGTCGGCGGCGTCCACCCGGCCGGCCACCGCCTGGACCTCCACATCGGCCGGCTCCAGCACCCCGAGGGCGATCCGCACCCGCAGCACCAGCGTCGACCCCAGCTCGGCCGAACCGCTCGCCGTATCGGGCGCCACGGCCTCCACATGGTCGACGGCCACGCGCGGCCAGGCGGCGCGGACCCTGGCCTTCCAGTCGGCGAGCTGCCGGGCCGTACCGGGGTCCAGGGCACGCTGGGCGATCGCGGCGGGCGCGTACAGCCGCTCCACATACTCGGACACCATGCGGCCTGCCAGAACCTTGGGCCCGAGGGTGCCCAGCGTGCGGCGGACCATCTCGATCCAGCGCTCGGGGAGCCCTTCGCCGCCCCGGTCGTAGAAGCGCGGCGCGACCCGGTCCTCGATCAGCTCGTAGAGGGCGCCCGCCTCCAGATCGTCACGGCGGTCCTCGTCCAGGGCCAGACCGTCGGCCGTCGGGATCGCCCATCCGAAGTCCGGCTCGAACCACTCGTCCCACCAGCCGTCGAGGACCGAGAGATTGAGGCAGCCGTTGAGCGCGGCCTTCATGCCGCTCGTACCACAGGCCTCCAGGGGGCGCAGCGGGTTGTTGAGCCAGACGTCGCAGCCCGGGTAGAGCTTCTGCGCCATGGCCATCCCGTAGTCCGGCAGGAAGACGATGCGATGGCGCACCCGGGGATCGTCGGAGAACCGCACCAGCTCCCGCACCAGCCGCTTTCCGCCGTCGTCGGCGGGGTGGGCCTTGCCGGCGACGACGATCTGGATCGGGCGGGTCGGGTGGAGCAGCAGTTCCCTCAACCGGTCGCGGTCGCGCAGCATCAGCGTCAGCCGCTTGTACGAGGGCACTCGCCGGGCGAAGCCGATCGTCAGCACGTCCGGGTCCAGCACGCTGTCGATCCAGCCGAGTTCGGCCGCTTCCGCGCCCCGGGTGCGCCATGAGGCGTAGAGCCGCTCGCGCACCTCGGCGACCAGCTGTCCGCGCAGGGCCCGCCGCAGGTCCCAGAGTTCCCGGTCCGGGACGTCGGCGGCGGAGTCCCAGCGTCCGGGAGTGCCGCCGTATCCCTTGCGCAGGCGGAGGATCTCGGGCGCGACCCAGGTGGGTGCGTGGACCCCGTTGGTCACCGAGGTGATCGGCACCTCCGCGGCGTCGAAGCCCGGCCACAGCCCGGCGAACATCTCGCGGCTGACCGACCCGTGGAGGGTGGAGACCCCGTTGGCCCGCTGGGCGAGCCGCAGCCCCATCACCGCCATGTTGAAGAGGTCGGGCTCACCGCCGGGGTGGGTCTCCATGCCCAGTTGCAGGATGCGTTCGACGCCCACTCCCGGGAGTTCGCCGTCGTCCCCGAAGTGCCGGGCGACGAGTTCGCGGTCGAACCGGTCGATCCCGGCGGGCACGGGCGTATGGGTGGTGAAGACCGTGCCGGCCCGCACGGACTCCACCGCGGAGTCGAAGTCCAGCCCGGTGCCGGAGAGTTCACGGATGCGTTCGAGTCCGAGGAAGCCGGCGTGCCCCTCGTTGGTGTGGAACACCTCGGGCGCCGGGTGCCCCGTGAGGCGGCAGTACGTCCGCACGGCCCGTACGCCGCCGATGCCGAGGAGCATCTCCTGGAGCAGCCGGTGCTCGCTGCCGCCGCCGTACAGCCGGTCGGTCACCTCGCGTTCGCCCGGCGCGTTCTCCTCCACGTCGGAGTCGAGCATCAGCAGCGGCACGCGTCCCACCTGGGCCTGCCAGATGTGGGCGTGCAGAGAACGGCCACCGGGAAGGGCGAGGACCACCCGGCACGGGGTTCCGTCGGCTTCGCGGATCAGGGTGAGCGGCAGCTCGTTCGGATCGAGTACCGGATAGTGCTCCTGCTGCCAGCCGTCGCGGGACAGGCTCTGGCGGAAGTAGCCGTGCCGGTAGAGCAGGCCGACCGCGACGAGGGGAACGCCCAGATCGCTGGAGGCCTTGAGATGGTCGCCGGCGAGGATACCGAGCCCGCCGGAGTACTGGGGCAGTGCGGCGGTCACGCCGAACTCGGGAGAGAAGTAGGCAACGGCGGCCGGCAGCTCCGCTCCCTGGGCCAGCTGCTCCTGGTACCACCTGGGACCGTCCAGGTAGTCCCGTAGGTCTGCGGACACCTCGGCCAGCCGGTGCAGGAACTGCTGGTCCAGGGCCAGCTCGGCGAGTCGCCCGGCGGACACGGCACCGAGCAGCCGCACGGGGTCGCATTCCGCCGTCCGCCGGATCTCCGGGTCGACGGCCTGGAAGAGCTCACGGGTCTCGGTGTGCCAGGACCAGCGCAGATTGCGGGCGAGGTCACTGAGTGGTTGAAGGGGATCGGGGAGGACGGGACGCACGGTGAATCGACGAATGGCCTTCACGTATTCCACCTTTACAGGGGACGTACGAATCCGAGGGGACGCACCACGGTGTGCGCCTCTTCGTCACCCTTGACGTCAACGGTGGGCCGTACGCCGCAGCCACGGCGCGCGACCGGCTCACAGCGCGTGCCGCCGGCCGGGCCGCCCGCGCCGCTTCCACCCCGTGCCGATCCCCCACCTCGTCCGCCTCCGGGGCCCCGAACGGCCGCTCCAGGCACATCCGCCGCATAGGTAATGGCCGATTCCGTCCCCGCACTCGGTCTTGTGGCACTTCACACCAAGGAGAAAGCTGCCCAGTGGCGTCCGGAGAGGGCCGGCGGGCCCCGCACATGCGGGGTGGCGCTCGGCGCATTCAGGTCGTCACAGATACGCCCGAGTAGTTGACACACCACCGGATTGACCCCCCGAGAAGCATGGGAAGGCTTCTCCGGTACACAGCCCGAGTGCATCCCGGGACCACGCGAATGCCGCCCGAATGCAGCACGAATGCGAGGCAACCGCGGGACCGGTGTTCAGCCGGTTTACATCCGCGCAACACATCCGCGCCCCAGCTATTCGAGTGCCATTCGAGTGAATGCGGACAGGAGCGGCCATGCCCACACCCCATCAGCCGTCGACGGAGCAGCTAGAAAGGACGGACCCCATCGGTCGCGGTGCGCGCATTTCGCCCTCCGCGGCCGCAGCGCGCCCCGTTCAGCCCGAGCCTCAGTCCCCAGGTGATTCCATGATCGGTCGCATTCCCGTCCTCGACGTCCGTCCCCTCGTCGACTGCGGCAGAAGGCCCGCCAAGGCCGTTACCGGTGAGACCTTCCAGGTCACCGCGACCGTCTTCCGCGAGGGTCATGACGCCGTCGCCGCCAATGTGGTCCTGCTGGATCCGAGCGGGCGCCCCGGTCCCTGGACGCCGATGCGCGAGCTCGCCCCTGGCACCGACCGCTGGGGCGCCGATGTCACCCCGGTCTCCGAGGGCCGCTGGACGTATACGGTCGAGGCCTGGAGCGACCCGGTCACCACCTGGCGCCGGCACGCCCTGATCAAGATCCCGGCGGGAATCGACACCGCGCTCGTCCTGGCTGAGGGCGCCGAGCTGTACGAGCGGGCCGCCGCGGGCGTACCCAAGCGGGACGGGCGCGAGGCGGTGCTGGACGCGGCCGACGCACTGCGCGACGGGTCCCGTCCGGCCGCCGCCCGGCTCGCCGCGGCGCTGGTCCCCGGGGCGCAGGCCGCACTCGACCGTCACCCGCTGCGCGAACTGGTCACCGCATCCCGCCCGCTTCCCCTCCTGGTCGAGCGCCGGCGGGCCCTGTTCGGCTCCTGGTACGAGCTGTTCCCCCGCTCGGAGGGCGCCAGGATCGAACCGGCCGAACCGGCCGGGGCGAAGAAGAAGGGCAGGGCGGGGAAGCCGGGAAAGGCGGCAAAACAGCCGGCGAGGATCATCAGCGGCACCTTCCGTACGGCTGCCGAGCGGCTTCCCGCGGTCGCCGCCATGGGTTTCGACGTCGTCTATCTCCCGCCCGTCCACCCCATCGGAACCACCCACCGCAAGGGCCCCAACAACTCGCTGTCCCCCGCTCCCCACGACGTGGGCGTCCCCTGGGCGATCGGCTCGGCCGAGGGAGGTCACGACGCGGTCCATCCCGAGCTGGGCACCCTCGAAGACTTCGATCATTTCGTCGAGACCGCCCGCACCCTGCGCATGGAGATCGCGCTGGATTTCGCACTCCAGTGTTCTCCCGACCATCCCTGGGTCGAGAAACACCCCGAGTGGTTCCACCATCGCGCCGACGGCACCATCGCCTACGCCGAGAATCCGCCGAAGAAATACCAGGACATCTATCCGATCGCCTTCGACAAGGATCTGCGCGGCCTGGTCCGAGAGACGTTGCGCATTCTGCGCTTCTGGATGGGTCACGGGGTACGGATCTTCCGCGTCGACAATCCGCACACCAAACCGGTGATCTTCTGGGAGAAGGTGATCGCCGATATCAACCGGACCGACCCGGATGTGATCTTCCTGGCCGAGGCATTCACCCGGCCCGCAATGATGAAGACGCTCGCCGCCATCGGCTTCCAGCAGTCGTACACGTATTTCACCTGGCGCAACACCGGGCAGGAAATCACCGAGTACGTCACGGAACTGTCGGGCGAATCCGCCTCCTGCATGCGGCCCAACTTCTTCGTGAACACCCCGGACATCCTGCCGGGTTACCTCCAGGACGGGGGCCGTCCGGCCTTCGAGGCGCGGGCCGTTCTCGCCGCGACGCTCTCCCCGACCTGGGGCGTGTACGCGGGATACGAACTGTGCGAGAACACCCCGATCCGGCCCGGCAGCGAGGAGTACATCGACTCGGAGAAGTACGAAATCCGGCCCAGGGACTGGGAGTCGGCCGAGCACGAGGGCCGTTCACTGGCTCCGCTCATCACCTCGCTCAACCGCATCAGGCGCCGCCACCCGGCGTTGCAGCAGCTGCGCGATGTGCACTTCCACTCCGCGGACAACGACGCGTTGATCGCGTACAGCAAGCGCTCGGGTTCGAACATCGTTCTGGTGGTCGTCAACCTCGACCCGCACCACACCCAGGAGGCCACGGTCTCGTTGGACATGCCGCAACTCGGCCTCGACTGGCACGAGAGCGTGCCGGTGCGCGACGAGCTCACCGGCGATACCTATCACTGGGGCAGGACCTTCTATGTGCGTCTGGAGCCGGGCGTCACGCCCGCGCACATCGTCGTCCTGCGACCGTCCCCGCCGACCGGAGGGTCACCCACACCATGATCGTCAATGAGCCCGTCCACGACCTGTTCGAGGACACCCCGGCCAAGGACCGCGATCCCGACTGGTTCAAGCGCGCCGTTTTCTACGAGGTCCTCGTCCGGTCCTTCCAGGACTCCAACGGCGACGGCATCGGCGACCTCAAGGGCATCACCGCCAAGCTGGACTATCTGCAGTGGCTGGGCGTCGACTGTCTCTGGCTGCCGCCGTTCTTCAAGTCGCCGCTGCGCGACGGCGGCTACGACGTGTCCGACTACACCGCCGTGCTGCCGGAGTTCGGCGATCTGGCCGACTTCGTGGAGTTCGTCGACGCCGCGCACCAGCGCGGGATGCGCGTGATCATCGACTTCGTCATGAACCACACGAGCGATCAGCACGACTGGTTCCAGCAGTCCCGCACCGACCCGGAAGGGCCGTACGGCGACTACTACGTCTGGGCCGACGACGACAAGCAGTTCCCGGACGCCCGGATCATCTTCGTCGACACGGAGACGTCCAACTGGACCTTCGACCCGGTGCGCAAGCAGTACTACTGGCACCGGTTCTTCTCCCACCAGCCCGACCTCAACTACGAGAACCCGGCAGTGCAGGAGGAGATCATCTCCGCGCTGCGCTTCTGGCTGGACCTCGGTATCGACGGATTCCGGGTGGACGCCGTGCCGTATCTCTACCAACGGGAGGGCACCAACTGCGAGAACCTCCCGGAGACGCACGACTTCCTGAAGCGGGTCCGCAAGGAGATCGACGCGAACTATCCGGACACGGTGCTGCTCGCCGAGGCCAATCAGTGGCCTGAGGACGTCGTCGACTACTTCGGCGAGTTCCAGGCCGGCGGCGACGAGTGCCACATGGCGTTCCACTTTCCTGTGATGCCACGGATCTTCATGGCCGTCCGGCGCGAGAGCCGCTACCCGGTCTCCGAAATCCTGGCGAAGACACCGGCGATCCCGAAGAACTGCCAGTGGGGCATCTTCCTGCGCAACCATGACGAGCTCACCCTCGAGATGGTCACGGACGAAGAACGCGACTACATGTACGCGGAGTACGCCAAGGATCCACGGATGCGGGCCAACATCGGTATCCGGCGGCGGCTGGCACCCCTGCTGGACAACGACCGCAACCAGATCGAGCTGTTCACGGCGCTGCTGCTGTCCCTGCCCGGCTCCCCGATCCTCTACTACGGGGACGAGATCGGGATGGGCGACAACATCTGGCTGGGCGACCGGGATGCCGTACGCACTCCGATGCAGTGGACTCCCGACCGGAACGCCGGGTTCTCCTCCAGTGATCCCGGGCGGCTCTACCTCCCCACGATCATGGACCCGGTCTACGGCTACCAAGTCACCAATGTCGAGGCGGCGATGGCCTCCCCGTCGTCGCTGCTGCACTGGACGCGACGGATGATCGAGATCCGTAAGCAGAACCACGCCTTCGGTCTCGGCTCGTTCAACGAACTGCCGTCCTCGAACCCCGCAGTGCTCGCCTTCACCCGGGAGCACGGGGACGATCTCGTGCTGTGCGTGCACAACTTCTCGCGGTTCGCGCAGCCGACGGAGCTGGATCTGAGTTCGTTCAACGGGCGCCATCCGGTGGAGCTGATCGGTGGGGTGCGCTTCCCCGCCATCGGTCAGTGGCCCTACCTGCTGACTCTCGCGGGCCACGGGTTCTACTGGTTCCGGCTGCGGAAGGACGTACCACCGAGCTGACCAGGCGTCACCCACCACCAATCGCGGGGCGGTTTCCGCCGCCCCGCACGGGGCACTCCCCCACATCGAGCACTTCCGGTCCCTTCCGGGTCCCCTCTGGCGTTTCGATCCCTTCGAGTCGAGTCCGTACGGACCATCCTGACCCGACACGTCCCGCACAGCCGGACAGCTATTGCCGCAATCCGGGACACTCTTCGCATCCTGTGGTGTGCCCGGGGAAAGGACGCGATGCCATGTCGGAGGCTGCATCCACTCGGGTCGCCCTGGCTGACAGCACAGCCCTACTCCCGTCTCTCGCCCCACTGCTGCACGAATGGCTGCCCCGGCAGCGGTGGTTCGCCGGCAAGGGCCGGCCGATCACCGCGTTCTCGCTGGTGTCGGCGACCGAGATACTGCCGGTGGGCACCGGTTCCGTCGGCGTCCGCGCCGGGGCCGGACTGCTCCATCTGCTGGTCCGGGTCCACCAGCCCTCCATGCCCGCACAGTCGCCGGACGACTGCTACCAACTGCTGCTCGGCGTAAGGTCCGCGCTGCCGCCACGGCTGGCGTCCGCACTCATCGGTCATGTGGCCGGAGGACCGCTCGCCGGCCGCACCGTCTACGAGGGACTGCACGACCCGCGCCTGGCCGAAATCCTGCTGGAACGGTTCCGTAGCCCCGGCACCCTCGGCGCCCTGCGCTTCGGCCGGGGCGGCGCCCCCATCGCCGCGGGGCTGGCGCCGCGTGTGCTCGACACCGAGCAGTCCAACACCTCGCTCGTCTACGGCAACGCCTACATCCTCAAGATCTTCCGCCGGATCTTCCCGGGTACCAACCCCGATCTGGAACTGCCGCTCGCCCTCGCGCGCGAGGGCTGCGGACGGGTGCCCGCCCCCGTCGCCTGGTTCGAGGCCACCGCCCCGGGGCCGCTCACCCTCGGCGTCCTGCAGCCGTTCCTGCGCGGCGCGCAGGACGGCTGGCAGCTCGCCCTGCGCGCCCTCGCCTCGGGCCACGACTTCACCGTCGAGGCCCACGCGCTCGGCAGGGCCACCGCCGAGGTGCACACCGCGCTCGCCGCCGCCCTGCCGACGCCCGCCCTGCGCCGCGCCCAGACGGAGCATCTCGCCGCCGCGATGGTGCAGCGGCTGGAAGCCGCAGCGCAGGCGGTACCGGCGCTCATGCCGTACGTCCCCGGGCTGCGCACCGCCTTCGACGCGGTGGCCGCACTGGGTCACCGGGGCCGCAACTGGGCGGCCCAGCGGGTCCACGGCGATCTTCATCTGGGCCAGACGCTGCGCGCGGCCGACGGTTTCTGGTCACTGATCGACTTCGAGGGCGAACCGGCCAGACCACTGCCCGAGCGCCGCCGTCCACAGCCACCGGTACGCGACATCGCCGGCATGCTCCGCTCCTTCGACTACGCGGCCCGCTCGCACCGCCCGTGGAACGCCGAGTGGGCGGCACGCTGCCGGACCGCCTACTGCGAGGGGTATGCCAAGGCCTCGGGCGTCGACCCGCGCAGCGAGCCGGAGCTCTTGCGCGCCCACGAGACCGACAAGGCGGTGTACGAGGTGCTGTACGAGGCACGGCACCGGCCCGACTGGCTTCCGGTTCCGATGGCGGCGATCCAGCGGCTGGCCGCCGTCGCCGACTGACGGCCCGGGTGCTGTCGCCCGCCGGCGGACCCGCCGTCGTCGCACCGCACCACCGTCCGTCCCCGCCCCGCCCTGCCTCGTCCGTCCCCGCTGTTCCGCCCTGTTCGGCCCTGTTCCGCCCCGACAACACCCTCCGAGGAGGCTGTCCCTGTGACCGCCCGCAAAACGCCCGCCGCCACCGAGGTCCCCCAAGTCCCTCTGCTCACACCGGCCGAGACGGCACCTCCCGCGCCCCCGGCGGAGATGGCCACCCCGCCCTCCTCGCAACCGGCCGCCCCGGACGCTTCGGCCGAGCGGAAGAAGCCTGCGGGCAGGCGAGCCGCCGGAACCGGTGACGGTGCCGCTCCGCCACGTCTTCGCGGGGGCGCCGGCAGCCAGGGAGTGCGGCAGGCGCGCCCCCTCGACGACGGCGACCGGGGCCGGCTGCTCGCCGGTGAGCACCATGCCCCGCACGACCTGCTCGGCGCCCACATGGTCCGCGGCGGTGTGACCTTCCGGGTGCTGCGCCCGTACGCGCGGTCCGTGACCGTGCTCGCCAAGGGGCTGCGGGCGCAACTGCACGACGACGGCGACGGCCTCTTCTCCGGGCTGCTGCCGATGCCCTCACTCCCCGAGTACCAGCTCCTGGTCGACTACGAGGACAACGAGATCGAGGTGCACGATCCGTACCGTTTCCTGCCCGCGCTCGGCGATCTCGATCTGCATCTGATCGGCGAGGGACGCCACGAGGAGCTGTGGACCGCCCTGGGCGCTCAGCCCATGGAACACCAGGGGGTCGCGGGGACCCGGTTCACCGTCTGGGCCCCCGACGCCCGCGGTGTGCGGGTCGTCGGGGACTTCAACTACTGGGACGGCACCGGCTTCCCGATGCGTTCGCTCGGCGCCAGCGGGGTGTGGGAGCTGTTCCTGCCCGCGATCGGGGAGGGCGCGCTGTACAAGTTCGACATCTGCCGCCCGGACGGTTCGCACACCACACGCGCCGACCCGATGGCCCGCCGTACCGAAGTACCGCCCTCCACTGCCTCGATCGTGACGGCCTCGCACCATGAGTGGCACGACCAGGAGTGGATGGCGCACCGTGGGGACCTACCGGTGCACGAGGCGCCGTTCTCCGTGTACGAGGTGCATCTTCCGTCCTGGCGGCCGGGACTCACGTACCGCCAGCTCGCTTCCCAACTCCCGGCGTACGTACGGGATCTGGGCTTCACGCACGTGGAGCTGATGCCGGTCTCCGAGCATCCCTTCGGCGGTTCCTGGGGCTATCAGGTGACCGGTTTCTACGCCCCGACGTCACGCATGGGCACACCGGACGACTTCCGTTTCCTCGTCGACGCGCTGCACCGGGCCGGTATCGGCGTCATCGTCGACTGGGTTCCCGCCCACTTCCCGCGCGACGACTGGGCGCTCGCGGAGTTCGACGGCCGCCCGCTGTACGAGCACTCGGACCCGTCACGGGCGGCGCATCCGGACTGGGGCACGCTGGAGTTCGACTACGGGCGCAAGGAGGTACGCAACTTCCTTGTCGCCAACGCCACTTACTGGTGCGAGGAGTTCCACGTCGATGGGCTGCGGGTCGACGCCGTCGCCTCGATGCTCTATCTCGACTACTCGCGCGAGGACGGGGAATGGTCCCCGAACGAGCGCGGCGGCCGGGAGAACCTGGACGCCGTCGCCTTCCTCCAGGAAATGAACGCAACCGTCTACCGGCGCAATCCGGGCGTCGTCACCATCGCCGAGGAATCCACCGCCTGGAACGGCGTCACCCGCGCCACCCACCACGTCGGCCCCGACGGCTTCGGCGGGCTCGGCTTCGGGCTGAAGTGGAACATGGGCTGGATGCACGACTCCTTGCAGTACGTGTCGAAGGAGCCGGTGCACCGCAAGTACCACCACAACGAGATGACCTTCTCGATGGTGTACGCGTACAGCGAGAACTACGTCCTGCCGATCTCGCACGACGAGGTGGTACACGGAAAGCAGGCACTGGTCAGCAAGATGCCGGGCGACTGGTGGCAGCGGCGCGCCAATCACCGGGCGTACCTCGGTTTCATGTGGGCCCATCCCGGCAAGCAACTCCTCTTCATGGGGCAGGAGTTCGCCCAGGGCGCGGAGTGGTCGGAGGGGCACGGTCCGGACTGGTGGCTGCTCGACCCTTCGTACGAGGCGGAGAGCGACCACCGGGGCGTACGCGCCTTGGTCGGCGACCTGAACGCGGTGTACCGCGCCACCCCCGCGCTCTGGCAGTGCGACACCGTCCCGGAGGGCTTCGACTGGGTGGACGGCGGTGCGGCCGAGGACAACACCTTCGCCTTCCTGCGCTACGACGCGCACGGCTCGCCGCTTCTCGCCGTCAGCAATTTCTCCCCGGTGGTGCGGCACGACTACCGCATCGGCGTCCCGGACGTCCTCGGTGATCAGGTCGCGTGGGCGGAGATCCTCAACACGGACGCCGCGCGGTACGGCGGCAGCGACGTACACCATCCCGGGCCGCTGAAACCCGATTCGGTGGCCGCGCACGGCCGGCCCGGCAGCATCCTGCTGACGCTGCCGCCGCTGGCGACGGTCTGGCTGAAGCCGGTCTGAGTCCACCCGCGGGGCCCGCGGCCGGCTCCGGGCCGCAGGCCCCGCACCATGCCCGCTCAGCCGCCGAGCGCCTCGATCGTGCTCGCCCATGAATCGGCGCTGTGCCCCTTGGCGATCGCACGGTCACAGACGGCCTTGATCGCCTCCAGCTGGGATGTGTCCAGCCCCCTGCCGCGGGACGCGTGCAGCAGGTGATCGACACCGGCGGTCATCATGGCGAGGTTGGCACCCGCGCCGTTGTACTCCTTCGCGTCGATGTCGGCCGCCGTCCCGGTCACGATGGGCGGCAGGATGTTCACGATGGTCTGCAGATACGGGGCGATGGCGGCTGCGGGAATGTTCTCGGCCCCGGCCAGGGCGAAGGAGTGGACCAGCCCCGCCATGCTGCCGTAGAAGAAGTCCAGCATCGCCATGTCGTACGCGGCCGCGAGGGCGTGATCCGTCCCCAGGAACGGGGCGCCCGCGCCGAGCGCCTTGAGCACGGCCTCGTACCTGTCGTACGCGGACTGCGACCCGGCGTAGAAGATCAGCGCCTCCGGACCGCCGATCACCTCGACCGGCACCATGATCGCGCCCGCCAGATAGTCGAGCGCATGGGCGTCCGCCCAGGCCGCGGAGGTACGGGCGCGGTCCGGGGTGTCCGAGGTGAGGTCGACGAGGACACGTCCGGCGAGCGCGTCCGTCAACGGATCCAGGATCTGCTGCGACGCCTCGTGGTCGACGACACAGACGACCACCAACTCGCTTGCCCGCACAGCCTCTTCGGCCGATCCGGCCCGAACCGCCCCCCGGGCGACGAGCTCTTCGCCCTTGCCCGGGGAGCGGTTCCAGATGGTGGTGCGATGGCCGGCGTCCAGGAGGGCGCCGGCGAGCGCCTGGCCCATGGCGCCGAGGCCGATGACGGTGACGGTGACGGGTGTGGACGAGGTGTTCGTATGCGTAGGCATACGCACCATGGTCATCACGGCGTATGCACCCGCCAAGAACCCACTTATTTCTCAGATACCCACCAGAAGGAAAGCATCCAGGCCAGCCGGGACTCGGGCACATAGGCCGCCTTCGATCCCGAACCGGCATGCAGCATTATGTGGGCGTGATCACCATTCATCTGAAATACGAGATCGACGCCGACAAGCTTGAGGACTTCGAGGAGTACGGCCGCCGCTGGGTCGGGCTCGTCAACCGTTTCGGCGGGACGCACCACGGCTACTTCCTGCCGAGTGAGGGCGACAGCGACATCGCGTACGCCCTCTTCTCCTTTCCCAGTCTCGCCGCGTACGAGCAGTACCGCACGGACAGCATGTCCGACCCGGAGTGCCAGGATGCCTTCGAACTGGCTCGTAACACCCGCTGCATCAAGCGGTACGAGCGCCGCTTCCTGCGGCCGCTCGACGTCGCGTCCTAGGCCAGGGGCCGGGCTTGGACGACTGCCCCGAACGCCAGGACATGGCCGTGCAACTCTTCGACGCAATCGCCGTGGACTTGCTGCCCGGCGGCACGGGCGAGAAGGCCGACAGACGGCCCAGGGACCTCATCGCGAGTCCATCCACGTTCGCCAAGGCCTGGTGATCAGCTCACGGTACGTGTGATGGGACGGATTGTGCCCCGAGTGCGAGAGAGCCCAGCCCGGCGGATCGCCATGCCCGCCCACCGACAGCCACGGCCCACCACAGCCAACCCAGCTCAGCCGGCCCAACTGAAACGGGGAGGTTAATTGCTCAGGCAAAAGAGGGTGCAACGCCCTTCCATCGCGTGCGCCGCGACGGCCACACCCGCAGGTCAGGGCTGCAACCTGGTGTGTTGCAGCCCTGTGTTGCACCGCGCGTTGCACGCCATGTCCTCGCCTCAGGCGCGGCGGAACAGATGGGCGACGCGTGGACGGCATGGCTCCGGCCCGGGGCAGATGGTCGGCTCGGTCTGCGGCAGACAAGACACAAGGCTCGATGGAGCGAAAGGTACTGGGCGACTTCCTGCGAAGGCGTCCAGAGCGGGAACCTCCAACCTCAAGTTACACTCAGCTTGTATGTATAACTCTGTGTTCTCGCTTGCGTGTGTGGCCTACTGAGTCCACCGTCGTCCCGGTAAGGGGACGGCATGGGGGAAAGGTGCCTCATGGGCATCATCAGACGGGGATCCATGGGTTCCGTCATTGCGTTCCCTGTACTCGCCGGAATCGCGACGGCGCCCGCGTACGCGCAGCCGACGACGGCTGTTTCAGTCGATGACCCGGAGCCCGTGAACACGGCTCCGCCGGCCGAGCCGGAAGAGACCGACTTGGTCGACGTCACGGACCCTGAGCCCGAGCCGGAAGAGACCGTCCGGCCGAGCAAACCGGGAGACACCACGAACGGCGAGTACTGTGGCCCGACGCAGCGCATCTACACGCCCACGACCATGGGAACCAAGTACCACAAGGGTGTGGGGCCGGCGAACGCCAACTACAACGGGACATCGCGCACCGCACGGTCGACGTTCACCTCCGAGGTCACCGGTGAGGTCGGTGTGAGCATCACTGGAGAGCTATCGACCAGCGTGGACGTGATGATCGCGAAGATCGAGGGCAAGTACTCCGTCAACCTCAGCGCCAAGATGACAGCCAAGATGGGTAACCAGATCTCGGTGGACACGCCGCCGAAGAAGACCACGAACGCGAAGTACGGCGTCTACCGGCTCAAGAACACCGGTACCAGCTACACGATCTACAGCAACTGCAAGACCACAGCGAAGAAAACCGTTACCAGCTACACGCCCATGAAGGTTGGCTGGTACCTGTGGGAGAGCTGATCGCCCCGGCTCCTGCCCGTCCTTCCTTCGGCCTCGCCGCGGTTGCCATGGCCGCCGCCCTGGTGCTGACCGGATGCAGCGGCGAGGAGAAGCCCGCATCGGCCAAACCGTCCGCTTCTCCATCCGGGCATGTCAGTCCGCCGCAGACCAGCGACCGGGCTGAGCACATCAAGGGCGAGACAGTTTCCCAGGCCCCCAAGCCGGTTAATGGCGGACAGGTGCTGCTGTCCGTCGCGTCCAGGAAAGGAAATGCCGAGCTTCCTCTGTCCAAGGAGATCGGCATCGGGAGTCTGGCCATCCAGGTCAACTGCCAGGGCAAGGGAACACTCCACGTAACCGTCGAACCGGTGGGGCTCTCCTTCCCGCTGGAGTGCGTCAACAAGGAAGTCAGCAGCACCTACAATGAGATCCAACTGAAGAGAGCACGCAGTGAGGGAAGTGTGCAGGTAACGGCCCCCTCGACTGTTCTCTGGGCCCTTACTGCCGAACAGTAGCGCCAAGGAGCAAGCACGTTGAGATTGAAGGGGAGTTCGTCGGGGTCCAGGAAGTACTGCGGGAGATCCACGAACGGCAAGCGATTGCAACAGGTGGTACGGCGCCAGCCGCAATCGGAGATTGCCACCCTTTAGCCTCGCCGTTTCGCTTGGGTGTGGCGGTTGTCGAGGCGGAAACGCGAAAGTGCCTTCCTGACCTGGGACGATGAACCTTGCTGAGGGGTTCTGTCGGTCCAGGCGGAGGGCACTTTCTACGTGCACGGTATCGGGTTGCGTCCCAAGGTCTATGTCAGTACCGATGGCTCGGGAGTGGTCGGGCATGCCGGGGCACGGTTGCTGGCGGATCTTGCCGATGCCGCTGGGTTGACCGCCGCGTACTCCACCGCGCTCGGGCCGCTGCGACCTCGCGGGACCGGACACGATCCGGATCACATCACGGCCCGAAAGATCTCGGAGAACCCGACCACCGCGTCGGGACTCCGCCATGCCCAAGCAGCGAAATCACCCCGTCCGCCCGACAACTGACAAACAGCGACGTCTCATCATCCCAACCGAAACGGGGAGGTTAAGGCTTGGGTTTTCTCAAATCTCGTGAATCCGGGATCGCACGAGCAGACAGAATGAGCCGAAGCGTTGATCGTCATCGAGGGGTGGGGCACGTGTCGCTGAGGACGAAATCAGTCTGGCCGTGGGGGTACGTGGCGTGTTTGTGGGCGTTGATCTTTGCTGCATCCCACTTTTACTGGGCTGTCGGCGGCGATGTGGGGTTGAGCGTGTCCGCCGGGCGGCAGCTCGCCAACGCGCGCCCGCTGTGGTTCGTGCTGTTGGGTCTGTGGGGTGTGGGGACTCTCTGCCTGGTCGGCGCCTTGCTGGCATGGCTGCTCGCTCAGTCACATCCGCAGGGAGCGGCAAGGAGGATCCTGACGTGGTTGGGCTGGGGGGTCAGCTTCATCCTGCTGACGAGAGGCATCACCATTGAGTTCCTGCTGCTGACCGACGTCACGCAGCTGGACAGCAGCGTGAGTGCGGGGCAACGGTTCTGGACCCTGGTGCTGTGGAACCCCTGGTTCATCGCGGGTGGGCTGGCCTTCGGAATGTCCGCGCTGAAAGCCGGCAGGCGTGCCCCCTCCCCATTGCTCCAGACCGATCCGCGCTGACGCACCGTGTGTTCTCGCCGAAGCCGGCAACACTCATCGGTGACAGGCTCTATCGCTCACAACCTCGCGAGCACGGGATGAACGTGCGGGTCGTCGCGGACCCGGCGGGAAGGCTGCGGTGGGCCTCGCCCGCGCTGCCCGGCGCGGTCCACGACGCCCGTGCCGCCCGCATCCACGGCATCCTCGACACCCTGGCCGAGGCGGGCGTCCGCTGCTGGGCCGACAAGGGCTACCAAGGCGCCGGCGTGCCACGACCGGGCGGTGGCCACGTCTGGCTCCGCCGGTCGAACAGTGCTGCCCCGCGGCTCGGAACCCGAGTTCCGGGCTTCGACGGTCGGGGTTCGAGCACCGGGACCGGCTGAGTCACTCTTTCGTGGGTCGGGGAGGGAGCTGGGCCCGACGCTTGAGCTTCGGGATCCGGGCGTCGGATTCCGGGCTCCGGGATTCGAGCGCTCTTGGTTAACCGGTAGGTGAATGAAGGGGATTGGGCAAACCTCCCCACCCTCCCTGCTCCGTCACGGCCACCAAGTACGACTAATCCTGACCAGCTTGCGGCGCGCTGTCGCGGCTGCTTACGGTGCCCCCAACGAAACGACCCCGACGCGGTGTTCGAAGCACCGGGCCGGGGTCTCACCCCAAGATCGTTAGGACCCGATCTCGTGGCTACCGAGAACCTTAGCCCTGCCCTGCGTACGCCCGCATCCTCGCGCCCGTACGCAAAGGCCAACCGCGGCTACGGCAAGCGATCCGCATCGGACCAATGCCCGCCGCGCGCTGACGACTTCATGCTGCTGCCCGAGCGTGAGCGCTACATCGCCGGGTACGTCGACCATCTGCCCGACGGTGCGGCCATGGACATCAAGTCGCTGGCCAGGAGCATCCCCATGTACGGGCAGATGGCCGTCGGCAGCGCCCTCAGGGCGCTGGGAGTGGCCGGTCACCTGCGGTACGCCCAGTGCCGTGTCGAGGAGCGCGGCCAGGTCCGCTGGGTCACCCGCACCTTCTGGTCCCGCACTGCCCGGGACAATGAATGGTGGGGCGCCTTCCTGGACGCCGAGAACGACCGGGCCACCCACGAAGCAACCGCTCCCCGAGCCGGTGCTGAATCGCCGACCCCGGCCCCCGTGACACCGGCCGAGCCCGCAGCGCAGCCCACCTCGCCCGGCCCCGTACCCGTCGTACCGCAGCAGCGAACCCCCGAACCGGCCCCGGGGCAGCCCTCGCCCGCGTACCTCGCCCTGGCCCAACTGGGCCGAATCGAACCGCGCCTGTCCCTCTCCGCCGCCGACTGCGCCGTCCTGGAACCCCTGGCCGCCCAGTGGTTCACCCGGGGCGTGGACACCGACTACCTCACCCACGCCCTCACCTCCGGCCTCCCCGCCCGGGTCGGCTCCCCCATCGGCTTCGTACGCCGTCGCCTCAACGACAAGATCCCGCCCCGCCTGCCCACCACCCCTTCACCGGCCGCGCCCGGCAGCCCCGCCCGGCGCCTGATGGTGGAATGCACCGAATGCGGCACACCCGGCCCGTCCGAAGCACTCCCCGACGGCCTCTGCCGCCGCTGCCGCACACCCGCCCCGGACACCGCAATCAAGCAGGCCGCCGGAGCCGACGCAGAACGCGCCGTCCGCGGCCTCGTCGCCGAACTCCGGGGCATGCTCAAGCACGCTTGATACTCCCGCGCGTCGGCGGGCGATCAACAAGCTGAACCAGTTCACGGCCGCCGCGCACCTCACCCGGCTCCACTCGTGACGGGGAGTTATGAGAAGGAAGCGTCGGTAGTAACAACTCACCGTGCGTATCCAGAGTTTCCGATCGCGCTGTGACATTCCCCCAACGCTCCATGCCTTCCCGCCACGCCGTCCACCTGCGCATACTCCAGGACCGTCGAGCCTCGGACCGCCCGAGAAGCGATGGCCGATCGAATGGAGCTGATGGAGAAGATGACATCGAGCACGGTCTCTGCGGCAGCGGCGGGCACGTGGCTGCTCGGAGACCTCAAGGTCAACCGGATGGGCTTCGGCGCCATGCGTCTGACCGGCAGCGTTCCCTTCCACCGCGGCATCCCCGGCGACCGCGGCCAGGCGATGCGCGTGGTGCGTCGCGCCGTCGAACTCGGCGTCAACCACATCGATACCGCGGCGTTCTACTTCTCCCGGCTACGGTCCGCCAACGAACTCATCAACTCGGCCCTCGCGCCGTACCCGAACGACATCGTCATCGCCACCAAAGTCGGCCCGGCACGGGACGCCTCCGGGGAGTGGACCACTCCGGCACGGCCCGACCAGCTTCGCGGCCAGGTTGAGGAGAACCTGCGCCAACTCGGCCGCGACCACCTCGACCTGGTCAACCTGCGCATCATGGGCCAGGACTCCATCAGCGAGCACTTCGGGGCCCTCGCCGAGCTGCGGGACGCCGGACTCGTCCGTCAGCTCGGTATTTCCAATGCCCGCCCCGAGCACCTGTCCCAAGCACTGGCGATCGCACCGGTGGTGTGCGTCCAGAACCGCCACAGCATCGACGAGCCCAGCGGTGAACGGATGCTCCGCACATGTGCCGTACATGGCATCGCGTTCGTACCCTTCTTCTCCGTCGCCGGGCAGGGACACGAGGCAGGAGCTGTCCATGCCGAGCACGACAACGTCTGCGCCGTCGCCCGTACACACGGCGTGTCACCGACGCAGATACGCCTGGCATGGACCTTGCAACAAGGTGACCACGTGCTGGCCATCCCGGGGACAGGCAATCCTGAGCATCTCGTCGACAACGTGGCGGCGGGCGCACTGCGGCTGACGAAGAGAGAACTCCAGCTCCTCGACTCGATCAGCCACGCCGGATCCTGACGCCGACTACCGGCAACCCGCTGAGTACATCCCAGGACGGGATCGTCATCGCGGAGTCAGGGCCTGGCCGGGGGGCGATCCGAGCCATGGCCTGTCCGGACATCGCGCGCCGATGGGACGTGTCAAGGCCCTGGCTCGCGGCCACCGCGCGATCTTCAGGAGTAAGGCCTCATGCTGAAGATCCTGTCCACTGCGGCACGCTGGACGCAGTCCGGGACCAACGGCGGGGCACCGCGGTCCTCCCGGGGAATGCCGCTCCCTGGAGCCGGCGCTCCCTAGCTGTGGCCTGAGGTATTGGCCTACCCGGCGCCCCATGGCCGAATGCGGCACACCCGGCCCATCCGAAGCGCTCCCCGACGGCCTCTGCCGCCCCTGCCGCAGGCGCCCGGCGCCCTGGCCCCGTCACCCTCCGGGAGTGAGGGGCCTCCGACAAGGACGCGCAATTGCAACATCCGGGCCTCCTGGCGCGCTCGACGGTCTTCGACGGTCCCGAGCCGCACCAGAGGCCCTGTCTCCATGCCCACCCGGACCCGACACCACCCGACCGAGCCGCCGCACTCGACCCCGCGATCACCATGATGGGCACGACACCGGCTCCTGGCCAGGGCGTGTATCGAATGCAGCCGGGGGCCGCTCGTAGCGCACAACCACACCTCGACTGCCAATGCACCACTGCTCCCCCGGCAGCTCACCGGTCAGGCACCCCACCTCCTTCTATTGACCATGCGGTCAACTGAAATTAGATTGACCGCATGGTCAATAGCGTTGCAAGAGATGAGCTCGGGTCGGCGTCGCTCGCGAGGGTGAAGCAACTGGTAACCGCCTACGTGTTAGTGGCCTTGGGCACGCTGGTGGCCCTGGCCGTCCTGGCGGTGGCGGCACCGCATCTGGCGACCGACGAGGCATGGGGGCACGCCGTGATCGTCGCCGTGTTCGCAATCGTGCTGCCCGTGCGGACGCGCGCCGCACTCAAAGGGAGTCCCTCCGGCCTTCGTGCACTCACCATCATCGGGTGTGTCCTGCTGGTGGTGAATCTCGTCGAGGCCGCGCTGCCTGGCGTCTTCCCTGCGTGGATGCGCGGAGAGATGCTCGTCATCGCCGCGATGATGCTGACCCTTGCGATCCTGTCAATCCGGGTTCGCCGGAACAGCCGGCCAGTCGCCGATGACCAGGCCAATGATCCACAGTGACGGCATGACCACTTCGTCCTCACAAACCACAAGGCCGGGTGCACGTCGGCAGCGGCTCGACGAGAATCAACGCCGGGCACAAATCATGACCGCAGCCGTGGAGGAACTCGCCGACTGCGGTTACGACGGCCTGTCGTTGACTCGCGTCGCCGAGCGGGCCGGCGTATCCAAGGGCCTCATCTGGCACTACTTCGCCGACAAGGACGACCTGATGGAGTCCACTGCCAAGGCGACGATGACTACCATCCGCGACCGCATCGCGAACTCGCTCGACCTGACCGAGCCGGTCCCGGACATCATCCGCGCAGCCCTGCGCCGAGCTGCGGCCTTGACCGCCACCCACCAGGGAGAACTCACCGCACTCAACCACATCGCCCACAACCTGCGTCACTCCGATGGCACGCCGCGCCTGACGCCTGACGCCTACGAAGAGACCTACCAGGCACAGGAATCGCTGTTCCGACGCGGCCAAACCGAGGGAACCCTGCGCGACTTCGACACGCGCGTGATGGCCATCACCTACCAAGGGGCGATCGACATGATGATCGGGTACCTCGGAACCAAGCACTCCCACATCGCCCCTGACGACTACGCCGACAAACTCGCGGACATCCTGCTCGCCGGCATCCAGCGGAATTGATCCTGGTGGCGCAACCCCGGATTCAGCGAGCCATCTCACGACATCTCGTAGAACAGCACGAACGCGATGGGTTGTTCAGCGCAGATGTGCAGGAACTCCTTCTGGGCTGGACGGGGTACCCACGCCTGGACGATGAGCGTGCCAAGGTTCTCCGGGGCGGGCGCCTCCAGCGCGCCTGTCGTCGCCGCTGAGCTTCCCCGCCGGCAACGCGTGAGCGCGACCCCTCAGTGACACCGGCGGGCGTTGAGCCGGGCGGCCTGGCGCGTCAGGTGGTCGCGCTCGGCGAGGTTGGGTGCCTTTTGGGCCGCCTCGGCGTACAGCCGTGCCGCCGTCGCCAGGTCGCCGTCGCGCTCGTGGAGGTACGCCGCCACCGCGGCGTGGCGGGGGATGGGGTCTCCCCTGCTCAATGGGGTCTCCCCTGCTCGAACGAAGTTGAGAGCTTGGGGAAGAAGCCGAGAGCTTGGAGAAGAGTCGTCCAGCGCCGCGAGCGCCGCCAGGCCGGCGCGCGGTCCGTCGGCCTCGCCGACGGCCACCGCGCGGTTGAGCCGCACGACCGGGCTGTCGGTCAGGCGCGCGAGCTCGTCGTACCACTCGACGATCTGCACCCAGTCGGTCTCCTCGGCGGTGGGCGCGTCGGCGTGGAGTGCCGCGATGGCGGCCTGGGCCTGGAACTCGCCCAGCCGGTCGCGGGCGAGGGCCGTCTGCAGGATCTCGACGCCCTCGGCGATCGACTCGGTGTCCCACCGGTCGCGGTCCTGCTCGGCGAGCGGCACCAGGCTGCCGTCGGGCGCGGTCCGGGCGGCGCGCCGGGCGTGGTGGAGCAGCATGAGGGCGAGCAGCCCCGCCACCTCGGGGTGGTCGATCGCGGCCGCGAGCTGCCGGGTGAGCCGGATGGCCTCGGCGGCGAGGTCGACGTCGCCGGAGTAGCCCTCGTTGAAGACCAGGTAGAGGACGCGCAGCACGGTGGCGACGTCGCCGGGCTGGTCGAACCTTCCCCGAGCTCTCGGCTTCTTCCCCAAGCTCTCGGCTTCGCTCGAGCAGGGGAGGCCCCATTGAGCAGGGGATATCCCATTGCCGGAGACGGTGCGCTTGGCCCGGCTGATGCGCTGCGCCATGGTCGCCTCGGGAACCAGGTAGGCCTCGGCGATCTGGCGGGTGGTCAGCCCGCCGACGGCGCGCAGCGTGAGCGCGACCGCGGACGAGGGCGTCAGCGACGGGTGGGCGCACAGGAAGTAGAGCTGGAGCGTGTCGTCCACCGCGGGTGCGGGTCCGGGCGCCGGCTCCTCGTCGAGGAGGTTCTCACGCCGGCGGCGGGCGGTGTCCGCCCGGGCCGCGTCGAGGAACCGGCGCCAGGCCACGGTGACCAGCCAGCCCTTCGAGTCCCGCGGTGGGCCGGCCGGCCAGACGCGGACCGCCTCGACGAGCGCGTCCTGCACGGCGTCCTCGGCCGCCGCGAAGTCGGCTCCGCGGCGGACGAGGATGCCGAGCACGCTCGGCGTGAGGCTCCGGAGCAGGGCCTCGTTCATCCGGGAGGTCACTCCGTGATGGTGGGCGGCGCGGCCAGGAACGGGCGCACCTCGAGCCACTCGTGGATCGGCTTCCCGCCCGCCCCGGGGGCGGCCGACAGTTCCCCGGCCAGTTCGACGGCGCGCTCGTAGCTGTCGACGTCGATCACCATCCAGCCGGCGATGAGGTCCTTGGTCTCGGCGAACGGGCCGTCGGTGACCGGCGGGCGCCCCTCGCCGTCGTACCGGACCCACGTCCCCTCGGGGGCGAGCGCCTGGCCGTCGACGAACTCGCCGGTCCCTTCGAGCCGGGCCGCGAAGTCCTGCATGTACTGCACATGCGCCGAGATCTCCTCCGGCGTCCACTGGTCCATACAGACGTCGTTGACCGGAGCCGGGGCGCCACGGTAGTGCTTGAGCAGCAAGTACTTGGCCATCGTGATTCTCCTCGATGCTGGTGCGACCCATTCTGGTCGCGTTCACTGCGAGGACGGAGCCGGCCACGGGTTCTCGACATCGTCGTGCGAAATCGCCGTCCGAATTTTTTGGCTCTCGTGGATGAGCCTCGGTAAGCCGGGCCGATGAGTTGTTCGGCGTGGAGGGCATGCACGTCCTCGACGCCCCGCCTCACACCGTCTCGAACACGTCCTCCAGCTCCTGGAGCAGCCTGCGCTTGGGGCGGGCGCCCACCATCGACTTCACCGGTTCGCCGGAGCGGAACACCATCAGGGTCGGTGTCGCCAGCACCGCGTACCGGCTTGCGATGCCCGGGTTGTGGTCGACATCGATCTGGACGACCTTGACGCGTCCGGCCTCCTCGACGGCGACCGCGCTGAGCACGGGGGCGAGCTGGCGGCACGGGCCGCACCAGTCGGCGGTGAACTCGACCAGTACGGGGAGATCGGCCGCCAGCACCTCCGCGTCGAAGGTGGTGTCGGTGACCTCGGCCACGCCCTCTGCTGCATGAATCATCTGTCATCCTCCCAGTTCACAACGTGGTTCCGGACCGCCGGGAAGCTCTGCCGCGGCCTCCAGCTCGGCCCTCGCGAGCTGTGCGCCCACCTGGGCGCGTACCGCCTGGAGCTGCTCGATGAGCGAGTCGAGCTCGCCGAGCTTGCGCCGGTAGACGGCGAGCGAGGCGGGGCAGGCGTCGCCGGCCGGGTGACCGGCGCGCAGGCACTCGACGAACGGCCGGGTCTCCTCCAGTTCGAAGCCGAAGTCCTGGAGGGTCCTGATCTGCTGGACGAGACGCAGATCGTCCTCGTCGTACGCGCGGTAGCCGTTTCCGGCCCGCCGCGCGGGCAGCAGTCCGCGTGACTCGTAGTACCGCAGAGTCCGTGTGGTCGTCCCGGCCCGTTCGGCCAGCTCCCCGATGCGCATGTCTTCGACCGTAAACCTTTACGCGGACGTCAAGGCAAGCGCGAAGGGCCGTCGCGGGAGCTCCCGCGACGGCCCATTCCGTGTGCTGGGTGTTCGGCGCCTAGGCCTTGGCCGCGGCGTGCTCCTGGTCGCTGCCCCGCGCTTCCGGAACGGTGCCCGTGCCGTCGCCGTGGTCGGCATCCTGGTTGAGCATCTGGTCGTTCCACGGGAGCGCACCGGACAGGACCTGGTCCACCCGCTCCTTGTCGATCTCCTTGGTCCAGGTGCCGACCAGGACGGTGGCCACCGCGTTGCCCGCGAAGTTCGTCATGGCGCGGGCCTCGCTCATGAAGCGGTCGATGCCGACGATCAGGCCGACGCCGTCGACCAGTCCGGGGCGGTGCGACTGGAGGCCGCCCGCGAGGGTGGCGAGGCCCGCGCCGGTGACTCCGGCCGCGCCCTTCGAGGCGACGATCATGAAGAGCAGGAGCGAGATCTGCTCACTCGCGCTCAGCGGGTCGCCCATCGCGTTGGCGATGAAGAGCGAGGACATCGTGAGGTAGATCGCGGTGCCGTCGAGGTTGAAGGAGTAGCCGGTCGGCACGGTGATGCCGACGACCGGCCTGCTGACCCCCAGGTGTTCCATCTTCGCGATGAGCCGCGGCAGGGCGGACTCCGACGAGGAGGTGGAGAGGATCAGCAGGAACTCGCGGCCCAGATACTTCAGCAGAGCCAGCAGATTGACCCCGGCGACCAGTCGCAGGATGGTGCCGAGCACCACGAAGACGAAGATCGCGCAGGTGACGTAGAAGCCGACCATGATGATCGCGAGCGACTTCAGCGCGTCTACGCCGGTCTCGCCGACCACCGCCGCCATCGCGCCGAACGCGCCGACCGGGGCCGCCCACATGATCATGGCGAGGATGCGGAAGACGAGGCGCTGGATGTGGCCGATGCCGCGCAGGACCGGTTCGCCCGCCGAGCCCATGGCCTGGAGCGCGAAGCCCGCGAGCAGGGCGACGAGCAGGGTCTGCAGCACCTCGCCCTCGGTGAAGGCGGAGACCATCGTCGTCGGGATGATGCCGAGCAGGAAGTCCACCGTGGACTCGCTGGCGCCCGCCGCCTGCTTCTCACCGGCGGCGCGGACCGCTTCGGTGAGGTGGAGGCCCTGGCCGGGCTCCAGGATGTTGCCGACGAGCAGACCGATGGCGAGTGCCACGGTCGACATCACCAGGAAATAGCCGAGGGCGAGACCGCCGACCGCGCCGACCTTGGCGGCCTTGCGCACCGATCCGACGCCCAGCACGATCGTGCAGAAGATGATGGGCGAGATCATCATCTTGATGAGGTTGACGAAGCCGGTACCGATCGGCTTGAGCTCGACGGCGAAGTCCGGGGCCGCGAAGCCCACGAGGATGCCGAGGCCCACGGCCGCGATCACGGCGAGATACAGGTAATGCGTACGGTCCCGCTTGGCGGCTACCACTCCCACGGGGTTCTCCTCGGCTCGTCCAGGTCGCTCCCCCGTCCCTGGGGGGCTTGGTGACTATCCCGCCCCCCTGTGACGGTGGTCACTGTTACGTGCATTTCGTTCATATGTTTTCGGCCAGGCAGACTGGGGCCATGCGTCTCCCCCGCCCCCGTACCCGCCCTCGCAGCCTGGCCGGCCAGCTCTTCGCCATGCAGGTGGTGCTGGTGGCGGCCGTGGTGGCGGGGTGTGCGTTCTTCGCCTACGTCTCCGGCAGCGCACAGGCGAAGGAGACCGCGACCCGGCAGGTCAGGACGGCGGCGCTGGCGATCGCCGACTCGCCGTCCGTACGGGAGGCGATCCGTACCCCGGACCCGTCCGCCGTGCTGCAGCCGTACGCGGAGAAGGTCCGCAGGGACACCGGGATCGCCTTCGTCACGATCATGAGCCCGGACCGGATCCGCTGGACGCACCCCGACGCGGACCAGATCGGGGAGCCCTTCCTCGGCCACACCGCGCGGGCGCTGCGCGGCGAGACGTTCGCGGAGACGTACACCGGCACGCTCGGCCCGTCGATCAGGGTCGTCACCCCGATCCGGGACGGCGGCAGGATCACCGGTCTGGTCAGCGCGGGCATCACGGTCGAGCGGGTCTCCTCACAGGTGCGGGCACAGCTCGGGGCGCTGGGGCTGGCGGCGGGCGGGGCGCTGGCGCTCGGCGGCATCGGAACGTATGTGATCAACGCCCGGCTCCGGCGGCACACGCACGGCATGAACGCCGCCGAGCTGAGCCGAATGCACGACTACCACCAAGCCACGCTGCACGCGGTGCGCGAGGGGCTGCTGATGCTCGACGGGCGGCGCAGGATCGCGCTGATCAACGACGCGGGCCGGGAGTTGCTCGGGCTGGGGCCGGGTGCGGTCGGGCGCAGGATCGCCGACCTCGATCTGCCGGCGCCGCTGACCGGTGCGCTGCTCTCCTCCGAGGAGCGGGTCGACGAGCTGCATCTGACGGCGGACCGGGTGATCGTGGTCAACACGCGCCCGGTGGTGGGCGGGGAGCAGCGCGGTACGGTCGTCACGCTGCGCGACCACACGGAACTTCAGGCGCTGTCCGGCGAGTTGGACTCGGAGCGCGGGTTCACCCAGGCGTTGCGCTCACAGGCGCACGAGGCGGCGAACCGGCTGCACACGGTCGTCTCGCTGATCGAACTCGGCCGGGCCGAGGAGGCGGTGGGTTTCGCGACAGCCGAACTGGAACTGGCCCAGGCCCTCACCGACCGGGTGGTGGGCGCCGTCGCCGAACCGGTGCTGGCGGCGCTGCTGCTCGGCAAGGCGGCGCAGGCGAACGAACGGGGGGTGGAGCTGGTGCTCGCGGACGACAGCCTGATCGACGACGGCGCCCTGCCCGCGACTCTGCCGCCACGGGACCTGGTGACGATCCTCGGCAATCTGATCGACAACGCGGTGGACGCGGCGTCGGAGGCGGCGACCGGTACGCCGGGCCCCGGAGCCGTGCCCGGCCGGCGGCAAGCGGTGCCGGTGAGGGCCGCCCGCGCCCGGGTCACCGTCACCGCGCTCGCCGGGGAGGGCGAGCTGCTGCTGCGGGTCGCCGACACCGGGGCCGGGATCGATCCGGACGACGCCGCCGAGGTGTTCGACCGGGGCTGGTCGACGCACGGCGCGGGCCGGGGGATCGGGCTGGCCCTCGTACAGCAGGCGGTGCATCGCAACGCCGGCACGGTGGCGCTGGACCGCGGCCCGGACGGCGGTGCGCAGTTCACGGTGCGGCTGCCGCTGGCCGGCGGCAATCGCACGACGCACACCATGAAGGAGGCCACCGCATGATCCAGGTGCTGGTCGTCGAGGACGATCCCGTCGCCGCGGACGCCCATCAGCTGTACGTGGGCCGCGTCCCCGGATTCACCGTGGCCGCGGTCGCGCACTCGCGCGCGGAGGCGGTGCGGGCGCTGGACCGTACACCGGTCGATCTGCTGCTCCTGGATCTGTATCTGCCCGACGGGCACGGTCTGCAGCTGCTGCGTTCGCTGCGTGCGGCCGGGCACTCGGCGGATGTCATCGCGGTGACGTCGGCGCGTGATCTGACGGTGGTCCGGGAAGGGGTGTCGCTCGGTGTCGTCCAGTACGTGCTGAAGCCGTTCACCTTCGCCACCCTGCGCGACCGGCTCGTCCGCTACGCCGAGTTCCGCGCGGCAGCCGGTGAGGCGAGCGGTCAGGACGAGGTGGACCGGGCGCTGGGCGCACTGCGCGCGCCACAGCCGACCCGGCTGCCGAAGGGGCTGAGCGGCCCGACGCTGGAGGCCGTCACCCGCGTCCTGCGGGCCGCCCCGGACGGAGTGACGGCGGGCGCGACCGGGGTGGAGCTGGGCATCTCGCGGATCACCGCGCGCCGCTATCTGGAACATCTGGTGACGGTGGGGCGCGCGGTACGCAGCCCGCAGTACGGTCAGATCGGGCGCCCGGAGCTGCACTACCGGTGGGTGTCCCAGGGGCGCTGACCCCGTACGGCACTGGCCAGGAGGGTGCTGCGCCGCCAGCGCCGGAACAGCCCGTACACCGTCTCCCACGGCCCATAGCGTTCCGGCAGGTCCCGCCCCGGGATGCCGGTGCGCGTGCGGAACCGTATGCCGTTGATCAGCTGCCGCTTGCTGTGCACCGACGGCCGACCAGACTTGACGCCCTTCGGCAACAACGGTTCCAGCACCGCCCGTTGAGTGTCAGTCAGATCTCCCAGAGCCACGAGAGGTGATCATCGCAGGACCTTGATCAACTTTCGAAACAGGTCATGGCGGCTACTGGCTCAGTGTGGGGTAGTAGGTCAGCTGGTACGCCGACAGCTGGGAGACGGCCAACTGGCCCCCGCCCCGGCAGATGGGGCAGACGCGTCGCCTGCCGCACTGGCGGCAGTTACTGCGCCCATGAGGCTCGCTGGGCACCCAGCCGCGTCCACCGCAGCCGTGGCAGGCGCCGAGGCCGTCGCACTCGTAGCAGAGCACGTAGCCGGGCGTGAGGGTCTCGGGCGTCCGGACCGGCTCCGGCCACTGGAACTCCTCCGGCTCGCGCAGGGCCAGGGCAGGGGTCTGCCCGCTGTAGAGCACGGCCGAGCTGTGGTCGCCCGTGCGGACTTCGATGCGGGTGCCGTCGGGGCGGCGGGCGGTGAGGACGTACGTGCGTTTGGTGCCGTCGATCTCCTCCTGGGGCCCCGCGACGTCCCAGTCGGCCGGGCCGAGCAGGCCGGCCGCCCGGGAGGCGACGTCGGCAGCGCCGACCCCTTCGGGGCGTTCCCCACGGAACACGGCCGAGTAGCTGTAGCGCAGAGGCTCGTGCCAGTCGGCGACATTCGGCTCGTCGAGGAAGAGGAGGCCGAGGTCGGCGCCCGGGGTCAGGTCGTCGATCAGCTCGACGAGCTGCGCACGCAGGGCACGCCCGAGCCGGTCCAACTCCTCACGCGCGCCTGGTATTTCTCCCACTGGGGCCCCCTCTCTCTCGCTTGATCACGGGCATCCTATGCGGGTGAGAACACAGGCAGAGGCCCGTACCCAGCTGCTGCAGCACTTCACGGAGACGCTCCGTGCGCTGCCCCCGGAACTGTCGCTGGCGCTGCGGCATCCGGACCTGCCCCACGCGGGCCTGCACCGCGGGGTTGTCCTGTCCGAGGACCTGAACCATCCCGATGACGGCTGGGCGACCTTCGACATCCGGTACTGGGTGCTGGGAACCACGCCGGACACCCGCGACCGGTATTTCGACCTGGTGACGGGGGTGTGGCGCGAGTGGGGCTGGGCGACGCGGGACGGAGGGACTGCCCGTACGCGCACGGGTTGGGCGGACACCCCCGACGGCTACGGCCTCGCCCTCACGCGGAGCGTGAACGGCTACCTGAGCATGGCCGGCTCGACACCGCTGTTCCTGCGGGACTCGGTGGTGGGGGAGCCGATGCCGACGCGGATCGCTTGGCGGGACGGGACGCAGAGAACATGACGAAGCCCTTCCCCCGGTGGAGGGAAGGGCCTCGTGAGCGAGCGCTGGGCAGGCCTTGCACCTGCATTTCCCCGCAGGAAGCGGGGCGTCTTTCCTTGGACCACCAACGCAGCTTCAGCCGCCGCGAGTTGCGGCGAACTTCCAAGATCAACTATACCGCATGCGGCCGCCGGCCGGCCCCGGCCATCACGGAGGCGGTTGAGCGGCAGACCCGTGCGATGCGGGCGCTCAGTGAGACCGCGACGACCAGGCCGACTTCGACTTCGCCCGGCCGGACGGCGCGGCGATCGGCTCGGTGGTGGCCATCCGGTTCAAGCGCGGCGGGCCGCGCTCGCGGTGCTCGTGCTGCCGACGGGCGAGCGCGCTGAACATCTCCACCAGGGCGTCGGCGGCGGCCCGGGGCGCCCGCACCCGGCCATCCTCATGAAGGGGCCCGACATCGACGGCTGCCCCTACTCCTGGGACGGGCTGAAGCCGATTCTCACCCAGCGGGCCGTCAGCGGTCTGCGGATCAGCCTCCGGCCCGGATCGGCGGCCGAGCTCCCGCCGCTCGTCCTGCCCGGTTCCGCAGCCAGGCCGGGGCGGGGAGGGGGTTGGTAGGACGTTCCTACGAGCCGTGATATCGGTGGAACACACCGTAGTCAGAGGGCGTGTCGACTTCTACGGTGGGGCCGTGCACCCCTCCCCGCCCTTCAACGCCCCCGCCGCGCGTCGACTCCGCGAGGCCCTGGGGATGCTTCCAGGCCATGTCGCCTATGGCCTCGGAGCCCAGTACGGGCTCCGTATCAGCGCCGAGACGGTTGCTGCCTGGGAGCGCGGGCTCGCCGTCCCGAGCGAGTACGAAATCACGGCACTGGCCGGGGTGTTGTGGTGCTCGGCGGGCGAACTGCTGACCGCCGCGCGCACCCTGCGGGAGCACCGGGTGGCCCGGGAGCTGGCCGTCGATGAGCTGGCGCGTCTGCTGGGGCTGACCGCCTCCGCGTATCTGCGGATGGAGGAGGCGGGGCGCTGGCGCGGCAACGAACGCCAGTCCGCGGTGCTCAGCGAGGTACTGGGGCTGACGGCCGCCGGGGTCGTGACGGTGTCGGGCCGGGACGAGGAGCTGGCGAAGCTGTTGCGCAGTGCGGTGACGACGCGCTGGCAGGCCCATGTCCGGCCGCTGGCGAAGCTGGTGCCGTTGGAGCGCGGGTTCCTGCAGGACGTGCTGGCACAGCTGCACGCCGACTACCAGGCGCTGATGGTGTCGACGCTGAGCTGGAACAGCACGGGTACGGAGCGGGCCGGGGCCACGGGCGATGCGGGGCGGGAGTTCCTGGCGCAGATCATGGAACGGTTCTGGCGGACGGCGGGGGTGCAGGGGACGAGCGTCTGAGACGCCTGTCGGGTGACCTCCGATCGGATAGCGGACGCGGTCTGGTACGTGCGATTCCAAGGCGGAGGAGGGAGTCGACGCGAAGGGGGTCCCCCCATGCCTTCAGCTATGGGGGAGTCGGTGACTGACGACAACGCGGGAAGCGTGCGTGCCAGGGCGTGGCCGCCCGGTCGGAGGTCACCCGACAGGCTCTGAGCCACCGGACCTCCGACCGGCCGTGCGTTCTCAGCCGCCGGCCGTGTCCGAGGCCACCGGGTCGAAGGAGAACAGGCTTCCCCGGTCCACCCCGTCGCAGCCCAGCTGCACCATCTCGGCGTCGCGCCTGCTGCTGCCCGCCTTGGCGCCGACGCACAGGTGGGTGTGGGCGGGGCGGATCCGGTACCCCTTGACGGGATGGCCTTGCGGCTCGATCCAGAACGCCTCCGCGGAGCCGCGCTTGCCGCACTCCTGGTCCTGCATCAAGGCTCCGGCCTCCCGCATCCCGTCCCAGATACCTGTGCAGCCGAGGCCGAAGTCCGGGTGGTCGGTCACAATCCGCCAGACGCCGTCGCCCAGCGGTCTGAGGGAGAAGGCCGGGATCGTCTCCTCGTCGCACGGCACCTGGTAGATCCGGCCGCTGTCGGTTCCCCGCTTCTCGGAGAGGCAGAGCCCGGAGTGGACGGACCGGATCTGCACCGTCCGCCCCGCCACGGGTCCGGCGACAGGGGCGGGTCCCGGCCGTTCGTCGCGTACGAGGAGGGCGACGGTCACCGCGGCGGCGGCAAGCACCAGGAGGGAGACGGCCGCCACCAGGAAGGTCCGGGGCCGGCGACGGGCAGGGGGCGGGCCGGCGGGCGGGCCGGCGGCCGGCTCGGGTGACCGCAGGGCCGGCGTACCCGGGACCTCCCCGGCCTCATCCGTACCGGCCTCGTCCTCACGTGCATCCGCAGCGCCGGCCCGCTGCCCGTGCACGGCGAGTTCTTTGCGCACGCCGAGCCAGTCCTCGATCTCCGTGGGCCCGCAGCCGCAGGCCCGCACGAAAGCGGCGAGGAGCTCTTCGCGCGGGACCGACGTACGCCCGAGCATGTTGGCGATCGTGGAGCGCGGCAGGACGTCCCCGACCGCGCCGGCCCGCAGCGTCAGCTCGCGGAACGTCAGACCGGACGCGTCCTTGAGCACCCGTAACAGGGCGATGAACTCGGCCGCACTCCGCGCCTCCCGAGGATCCGGAGTCCTGCCCTCGACCACCATGCGCTGTGTCCCTCCCCTGGGATCCGTGCCCGGACAGAGTTGGGACATGTCCGGGACAGGGATAAGCCTTGTTGATCCGGGCCTCCGGCTCAAGAGTGGATTCCGGCACCACGGCCCGTCCGGACCTGACCTCGACCTTCCGGAACGGCCCCGACGGCCGGGGGAACGGCAAGCGGCCCTGACCGTCCACGGGGGGACAGTCAGGGCCGCCGGCCACTGCTTGCGACGCTGCCGCGCGCGTCCGGGGTCAGAAGACCGACTCGGCCTCGTCCATCCGGTCCGCCGGCACCGTCTTGAGCTGGGTGATGGCATCGGCGAGCGGAACCATCTTGATGTCGTTGCCACGCAGCGCCGTCATCCGGCCGAAGTCGCCCCGGTGCGCGGCCTCCACCGCGTGCCAGCCGAAGCGGGTGGCGAGCACCCGGTCGTACGCCGTCGGCGTGCCGCCGCGCTGCACGTGGCCGAGAATGACCGGCCGGGCCTCCTTGCCGAGCCGGGTCTCCAGCTCGATGGCCAGCCGGTTGCCGATGCCCTGGAAACGCTCGTGGCCGTACTGATCGATCTCGCCCTTGGCGTACGGCATGGAGCCCTCGGCCGGGTGCGCGCCCTCCGCGACGCAGATGACCGCGAATTTCTTGCCCCGTGCGAAGCGTTCTTCGACCATCTTGACCAGGTCCTCGACCTGGAAGCGGCGCTCGGGAAGACAGATGCCGTGCGCGCCGCCCGCCATTCCGGACTCCAGCGCGATCCAGCCGGCGTGGCGGCCCATCACCTCGACGACCATGACCCGCTGGTGCGATTCGGCGGTGGTCTTCAGGCGGTCTATGGCCTCGGTGGCGACGCCCACCGCGGTGTCGAAGCCGAAGGTGCGGTCGGTGGCGGAGATGTCGTTGTCGATGGTCTTGGGAACGCCGACGACGGGCATTCCGGCGTCCGACAGCATCCGCGCGGCCGTGAGGGTGCCTTCGCCGCCGATCGGGATGAGGGCGTCCATGCCGTAACGGCGACTCAGTTCGGCGCAGTTCTCGGCGGCCTCGCGCAGCCGGTCGCGCTCCAGCCGGGCCGAGCCGAGAATGGTGCCGCCATGGGCGAGGATGCCGCTGACCGCGTTGAGATCGAGGGGGCGGAAGTGGCCGTCGAGGAGTCCCTTGAACCCGTCCTCGAAGCCGATGACCTCATCGCCGTGACCCACCACGGCACGGTGCACGACCGAGCGGATCACTGCGTTCAGGCCTGGACAATCCCCGCCTGCGGTGAGAACTCCGATGCGCATCGTGCTGTATCTCCTGCTCGCTAGTGCCGTGCATTTCGGGGGCTGCTACAGAATCCCCCGTACCGTGAGCCACAACGATTGTCCCACGTCAGGTCCGGACCTCGCGTTCTCGGTCGCTCCGGGGATTCCCGCACGGGTGTTCCGCCGGATGCAGCAGTGAACCGGGCGGCGGTCCGGCCGGACGGGCGGGGGTCCGGCCGGTCGGTTCGAGGCCCTTCGCAGAGGGTCTTTCGCCCGGCGGGCGGCGCCTTGGCCCCCGCAGGTATCGTCAACATGGCAATACCATCCCAAACCGCAAAATTGGACGGGAGAGCACGCGTGACGCGCAGCGTGTACGTGACCGGGATCGACCGGGGAGACGGCCGCCAGGTCGTCGATCTGGGAGTCATGGAGCTCCTGACGCGTCAGGTGGACCGGGTCGGGGTGTTCCGGCCGCTCGTCCACGACGGACCCGACCGGCTTTTCGAGCTGCTGCGGGCCCGCTACCGGCTCTCCCAGGACCCCGCGTCGGTCTACGGTCTGGACTATCAGGAGGCGTCCGCGCTCCAGGCGGAGCAGGGTACGGACGAACTCGTCTCCCGGCTCGTGGAACGCTTCCATCAGGTGGCCCAGAAGTACGAGGTGGTGCTGGTCCTCGGTACTGACTTCGCCGCCACCCAGCTCCCCGACGAGCTGGCGCTCAACGCCCGCCTCGCCAATGAGTTCGGCGCCTCGGTCATCGCGGTGGTCGGCGGGAAGGGCCAGCCGGCGGAGTCCGTACGGGCCGAGACCCACAATGCCTACCGGGCGTACGCCGGCCTGGGCTGCGATGTCCTCGCGATGATCGTCAACCGGGTGGCGTCCGAGGACCGCGATGTCATCGCGGAACGGCTGGCGGCCCGGCTGCCCGTCCCCTGTTCCGTCCTGCCGGACGATGCGGCGCTCTCCGCGCCGACCGTCGCCCAGATCACCGCGGCGCTCGGCGGCACGGTGCTGCTCGGCGACGACTCCGGGCTGGCCAGGGACGCGCTGGACTTCGTCTTCGGCGGTGCGATGCTGCCGAACATGCTGAAGGCGCTGACGCCGGGCTGTCTGGTGGTCACGCCCGGGGACCGGGCGGATCTGGTGGTCGGCTCGCTGGCCGCGCACAGCGCCGGGACCCCGCCCATCGCGGGTGTGCTGCTGACCCTGAACGAACGCCCCGGCGAGGAGATACTCAGGCTGGCCGCGAGACTCGCACCGGGTACCCCGGTCGTCTCCGTGGCCGGCGGCTCCTTCCCCACCGCCGGGGAACTCTTCGCACTGGAGGGCAAGTTGAACGCGGCGACGCCCCGCAAGGCGGAGACCGCACTGGGCCTCTTCGAGCGCCATGTGGACACCGGAGCCCTGCTGGACCGGATCTCGGTGGCCCGCAGCGGCCGCGTCACCCCGATGATGTTCGAGCACGAGCTGCTGGAGCAGGCCCGCACCGACCGGCGCCGGGTCGTCCTGCCGGAGGGCGCCGAGGAACGGGTGCTGCGCGCCGCGGACGTCCTGCTGCGCCGCGATGTCTGCGACCTCACGCTCCTCGGCGACGTCGACGTCATCCGCAAGAAGGCCGCCGACCTCGGCATCGATCTCGCCGGTACGCAGCTCATCGACCCGCAGAGATCGGAGCTGCGCCAGGCGTTCGCCGAGCGGTACGCACAGGTGCGCGCGCACCGCGGGGTCACGGTGGAGCTGGCGTACGACGTCGTCGCGGACGTCAACTACTTCGGCACCCTGATGGTCCAGGAGGGGCTCGCGGACGGCATGGTCTCCGGGGCCGTGCACTCCACCGCGGCGACGATCCGCCCCGCGTTCGAGATCATCAAGACCAAGCCGGACGCCTCGATCGTCTCCTCCGTCTTCTTCATGTGCCTCGCCGACAAGGTCCTGGTGTACGGCGACTGCGCGGTCAACCCGGACCCGGACGCGGAGCAGCTCGCGGACATCGCGGTGCAGTCGGCCGCGACCGCCGCCCGCTTCGGCGTGGAGCCGCGGATCGCGATGCTGTCGTACTCGACGGGCACCTCGGGTTCGGGCGCCGATGTCGACAAGGTGCGCGAGGCCACGGACCGGGTGCGCGAGAGCCGGCCGGATCTCAGGATCGAGGGTCCGATCCAGTACGACGCCGCGGTGGAGCCGAGCGTCGCCGCGACGAAGCTGCCCGGCTCCGAGGTGGCGGGTCAGGCGACGGTGCTGATCTTCCCGGACCTGAACACCGGCAACAACACCTACAAAGCCGTGCAGCGCTCGGCGGGCGCCGTGGCTGTCGGTCCGGTGCTCCAGGGGCTGCGGAAGCCGGTCAACGATCTGTCCCGGGGCGCGCTCGTCCAGGACATCGTCCATACCGTGGCCATCACGGCGATCCAGGCGCAGGGCGAGGAGCGAACCGCATGACCACCCCGACCGCAGAAGGCTCTTACACCGTGGCCGCCAATCGCGTACTCGTTCTCAACTCCGGCTCCTCGTCGGTGAAGTACCAGCTCCTGGACATGAGCGACCGCTCCCGGCTGGCGGCCGGACTGGTCGAGCGGATCGGCGAGGAGACCTCCCGGCTGGTGCACACCCCGCTGGCCGGCGGCCACGCCGAGCAGCGCGAGCGCATCGGCCCGATCGCCGACCACGAGGCCGCGCTGAAGGCGGCGGCCGAGGAGCTGGCGGCCGACGGTCTCGGCCTGGACTCCCCCGCACTGGCGGCGATCGGCCATCGGGTGGTGCACGGAGGGCTGCGGTTCACCGAGCCGGTGGTGATCGACGACGAGGTGCTGAAGGAGATCGAGCGCCTGGTCCCGGTGGCCCCGCTGCACAATCCGGCGAACATCGTCGGCATCCGTACCGCCCAGGCCCTGCGCCCGGACCTTCCGCAGGTGGCGGTCTTCGACACGGCGTTCCACACGACGATGCCGGAGTACGCGGCGCGGTACGCGATCGATGCGGAGACCGCCGACGCCCACCGCATCCGGCGCTACGGCTTCCACGGCACCTCGCACGCGTACGTCTCCCGCAAGACCGCCGAGCTGCTGGGACGCACCCCCGAGGAGGTCAATGTCATCGTGCTGCACCTGGGCAACGGCGCCTCGGCGTCGGCGGTGGCGGGCGGCCGGTGCGTGGAGACCTCGATGGGGCTGACCCCGCTGGAGGGGCTGGTGATGGGCACACGTTCCGGTGACATCGATCCGGCGGTCACCTTCCACCTGAAGCGGGTGGCGGGGATGTCGACGGACGAGATCGACGTACTGCTCAACAAGAAGAGCGGTCTGGTCGGGCTCTGCGGCGACAACGACATGCGGGAGATCCGGCGCCGGATCGACGAGGGCGACGAGCGTGCGGCGCTGGCGTTCGACATCTATGTGCACCGGCTGAAGAAGTACATCGGCGCCTATTCGGCGGTCCTCGGGCGGGTGGATGCCGTGGTGTTCACGGCGGGGGTCGGGGAGAACTCGGCGCCCGTACGGGAGGCTGCGATCGCCGGTCTTGAGGGGTTCGGCCTGGCGGTGGACGCGGATCTGAACGCCGTACGGTCCGGCGCACCGCGGCTGATCTCGCCGGACCACGCACGGGTCGTGGTCGCCGTGGTGCCGACGGACGAGGAACTGGAGATCGCCGTCCAGACCTTCGCACTCGTCGGACAGGCCCACAACTGAGCACCCCCGCGCCCCTTTGTACCTTCCACCAGACGGAATATTCCGCAGCGAAACAAACCGATAGGATCCGCCTCATGCGCCGTTCCAAAATCGTCTGCACACTCGGCCCTGCCGTCGACTCCCATGAGCAGCTCGTCGCTCTGATCGAGGCCGGCATGAGCGTGGCCCGCTTCAACTTCAGTCACGGCAGCCACGAGGAGCACCAGGGTCGTTACGACCGGGTCCGCAAGGCCGCCGCCGAGACCGGCCGTGCGGTCGGCGTGCTCGCCGACCTCCAGGGCCCGAAGATCCGCCTGGCGAAGTTCGCCGAGGGCCCCGTCGAGCTGGTCCGCGGGGACGAGTTCACGATCACCGCGGAGGATGTCCCGGGCGACAAGTCGATCTGCGGCACGACCTACAAGGGCCTGCCCGGCGACGTCGCCAAGGGCGACCCGATCCTGATCAACGACGGCAACGTCGAGCTGAAGGTCGTCGCGGTCGAGGGCCCCCGGGTCAGGACCATCGTCATCGAGGGCGGTGTCATCTCCGACCACAAGGGCATCAACCTGCCCGGCGCGGCGGTCAACGTCCCGGCCCTGTCCGAGAAGGACGTCGAGGACCTGCGGTTCGCCCTGCGGATGGGCTGCGACCTGGTGGCGCTCTCCTTCGTACGGGACGCCGATGACGTCAAGGACGTCCACAAGGTGATGGACGAGGAGGGCCGCCGGGTCCCCGTCATCGCCAAGGTCGAGAAGCCGCAGGCCGTCGAGCACATGGAGGGCGTCGTCATGGCGTTCGACGGTGTGATGGTCGCCCGCGGCGACCTGGCCGTCGAGTACCCCCTGGAGAAGGTCCCGATGGTGCAGAAGCGCCTGGTGGAGCTCTGCCGGCGGAACGCCAAGCCGGTGATCGTGGCGACCCAGATGATGGAGTCGATGATCACCAACTCGCGGCCGACCCGCGCCGAGGCGTCCGACGTCGCCAACGCGATCCTGGACGGTGCGGACGCGGTCATGCTGTCGGCCGAGTCCAGCGTGGGCGCGTACCCGATCGAGACGGTCAAGACGATGTCGAAGATCGTCGTCGCCGCCGAGGAGGAGCTGCTCTCCAAGGGCCTCCAGCCGCTGGTGCCGGGCAAGAAGCCCCGCACCCAGGGCGGCTCGGTGGCCCGCGCGGCCTGCGAGATCGCGGACTTCCTGAACGGCAAGGCACTGGTCGCCTTCACCAAGTCCGGTGACACGGCCCGTCGCCTCTCCCGCTACCGCGCGGCGCAGCCCATCCTGGCCTTCACTACGGACGAGTCCACCCGCAACCAGCTCGCCCTGAGCTGGGGCGTCGAGGCCCACGTCGTACCGCACGTGGACAACACCGACGCCATGGTGGACCTGGTCGACGCGGAGCTCCTGAAGCTGGACCGCTACAACGAGGGCGACACGATGGTCATCACGGCCGGCTCGCCTCCCGGCATCCCGGGCACGACGAACATGGTGCGGGTGCACCATGTGGGGGGCGGGGCGCGCGACTGACGCGTTCGTGGCCTTCACCCGGACATGACAGTGCTCCGTCCTCTCACGGAAGACGGAGCACCGTCATGTGTCAGGGCAGCCGTTCGGCCAACTCCCGCCACGCCTCGTACTCACCGCGGCGCGGATGGTCCACGAACAGCGACTCGACCAGCCTGGCCGGGGCGAGCAGCCGCCGGGTCGTGCGCAGCTCAAGGATCTGCTCACGCTCCAGATCTCTCCAGCCCGGGGCGAGCTCGGCGGCAGCCTCCGAGGTCATGGGCATCGCGTTCAGCGCCCGTTCGAGCACGGGCCCCTGTGGCCCACACCCCTGAACAACGGGGTGCGGGCCACAGTCGCTGTGCGGCTCCCGAACAGGTCGGTGTCGGCTAGCTGTTGCCGCCGGTGAAGTAGTTGTGCAGTCCGGGCACCTTGAGCGAGCCGCCGAACTGGCCGGCCTGGGTCACCTTGACCTTGGTGAAGATGGCGAAGGGTACGTTCAGCGGGGGCGGTGTCTCCGGGCTGAACGTGACCGGGATGAGGCCGAAGAGGTTGCCCTTCAGCTCCTCCGTGTACATGGTCACCGTGCCGTTGCGGATGGTGGACTCGGAGCCCTTCCGCGCCTCGACATGGGCCGTGGTACCGGCCGGACCGACCGTCGTCTGGTGGAGGTTGTCGATGTCGATGGAGCTCGCGGTGAACTTCAGCACCTTCTTGACGGTGCCGTCGTACGTCTTCACCTCGACGATGCCCTTGTAGTCGAGCCCTTTGAGGGTGAGCTTCGAGCTCTCCAGGATCCACGGGTCGGTCGGGAGGAGCGGGATGCCCGTGTCCAGATCGGCCGCGGCCAGCGCCTCGGGGTCGGCGGTCGGACACGGGAAGCGCTCCTTGGCGCCGTCCGGGATGTCCTCGTCCTTCTTGGCGTCGAGCCCCTTGGCGCTCTCGTCGAGCTCCTCGACCGACTTGCCGGCCTTGTCCGCTGCGTCGCGGATGGCGGCGGCCGTCTTGTCGGCCGTCTCCTTCACAGCGTCCGTGGCCTTCTCCGCGGGCTTCTCCGCAGGCTCGGCAGCGTCGCTCTGCGACGGCTTCGGGGACGCGGCGGTGGCGCTCGGGGACGGGCTCGCCGTCTCCTTGTCCGGTCCGTCAAGGAGGTCCTTGAGTGCGTCGCCTACGCCCAGCGGGTCGAGCGGGTTCGTCGACTTCGTGGGTGTGGGCGAGGCGCTCGGCGCAGCGGCGGCGGGTGCGTCGGCGGCCTTCGTCTCCGGGTTCGCCGCGTCGCTCGCCGACGGAGTCGCCGAGGGCTTCGGCGTCGACGTGTCGCCTCTGTCGCCGGAATCGGTGGCGGACGGGGACGGGGACTTGGTCTCCGATGCGGACGGGGACGGCGACTCGCTCGGCTCGTCGGAGCGGGTCACGCAGGGGCCGGGCGCGAAGGGAATGTCCGAGCTGTCGTCGGCCAGCGCGAGCTTGGGCGTGAGCCCCATGCCCACGAAGACGGCCGTCGGCATCGCGGCGAGTGCGAAGGCCTTGCCCGCGGGTATGTGCAGCTTCGTCAGCAACGACTTCCTGGGGGCCGCGTGGCGCGGTCCGCTTCTCGTCCGGAGATCCTCCCCGGGCGAGTTCAGCTGCGTCTCGTCACCCCGCACGATGCCTCCCGCCGTCGGCCTCGACTGTCGTGTCGCACTTCTCCGGCTGCTGGGGCACCGCTGCCGTGCTCTGGAGCTCGGGTTCGGGCTCCTTCGTCCCGAAACCGGCGTCCTCGGACGTCTGGCCTTCCGCACCGGCATCTACAACGTCGGGCTTCGGCTCGCCCGGGGCCCAGGAGATGGAGAGCGCTCCACCGAGCAGGGAGAACAGGAAGCCGATCAGGAAGCCGCCGATGTTGGCCACCGGTATGGAGATCAGCGCCAGCAGGATCGCGGCAACTCCGGCGAACACTCTCACGATGTGGTGGAACCACATCGTGAGGCCCAGCGTGACCAGCAGGACCCCGATGATCAGCGATCCCGCACCGGCGGTCGTGGACATCGCCAGCGTGATGTTGCCGAGGTGCATATTGGCGTACGGGAAGTACGCGATGGGTAGACCACCCACCATGGTGAACAGGCCCGCCCAGAACGGCCGGTTACCCCGCCAGGTGCGGAATCCTCGCCAAAAGACGCGGAGGTAGTGCTCGTTCTGCCCTGTGGACTCGGGGCTCATGGAAAACAGCTCCCTGGAACCGGTACTGCTGTGAGAAGAGAAAAGGGTGGGCGGCCGGAGACCCCGAAGGGCGCTCCGACCACCCGGACGAGTGCTAGTAGCACTCCTTGTCATCGCCGCCGCTGTACAGCCGCAGGCTCAGGTTGCTGAGCTTGAAGGTGCCGGCGGTGGTCGCCCACGCCGTCTGATTCACATTGGTCAGCGTGGCCGTCTCGGCGCGCTGCCCGAAGCCGTTCGGGTTGACGGCCTTCTTGGTGCCGGACTGGATACCGGGCTTGCCGACGGAGCCGGCGGCCACACCGATGTCCATGTGCTCGAAGTACGCGTCGGCGTCGAGCTCGGCGACATCCAGGTACAGATTGGTCGCCTCGACCGGCTTCTGCGGGTCCGTACCCGCCTTCAGCCGCAGCGTGACAGTGCCGAGGCCGAACGGAAGGTTCGGAGTGACCACCGACTGGCACATGTTGGTGATCTTGGCGTCACTGAAACCGGACACGGCCACGGCGTGCGCCGCGTCATTGCCCTTGAGGTCCTTGCCGGTGGCCACGCTTCCGTACTGCACGAAGTTGTGGCCGACGAGACTGTCCGCATGCACCTTGAAGCTCTGGCCGGACACGCTGAACGAAGCCGCGAGCGCACCCTGCGCCAGGCCGACGCCCACCGCTGCGGTCGCCGCCACGCTCGGCACCATGACCAGAGCGAAACGCTTCCATCTGGTGCCGCCACGAACCTGGGAACTCATAAATTTTCCTCCTTCTCGGACGTACATCTCCGGTACGGGCGAGGGCCCGTCCTGGGATGGGAGAAGTGCTACGTCCTCGGAAAGGAGAGCGCCCGCGTACGGAGGCAGGAACCGCGTCCGAATCACCGGCGATCACCCCCGAGCGACAACCACTGGCCACGCATTCGCGCAACCTGTTCGGACAGGCCCTGCCGGACGGCAGGAACCCCCCTGTCCGGAGTCGGCGCCACTGCCGCCGACCCACTCGGTGGGGACCCAACAGGGCCACCGCGCCGACTGGCAGCCGGGCTGGCGTTATTGGACCGAGCGTGGCCGATCGTGGTGCATTCCCGCCCGTGGCACAAGGGGGTTCGTTACTCGCTAGTAACGGCCCGATAACCGATGCGCGACCGGGTGGCACCACCCGGCCACACAGGGTGGCGTCGAACGGAAGGATGAAAGGGAAAATCGGGGTCTTTATACGGACAGATCCCAGGGGGTGATTTACTGCGAGTAACAGGCCGCACCTTTATCAAGATTTGGTAAAGGGGGGCCGTCCCTTATCGCCTGATCGCGAAAACGGCCGTGACACCCCGGGGGTGCCACGGCCGCGTTGTCACATCAGAACAAGACCCGCGCCAACGCCGTACGCGCGGCGCCGACCCGCGGATCGTCGGGGCCGATCACCTCGAACAGCTCCAGCAGCCGCAGCCGCGCCGTGTCCCGGTCGTCACCGAAGGTACGGCGCACCGTCTCGACGAGCCGCCCGAAGGCGTCCTCGACATGACCACCGGCCAGATCCAGATCGGCGGCCGCGAGCTGCGCCGTGACATCGGCCGGGTTCTCCGCCGCGCCCTTGCGGACCTGCTGCGGGTCCATGTCCTTGACCCGGGCGAGCAGTTCGGCCTGGGCGAGACCGAGCTTGGCCTCCGTGTTGGCCGGATCGTCGGACAGGACGTTCTTGTACGCCTGGACGGCACCGGTGAAGTCGCTGGCATCCAGGGCCTGTACGGCCGCTTCGAGCAGGGCGTCGTACGGCCCGGCGGGCTCCTCGGCAGGAGCCTCGCCGGCTCCCTCGGCGGCGGCCGCATCCTGGTCGACCACGATTCCGGTGAGCCCGAACCGCTCCTCGCCGACCTGGATCAACTGGTCGAGCGTCTGCCGGATCTGAGCCTCGGGGGCCGCGCCCTGGAAGAGCGGGAGAGCCTGCCCGGCGACGACGGCGAAGACCGCCGGGATGCCCTGGATGCCGAATTGCTGCATCAGCATCTGGTTGGCGTCGACATCGACCTTGGCCAGCACGAAGCGGCCGTTGTACTCATGGGCCAGCCGCTCCAGGAGCGGCCCCAACTGCTTGCACGGCTCGCACCACTCGGCCCAGAAGTCGATGACGACCGGGACCTCGGCGGAGCGCTGGAGGACATCGCTCTCGAAGCCCGCCTCATCGACATCGATCACCAGGGCGGACGGCGGCACGGCACCGCCACCACCCTGCCGGGCGGCCTCGGCACGGGCCTGCTCCGCCTTCACCTTGGCCTCGCCGGCCGCCTTCACCGCGGCGAGGTCGACGACGCCGCTCATGGACATGTTCCTAGGCTGCATACGTACATCCTCCCCCCTTGGCGCGCCGATACGGAAAGCGAGACGGAAACCGCACCCGTCCGCGGTCCCCGCCGGTGTGCGGGGTGCACGGACAGACACGGTCCGAGGGCCCCTGAAAGACCCGTTTCGGCGCCGGGTCCCCACCCGGTGCCTGTGGCTGTCGTTCGGTCGTGGCGTCACGACGGCATGACCATCGTGCTTACGCTACGACCCGTAGCGTAACTTCCCGGCACCCCTCGCGCACAAGTACGTTCGGTGATCTGTCTCACGGCGAACGGGACCGGCCGGTTCTACTTACTGACCGGTATGGTCTCGGCATGCTGAGCCACAGCCACCCCAAACCCCTTCGAACGGGACGTCCCCGCAGCGCCGCGGCCGATGAGGCGATCCTGGAGGCGACCAGAGCCTCTCTGGTCGACCTCGGCTGGTCGAAGCTGACGATGGGCGACGTGGCGACGCGGGCCGGGGTCGCCAAGACGACCCTGTACCGGCGGTGGGCGGGCAAGAACGAGCTGGTCGTGGACGCCGTCGCGGTCCTCTTCGACGAGCTGGAACTGCCCGATCTGGGCAGCCTGTCGGCCGATGTGCAGGCGGTGGTGCTGCAGTTCGCCGCGCTGCTGAAGCGGCCGGAGACCCAGACGGCGCTGATGGCGGTGGTCGCGGAGTCGACCCGCGACGAGGCGCTGCGGACCCGGATCCGCGACTCGATCGTGGACCGGCAGAAGCGGCTGGTGCTTCAGGGACGTCAACGAGCCCAGCAGCGCGGGGAGTTGCCCGTCGAGCAGGACGAGGCCGTGGCGGCGACGACCGCCGATCTGATCTTCGATGTGATCGCCGGTGCGGTCGTGCACCGGGCCCTGGTGAGCGCCGAGCCCGTCGACGAGGACTGGGCCCGGCGCTTCACCGTGCTGCTGCTCACGGGGCTGGGGGCGGCGGCCTCCGCGTAGCGGAGGGCTGCCGCCGCCGGGCGCAGCTGTCGAGCATGACAGCCGACTGCCCGTCAGAAGCCGGGCGGCTCCGTGTAGGTGCCCCACTCGTCGCGCAGAACCCCGCAGATCTCGCCGAGCGTCGCCTCGGCCCGTACCGCGTCGAGCATCGGCCCGATCATGTTGGAGCCGTCGCGGGCGGCGGCCAGCATCGCGTCCAGCGCCGACTTGACCCGTGCGTCGTCGCGGGCGTCCTTGCGGCTGCCGAGCACCCGGACCTGCTCGCGCTCGACCTCGTGGCTGACCCGCAGGATCTCCAGGTCGCCGGTGACCGAGCCATGGTGGACGTTGACACCGACGACGCGCTTGTCGCCCTTCTCCAGCGACTGCTGGTACCGGAAGGCGGACTCGGCGATCTCGCCGGTGAACCAGCCGTCCTCGATGCCGCGCAGAATGCCGGAGGTGATGGGCCCGATGGGGTGCTGCCCGTCCGCGTGGGCCCGGGTGCCGCGTTCCTTGATCTGGTCGAAGATCTTCTCCGCGTCGGCCTCGATCCGGTCGGTGAGCTGCTCGACGTACCAGGAACCACCCAGCGGGTCGGCCACATTGGCGACGCCGGTCTCCTCCATCAGCACCTGCTGGGTGCGCAGCGCGATCTCGGCGGCCTGCGCGGAGGGGAGTGCGAGGGTCTCGTCGAGGGCGTTGGTGTGCAGCGAGTTGGTGCCGCCGAGGACCGCGGAGAGCGCCTCGACCGCCGTCCGTACGACGTTGTTGTACGGCTGCTGGGCGGTGAGCGAGACACCGGCGGTCTGGGTGTGGAAGCGGAGCCACTGCGCCTTGTCGGTCTTCGCGCCGTAGGTCTCCTTCATCCAGCGGGCCCAGATCCGGCGGGCCGCGCGGAACTTGGCGATCTCTTCGAAGAAGTCGAGGTGCGCGTCGAAGAAGAAGGAGAGACCGGGCGCGAAGGTGTCGACGTCCAGCCCGCGGGAGAGGCCGAGCTCCACGTAGCCGAAGCCGTCGGCGAGGGTGTACGCGAGCTCCTGCGCGGCCGTCGCCCCGGCCTCGCGGATGTGGTAGCCGGAGACGGAGAGCGGCTTGTAGGCGGGGATGTCGCGGGCGCAGTGCTCCATCAGGTCGCCGATGAGGCGCAGATGGGGCTCGGGCTGGAAGAGCCACTCCTTCTGCGCGATGTACTCCTTGAAGATGTCGGTCTGGAGCGTGCCGTTGAGCACGCCCGGGTCGACGCCCTGACGCTCGGCGGCGACCAGATACATACAGAAGACAGGGACGGCGGGTCCGCTGATCGTCATGGACGTCGTGACGTCGCCGAGCGGGATGTCCTTGAAGAGGATCTCCATGTCGGCGGCGGAGTCGATGGCCACGCCGCAGTGCCCGACCTCGCCGAGCGAGCGGGGGTCGTCGGAGTCGCGGCCCATCAGTGTCGGCATGTCGAAGGCGACGCTGAGCCCGCCGCCGCCCGCGGCGAGGATCATCTTGTAGCGCTCGTTGGTCTGCTCGGCGTTGCCGAAGCCGGCGAACTGGCGGATCGTCCAGGTCCGGCCGCGGTAGCCGGTCGGGTAGAGCCCCCGCGTGAAGGGGTACTCGCCGGGCCAGCCGATCCGCTCGAATCCCTCGTACGAGTCCCCGGGGCGGGGGCCGTACGCGGGTTCCACGGGATCCCCGGAGAGTGTGGTGAAGTCCGCGTCACGCTTGCGGGCCTTGTCGTAACGGGCCTGCCAGCGGCGGCGGCCTTCCTCGATCGCGTCAGCGTCCATACCATCGAATTTACTAGGACGTCCTAGTAAATGTCGATGGCAAACCGCCCGGTGCTTTGCACGGGGCGGTTCGGAAGAAAGGTGCGGGGCAGGTCGTCCGCCCGGCGGCCTCAGGCCTTGACAGCCACCGGAGAGCCGTCGGCGACCAGCGGCTCGACCTCGCGGACGACCTTGCGCTCGACGAAGAACGCGGCCGTCGGGATGGTGCCGGAGATCAGCACCCAGAGCAGCTTGCCCACCGGCCACTTCGCCTTGGAGCCCAGGTCGAAGGCGAAGATCAGGTAGATGATGTAGAGCACACCATGGATCTGGGAGACGACGAGCGTCAGGTCCTTGCCCATTTCGAAGCCGTACTTGAAGACCATGCAGGTGCAGAGCACCAGCAACATGACTGCGGTGACGTAGGCCATCACCCGGTACCGGGTCAGCACACTGCGTTTCATGGAATGGAGCGTAACCGGACGCCCGGGGCGATCTTGCAGCGGGCCGGGCCCTCGAAATGTTGTCTTAGACCGACCGGCAAATGGGGGCGGCGTCGCGGGGCTGGGCACGCACATCTGCCGCGTTGTCGTCAATCACCATGGCTCCGCCATGTCTCAATCCGCCGCCTTGCAGCTGCACGCACCCAGCCCCGCTCCTTCTCCCACCCCCCATTTGCCGGTCGGTCTTATGCCTCTTCGAAATCCTTGGCCGCGATCCGCAACGGCCGCAGCATGGCGAAGATCTCCGCGCACTCCTCGGCGTCGTACACCCCTAGCCCGAACTCCATGCCGACCAGGTCCTTGGTCGCGGCCTCGACGACCTCGCGGCCCTTGTCGGTGATGGAGGCGAGGGTTCCGCGGCCGTCGTTCGGGTTGGGGCGCTTGGCGACCAGGCCGGAGCGCACCAGCCGGTCCACCGTGTTCGTGACGGAGGTGGGGTGGACCATGAGCCGCTCACCGATCTTGGACATCGGCAGCTCACCGGCCTTGGAGAAGGTGAGCAGCACCAGCGCCTCGTACCGCGCGAAGGTCAGGCCGTACGGTTTGACGACCGCGTCGACCTCGGCGAGCAGGATCTGCTGCGCGCGCATGATCGAGGTGATCGCCCCCATCGAGGGCACCGGGCCCCAGCGCTGCTGCCAGAGTTCGTCGGCGCGGGCGATGGGATCGAAGGGGAGACTGAGCGGCTTCGGCACGCCGTCGACCTTACCCACTGGTCATATGCTGGTCAGCCCCGTCTCGAACTTCGGTCCGAGGACCGCGCGCGGTCGCTGTCGCCCTGACCTCGCGGACCAGCAGGAGCGTGCACACCGTACCGATCGCCCCGGCCCCCGCGACCACCAGATGCACGGGGACGAATTCGGCGGCCAGCCCGGCCAGCGCCATGCCGATGCCCTGGACCGTCATCAGCCCGGCGGTGAGCAGGGTCATGGCCCGGCCCCGCAGCTCCTCCGGGACGGCATCGACGAACCACTGGTCGAGGCCGATGATGTACGCCGCCCCCACCCCGGCCAGCGCAAGCGCCACCAGGGTCGGGACCATGCCGGGGCGGATCCCGTACAGCAGGAACGGCAGCAGCCCGGCGGCGGCGACCGGCAGCACGATCCGGGAGCGGATGCGCGGGGCCAGCACAGCGCCCACGTACAACTCGGCGGCGATGTGCCCGACCGGCATCGCGCACATCAGCAGCCCGAGGGCGGCCGGGCCGAGACCGAGCTCGTCCGCGTACGGGGCGGCGAGCGCCTCCGGTGCGACGACGAACAGGGCGGGTACCCAGAACAGCAGCATCAGCGCGCGGATTCTGCGGTCGGCGAGGACTATGCGGGCCCCGGTCAGTGATTCCTTGAGCAGCGTGCCGCCGCGGTCACCGCCGGTCCTGGCGGGCCGGTTACGGGTGCCGAAGCGGAGCAGGGCCGCCGAGCAGAGGAACGTCCCGACGGTGATGGTGATCGCTCCGCGCGCGGACAGCGCGGCAAGCAGCACACCGCCGACACCGAAGCCGGTCAGCAGCGCGCTCTGCGAGACGATCCGCAGCAGCGAACGGCCCAGTACGTAGAGGTCGCCCTCTCCGAGGATGTCGGTCAGCGCGGCCATCCGCGTCCCGGTGAAGACGGGCGACACGGAGGCGACGAGACAGCGCAGCGCGAGGAGGCCGCCGACCGGGGTGCCGGGCAGCACCATGACGGCGACACAGCCCGCACAGATCAGATCGCAGGTGACGAGGACCCGGCGGGCCGGGTAGCGGTCGGCGACCCCGGCGAAGAGCGTGCCGCCGACGAGGTACGGCAGGAAGCCGAGCGCGAAGGTGAGGGCGCTGAGCAGGGGTGAGCCGGTGAGGTCGTAGACGAGGACGGTGAGGGCGAGCTCGCTGACGACTACGCCGAGGAGGGAGAGCAGATGCGCGGCAAAGACGGCCCGGAACTCCCGGACGGCGAAGACGGCGCGGTAGCCGCGGGGCATGCCCGGGGCGGGGTCGTCCGGAGTTGCGTCGGCAGCGGGAGCCGCGGCCCGGAGCGCGGGCGACGGGTTCGGGTCGATGGCGTCGGCGCGCTCCGTGGGCGGAGCCGAGGCCGGAGCCGAGGCCGAGGCCGAAGCCGAGGGCGAGGCCGAAGCCGAGGGCGAGGCCGAAGCCGAGGGCGGAGCCGAGGCCGAAGCCGAAGCCGAAGCCGAAGCCGAGGGCGGAGCCGAGGCCGGCACCGGTCCGGCCGGACCGGCGTGCGCGGCGCGGGGCGCGGCTGACGGGTCGTGGGGCGAAGGAGCCCCCTCGTCGCGGGGGCCGCCCGCCGGGGTGGGGCTGTAGCTCGGCATGACCGCAGCTTGGAGGACCGGACCCGCCGCTCCGTAGACTTTCGGCTCACGCCGAATCTTCGCGGGGGCCGCCGATGCCGTTCCATCTGCATTTCGAGGAGAGCGATCTGCTCCGCTGCCGGTTCGCCCTCTCCCCGCTCTGGGAGACGCAGGCCGCGGTGCGCACCCTTCTGCGCCCCGGGCAGCACGGCTACCACCAGCCCTGGCTGAGGCGCATCCGGAGCGCCGCCGCGGGCCTCGATCTCGCACCGCTCTGGTTACTGATGCCAAAGAGCGGGCACAACCCGGACTTTCTCTGCCCGCCGCCAGCCGGGCCCTATACCTCGTTCGAGGAGGAGATCGCCGGTGTGCGCGCCATCGATCCGCTGCTCATCCGTGAGGACCTGGCGCTGGCCCTCACCGACCAGCCGGGGGCGCTGGACTCCCCCGCCGGGCGGGCGATGCTCGCCGATCCCGCACGGACACTGCGGGAGCTGGCCGCACTGATGGAGCAGGCCTGGCAGGTGCTGGTCGAGCCGGACTGGCCGCGGCTGCGCGCGCTGCTGGAGGCGGATATCGCGTACCACTCGCGCCGGCTCGCCGAGGTCGGCTTCGCCCGGCTGCTGGGCGAGCTGAGCCCCCAGCTGAGCTGGACGGACTCGACGCTCTCGCTGGTCGGGATGAGGGGGCGGCACTCCCGGGTGCTCGGCGGGCAGGGCCTCGTCCTGATGCCGAGCGTCTTCGCCTGGCCGGATGTGGTGAGCGGGTACGAGCCGCCCTGGCAGCCCGCGGTGATCTATCCGGCGCGCGGAATCGGCAGTCTGTGGACGCAGCCCGCGGACCGTACGCCACAGTCGCTCGCGCGGCTGCTCGGGCGAGCGCGGGCCGATGTCCTGTGCACGCTCGACGAACCGGCCGGCACGAGCGCGCTCGCGCACCGGCTGGGCCTCGCGCTCTCGTCCGTGTCGGAGCACCTGTCGGTGCTGCGCGCGGCGGGTCTGCTCACCTCGCGCCGGTACGGACACCAGGTGCTGTACGAGCGGACGCCGCTCGGGATCGCCCTGGCGGTACCGGAGCACCGCCCGCGGGAGTGACAGAAGCGGGACGAGCCCCCGGCCGGGGGCCGGGGGCTCGTCGGGTCACGCAGTCGGACGGAGCGTCAGTCCGTCTCGGCGAGGTACCGCTCGACCGTCTCGACCTTGGAGGTCAGGCCGTCGGTGACACCGGGTCGGATGTCGGCCTTCAGTACGAGGGAGACGCGTCCGGCGCGGGCCTCGACGGCGGCGACGGCCCGCTTGACGACGTCCATGACCTCGTCCCACTCACCTTCGATGGAGGTGAACATGGCGTCCGTGCGGTTGGGCAGCCCGGACTCGCGGACGACCCGGACGGCGTCGGCGACGTACTCGCCGACGTCCTCACCGACGCCCAGCGGACTGACCGAGAACGCGACGATCATGCGCTGACCACGCCTTCCCGGCGGGCGCGGGCGGCGATGACGCCGTCGGCCTCGTAGCGCTTGAGCACCTTGTCGCCGTACAGCCCGCCGAACGGCAGCAGCGCGAGCAGGAAGAAGAACGCGACGCGCTTCAACGGCCACTTGGTCTTGGACCAGACGTCGAGCAGCAGGACGGCGTAGATCACGAAGAGCACACCGTGGATGATGCCGAGCGGCATCATCAGGAAGTCGATGTCGGAGACCCGGCTGAGAATCGAGCCAAAGATGATCAGCGCAGGGAAGGAGAGCGCCTCGGGAATCGAGATGAGGCGCAGCCGGTGCAGGGCGGTAGCGGTCTTGATGTCCACGAGGGCACCTTCGGTGGGAGGATCGTGACGGCTTGTGAATACAGGCACAAGCGCAACCCATTGTGGCATCGGCACGGGCGGCGCTCGGTGCCGGGGGCCGTATGTGTCCGGTCACATGCCGCCGCCGGGCCCAGTCCGTTCCGTCGTCGCCCCGTACGGGATACGTCCCGATTGCGTACGGGTCCCGTACCGGATGCGTATCAGGGGCGGTTCAGGGTGCCGGTTCCTCCCCAGGGCCCTGTCCTGGCCGGGGTCATGCCGATACCGTCGCTCCGTGGCAATGTTCCGACTCCAAGGCAGCAGAACGCTCGCCGTCGACCTGGCCGGTGACGCCGTCAAGGCGAAGAACGGCTCGATGGTCGCGTACGACGGCCGGATGACGTTCAAGAAGATGACCGGCGGCGGCGACGGCCTGCGCGGCATGGTGACCCGCCGGCTGACCGGCGAGCAGATGACCGTGATGGAGGTGACCGGGCAGGGCACCTGTTACTTCGCCGACCGCGCGAGCGAGATCAGCCTCGTCTCGCTGCACGGCGACAAGCTCTATGTCGAGGCGAGCAATCTGCTCTGTACCGACGCCGGGCTGCGCACCGGAACCACCTTCACCGGCCTGCGCGGCGGGGCGACGGGAAACGGCCTGTTCACCACCACCGTCGAGGGCACCGGACAGGTGGCGATCATGTCGGACGGTTCGGCCGTGGCGCTGCGGGTCTCGGCCCAGTACCCGCTGTGCGTCGACCCCGGCGCCTACATCGCGCATCAGGGCAATCTGCAACAGCACTTCCAGTCCGGGGTGAACTTCCGGACGCTGATGGGCGAGGGCTCGGGCGAGTCCTTCCAGATCCGGTTCGAGGGCGAGGGACTCGTCTACGTGCAGCCGAGCGAGCGGAACACCATCGGGGGCGATGCCTGATGCCGTTCCGTGAGATCAACTCGAAGATGGTCGAGGCGACGGTGCTCCCCGGCCAGAAGATGTACAGCCAGCGCGGCGCGATGCTCGCCTACCGCGGCGAGGTGTCGTTCACGCCGAACATCCAGGGCGGCCAGGGCGGCGTGATGTCGATGATCGGCCGACGGGTGGCCAATGAGGCGACGCCGCTGATGACGGTCGAAGGCAGCGGCACGGTGATGTTCGGTCACGGGGGCCATCACATCCAGGTGATCAACCTGTCCGGCGACACCCTGTACGTGGAGGCCGACCGGCTGCTCGCCTTCGACGGGACGCTGCAGCAGGGCACGATGTTCATGGGTTCGCAGGGCGGGGTGATGGGCATGGTGCGCGGCCAGGTGACCGGGCAGGGCCTGTTCACCACCACCCTCAAGGGGCATGGCGCGGTCGCGGTGATGGCCCACGGCGGTGTGATCGAGCTGCCGATCACGCCGGGCCGCGAGGTACATGTGGACCCGCAGGCGTACGTCGCCCACCACGGCGACGTACGCAACAAGCTCTCCACCGCGCTCGGCTGGCGCGACATGGTGGGGCGCGGCTCCGGCGAGGCGTTCCAGCTGGAGCTGAGCGGCAGTGGCGCGGTGTACGTCCAGGCCTCGGAGGAGAAGCTGTGAGCACGCCCGTGGTCTTCGACCCGATGACGCTGCCGTCGGACGACAACGTCAACTCGTACACCTTCTGCGTGGAGCTCAAGGGGAGCCAGTGGTTCCTGCAGAAGGGCAAGATGATCGCCTATTACGGACGGATCGAGTTCAACGGCATCGGCCACGGCCGCTTCGAGCGGCTGATCCGTACGAGCTTCCACTCGCCGTTGCACGCGAGCGACTGGGTGGTGGCCGAAGGCAGCGGCAAGATGCTCCTCGCCGACCGCGCCTTCGACGTGAACTCGTACGACCTTCAGGACGGGAATCTGACGATCCGGTCCGGCAACCTCCTCGCGTACCAGCCGACCCTGGCGCTCAAGCAGTCCATCGTGCCGGGCTTCCTGACACTGATCGGTACGGGAAAGTTCGTGGCCGCGTCCAACGGTCCGGTGGTCTTCATGGAGCCGCCGCTGCGGGTGGATCCGCAGGCGCTGGTGGGCTGGGCGGACTGCCCCTCGCCGTGCCACCACTACGACCATGGCTATATGACGGGCGTGATGGGCGGGCTCAGATCGCTGACCGGGATCGGCGGGACGTCGGGCGAGGAGCACCAGTTCGAGTTCGTCGGGGCGGGTACCGTGCTGCTCCAGTCGACCGAGATCCTGATGCCCGAGCAGCCGACGGGGGCGACGCCGGCGCAGGCCGGGGTGCCGGGTGGTGCGGGTCAACCTGGCTCCGCACCCCGTCTGCCCGGTCAGCTCGGGGACCTCCAACGCCGCTTCGGTTTGTGAACGGTAGTCTGCGGAGTGTGACGTCGAACGTCTGCACCCCGCACCCGAGCCCGTCTCCGGGCGAGTGCCGGGCGTCACGATCCCCCACCTTCGTCCGGCTTTCAACTTCTTAGGTAGAATCCATACATGGAGACCGAGACGGCCACTCGCTGGCTGAACGACGCGGAGCAGTGCGCCTGGCGCACCCACCTGGACGTCAGCAGGCTGTTGATGCACCAGCTGGAGAAGGACCTCCAGCCGTTCGGCCTGACCAACAACGACTACGAGATCCTGGTCAACCTCTCGGAGTCGGACGACCAGCGCATGCGGATGAGCGACCTCGCCGCCGCGACGCTGCAGTCCAAGAGCAGGCTCTCGCACCAGATCACCCGCATGGAGAACGCGGGACTGGTCCGCAGGGAGAACTGCGAGTCGGACCGGCGCGGACTGTTCGCGGTCCTCACCGAGGACGGCGCGGAGACGATGCGAAAGGTGGCACCACACCACGTGGCGTCGGTGCGCAAACACTTCATGGACCTGTTGACGCCGGAGGCACTGGCAGACCTGCACGCGGCACTGACACCGGTCGCGGATCATCTGCGGGGACGCCGCGGCAAGGTGTGACCTGCGGGGCGGGGCGGTGTTCAACCGGCGCTCGGCAGCCACAGCTCGAACCGCGCGCCGCCCTGCGGCGCACCGTCCACCGTCAGCCGGCCGCCGTGCCGGGCCGCGACGTCACGGGCGATGGCCAGGCCCAGGCCTGCGCCGCCCTCGTCCCGCGTACGGGCGTCGTCCAGACGCACGAAACGTTCGAAGATCCGCTCGCGCTCGTCCGGTGGCACCCCCGTCCCGTCGTCGGTGACCGCGACGACCACGCAGCCCCGCTCCGCACGCAGCGAGACCGCCACCGTGCGCTCCGCATGGCGCTCGGCGTTGTCCAGCAGATTGCCGATCACCCGCGCCAACTGCCCACGCGAACCGGCAACTTCGAACGCACCGGAGTCCGGCACGGACACCGCCACCGGAATCCGGTCGCCGATGCGCTGCGAAACCTCCTCGTGGACCAGCGCGCCCAGGTCCAGCGTCGTACGGCCCGGCCGCTCACCCGCGTCCAACCGGGCCAGCAGCAGCAGATCGGCCGCCAGCGCCTGCAGCCGTACGGTGTCGGCGACGGCGCCCGGCACGTCCAGCAGCTCCGGATGCGCGGCGCCCACCTCCAGCTGGGTGCGCAGGGAGGCGATCGGGCTGCGCAGTTCGTGCGAGGCGTCCGCCACGAAGCGCCGCTGCCGGTCCACCGATGCCTCAAGGGCCGTCAGGGTCTCGTTCGTGGTACGGGCCAGCCGGGCGATCTCGTCGCGCGAACCGGGCTCAGGCACCCGCCGGCTCAGATCCTCGGACGCGGTGATCGCGGCCATCTCTCGACGGATTCCCTCGACCGGGCGCAGCGCTCGCCGGGTCACCAGCCAGGTGACCCCGGCAACGACGAGCAGCAGCACCGGCAGCCCGATCAGCATCGCCCCGCGCACAGTGCCCACGGCCTCCTGCTCGGCGGCCAGCGGGGCGCCCGCGTGGACGGTCAGGGTCACCCCGGCCGATGTGGTCGCCCGGACCGACGCAAAGCGGTGGTCGGCCGTGTCGCCGTCGACGGTGGCGGTGCCGTTGCCGAAGTCCGGGTCACCGGAGTCGACTTCACCGCGGCCGGGGATGCCGTGACCGCCGTTGTCGTCGCCGTCTTCGTCATCGCGTCCGTCGTCGTCGGAACCGGTAGAGCTTCCCGCGGCCGGTGACGGGGCCGGCTCGACCTGGTCCGTACCGGTGCCGGAGATCGCCTCCAGGTCCTTGGAGACGGCCACCACGCGCCCGTCCTCGTCGGTCACCTGGACCGGATGGTCCTCCTCCTCGCGCATCTCCAGCCGGTCGTACGGCACATCGAGGGCGAGTTGCCCGGCCACCTCACGGGCCGCCACCTCGGCCTGCAGTCCCGCCTGATCGGTGAGGTTGGCGCGCAGGACGAGGAGTACGGCGAGCCCGGCGCCGACCAGTGCGACGGCGACCACGACCGTGGCACCGAGTGCGGCCCTGGCCCGTACCGATCTCACAGCGCCTCCATCCGGTATCCGGCGCCACGCACCGTACGGATGGCGGCCGCGCCGAGCTTGCGCCGCAGCGCGCTGACGTACACCTCGACGATGTTCGGGTCGCCGTCGTAGGCGAAGTCCCAGACGTGTTCCAGGATGTCCGCCTTGCTCACCACCTGCCCGGGCCTCAGCGCGAGTTGTTCCAGCACCGCGAACTCCTTGGTGGTGAGGGTGATTTCGGCCGGACCGAGATGCACCCGACGAGCGGCGGTGTCCATGCGCAGGGAGCCGACGGTGACCACCGGCGAGCCGGAGCCACCGCCCCGGCGCCGCAGCAGCGCCCGGATCCTGGCCACCAGCACGACGTACGAGAAGGGCTTGGTCAGGTAGTCGTCGGCCCCGGTGTCGAGGCCCTCCGCCTCGTCGTACTCCCCGTCCTTCGCCGTCAGCATCAGGATCGGCATCTCATGGCCGGCGGCGCGCAGGGCGGCACAGACCCGGTAGCCGTTCATCCCGGGCAGCATGATGTCGAGGACGACGAGGTCGTACACGCCCCCGGCCGCCCGGTGCAGCCCTTCGAGACCGTCGTGCACGACATCCACGGCGAAGCCCTCGGCGGTGAGTCCCCCGGCCAGGGACATCGCCAGCCGCTTCTCGTCCTCCACGATCAACAGGCGCATGGGCACAGGGTCCCAAACCGAACCTGAAGACGGCTTCAGGTGGCTTCAGGCTGCGTTCAGCATCACCCCGGCAGTGTGGACCGTGTCGAAACCGGCCACCCGATCAGGGAGGAACCTCATGAAGCGCAAGATCGTCATCGCCGCCGTCACCGCGGCCGTGCTCGTCGGCGGCACAGCCGCCACGGCCATCGCCTTCGCGGACGACGACAGCCACGACCGCGGCACCAGGAGCGGCGCGGCGAGCGGCAGCACCGCCCGCGTCACCGTCGGCGACGCGTCCGCGGCGGCCGTCGGAGCCGTCCCGGGGACGATCACCGAGGCCGAGCTGGACATGGAGGACGGCAGGCTGGTCTGGGAGGTCGACGTGTACGGCTCGGACAGGGCCTGGCACGACGTGACGGTGGACGCGGGCAACGGCAAGGTGCTCGCCAAGCACACCTCCGACGACAACGACGGCGATCGCGACCGGCATGCGTCCCGCTCGGCCCGGGTGTCGCTGGACGCGGCGGTCGACGTCGCGCTCAAGGCGGCGCCCGGGACCGTGACGTCGATCGACCTGGACGACCACGACGACCGGAGCGGCAAGGCGCTGCGCTGGGAGGTCGACGTCCACGGCAAGGACGACAAGCGGCACGAGCTGAACGTCGACGCGGGCACGGGCAAGGTGACCGTGGACCGGTCGAACGACGGCGGACGCGACGGTGCCGACGACTAGGGTCTGTCCGGCGGATCACGGCCGGGGTCGCGACGCCTGGCACGGCACCTCGCGGCGTTGCCGAAACGACCGAATAGTTCCTTCCCCAAGCTCTCAACTCCGTTCGAGCAGGGGAGACCCCACCTCAGGACACTCCGGCGCCTTGCTATGCACCGCACCAGACGCCGCGCCCTGTCCGACCCTGATCCGCCGGACAGACCCTAGGAGACCGCTGAAGATCTTGCTCTGGCCGCCCGGCTCACCCCGGATTGCCGGTAAATGTCAATCGCCATGAACCAGGGCAAGTCAGGCACGATTTCAAGATCTTCAGGACACTTCTAGGAGGGATCAGGGCGCGTAGACGGAGATGACCGTCCCGTCGCCGAAGCCCAGGAACACCACGTCGCCCCGGGCGATGTACGAGATCGACGCCGGGTCGTGCCGGGCTCCCTGCCCGCCGGGCCACTCGGTGGGCAGCCGCGAGCCCGTGTTGTCCGCCTCCCCCGTGGAGCCCATGGCGAACGCGGCGATCCCCTGATCACCCACCACAACGGCACTGTCACCGGCGAGGACGGGCGCGCCCCAGACATCCAGCCCCCCGCCGCTGTCGTCGTACGTCGCCCAGTACTGCCTCCCGTCGGCCAGGCCGAACGCGTACACCCGCGAACGGCTGCTCACCACGACCTTGCCGTCGCGTGACACGGCGGGCCGGAAGGCGATGTCCACGCCGGCGGCGATCGGCCGGCGGTTCTGCGGGGCCGTCACATCGACGACCGTCAGGCCGTCCGGGCCCGAGCAGAGGAGTTCCTTGCCCTTCAGGACCGGCGTACGGCAGGTGATGTCACCGGCGGCGACGGCTCCCAGCCGTGCGCCGTCCGGGCTCCCCAGGACGGTGACGCCGTCGCCGACCGCGACGAGCCGGCCGTCGGCGAAGGACAGTTCCCCCTCGTCGGCCGGGTCGTCCCACGGCTTGTCCCACTTGCGGGTCTGCTTGCCGGTGAGCTGGTGGGCGAGGAGCCGGGCCGCACCCGTGCCGGTGACCCTCGTGGCGTAGTACAGGACTCCGCCGGACTGGACGGAGTCGGTCACCCGGGCACCGGCCGTCAGCGGCTCCCGCCACTGCTCGGCGCCGTCGGCGAGGCCGAGCGCCACCAGGGCACCGTCCTCGAAGGCGTAGACGGTGGTGCCGATGACGGCGGCCACCGAGGCCGGTCCACTGCCCGCCCTGCCCGGCTCGGTCCGCCAGCGCTGCCTGCCGTTCGCGGCGTCCAGCACGGTGATGCGCCGCGGGCCGCCGCAGACCAGGGACATGTCCGCCAGTACGCACTCCACCGATCCGTCCTCGATCTTGGCCTTCCACGCCTTCCAGCCCGCCGGCTTCCTGGAGACGTCGGTGGCGGCCGGGCCGAAGTCCCCGGTGCGACCCGCGTCCGCGCCCGGAATGACGGGGGGCCCGGCCTGCGTCCGCGCGGCGTCCGAGGCGGACGCGGTCGGCTGCACGCCACCGCCCGCGTTGGCCTCGCCTCCGCCGTCCCCCTCGAAGAGCCCCGGCAGCAGCAAGGCCCCCAGCACCACGCAGACCACCGTGGCCGCTGCCGCCAGGGCGATCCACAGGCCCTTGTTGCGCTGCCGGTCACCCGGTACGGCCACCGGCACGACGGGCGTCGGGGCGAGGGCGGGCCCGCCGGGGTGCGGGGCGCCGGACGGGGCCGGCGGTGCGGCAGCGGCCGGCGCGGCCGCCTCCGCGACGGCGCGCGCCCCCGCCGCGTGAGCGGCGAGCTGCCCCCGTACCGCTTCCGTCCAGGGGAACGGTCCGCCGGCCGCCGTGCCCGCCCGGTCGCCCGGTCGCAGCAGGCCGGCCAGCTGCTGGGGCGTCGGCCGGGCCTCGGCGTCGCCGCGCAGGCATTGCTCGATCACCGCGCGCAACTGTGGTGGCACGCCGGACAGTTCGGCCTCGCCCTGGGCGATCCGGAAGATCACGGCGGCCATGTCGGAGTCGTCGAACGGGCCCCGCCCGGTCGCCGCGAAGGCGAGCACCGCACCGAGGCAGAAGACGTCCGACGCGGGTACGAGCGCCCGTGAGCCGTTGACGTGCTCGGGCGAGATGTAGCCGGGGCTGCCCACAACCACACCGGTCCGGGTGAGCCGGGTGGCGTCGAAGGCCTGGGCGATCCCGAAGTCGATCACCTTCGGACCGTCGGCGCCGAGCAGCACGTTGCCCGGCTTGAGGTCGCGGTGGAGTACGCGTACGGCGTGCATGTCGGCGAGCGCGCGGGCGAGACCGGCGCCCATCTCGCGCACCACCGGCTCGGGCATCGGCCCGCCACGGATCACCGCCTCTGCGAGCGAGGGGCCGGGCACGTACTCGGTCGCCAGCCAGGGCAGCCGGCCGCTCGCGTCGCCGCCGACGAGAGCCGCGGTGTGCGGACTGCGCACGGCACCCGCCGCGTCGATCTCGCGCCGGAAGCGGATCCGGAAGCCGTCGTCGAGGTCGAGATCGGCGCGTACCGTCTTCAGTGCGACCAGCCCGCCGAGCGGGTCCGGCGCACCGGCGGGCCGGGCGAGATACACCTCGCCCATGCCGCCCGCGCCCAGCAGCCCGAGCAACTGGTAGGGACCGACCAGCCGGGCGCGGCCGGGCGGAAGCGGCTCGATCACCGCACGGCTCCTCTGCCGTTCGCCGGACGGTTCACTCGGGCAGCGGTACGGAGACCGTGGTGCCGTCGTCGTACACGACATGCACGACGCCGCCGGCCGGCAGCACCTGCGGGTCGTTCAGTTCCTTGTCCAGCTGGATGCCGTCTGCCATGTCGTATTCCGGTGTGCGGCTCGGGCCCGGGGCGCCCGCCAGGCGGGTCCTGCCCAGTGCGCCCAACGTGCCGTCGGGGCGGATCGGGACGGTGTACAGCGTCGTGCTGTCCGCCCAGACCACGGTGTCGGCGACGATCAACGCGTTGGAGGCCGGATTGCTCATGCCCTTCTCCGCCTTTGCGCCGAGTGGGAACCTGCCGAGGGTCCGGCCGTTGCCGCGGCCGACGACGACGAGCTCGTCGGGCACGTCCGGCTCGTGTTCGCTGCTCCGGCGGAGGACCATCACCCGGTCGTCGACCGCGGTGGGGGTCGCCTCGGCGACGAGCGCGGAGTCCATCGGCACCCGCCCCTGCGCCTCGAGCGTTCCTGCCGCGAACCGCAGCACGCTCATGTCGGTGCCGAAGCCGGAGGCGCTGCCGTTGGAGGCGTAGGTGGCGCAGTAGGCGAATTCGCCCCGCAGCCGGAGATCCCCGCAGCCCGGTTTCGTGCCCTCGCCGCCCGCGGTGCCCAGCAGCGTGCCGTCCTTCGGCCGGAACGCCTTCGGACCGTCCTCACCGATCGCGTACACCACCTTGCCGTCGGTGGCGACCGGCCAGAAGTTTCGCCTCTCGGCTTTGGCCAGATCCTTCGGGGCCAGCGGCTTGTGCCACTTCTCGGCCCCGGTCCTCAGGTCGTACGCGGCGAGCTCCGCGCCCTCGGACGACCGTGTGGCGGCGGCGAAGACCAGACCGTCGACGACCAGCGGCGCGCTTCCCAGGCTCTGCGCGCCACCGGACCGGGTCTCCCAGCGGACCTTCCCCGTGCGGGCGTCCAGCGACTGCAGCCGGTCGCCTGCGGCGAGCAGCACCGTGTCGTCGTACACGGTGGGGCGGGTGGCACTGGCCGGCATGAAGAACTGACCGGTGGGCCCCCAGCCCGCCGCACGGGACGTCTCCCCCGTGTCGAGCGCCCACATCCGGTGCCCGTCCACCGCCGACAACGCCTCGTACGTGCCGTCCGCCTTGCGGCAGACCACGACGTCCCGGCCGGCCGAACAGCCGATCGGCGACCCGGTGAACTTCCCCTGCCAGGACTTCGTCCACCCCGCCGGACGGGCATCGCGACCGTACGGGACCGTGCCCGAGGCGTCCGGGCCGCCGTTCTCACCCACGCCCGCCACGATCTTGGCGACTGCGGGTGAACCGCCGCCGGGAGAAGCCTCGTTGGGCGTGGTGCGGTTGTTGCGCCAGGCCAGGATGCCCCCGGTGGCCGCACCCAGCACAACCAGCGCGGCAAGGACCGCGCTCAGGGCCCGCCGGGAGCGGCGCGGGGGCGGGGCGAGTCCGGGGCCCCGGGTGGGCGCGATGTGCAGGCCGGGGGTGAAGTCGGTGCCCTGGGTGGGCAGTTGATGGGGGCCCGGACGGCTTCCGGCGGTCGCCTCGGTCGGTGTGTACCCCGGGAGCAGGGGGCCGCCCAGCGCGATGACGCGGGCCAGTTCGCGCTCGTGCTCGGCGATGTGCTGCGCCACCGGGTCCGGCCACCGGGCCGCCGCGCCGGGGTCGAGCAGCTCCGCGAGTTCGGCGGCTGCCGGGCGGGCGGCCGGGTCCGCCGCCAGGCAGCGGTCCAGTACGGCACGCAACGCGTCCGGAACGCCGTCGAGGTCGGCCTCGACGTACTTGACCCGGTAGAGCACGGCGGCGACCGGCCCGTCACCGAAGGGATCGCGCCCGGTGGCGGCGAAGCAGAGCACGGAGGCGAGGCAGAAGACATCGGAAGCCGGGACGACGCGTCCGCTGCCCGCCACGTGTTCCGGGGACATGAAGGCGGGGCTGCCGACCATGCGGCTGGTGGTGGTGAGCGGGGTCGCACCGGAGTCGCGGGCGATCCCGAAGTCGATGAGGCGCGGGCCGTCCGCCGCGAGCATCACATTGCCGGGCTTCACATCGCGGTGGACGATCCCGGCCGCGTGCACGGCCGCCAGGGCGCGGGCGAGCCCGGCGCCGAGCATCCGTACCTCGGCCTCGTCCATCGCGCCCGCCCGGCGGACGGCGGCGGACAGGGTCGGCCCGGCCACGTATCCGGTGGCGAGCCAGGGCACTTCGGCATCGGCGTCCCCGTCGAGGAGTGGCGCGACATGGGGGCCGGTGACGGACCGGGCGACGGTGATCTCGCGGCGGAAGCGACTGCGGAAGCCGGAGTCCTGGGCCACGTCGCGGCGTACCGTCTTGACGGCGACCGGGTCGCCGCCGCCGTCCGGAGCGCCGAGGAAGACCTCCCCCATGCCGCCCGCGCCGAGCCGGGCCCGTATCCCGTAGGGCCCGATCCGCCTGGGCGAGTCGTCCCGCAACGGCCCGAGCATGCGTCATTCCCCCCGTCGTCACGCATGAACGCCGGACGCCCTGTGCCCGCGTCCGGCCGCAATCCTGCCACGGACACGTCATCGACCGCAGCGCCGAACAGCACGGAAACCGCACGCCGGGGCCCCGACCGACGCACCCTCAGCCATCAAGGACGGGGGACGCCGGACGGCGGTTCCAGGATCCGGCACCCGCCGGAAGGGCCGTGCGTTCTGCAACAGGGACCGACGCACCGGGACTCGGCAGCCCCGAGGAACCCGGAGCGGCCCGAAGGCCCGAACCAGGCGCCGGGCCGGGCCGCACAAGCCGCGCACAGCACAGGCCGCGGGCCGCACAAGCCGCGGACGCCCCCCGAAGCGGCCCGCACGTCGCCCCGGACCCGTCCACACCGGATCGGGTCAGCCTTCGGTGAGGCCCGCCACCAGTTCGTCCGCCGCCGCGTAGGGGTCGAGGCTCCCCGCCACGATGCGTTCGGCGAGCGCGCCGATGTGGCGGTCGCCGTGCAGATCGCCGATGCGCTCACGCAGCCGCGTGACGGCGATCGTCTCGACCTCGCGGGCCGCACGGGCCATGCGCCGCTCGGCGAGCACTCCGTGCTCCTCCATCCATGCCCGGTGCTTCTCCAGCGCCTCGACGACCTCGTCGATGCCCTCGCCCCGGGCGGCGACCGTCTTCACGATCGGCGGCCGCCAGTCGCCGGGACCGCGGGACTCGCCGAGGCCCAGCATGTGGTTGAGCTCGCGCGCGGTGGCGTCCGCGCCGTCCCGGTCGGCCTTGTTGACGACGTATACATCGCCGATCTCCAGGATTCCGGCCTTCGCCGCCTGGATGCCGTCGCCCATGCCGGGCGCCAGCAGGACGACGGAGGTGTCGGCCTGGGAGGCGATCTCCACCTCCGACTGGCCGACGCCGACCGTCTCCACCAGGATCACTTCGCAGCCCGCAGCGTCCAGCACCCGGATCGCCTGCGGTGCCGACCAGGCGAGACCGCCCAGATGTCCGCGGGTGGCCATGGAGCGGATGTAGACGCCCGGGTCGGAGGCGTGCTCCGACATCCGGACCCGGTCGCCGAGGAGTGCCCCGCCGGAGAACGGCGAGGACGGGTCGACGGCCAGGACGCCGACCCGCTTGCCTGCCCGCCGGTACGCCGAGACCAGCGCCGATGTCGATGTCGATTTGCCGACACCGGGTGAGCCGGTCAGGCCGACGACATACGCGTTGCCCGTCAGCGGCGCCAGGGCCGCCATCACCTCGCGCAGCTGCGGCGACGCCCCCTCCACCAGGGAGATGAGCCGGGCCACGGCCCGCGGCCGGCCCGCACGGGCCTGCTCGACCAGGGTGGGGACGTCCACCATCACCGCTCCGTTCACTCGCTGAGTGCTCTACGTGTAGTACGTACTGCCTGCCCGGGCCGTTCCTACTTGGGGACGCGGATGATCAGCGCGTCGCCCTGGCCGCCGCCGCCGCACAGCGCCGCCGCACCGGTGCCGCCGCCGCGCCGCTTCAGCTCCAGCGCCAGGTGCAGCACCACACGGGCGCCGGACATGCCGATCGGGTGACCCAGCGCGATGGCGCCGCCGTTGACATTCACCTTTTCCGGGGTGACGCCGAGGTCCTTCATCGACTGGACGGCGACCGCGGCGAACGCCTCGTTGATCTCGATGAGGTCGAGGTCCGCGACCTCCAGGCCGTCCTTCTTCAGGGCGTGCTTGATGGCGTTGGACGGCTGCGACTGGAGCGAGTTGTCCGGGCCCGCCACATTGCCGTGGGCGCCGATCTCGGCGATCCAGTCCAGGCCCAGCTCCTCGGCCTTGGTCCTGCTCATGACGACGACCGCGGCGGCGCCGTCGGAGATCTGCGAGGAGGTGCCCGCGGTGATCGTGCCGTCCTTGGTGAAGGCCGGGCGCAGCTTGCCGAGGGACTCCGCGGTCGTCTCCGGGCGGATGCCCTCGTCCTTGGAGAAGAGGACCGGGTCACCCTTGCGCTGCGGGATCTCGACCGGGGTGATCTCGGCCTCGAAGATGCCGTTCTTCTGGGCGGCGGCGGCGCGCTGGTGGGAGAGGGCGCCGATCTCGTCCTGGTCGGCGCGGTTCAGGCCGAGGCGGGTGTTGTGCTTCTCGGTGGATTCACCCATCGGGATGTTCTCGTAGGCGTCGGTCAGACCGTCGTACGCCATCGAGTCGAGCATCTCGATCGCGCCGTACTTGTAGCCCTCGCGGGACTTCGGGAGCAGGTGCGGGGCGTTCGTCATGGACTCCTGGCCACCGGCGACGACGACGTCGAACTCACCGGCGCGGATCAACTGGTCGGCGAGCGCGATCGCGTCGAGCCCGGACAGACACACCTTGTTGACGGTGAGCGCGGGGACGTTCATCGGGATGCCCGCCTTGACCGCGGCCTGGCGGGCCGGGATCTGGCCCGCACCGGCCTGCAGGACCTGGCCCATGATCACGTAGTCGACCTGGTCGCCGCCGATGCCGGCCCGGTCCAGCGCGGCCTTGATGGCGAAGCCGCCGAGATCGGCCCCGGAGAAGCTCTTCAGCGAGCCGAGGAGACGGCCCATGGGCGTACGCGCGCCCGCGACGATCACTGAGGTGGTACCGGTCGTTCCTGACATGAGCCGCAGCCCCTTGGGATTAGGAGTGAACGAGGGTTTACATGAATGTACTGAGCGGTACCTCGCCCGTCATCCGGCAACGGGTGTGATCGCGCGCACGTTGCGTAACCATCGGTGTCGCGCTGCACTGGTTGCATGCTGACGCGAATCGACCACATCGGGATCGCCTGTTTCGACCTCGACAAGACCGTCGAGTTCTACCGCTCGACCTACGGGTTCGAGGTGTTCCACTCCGAGATCAACGAGGAGCAGGGCGTCCGGGAGGCCATGCTCAAGATCAACGATACGTCCGACGGCGGCGCTTCCTACCTCCAGCTGCTGGAGCCGACCCGGGAGGACTCGGCCGTGGGCAAGTGGCTGGCGAAGAACGGGGAGGGTGTCCACCACATCGCCTTCGGCACCGCGGACGTCGACGCAGACGCGGCGGACATCCGGGAGAAGGGGGTCAGGGTGTTGTACGACGAGCCCAGGACCGGTTCGATGGGGTCCCGGATCACGTTCCTGCACCCCAAGGACTGCCACGGGGTCCTCACCGAACTGGTCACGTCCGCAGCGGAGCACTGACCTCCGGATACCTGGCCCGGTAGAGTGGGCTGTTCCGGGCCGGGGCCGGGTCGGGGCCGCGCCGCGTCCCCAGCCGTGATCTGTCACCATTCCCCGGGGGACCGTTCACCGGCGAACGGTACTCGTTGGAGAGTTGCGACCAGGGGACGGATGGGACCGCGCAGTGCGGGGCTACGAACGCCAGGAGAGCCACCGAGCTGAAGACGACCATCTCTCGCGGTTCGAAGCCGAGATGGACCGGCTGAAGACCGACCGGGAGAAGGCCGTTCAGCACGCCGAGGACCTCGGTTACCAGGTCGAGGTCTTGCGCGCCAAGCTGCACGAGGCTCGACGCAATCTCGCGACCCGTCCCGCATACGACAGCGCGGACATCGGCTACCAGGCCGAGCAGCTGCTCCGTAATGCCCAGATCCAGGCAGAGCAGCTGCGGACCGACGCCGAGCGGGAGCTCCGTGACGCCCGTGCGCAGACGCAGCGGATCCTGCAGGAGCATGCCGAGCACCAGGCGCGGCTCCAGGCCGAGCTGCACAACGAGGCCGTGCAGCGGCGCCAGCAGCTCGACCAGGAGCTGGCCGAGCGCCGTCAGACCGTCGAGTCCCATGTCAACGAGAACGTCGCCTGGGCCGAGCAGCTCAGGGCCAGGACCGAGTCCCAGGCGCGCCGCCTGCTGGAGGAGTCCAGGGCCGAGGCCGAGCAGTCCCTGACGGCCGCGCGCACCGAGGCGGGCCGGCTGGCGGACGAGACCCGGCAGCGGCTCGGCTCCGAGGCGGAATCTGCCCGTACCGAGGCCGAGGCGATCCTGCTGCGCGCCCGCAAGGACGCCGAACGGCTGCTGAACGCCGCCTCCAGCCAGGCGCAGGAGGCCACCAGCCACGCCGAGCAGCTGCGTACGTCGACGACGGCCGAGACCGAGCAGACCCGGCAGCAGACCGCCGAGCTGAACCGGGCCGCCGAGCAGCGCATGCAGGAGGCCGAGACCCAGCTGCGCGAGGCCCGCCTGGCGGCCGAGAAGGTCACCAGCGAGGCGAAGGAGGCCGCCGTCAAGCGGCTGGCCGCCGCCGAGTCGCAGAACGAGCAGCGCACCCGTACGGCCAAGTCGGAGATCGCCCGGCTGGTCGGCGAGGCCACCAAGGACGCCGAGTCACTCAAGGCGGAGGCCGAGCAGGCGCTCGCCGATGCCCGCGCCGAGGCGGACCGGCTGAAGTCCGAGGCGGCCGAGAAGGCCCGCACGGCGGCCGCCGAGGACGCCGCTGCCCAGCTCGCCAAGGCCGCCAGGGCCGCCGAGGAGGTGCTGACCAAGGCATCCGAGGACGCGAAGTCCACCACCGGGGCGGCGAGCGAGGAGGCCGACCGGATCCGCCGCGAGGCGGAGGCCGAGGCGGACCGGCTGCGCGGCGAGGCCGCCGAGCAGGCCGATCAGCTCAAGGGCGCGGCCAAGGACGACACCAAGGAGTACCGGGCCAAGACGGTCGAGCTGCAGGAGGAGGCGCGCAGGCTGCGCGGCGAGGCCGAGCAGCTGCGCTCCGAGGCCGTCGCCGAGGGCGAGCGGATCCGTGGCGAGGCCCGCCGCGAGGCCGTCCAGCAGATCGAGGAAGGCGCGAAGACCGCCGAGGAGCTGCTGTCCAAGGCGAAGTCGGACGCGGAGGAGCTGCGCACCACCGCGGGCACGGAGAGCGAGCGGGTCCGTACCGAAGCGGCCGAGCGCGCCACCACGCTGCGCAAACAGGCCGAGGAGGCCCTGGAGCGCGCCCACGCCGAGGCCGAGCAGCTGCGTACCGAGTCCGAGGAGCAGGCCCGGTCCACCACCACCGCGGCCGAGCAGGCGGCGGCGGAGCTGCGCGAGGAGACCGAGCGTGCGGTCGCGGCCCGGCAGGCGGAGGCGGCCGACGAGCTGACCCGGCTGCAGACCGAGGCCGAGACCAGGGTCACCACCGCCGAGCAGGCGCTCACGGACGCGCGCGCCGAGGCGGAGCGCATCCGGCGTGAGACGAACGAGGAGTCCGAGCGGCTGCGCGCGGAGGCCGCCGAGCGGCTGCGGGCGCTGCAGGAGCAGGCGGAGACCGAGGCGGAGCGGCTGCGCGACGAGGCCGCGGCGGATGCGTCGCGCTCGCGTGCGGAGGGCGAGTCCACCGCCGTACGGCTGCGCAGCGAGGCGGCCGCCGAGGCGGAACGGCTCAAGTCCGAGGCGCAGGAGAGCGCCGACCGGGTGCGTTCCGAGGCCGCTGCCGCCGCGGAGCGGGTGGGCACGGAGGCCGCCGAGGCGCTGGCCGCCGCGCAGGAGGAGGCGAACCGGCGCCGCCGGGAGGCCGAGGAGACCCTCGACACGGCGCGCACCGAGGCGAACCAGGAGCGCGAGCGGGCCCGCGAGCAGAGCGAGGAGCTTCTCGCATCCGCCCGCAAGCGGGTCGAGCAGGCGCAGGCCGAGGCGCAGCGTCTGGTCGAGGAGGCGGACAGCCGGGCGACCGAACTGGTCTCCGCGGCCGAACAGACAGCCCAGCAGGTACGGGATTCGGTCAACGGGCTGCAGGAGCAGGCCGAGGCGGAGATCGCCGGGCTGCGCTCCGCCGCCGAGCATGTCGCGGAACGGACGAGGTCCGAGGCGCAGGAGGAGGCGGACCGGGTCCGCACCGACGCACACGCCGAGCGGGAGCGGGCCGGCGAGGACGCGGCCCGGATCCGCCAGGAGGCGCGGGAGGAGTCCGAGGCCGCGAAGGCGATGGCCGAGCGGACCGTCGCCGACGCGATCAGCGAGTCGGAGCGGCTGCGGGCGGACACCGCCGAGTACAGCCAGCGGATGCGTACCGAGGCCTCCGACGCGCTGGCCTCGGCCGAGCAGGACGCGGCTCGCAGCCGGGCCGAGGCCCGCGAGGACGCCAACCGGATGCGTTCCGATGCCGCGGCCCAGGCCGACCGGCTGGTGGGCGAGGCGACGAGCGAGGCCGAGCGGATCGGTACGGAGTCGACGCAGCAGGCCACCCTGCTCGTCGAAGAGTCGACGCAGCAGGCCACCGCGCTGGTCGACGAGGCGAAGCAGCAGGCGGCCCGGCTGGCGGACGAGGCCGCGGACGAGGTCGAGCGGCTGCGTGCGGAGGCGGCGGCCACCGTCGGCTCCGCACAGGAGCACGCGGCCCGCACCCGCGAGGAGTCGGAGCGGGTACGCGCCGACGCGGAGGCGGCGGCCGAGCAGATGCGTGCCGAGGCCCGTCAGGAGGCCGACCGGCTGCTCGACGAGGCGCGGGAGGCCGCGGCGAAGCGCCGTGCCGATGCCGCCGAACAGGCCGACCAGCTCGTCAACAAGGCCCAGGAGGAGGCGTTGCGCGCCGCCACCGAGGCCGAGGAGCAGGCCGACACGATGGTCGGCATGGCCCGCAAGGAGGCCGTGCGGATCACCTCGGAGGCGACCGTCGAGGGCAACTCCCTGGTGGAGCGCGCCCGTACGGACGCGGACGAGCTGCTGGTCGGCGCGCGGCGGGACGCCACGGCCATCCGGGAGCGTGCCGAGGAGCTCAGGACCCGGATCGAGAGCGAGATCGAGGAGCTGCACGACCGGGCCCGGCGGGAGACCTCCGAGCAGATGAAGACGGCGGGCGAGCGCGTCGACAACCTGATGAAGGCGGCGACCGAGCAGCGCGACGACGCGGCGGCCAAGGCCAAGGAGCTGCTGGCGGACGCCAATTCGGAGGCGAGCAAGGTCCGGATCGCGGCGGTGAAGCGGGCCGAGGCGCTGCTGAAGGAGGCCGAGCAGAAGAAGGCCACGCTGGTCCGTGAGGCCGAGAAGCTGCGGGCCGACGCCGAGGTCGAGGCGAAGCGTACGGTGGACGAGGGCAAGCGCGAGCTCGATCTGCTGGTGCGTCGGCGCGAGGACATCAACACCGAAATCTCCCGTGTCCAGGACGTGCTGGAGGCATTGGAGTCGTTCGAGACGCCGGCGGGCGGCGGCAAGGGCTCGGGTGGCGGCTCCGCCGGTGGCGTCAAAGCCGGTGCCTCAGCGGGCACTCGATCGAGTGGCAAGTCGTCCGAGGGGTAGTCGCCCTGTCATCTCCCGTGCTTCGTCAAGGACGTTCAGCCCTCCGAGTGGCAAGAGTTGCGGGGGTTAGCCACTCAAAAGGGGTGTCATTCTCCAGATCAAACGGGCATCCGCTCGATGACACGCCGCTCGGGCCCCTAGGATTCCCTCTAACACCTCACCGGTCTCATTCGACAGGAACCTCATGAGCGACCCTTCCTCCCCCTTCGGCTTCGAGCTCGTGCGACGTGGATACGACCGCGGTCAGGTGGATGACCGCATTACCAAGCTCGTCGCCGACCGTGATAGTGCTCTCGCCCGCATCACGTCTCTGGAAAAGCGCATCGAGGAACTCCACCTCGAAACGCAGAACGCCCAGGCCCAGGTGAGCGACGCGGAGCCGTCGTACGCCGGTCTCGGCGCGCGCGTGGAGAAGATTCTCCGCCTGGCCGAGGAGGAGGCGAAGGACCTGCGCGAGGAGGCCCGTCGCGCCGCCGAGCAGCACCGTGAGCTCGCCGAGTCGGCCGCCCAGCAGGTGCGCAACGACGCCGAGTCGTTCGCCGCCGAGCGCAAGGCGAAGGCCGAGGACGAGGGCGTTCGTATCGTCGAGAAGGCCAAGAGTGAGGCCGGCTCGCTGCGTACGGAGGCCCAGAAGGACGCCGCTCAGAAGCGCGAGGAGGCCGACGCCCTCTTCGAGGAGACCCGCGCCAAGGCCGCCCAGGCCGCCGCGGACTTCGAGACCAACCTCGCCAAGCGCCGCGACCAGTCGGAGCGCGACCTCGCGTCCCGTCAGGCCAAGGCCGAGAAGCGCCTCGCCGAGATCGAGCACCGCGCCGAGCAGCTCCGCCTGGAGGCCGAGAAGCTCCGTACGGACGCCGAGCGCCGGGCCCGCCAGACGGTGGAGACCGCGCAGCGCCAGTCCGAGGACATCGTGGCCGACGCGAACGCCAAGGCCGACCGGATCCGCAGCGAGTCGGAGCGCGAGCTGGCGGCGCTCACCAACCGCCGCGACTCGATCAACGCTCAGCTGACCAACGTCCGCGAGATGCTGGCGACGCTGACCGGTGCCGCGGTGGCCGCCGCCGGCTCCCCCGCCGACGACGAGCCGGTCACCCGCGGCGTCCCGGCTCAGCAGACCCGCTGACCCGCCGTACCGCCGCTGTACTCCTCGCGCGCCCGGTTCCGCCCTTGTGGTGGCGCCGGGCGCGCGGCCGTTCTAGCGTGAACGCATGATCGAGCTCGATGGTCTCACCAAGCGCTTCGGCAACAAGGTTGCCGTCGACCGGCTTTCGTGCCGCGTCAGACCTGGAATGGTGACGGGCTTTCTGGGCCCCAACGGTGCGGGCAAATCCACGACGATGCGGATGATGCTGGATCTCGACAACCCGACCAGCGGTTCGGTGCGCATCAACGGCAAGCACTACCGCGACCTGGAAGAACCCCTCAAGTACATCGGGGCGCTGCTCGACGCGAAGTCGATGCACGGCGGGCGCAGCGCGTACAACAATCTGCTCTGCCTCGCGCAGAGCAATCGCATCCCGGAGAGCCGGGTCGCGGAGGTGCTGGACACCGTCGGTCTGAGCACGGTGGCGAGGAAGAAGTCGAAGGGCTTCTCCCTCGGTATGGGCCAGCGGCTCGGCATCGCGGCGGCACTGCTCGGCGACCCGCAGGTGCTGCTCTTCGACGAGCCCGTCAACGGTCTCGACCCCGAGGGGATTCACTGGATCCGCAATCTGATGAAGGCGCTCGCCGCGGAAGGCCGGACGATCTTCGTCTCCTCGCATCTGATGAGCGAAATGGCCCTCACCGCGGACCATCTGATCGTGATCGGCCAGGGCCGGTTGCTCGCCGACACCTCGATGGCCGACTTCATCCACCGCAACTCCCGCAGTTATGTACGTCTGCGCTCCCCGCAGCAGGAGCGGCTGCGCGACGTGCTGCACGAGGAGGGCCTGATCGTGGTCGAGACGGGCAGCGGCACGCTGGAGATCGACGGCGCCACCACCGAGGCGCTGGGAGAGCTCGCCGCCCGTCATCAGATCGTGCTGCACGAACTGAACTCTCAGCGGGCCTCCCTGGAGGAAGCGTTCATGCAGATGACGGCGGACTCCGTGGAGTACCACGCACACTCGGAGCCCGGTGAGGCACCGCCGCCCGTGGGCCCGCACTGGGGTGACGAGTGGAATCGGCGGACCGCCGTCGGCACGACCGGTAACGGCACGCCGGGCGTACCCGGTGTCTCCGGCACCGGCAAGGGGGCGTGACGACGATGGCATCGGTACCCGCGGTCCTGACCTCCGAGTGGACCAAGATCCGTACGGTTTCGTCGACCGTCTGGACCCTGATCTCCGCGTTCGTCGTCACCGTCGCGATGAGCGCGGCGCTCTGCGCCCTGATGAACGCCCAGTTCGACGACCTCCCCGCGGCCCAGCGGGCCACCTTCGACCCGACCCTCATCAGCTTCTCCGGCATGGTCCTCGGCCAGCTGGCCATGGTCGTATTCGGTGTGCTGGTGGTCGGTACGGAGTACAGCTCGGGCATGATCCGCACCTCGCTGGCGGCCGTGCCCCAGCGCGGTTCGTTCCTCTTCAGCAAGGTCGCGGTGGCCGGTGTGCTGGCCCTGGTGGTCGGCATCGCCACCAGCTTCGTCTCGTTCTTCCTCGGGCAGTCCCTCCTCGGCGACCACCACACGGACATCGGTGCGGAAAATGTCCTGCGCGCGGTGGTCGGCGGCGGCATCTACATGGGCCTGATCGGGATCTTCTCCATGGGTGTGGCGACGATGCTGCGCAGCTCCATGCTGTCGCTCGGCATCCTGATGCCGTTCTTCTTCCTGGTCTCCCAGATCCTGTCGGCGGTCCCGGGCGCGAAGAAGGTCGCCCGCTACTTCCCCGACCGGGCCGGATCCAAGATCATGCAGGTTGTTCCGGACGCCATGAACAGCAACCCCGCTCCGTACGGGCCGTGGGGCGGGCTCGGCATCCTGGTCGCTTGGGTGGCGGCCGCGCTGGTAGGCGGCTACCTCGTACTGAAGAAGCGGGACGCATGACCGGTGGGCGGGACCCATGGCCGGTGGGTGGACGCAAGACCTGATCGGCCCGGAAGCGCTCCGTCCGCTCTGCCGGGAAGGCGATGCACTCTCGTAACGACTTGGCCGGAACCGTCAAGGCCTGGATATCCTCCTAACTCTTACGGGGGGCGTGCGGCCGGACGGCCTGGGCCCCGACGACAGACGAAGTCGATGGGGCTGGAGCATGATCGAGGCAGTCGGCCTGACCAAGCGCTATGGCGCGAAGACGGCCGTGTACAACCTTTCCTTCCAGGTGCGGCCGGGGGCCGTCACGGGATTCCTCGGTCCCAACGGGTCGGGCAAGTCCACCACCATGCGCATGATGCTGGGCCTGGACCGACCGACTTCCGGCCATGTCACGATCGGCGGCCACCCCTTCCGCAGTCTGCCGAACGCTCCGAGGCAAGTGGGTGCGCTGCTGGACGCGAAGGCGGTGCACGGCGGCCGCAGCGCCCGTAACCACCTCCTCTCGCTCGCCCAGCTCGCCGGCATCCCGGCCGCCCGGGTCGACGAGGTGCTCGGTGTCGTCGGCCTCCACGACGTCGCGCGGAAGCGGTCCAAGGGCTTCTCGCTCGGTATGGGCCAGCGGCTCGGCATCGCGGCGGCACTGCTCGGCGACCCGCAGGTGCTGCTCTTCGACGAGCCCGTCAACGGTCTCGACCCCGAGGGCATCCTCTGGGTCCGCAATCTGATGAAGATGCTGGCGTCGGAGGGCCGTACGGTCTTCGTGTCCAGCCATCTGATGAGCGAAATGGCACTCACCGCCGACCATCTGATCGTGATCGGCCGCGGGCAACTGCTCGCCGACATGAGCGTCAAGGACTTCATCTCCGCCAATTCGGCCGACTTCGCCCGGGTGCGGGTCGCGGACGGTGCGCAGGAGCAGCGGGAGAAGCTGACCGCCTCGCTCACCGAGGCGGGCGGCCAGGTCATGTCGGAGCCGGACGGGGCCCTGCGGATCACCGGTCTGCGGCTGCCGCGGATCAGCGATCTGGCACACGAGTCGGACGTCCGGCTGTGGGAGCTCTCGCCGCACCAGGCCTCGCTCGAGGAGGCGTACATGCGGATGACGCAGGGCGCCGTGGACTACCGCTCGACGGTGGACCAGAAGGCCGGGCTGCAGCAGCCGGTGCACGGCGGGTACGGACAGCAGCCCGGGGCACCGCAGCCGCCGGTCCCGGAGATGCCGCAGCAGGGCTGGTACGCCCCGCCGCCGCCCGGACAGAACCCGTACGCGGGAGCTCCGGCGGCACCCGCCGCCGCGGCCCCTGCAGCCCCGGCTGCGCCCGCCGCGGCCCCTGCAGACCTGACCAAGCGCGAGACCAGCGAGGACGCCCGATGACCACACCGCCGACCCCGCAGGCGACGTACCAGCAGCAGGCCCCGGTCCCGCAGCAGAACTGGCAGGACGCATCGGCCGGGCTCTACGCCTCACCGATCCCGGTGCGCCGCGCCACCCTCGGCGACGCGCTCGCCTCCGAGTGGACCAAGATCCGTTCGGTGCGCTCCACCATGTGGACGCTCGGCGTCATGATCGTGTTGCTCCTCGGCCTCGGACTGCTCGCCGCGATCGCGGTCAATACCTCCGACGCCAACATCGGCGAAACCCCGGTGCTCAGCTTCGGCTTCTTCGGAGTGCTGCTCGGTTCGATCTGTGTGATCACGCTCGGCGTGATGACCACCGCCTCCGAGTACGGCACCGGCATGATCCGTACGACGCTGACGGCCTGCCCCGACCGTGCGCGGGTGCTGACCGCGAAGGCGATCGTCTTCTTCCTGCTCACCTTCGTCATCACGACCGTGACGACCGCGCTGGTCGGCGCGTTGCAGACGGCCATGCTCGACGGCGAGGCATCCACCGGTGACGCCTGGCTGCGCGCCACTGTCGGCGTCGGCCTCTACATCGCGACGCTGGGCCTGCTCTCGCTCGCGGTCGGCGCTCTCATCCGGCACTCCGCGGGTGCGATCACGATCATGATCGGGGTGGTGCTGCTGCCGCTCGTGCTGGCCATGTTCATGTTCTCGGAGTCGCTCAGCGACCTGCGGCAGGCATTGTTCGAGTACTCCATCCCCAGCCAGCTCGGCGCGTTCTACGACAGCTCGGTCACCGGGTCGGGGCCGTCCGGCTGGGATCCACTGTGGATCATGCTCGGCGTCACGGCCGTGGTCCTGGCCGGTGCCTATGCGTCGCTGGCGAAGCGCGACGTCTGACCAGTCACCGGCCGCCGGAGCTCAGTAGCGAGGCGCGTTCCTGGACCGCTGCACCTGCGTGGTGCGGCGGTCCTTCGCGTTCCAGCAGGCCTTGTGCCAGTGCCTGCGGTCGTCGATCCCGCCGTACTCGGACCAGGTCACCAGGTGCGGGACGCCGGACGGGATCTCCTGGTCGCAGCCGGGACAGCGGTACCGCTTCCCGGCCGCGCTCGCGCCGCTCACCGGGCGGACCGACCACTCCTCGCCATGCCACTGTTCGGTGCGTCCGCCGCCGCCGAAGCGGGCCCCTGGCTCCGCTGCGCTGTCGTGGGGACTCTCGCCGCCTCGGGGGCGGTTGCGGCGCGGGGACACGTGACACCTCACGGGGCAGGCTGGGCAGTTCCCGTCAAGCGTAGGGCCATTTGGCCGAGCGAGGTGTCCCGCACCCCACAGGACGGCGCCCGGGGCGGGGTGAGTTACCGGAAAATCGCAACAACTTGCCCCCGGACCGTGCCTTTGGCACGTGTCAGACGTTGTTGCCAGTGGGGAGAGCCGCGTCGGCCGCAAGGAGGTAATTGGCGATGCGTGTGGGAACGTTCGTACTGGCAGCCCAGTTTCCGGGACAGGGGCCGGGGGAAGCGCTGCATCGCGCGATCCGGTCCACCGAGGTCGCGGAGGAATCCGGGCTCGACTCGGTCTGGCTGGCAGAACATCATTTCGTGCCGTACGGGGTCTGCCCGTCCGCCGTCACCCTGGCAGCGCTGTTGCTCGGCCGCACCCGGAGAATCCGGGTGGGTACGGCGGTGAGCGTGCTGCCGACCCAGCACCCGGTCGCGCTGGGCGAACAGGCCGCGCTGCTCCATCTCACCAGCGGCGGCAGGTTCACGCTCGGCGTCGGCCGGGGCGGCCCCTGGGTGGATCTGGAGGTGTTCGGAGGGGGCCTGGAGGCGTACGAGAAGGGCTTCCCGGAGTCCCTGGAGCTGCTGCTCGACTGGCTGGGCAAACCTCGCGTGGCGGGGAGCGGGGAGCGGTACGGCTTCCGCGAGGTGGCGGTGGTCCCCCGGGCCGACGAGCTGCTCGGCGTGGACGGCGGCGAGAGCCCCGGCGGTCCCGAGGTGATCGTCGCGTGCACCTCGCCGAAGACGGTGAAGCTCGCCGCGGAGAACGGTCTGCCGATGCTGCTCGGTATGCACTGCGGCGATGAGGAGAAGGCCGAGATGGTCGCCCTGTGGCGCTCCGCCGCCCTCGCCGCGGGCCACTCGCCCGAGAGCGTCCGGGAGGCCGGACATGTGTCCGCAGGGGTGGCCCAGATCGCCGACCGTGCCGAGGGCGCCGTGGAGACGCTCGTGAAGGCGATGCCGGGCTGGCTGCGACAGGGCCTGGACGCCCATGTGACGGTCGACGGCCGGCACCGGATGATGCGCGACCCGGTCGCCTATACGGAGCTGCTGTGCGGCCTTCATCCGGTGGGCCCGCCCCGGCTCGCGGCCGACCGGCTCGCCGCCACCGCCGAGCGGACAGGCATCAGCCGCTTCGCGCTCCTGGTGGAGGGTTCGGGAGATCTGGCGGCCACGGAGGAGAACGTAACGCGGCTGGGCACGCAAGTACTGCCGCTGCTCTCATAAGCAGTCGTAAGAGGTACGGGGGCCGCCGCCCCGGAGCCAGTTGCGCATCCGCCCCGGAACGGCAGCAGAAGCGTTTAGCAGTCCCGTAGTTCGGGCGACTGATTGAGCAACTGGCCCCTCACCGAGGTGAAGCGGGCCAGGCGCTCGTCGACCGAGGCGTCCAGCGGGAACACCGCGACGCGGTGGCAGTTCTGGAATGCCAGACGCACCCCGAAGTGCCTCTGCAGAGCGCCACGTATCGCATCACTCGCGAGCGCGCGCAGCAGCTGACCACGTGCCTGCTCGTCCGGCGGGGGCGTCTGGTTGTCGGCGAACTCTCCGCCGTCGACCTTCAGCTGAGCCACCAGAGAGCTGATCATCTCCCATGCGTAGGGCAGGGAGGTCCGGACGCAGTCGACGAAGTCGGCTTCGTCGACCTCGCCTCGCTCGGCCTGTTCCAACAGCGCCGGTGAGACGTCGAGCGACATGGGTTCTCCTCTCGCGACCCCGACGCCGGGCCGGGGCCTTACGGGCAGGGAAGGAGGACGGCGACGCAGCGTGCACAGACGGCGACCTCCTGCTTCCACGGTAAGGGTGCAGTCCTGGCCGCACCAGGAGATTGGGAACACAACCGGCCAATAACGAAGGTGAGCAAAGAGGGGCAAGCCCCTGGGGCCCCGGTCCGGGGCGCAGAGGGGCGGTGGAGGGAGAATCGCGTGGAGCACCCGTCGTCGAGTAGCGTTGCCGACCATGCGTCTCGTCATCGCCCGCTGCTCCGTGGACTACGCCGGCCGGCTCACGGCCCACCTGCCCTCCGCTCCCCGTCTGATCCTGGTGAAGGCGGACGGGAGCGTATCGATCCACGCCGACGACAGGGCGTACAAACCCCTCAACTGGATGTCACCGCCCTGCACCCTCAAGGAGGGCGCCGACGACACCGCGGGAGTCTGGACCGTGGTCAACAAAGCGGGCGAGAAACTGATCATCACGATGGAGGAAATCCTCCATGACTCGTCCCATGAGCTGGGTGTCGACCCGGGCCTCATCAAGGACGGCGTCGAAGCACATCTGCAGGAACTCCTCGCTGACCGGATCGAGACACTCGGCGAGGGCTACACCCTGATCCGCCGTGAGTACTTCACCGCCATCGGGCCGGTCGACATCCTGTGCCGGGACGCCGACGGCCAGACCGTGGCCGTGGAGCTGAAGCGGCGCGGCGACATCGACGGCGTGGAGCAGCTGACCCGCTATCTGGAGCTGCTCAACCGCGATCCCCACCTCGCCCCCGTGAAGGGCATTTTCGCGGCGCAGGAGATCAAGCCGCAGGCGCGGGTGCTGGCGACGGACCGCGGCATCGGCTGTGTGGTACTCGACTACGACGCGCTGCGCGGCATCGAGGACGACAAGCTGCGCCTGTTCTGACGTTACGCGGACGCCGGACGTGCATGGCCCGTCCGGCGTCCGCGGAGCTCGGCTCAGAGCCTGTCGGGTGACCTTCGGTCGGAGAGCGGACGCGGCATGGTGCGTGCGATTCCAAGGCGTCGGAATGGCCTCGGATGGGGCCTCCCCTGCTCGAACGAAGTTGAGAGTTCGGGGAAGGAGCTACCAGGCCATTTCGGCAACGCCGGAGGGGGTCCCCCCTGGCCCTTAAGGCCTTGGGGGAGTGCGTGCCAGGCCGTGGCCGCCCGATCAGAGGTCACCCGACAGGCTCTCAGGCCACGGTCGGACTGCTGTCCGCACCGGCCGCCGCTGACGACGAAGAAGGCCCGCTCGCCGAGTCCGAGGTGTTCGGCGACATCGGCGGGGTCTCGGTTGCCGAGTCCGTCGGGTCCGGGGAGTCGGTCTCCGTCGGAGTCGGGCTCGGGCTGCTCGGCGTCGTCGGCGTGGACGACTTCGTCGGGCCGGACGACTTGGTCGGCTTGCCCGACGACGGCTTGTCGCTGGACGGTGTGTCCGACGACGGGGTGCCGCCCGGCCTCGTCGAGTCCGTGGACGGCGTACCGCTCACGCCGGGCGTGGCCCGGCTGCCCGACGGACCGGGCGTCACCGCGCCGTCGCTGGATGCCGTGTCTCCGGAAGGCGAGCCGTCCGTCGGTCCGCCGTCCGGGCCTGCGTCCCCGCTGTCGTCCTGGCCCGCCGACTCCTCGGTCGTGACACCTGGATTCCCCTCGGCATCGCCGCCACCGGACGTCATCCCCAGCGCCACCACCGTGCCGAGCACACCGGCCAGGAGGACGCCCACGCCCACCCCGACCAGATTGCGCCGGGCCCCGCCCAGCGCTCCGAAACGGCCTCCCCGCGCGCCTGAGGCGGCTGCCGGGGCGCCCTGCCGGGATATCACCGCGGTGGCGTCCCCGTACGGCCGTGACAGCGTCTGCGTCACGGCTGTCGTCGGACCGACGGGCGGCGGCGCCGACTCCTCGTACCGCAGGGCCGGCACGTCACCGCCCACCGGGACAGGTCCGCCGGGCAGCGGCCCGCCGGAGCGGTCGTCGACCAGGGCGAGCGCGCGTCGTCCGGCCACCGCGCCGGACTTGTCGGCGAGCGCCCCGCGCATGCTGATCGAGGTCTCCAGCTCCGCCCTGGCCCGGTCCGGATTGCCGGTGCAGAGTGCGAGGACGCCCAGCTCATGGTGGAAGTACGCCTCTTCGGCGACCTCTCCGGCGATCCTGGCCGCCTCCTGGCCGATCCGCAGGGCCCTCTCCCAGGCGCCCCAGTGCAGTCCTGCCGCGAAGGCTGGGGAGGCGCTGCGGGCCAGCAGCACGGCCACGCTGGTCTGCCCCGCCCCGTCGCCGGGGACGAGCTGTGCCATCGCCGCGACGACCGCGTCGGCCTCTGCGGTCGCCCGTGCGGGGGTGACCGAGGGGTGCCCGGCCCACCACGCGTAGTGCTGGGCCGCCGTCCGGGCCCGGTCGATGCTGTCCTCGCCGTATCCGGCGGCCTCCAGCTGGGCGAGGACTCCGGCGGCCAGCCGGTAGCGGGGACCGGCCGGGGACAGCAGTCCGCAGCCGGCCAGTTCACCGAGCGCGGCATCGGCGTGGGTGTCCCCGACGAGCGCCGGCAGATGCGCCTGGTGCGGCACCTCGCCGCCGAGCGCGACCGCAAAGCGCAGGGTGTCGCGGGCGGGCCCGCTCAGCCGTGAGGCGAGCAGTGCGGCGGGCGCCGCGCCCTCGCCGAGGCTGGGCAGCGGTATGTGGACGCCGTCGACGTCCTCGTCGTGCCCGAAGGGTGCGTCGAGGGACTTGCCGTCGAGGCCGCTGTACGCGTCGGGGTCGGTGCGCAGCATGTCGCGCTGGCGCAGCAGGGCGCCCGCCTGGACGAAGCGCAGCGGCAGCCCCTCGGACTCGAACCAGAGGTCTCCCGCCCAGTTCGCCTCCTCCTCGGTGAGCGGACGCTCGACGACCCGCTCCAGCAGGTCGACCGAGGAGCTGCGGCCGAGGCCCGCGAGGTAGACCTCTTCGAGGTGCGAGTCCGGGGTGGGTGCGGCGACATCCGGAGTCGTCGCGAACAGGAAGGCGCATTCCGGAGTGGCGTCGAGCAGCTCCTCCAGCGCGGCCTCGCCGAATTCCAGGTCGTCGATTACGACGACGGCGCCGATGCTCCGGACCCTTTCGAGGAGACCGGCGCGGCCGGGCCGGTGCAACTGCGCGTCATGGACGGCCTCGAAGAGCCCGTACAGCAGGTCGGTGACGGTCCGCTTGTAGCCGGAGAGCCGTACGACTCCGTCCGGTGCGAGGTCCGCACAGTCGGCGGCGACGGCGTTCAGCAGTGCCGTACGGCCGGATCCGGCCGGTCCGGTGAGCCGCACCGAGCGGCCGCGGGCCAGCAGGCGTGCCAGCCGTTCGCGCTCTTCCGCACGCTCCAGGAGGGGCAGCTGGGGGGCGGGCGGCCCCGGCGGCACGGGCGGTGCGGTGGCGCGTTCGCGGTCGGCGCGCTCGGCCGCGGTGCGCCGGACCGGCGGATCGGGCCGCTCCCCCGGCGGGCACAGCTCGACCTCGCTGCCGTCGACCGGGTTGACGGTGAGGAGGTAGTCACCCGATATGAGCCGGACGACGCGCGCCTGTTGTGACGTTTGCTGACCGAATTCCGGAGTCATGGGGCCTCCCCTGCCCGAGCGGAGCTGAGAGCTCGGGGACGGATCGCCGGACGGCCGTCGCCGGCCGGTTCCCTCACCGAAGCTGTCGTTGTCCCTGCCGTACTCTTCCGGCCCCCGGTGTGTCGGGTCCATCGCCAAAGCCCCCAGACGCGTCGCGCACGATTGCCCTCCCGGCCTCGCACGCCCCGCTGTCGCTCCCGGTCCGGTGTCCGCCCGGTGGGTTCGTCAATCGGCGGACGGCCGAACCCTAGACCGTCGCACAGTGCCCGCGCACAGTCGGGGGGCCACGCCGCCCGAAGCGCACTTTCTCGTGCGGATTGTGCACCTTCGGCCGTGCCGCACGGCCAAGGCCCGTCCGCCGGGTCGGGGGCCGGACAGGCCCTACACGCGCGGCAGGGAGTCTGCGGCGATTCCACCCTCGATGGCGAGAATGCGGTGCAGCCGGGTCGCCACCAGCAGGCGCTGCATCTGCGGCGGCACGCCACGGAGCACCAGCCGTCGTCCGGCCCGGCCGGCCCGGCGGTGTGCGCCCATGATGACGCCGAGCCCGGTGGCGTCCCAGGAATCCAGCTCGGTCAGGTCGAGCACCAGGTCGCCGACTCCGTTGTCGAGGGCAGAGTGCAGGGCCGTACGGGCGTCCGCCGCGCTTCGGACGTCGAGGCGGCCCCCGACGACCAGCTCGGCGTGGTCGCCCCTGATATGCATATGTGCTCCCCGGAATTGCCCCGTAGCAAGGTTCGTGTGTCTGTTCTGTCTCTGCCACAACTGACTGCGACAGCGACAGGGAAGTTGCCGTCCGTGAGCGAACCGATACCGAATTCACCCCGCGGAGTGACTAAGGCCCGGCGAGGACCCACGCGGATCCACCGTTTCCGGGAGACGCCCCCCGGACCTCCGGGCCTGACCGACGGCAGATCAGGCAAACCGGAGGACCGAAAACGATCAGTACGTGTAGAAGCCCTGCCCGCTCTTGCGGCCGATGTCACCTGCATCCACCATCCGGCGCATCAGCTCCGGCGCGGCGAACTTCTCGTCCTGGGACTCGGTGTAGATGTTGCTCGTGGCGTGCAGCAGGATGTCGACCCCGGTCAGGTCCGCCGTGGCCAGGGGGCCCATGGCGTGGCCGAAGCCCAGCTTGCAGGCGATGTCGATGTCCTCGGCCGTGGCGACGCCCGACTCGTAGAGCTTGGCAGCCTCCACGACGAGCGCCGAGATCAGCCGGGTGGTGACGAAGCCGGCCACGTCACGGTTGACGACGATGCAGGCCTTGCCGACGGACTCGGCGAACTCCCGCGCGGTGGCGAGGGTTTCGTCGCTGGTCTTGTAGCCGCGTACGAGTTCGCAGAGCTGCATCATCGGAACCGGCGAGAAGAAGTGCACACCGACGACGCGCTCGGGGCGCTCCGTCACGGCCGCGATCTTGGTGATCGGGATCGCGGAGGTGTTGGAGGCGAGGACGGCATCGTCCCGGACGATCTTGTCGAGGGCCCGGAAGATCTCGTGCTTGACCTCGAGCTTCTCGAAGACGGCCTCGACGACGACATCCGCGTCGGCGACCGCGTCGAGGTCGGTGGTGGTGGTGATGCGGGCCAGCGCGGCATCGGCGTCGGCCGCCTCCAGCTTCCCCTTGGAGACGAACTTGTCGTACGAGGCCTTGATGCCGTCACGGCCACGGGTCAGGGCCTCGTCGGTGACATCACGCAGCACGACATCCCAGCCCGCCTGGGCGGAGACCTGCGCAATGCCGGATCCCATGAGTCCGGCTCCGATGACGGCGAGCTTCCTGGCCACGTCTGCACCCCTTGGTTTCTGTTCGCCTCTGCAGCTGGTCCCTGCACGGCCGGTCCTCACGGTTGTTCACATGCTCTCCGGCGGAGATTAGTACCCGTGAGGGGCCCTGTGACCGCGAAGAGATGCGCGTCACGTCTCACATGACGGACATCACACCGACAGCAGCACTCGCGTACCCGTACGACTCACCCGTCGCCGCGCACGGCGTAGTTGAGAACCTTCTCACTCAAGAGGTCTTCCGTGTCGTCGAGTAGACCGAGGGCCTCGCGGGAGACCTCGTCGAGGGGACGGCCGGCCATCACCTCGCGACCGATGAGCGCCAGAAGGGTGGTGTGGACCCAGTTGATCTGCCCGGCCATCAGGGACGGCAGTGGGTCGTCCGGCGGCGCGCCGGTCTCCTCGCGCAGCGTCTCCTCAAGGAGCACCAGACTCTCCTGCTGCATGTGCCACAGGCGGGCCCGGAGTCCGGCCGCCCCCTCCACGACCTTCATGAAGCGGTCATAGCCGTCGATGAGGCCCACCTGGGGCGACACCGCCTCGACCTCGTCCCGCAGCTCGCGCAGCACCGCGGCGGCCGCGGATTCGCCCTTGTCGCGGGCGCGCACGAAGCGCGAGAGGCGGGCGACGCCGCCCTTGGCCCGGTCGAGGAAGAGGTCCTCCTTGGCCTGGAAGTAGTTGTAGACCGTGTTGACGGAGACATCGGCCGCCTCGGCGACCTCAGCGATCGTCACCGCGTCGAACCCGCGCTCCAGGAACAGCCCCGTGGCCACATCCGAGATGTGCTGTCTGGCCTGCCGCTTCTTTCGCTCCCTGAGCCCCTCTGCCATGGCCACATCGTAGGCGCCACGGGCTTGTTTTGGGCTCACTCAATTTTTGGTGTCATTGTAAAATTTCAATGACTCTGCTTTTCTGGGCCCATGACCATCATCAGTACGGCCGGTCTGGCCCGTACCTTCCAGACGAAACGCGGCCCGGTCGAGGCGGTGCGCGGCATCGACCTGACCGTCGCGCCGGGCGAGATCCTCGGCTTCCTCGGCCCGAACGGGGCCGGAAAGACCACGACCCTGCGCATGCTCACGACCCTGCTGCCGCCCACCGGCGGCGCGGCCACCGTGGCCGGCTGCGATCTGGCCGCCGACCCCGTCGGAGTGCGCCGGGCCGTCGGCTACGTGGCACAGTCCGGCGGCGTCGATCCGAATGTGACCGTGCAGGAGGAACTGGTCACCCAAGGGCGGCTGTACCGCCTGCCGAAGCCCCAAGCAAGCGAGCGTGCCGAGGAGTTGGCACGCGACCTGGATCTGGTGGATCTACTGGACCGCAAAACCGCGGCGCTCTCCGGCGGCCAGCGGCGCCGCCTCGACATCGCCATGGGGCTCACGCACCGCCCCCGGGTCCTGTTCCTCGACGAGCCGACGACGGGTCTGGACCCGGCGAGCCGCGCGGACCTCTGGGACCTGGTCCGCCGGCTGCGCGACGAGCACGGCACCACGGTCTTCCTGACCACGCACTACCTCGACGAGGCGGACGCACTCTCCGACCGGCTCGTGATCGTCGACAAGGGCGTCGTGGTGGCCGAGGGCACACCGGGCGCGCTGAAGCTGGCGCACGGCGGCTCGATCGACGCGACCCTCCAGGACACGTTCCTCTCCATCACCGGCCGTGGCCCGGCGCCGGCCGACTCCACCCCTGTAGCCGTATAGGACGTTGAGAGACATGCTCTTGCAGGACACCGCGCTGATCTTCGGGCGCTACGCCCGCCAGACCCTGCGCTCCAAATTCCAGATCCTCTTCGGCGTGCTGATGCCGCTGCTCTACCTCCTGCTGTTCGGACCGCTCCTGACCAACCTGCCCCTGGGGTCGCGCGGCAGTTCCTGGCAGGTGCTCGTGCCTGGGCTGTTGCTTCAACTCAGCTTGTTCGGCGCCCTTTTCTCGGGATTCTCGATCATCGTCGAGAAGAACTACGGGGTCGTGGAACGGATGCGCGTCACGCCCGTCAGCCGTCTCGCGCTGCTGCTGGGCCGGGTGCTGCGGGATGCCGCTCTGTTCGTCTTCCAGGCAGTGCTGCTGGTTCTCGCCGCGCTGCTCATGGGCCTGCGGGCGCCGCTTGCCGGGGTGCTCGTCGGGTTCGCGTTCGTCGCCCTGCTGACCGTCTCCCTCGGCTCCCTGTCGTACGCGGTGGCGCTGAAGGTCGAGCGGCCGCAGGAGTTCGGCCCGATCGTGAATTCGGTCTCCATGCCGTCGATGCTGCTGTCGGGCCTGATGCTGCCGATGGCCCTCGCGCCCGGCTGGCTGGACGTCCTCTCCCACTTCATGCCGCTGCGCTATCCGGTGGACGCGATCCGGGACGCGTACATCGGTCAGTACGCCACCGCCTCCATGCTGTACGGCGTCCTGGTCACCCTCGGCTTCGCAGGACTCGCCGTGACGGTGGGCACACGTGTCTTCCGCAGGGCCGGTGCGTAACCAGGGCCTCTCGTTCGGATCACGCCGGGCTCGCGGGCCCTGGCACTGCGCCTCGCCGCGTTGTCGTCGGTCGGCATGGCTCCCTCCTCCGCCTTGCGATCCACAGCACCAGACCCCGCTCCCTGATCCGGCCTGATCCGAACGAAAGACCCTAGGCTGGCCGCATGGTCAATCTGACACGTATCTACACCCGCACCGGCGATCAGGGCACCACCGCCCTCGGCGACATGAGCCGGACCGCCAAGACCGATCTGCGGATCTCCGCGTACGCCGACACCAATGAGGCCAATGCCGTCATCGGTACAGCGATCGCGCTCGGGCAGCTCTCCGACGATGTCGTGAAGGTCCTCGTCCGCGTGCAGAACGACCTGTTCGACGTGGGCGCGGATCTGTCGACGCCGGTCGTCGAGGACCCGAAGCTTCCACCACTGCGGGTCGAGCAGAGTTACGTCGACAAGCTGGAGGCGGACTGCGACCGCTTCCTGGAGCAGTTGGAGAAGCTGCGCAGCTTCATCCTTCCGGGCGGTACGCCGGGGGCGGCGCTGCTGCACCAGGCGTGCACGGTGGTCCGGCGTGCGGAGCGGTCCACGTGGGCGGCCCTGGAGGTGCACGGTGAGGTGATGAACGCGCTGACCGCGACGTATCTCAACCGCCTCTCCGACCTGCTGTTCATCCTCGCGAGGACGGCGAACAAGGAGGTCGGCGACGTGCTGTGGGTACCTGGCGGCGAGCGGTAGCGGTTGTTGTCATCAAGCGCCGGACGGGCTTGAAGATCAAGCCCGTCCGGCCCCTCAGCGCCCCGCCCCCTCCCGCTTCGGGAACACCGTGTAGCTCCCCGCGATGACCACGTTGATCCCGATCACGAGCAGCATCTTCTGCTGCCACGACTGCAGCGACGTCACATCCCCGTCCCCGCCCACGTACCAGATCGCCGCCTGCAGCAGCGCAAGCGCCGTCACGGCCGCGACCGCGCCGCGACCCGCCACTCGTGCGCCGCGCGCTCCATGCCGTACTTGGGCGGCTTCACCGGCGGCGGCCCGCCCGCGAAGCGGTGGGCAACCCGGGCGTCCACCCAGCGGATCGTGGAGTGGCCGAGCCCCACCGTGAAGCCGATGTAGACCGCGGCGAGCCCGTGCTTCCAGTCGGGCTCGGCCCCGTTCTTCAGGTCGATGGCCGTCACCACCAGCAGCACGACCTCCAGCAGCGGCTCGCACAGCAGCACGGCCGCACCCATCCGCGGCTTCTTCGCCGGGTACCGCAGTGCGAGCCCCGCGGCCAGCAGCACCCAGAAGGCGACTTCGCAGAGGACGATCAGCGTGACGACCACGGCACTTCTCCTTCCCGTTCCCTCCAGCCTCCCGGCCGAGGTGCCCGGGATCGTCGTCGGCAGTGACGAACCGTGACTGCATACTTCGATGTACTCGTACCTCGCCCCCGGTACGGAGGTCCGCGGGGAAGCCGCCGTGTTGGATAGGAGGGTGCTCCCCTACGCCCGCCCGCACCGCCACGACGTGCTCATCGCTGCCATCGGTCTCTGCGGCGGTCTTTTCCTGTGGATGCTCGGGCTGCACATGCAGGGCAACCGGACCTTCGTCGCCCCCTGGTTCTCCCTGCTGCCGCTCGCCGTCGTCTCGGTGCTCGAACTGGTCCGTCGGACCGCCCCGCAGACGGCGCTGGTCATCGGCACACTCGCCCTGGTCGCCGACCAGTTCACGGTCGGGAATCTGGCGACGGTCATGATGTTCACGGATCTGATGTACGCGGCCGTGCTGTACGGGACACCGGCCGCCGCCCGCCGCATCCCGGTGACCACCTTCCTGATCACGGTCGCGGTCACGATCGGGTTCCTGGCGTGGTTCCGCAATCCCCAGGCGCTGCTCATCGGCGTCATCACCGGGGTGGTGTCGTTCGGGCCCGCCATCACAGGGGTCAGCGTCCGCAACCACCGCGACGCCGCCGAGACCGCCAGGCTGCGCGCCGATCAGACCGCGCTGCTGGCCGAGATGGACCGTACCCAGGCGGTGACCGCCGAGCGCACCCGGATGGCCCGTGAGCTGCACGACATGGTGGCGAACCATCTCTCCGCAATCGCCATCCACTCCACCGCCGCCCTCTCCATCGACGACCCGGACACCTCGCGCGAGGCTCTGGGGGTGATCCGGGAGAACAGCGTCGACGGTCTCGCCGAGATGCGCCGGCTGATCGGGCTGCTCCGCACCGGCGGCGCCACCCCGGAGCCGCGCGCCTCGCCGACGCTCGCCTCGCTGGACGCACTGGTCGAGCAGACCCGGACGAACGCCGCGTCGAGCGGGCTGACCTGCACCTTCGAGGACACCCGCGGCGATCAGGGCCCGTTGCCCGCGCCGGTCGAGCTGGCCACCTACCGTATCGTCCAGGAGTCCCTGACGAACGCGCTCAAGCATGCCGCTGCCGGCCCGGTCGTGGTACGGATCGGGCGGGCCGGGCAGCTGCTCACGGTCGAGGTCAGCAGTGTGTACGGCGACCGTCCGGGGCCGCGCGCACCCGGGTCGGGGGCCGGCCTGGTGGGGATGCGGGAGAGAGTGGCGCTGCTGGGCGGAGAGATCGAGGCGGGTCCGGTGAGCACCGGCGACCGGACGAAGATCTGGCGGGTACGGGCCGAACTGCCCGTGGAGGAAGGGACCGTGAGGGCATGACGATCCGGGTTGTGGTCGCCGAGGACCAGTCGGCCGTCCGTGCGGGGCTGGTGCTCATTCTGCGCAGTGCGCCGGACATCGAGGTCGTCGGCGAGGCCGGGGACGGCGAGGAGGCCGTGCGCCTGGCCCGCGAACTACGGCCGGATCTGGTGCTGATGGATATTCAGATGCCACGCCTCGACGGGGTGTCGGCGACCGGACAGGTGGTGGCCGAGCAGCTCGCGGATGTGCTGGTGCTGACAACGTTCGATCTGGACGAATACGTCTTCGGGGCACTGCGGGCGGGAGCGGCGGGTTTTCTGCTGAAGAACGCCGATGCACACGATCTGCTCGAAGCGGTGCGCACGGTGGCGCGCGGCGAGGGGATGATCGCCCCGGCCGTGACGCGCCGTCTGATCGCGGAGTTCGCCGGGACCACCCCCGTACGGCCTGCGAACGCGACCGACCCTGCGGTGCTCCACGCTCTCACCCGGCGGGAGCGGGAGGTGCTGGGCTGTCTCGGCGCGGGGCTGTCGAATGCCGAGATCGCGGTCCACCTCTCGATGGCCGAGGCGACCGTGAAGACGCACGTCAGCAGACTGCTGGGCAAGCTGCAGCTGCGCAGCCGCGTCCAGGCGGCAGTACTTGCGCAGGAATTGGGCATCTGAGGTTTAGCTCGGAACTTTGGTCTGGACCTCTTGACGATTGGTCCAGACCTTCCTAATCTCACCGAGCACACTGCGGTGAGTGCGCCATGACAAGGCGTGCTCAGGGCGGCGCAGGGTTTGCAGTCCACGGACCACCCCCCGTTTGTCCGGACCTCACCCGAGGAGCACCGTTGAGCACTGAAACCCCCCTACGCCGGCCCCGATTCAGACTCGGGACCGGACGAGCCACCAGATCCAGAGCGGTCGCGGGCCTCACCGCACTGCTTCTCCCGCTCGCCGCAATGATCGGCCTGGCCTCCCCCGCCGAAGCCGCCACCTCGGCAACCGCCACGTACCTCAAGAAGTCCGACTGGGGCAGCGGCTTCGAAGGCCAGTGGACGGTGAAGAACACCGGCACCACCGCCCTCTCCTCCTGGACCATCGAGTGGGACTTTCCCTCGGGCACCACGGTCAGCTCCGCCTGGGACGCCACCGTCACCAGCTCCGGAACCCACTGGACCGCCAAGAACGTCGGATGGAACGGCTCGGTCGCACCGGGCGCCAGCGTCTCCTTCGGCTTCAACGGCACCGGCTCCGGCGCCCCCACCGGCTGCAAGCTGAACGGCGCCTCCTGCGACGGCGGCAGCGTCCCCGGCGACAACGCCCCCTCCGCGCCGGGCACCCCCACCGCGAGCAGCATCACCGACACCTCGGTCAAACTGAGCTGGACCGCGGCGACCGACGACAACGGCATCAAGAACTACGATGTGCTGCGCGACGGCGCCGTCGTCGCCACGGTCACCGGTACGACGTACACCAACACCGGTCTCACCGCGGGCACGGACTACTCGTACACCGTGCAGGCCCGTGACACCGCCGACCAGACCGGTCCGGTCAGCGGCGCGGTCAAGGTCCACACCACCGGTGGCGGCGGCAACCCCGACCCCGGCACCGGCGGCAAGGTCAACCTCGGCTATTTCACCGACTGGGGTGTCTACGGCCGGAATTACCACGTCAAGAAACTGGACACCTCGGGTTCGGCCGCGAAGATCACGCACATCAACTACGCCTTCGGCAATGTGACCGGCGGCAAGTGCGCAATCGGTGACGCCTACGCCGACTACGACATGGCGTACACCGCCGACAAGTCCGTCGACGGCGTCGCCGACACCTGGGACCAGCCGCTGCGCGGCAGCTTCAACCAGCTGCGCAAGCTCAAGGCGAAGTACCCGAACATCAAGGTCCTGTGGTCCTTCGGCGGCTGGACCTGGTCCGGCGGCTTCGGCGAGGCCGCGAAGAACCCGGCCGCGTTCGCCCAGTCCTGCTACGACCTGGTCGAGGACCCCCGCTGGGCCGATGTCTTCGACGGCATCGACGTCGACTGGGAGTACCCCAACGCCTGCGGTCTGACCTGCGACACCAGCGGTCCGGCCGCCCTGAAGGCAATCACCTCGGCGCTGCGCACGAAGTTCGGCAGCAACAACCTGGTGACGGCCGCCATCACCGCCGACGCCTCCACCGGTGGCAAGATCGACGCCACCGACTACGCAGGCGCCGCCCAGTCCCTGAACTGGTACAACGTGATGACGTACGACTTCTTCGGTGCCTGGGAGGCGAAGGGCCCGACCGCCCCGCACTCCCCGCTCACCTCCTACAGCGGCATCCCGCAGGCCGGCTTCAACTCCGCCGAGGCCATCGCCAAGCTGAAGGCCCAAGGCGTCCCGGCCTCGAAGCTGCTGCTCGGCATCGGTTTCTACGGCCGCGGCTGGACCGGTGTCACCCAGGACGCGCCCGGCGGCACCGCCACCGGAGCAGCCCCCGGTACGTACGAGGCGGGCATCGAGGACTACAAGGTCCTGAAGACCAGTTGCCCGGCCACCGGCACGATCGCCGGTACCGCGTACGCGCACTGCGGCACCAACTGGTGGAGCTACGACACCCCGGCCACCATCGCGTCCAAGATGACCTGGGCGAAGGGCCAGGGCCTGGGAGGCGCGTTCTTCTGGGAGTTCAGCGGTGACACCGCCAACGGTGAACTCGTCGGCGCGATCAACAACGGTCTGAAGTAAGCCCCCACTCAGTACCGCGCACAACCCCGGAAAGCAGCCGGGGAGACAGGTCCGCCCCCTGTCTCCCCGGTTTTTCGTCGACTGCGACACGGGCCTGGGAGGGTGCTGAAGATCTTGGCCGGATCAGGGAGCGGCGTTCGGTGCGTGCAGCAGCAAGGCGCCGGAGTGTCCTCGAATGGGTCTCCCCTGCTCGAACGAAGCTGAGAGCTCGGGGAAGGAGCTATCAGGGCGTTCCGGCAACGCCGCAGATGTGCGTGCCGGGCGTCGCGAGCCCGGCCAAGATCTTCAGCACCCTCCGAGGCCACGTCGTACGGACCTCGGGCTCAGGCCACGTTCACCCTCTGGCCGGGCGGAGCCGCCTCCAGCCAGGCAAGGAATCCGGTCAGCGCGTCCTCGCTCATGGCCAGCTCCAGGCGGGTCCCACGATGGAGACAGCCGAGCACCACGGCGTCGGACAGGAGCGCCAGTTCCTCCTCGCCCTCGGGCAGCCGACGGGCGACCACCTCGATCGCGGAACGCTCCAGGACCCGGCGCGGGCGGGGAGCGTACGAGAAGACCCGGAACCAGTCGATCTGGTCGCCGCTGTACCGGGCGACCCCGTACACCCAGCCCTTGCCCGAGAGATCGGGTTCCTCCGGCACATTCCATCGCAGGCTGCAGTCGAAGGTCCCACCGGAGCGCTGAATCAGCCGCCGGCGCAGACCGAAGACGAAGAGACCAACCGCGATCAGGGCGACGACCAGCCCGCCCACCCACAGCGCGAGGAACATCTCCACCGACCTCCTCGCGTCGTCGAGTAACGGATACCGCCAGAACTGCACCTGCACCTGCATCGCCTCAGCCGCGGCACGGTCTGGAGTGGTCTCCAGCTCGGGCCGCGGCTGAGGGTAAAGCTACGTGTCGCGGTGCGCTAGTGCACCGCCACCGCACGCAGTCGCACTTCGGCGCGCCGCTCGGAGGCAGCGTCCGTGTCCGACTTCGCACGCTCCAGCGCACGCTCGGCGCGCTGGACATCGATCTCGTCCGCCAGCTCCGCGATCTCCGCGAGCAGCGAAAGCTTGTCGTCCGCGAACGAGATGAAACCGCCGTGCACAGCGGCGACCACGGTCCCGCCATCGCTCGTACGGATCGTCACCGGGCCCGATTCCAGCACACCCAGAAGCGGCTGGTGACCGGGCATGACGCCGATGTCGCCGGACGTGGTGCGCGCGACGACCAGGGTGGCCTCGCCGGACCAGACACTGCGGTCCGCGGCGACCAGCTCGACGTGCAGCTCAGCAGCCAAGGGTGGCTCCTCGGGTCACCACCCGGCCGTTCATGCCGGGTGTTGGGTCAATTCTACGGGGCGTGGTGAGGGGGACGGGACGCACCCGCCCCCCTCGGTGAGCCATGGGCTCAGGAGACGCCGAGCTCCTTGGCGTTGGCCTTGAGGTCCTCGATGCCACCGCACATGAAGAACGCCTGCTCCGGGAAGTGGTCGTACTCACCGTCGGCGATCGCGTTGAACGCGGCGATCGACTCGTCGAGCGGAACGTCCGAACCGTCCACGCCGGTGAACTGCTTGGCGACGTGGGTGTTCTGGGACAGGAAGCGCTCGATGCGACGGGCGCGGAAGACCGTGAGCTTGTCCTCCTCGCCGAGCTCGTCCATACCGAGAATGGCGATGATGTCCTGGAGGTCCTTGTACTTCTGCAGGATTCCCTTGACCCGCATGGCGGTGTCGTAGTGGTCCTGCGCGATGTAACGCGGGTCCAGGATCCGGGACGTGGAGTCCAGCGGGTCCACGGCCGGGTAGATGCCCTTCTCGGAGATCGGACGGGAGAGAACCGTCGTCGCGTCGAGGTGGGCGAAGGTGGTGGCCGGGGCCGGGTCGGTCAGGTCGTCCGCGGGGACGTAGATCGCCTGCATCGAGGTGATCGAGTGACCGCGGGTCGACGTGATGCGCTCCTGCAGCAGACCCATCTCGTCGGCCAGGTTCGGCTGGTAACCCACCGCGGACGGCATACGGCCGAGCAGGGTGGACACCTCGGAGCCGGCCTGGGTGTACCGGAAGATGTTGTCGATGAAGAAGAGCACGTCCTGCTTCTGCACATCGCGGAAGTACTCCGCCATGGTCAGACCGGCCAGCGCCACACGAAGACGCGTGCCCGGCGGCTCGTCCATCTGACCGAAGACGAGTGCCGTCTTGTCGATGACGCCCGAGTCGGACATTTCCTCGATGAGGTCGTTGCCCTCACGGGTACGCTCACCGACGCCCGCGAACACCGACACACCGTCGTGGTTGTTGGCGACGCGGTAGATCATTTCCTGGATCAGAACGGTCTTGCCGACACCGGCACCACCGAACAGGCCGATCTTTCCACCCTTGACGTACGGGGTGAGAAGGTCGATGACCTTGACGCCGGTCTCGAACATCTCGGTCTTGGACTCGAGCTGGTCGAAGCTGGGCGCCTTGCGGTGGATCGGCCAGCGCTCGGTGATCTCGGCCGAGGCCTCGGGCTTGTTCAGGATCTCGCCAAGGGTGTTGAACACCTTGCCCTTGGTGATGTCGCCGACGGGAACCGTGATACCGGCGCCCGTGTCGGTCACCGGGGCCTGGCGGACCAGACCGTCGGTGGGCTGCATCGAGATCGCGCGGATCACGCCGTCACCGAGGTGCTGGGCGACCTCGAGCGTCAGCTTCTTGAGCTTGCCGTCCTCGGCCGGGTCGGCCACCTCGACGGTCAGCGCGTTGTAGATCTCCGGCATCGCGTCGACGGGGAACTCCACGTCGACGACCGGGCCGATGACCCGGGCGACGCGGCCCGTGGCAACGGCCGTCTCAACTGTGGTCGTCATTACTTGTCACTCCCCGCGGTCGCGTCGGCCAGCGCACTGGCACCACCGACGATCTCGCTGATTTCCTGGGTGATTTCGGCCTGGCGGGCCGCGTTGGCAAGCCGGGAGAGGCTCTTGATGAGCTCACCGGCGTTGTCGGTGGCCGACTTCATCGCGCGGCGGCGGGCAGCGTGCTCGGAAGCAGCGGCCTGCAGCAGCGCGTTGTAGATCCGGCTCTCGACGTACCGCGGAAGCAGGGCGTCGAGGACGTCCTCCGCCGACGGCTCGAAGTCGAAGAGCGGCAGGATCTCTCCCTTGCCGTCCTCCTTCTTCGTGGCGTCGAGACTGAGCGGCAGCATCCGGTTGTCCACCGGGTTCTGCGTCATCATCGACACGAACTCCGTGAAGACGATGTGCAGCTCGTCCACGCCGCCCTCGGCGGTCTCCTTGGTGACCGCTTCGATCAGCGGGGCCGCGGCCCGCTTCGCATCCGCGTACGTCGGGCTGTCGGTGAAGCCCGTCCACGAATCCTCGATCTTGCGCTCGCGGAATCCGTAGTAGGCGACACCCTTGCGGCCGATCACATACGTGACGACCTCCTTGCCCTCACCGCGGAGCCGCTCGGTCAGTCGCTCCGCGGCCTTGATGGCGTTGGAGGAGTAACCGCCGGCCAGACCGCGGTCGCTCGTGACGAGCAGGACCGCGGCCCGCGCCGGAGCGTCGGCCTCGGTGGTCAGCGGGTGCTTGGTGGTGGAGCCGGTCGCCACCGCGGTCACCGCGCGTGTGAGCTCGGTCGCGTACGGCGTCGACGCCGCCACCTGGCGCTGCGCCTTGACGATGCGCGCAGCGGCGATCATCTCCATCGCCTTGGTGATCTTCTTCGTGGCGGTGACGGAGCGAATGCGGCGCTTGTAAACGCGAAGCTGAGCGCCCATCGATCAGCCCTCGCCCAGCAGCTTGCCGTCCGAGGTCTCGAACTGCTGCTTGAAGGCGGCGACCGCGTCGGCAATCGCCTGCAGCGTGTCGTCGGACATCTTGGCGCCCTCGGCGATGCTGGTCAGGAGGTCCTTGCGCTCACGGCGCAGGTACTCCAGCAGCTCGCTCTCGAAGCGACGGATGTCCTCGACCGGGACGTCGTCCATCTTGCCGTTGGTACCGGCCCAGATGGAGACGACCTGCTCCTCGACCGGGAACGGTGCGTACTGCGGCTGCTTCAGCAGCTCGACCATGCGCTTACCGCGCTCCAGCGACGCCTTCGAAGCCGCGTCCAGGTCGGAACCGAAGGCGGCGAACGCCTCCAGCTCGCGGTACTGGGCGAGGTCGACACGGAGTCGGCCGGAGACCTGGCGCATGGCCTTGTGCTGGGCGGAGCCACCGACACGGGAGACCGAGATACCGACGTTCAGGGCCGGACGCTGACCGGCGTTGAACAGGTCGGACTCCAGGAAGCACTGGCCGTCGGTGATGGAGATGACGTTGGTCGGGATGAACGCCGACACGTCGTTCGCCTTGGTCTCGACGATCGGGAGGCCCGTCATCGAACCGGCGCCCATCTCGTCGGAGAGCTTCGCGCAGCGCTCCAGCAGACGCGAGTGCAGGTAGAAGACGTCGCCCGGGTAGGCCTCGCGGCCCGGCGGACGGCGCAGCAGAAGCGATACGGCGCGGTAGGCGTCGGCCTGCTTCGAGAGGTCGTCGAAGATGATCAGGACGTGCTTGCCCTGGTACATCCAGTGCTGGCCGATGGCCGAACCGGTGTACGGCGCCAGGTACTTGAAGCCGGCCGGGTCGGACGCCGGGGCGGCGACGATGGTCGTGTACTCGAGCGCGCCGGCCTCTTCCAGGGCACCACGCACGGAGGCGATGGTGGAACCCTTCTGACCGATGGCGACGTAGATGCAGCGCACCTGCTTGTTCACGTCGCCCGAGCGCCAGTTGTCGCGCTGGTTGATGATCGTGTCGACGGCCAGAGCGGTCTTACCCGTCTGACGGTCACCAATGATCAGCTGACGCTGGCCGCGGCCGATCGGCACCATGGCGTCGACGGCCTTGTAGCCGGTCTGCATCGGCTCGTGCACCGACTTACGGACCATGACGCCAGGGGCCTGCAGCTCGAGGGCGCGGCGGCTGTCGGTCGCGATCTCGCCGAGACCGTCGATCGGGTTGCCGAGCGGGTCGACGACGCGGCCGAGGTAGCCCTCGCCGACGCCGACGGAGAGCACCTCACCGGTGCGCTGCACCGGCTGGCCCTCTTCGATGCCGCTGAACTCGCCGAGGACGATCGCACCGATCTCGCGCTCCTCGAGGTTGAGGGCGAGACCGAGGGTGCCGTCCTCGAACTTCAGCAGCTCGTTCGCCATGGCCGAGGGAAGACCCTCAACCTTCGCGATGCCGTCGCCGGCAACGCTGACAGTACCGACCTCCTCGCGCGAGGCCGCGTCCGGCTTGTACGACTGGACAAAGTTCTCCAGCGCGTCCCGGATCTCCTCCGGCCGGATCGTGAGCTCCGCCATCTGGGTTCCCTGCTCTCCTTGTTGGGCCCGAAGTTTCTTAAGGGGGTCTGGGGGCCGACCCCCAGGAATCTTCTGCAATTTCTGCACGGCCCAACCGGGCCGCTGGTCTTGCTCTGTTCTGTTGCTGCGCTGTGTTCGTCAGCCGGCCATGCGACGGGTCGCCTCTTCGAGGCGCTCCGCGATGGTGCCGTTGATGACCTCGTCACCGACCCGCACCGCGATCCCGCCGAGGACCGTGGGGTCCACATCGAGATTCAGGTGCATCGGCCGTCCGTAGATCTTCGCCAGTGCGGCGCCGAGACGCTGCTTCTGCTGATCGCTCAGCGGCACTGCCGAGGTGACCACGGCGACCATGCGGTCCCGGCGCTCCGCGGCAAGCTTGGAGAGGGACTCGAGTCCCGCTTCCAGGCTACGTCCACGCGGCTGGGTGACAAGCCGCACTACGACGCGCTCGGTGGTGGGCCGTGCCTTGCCGCCGAGCAGGCTGTGCAGCAGCTCCCTCTTGGCGGCGGTGGACGCGGACCGGTTGGTGAGCGCGGAGCGCAGCTCCTTGTCGGAGGCGACGATCCGGCCGAACCGGAACAGCTCGTCCTCGACGTCGTCGAGGTCTCCGTTGCGCTGGGCGGCGGTGAGGTCTGCGGTGTTCGCCAGTTCCTCGACCGAGTCGACCAGGTCACGCGACTGCGACCAGCGGGAGCGGACCATGCCGGAGATCAGGTCGACGGTCTCGCCGCCCACCTGACCGCGCAGCAGTCGTCCGGCCAGCTCGGCCTTGGCCTCGCCGGCCTGCGACGGGTCGGTCAGGACCCGCCGCAGTGAGACCTCGCGCTGAAGCAGCGCCGTCACGGCGGCCAGCTCCTCGGCGAGCTTCGCCGCGTCGACCGACGTGTGGTCGGTCAGCGCGTCGAGACGCTCACGTGCGGCAGCCAGTGCCTCGCGGCTCGCGCCGTTCATCGGACAGCCTCGGCCTTCGCCTCGAGCTCGTCGAGGAACCGGTCGATGGTGCCGCTCTGCCGGGCGTGGTCCTCGAGGGACTCGCCCACGAGCTTGCCGGCCAGGTCGGTGGCGAGCTTGCCCACGTCCTGACGCAGCGCGGAAGCCGCAGCCTTGCGGTCGGCCTCGGTCTGGGCATGGCCGGCAGCGATGATCTCCTCGCGCTGCCGCTGGCCTTCCGCCCGCATCTCCTGCAGGATCACGGCGCCCTGCTCCTGCGCCTCCTGGCGCAGGCGCGCGGCCTCGTGACGGGCCTCGGCAAGCTGGGCCTTGTACTGCTCAAGAACGCTTTGCGCCTCGGACTTGGCGGCTTCGGCCTCCTCCATGCCGCCTTCGATGGCCGCGCGACGCTCTTCCAGAACCTTGTTGATGTTCGGGAGAAGCTTCTTCGCGAGGAAACCGAAGACGATGGCGAAGGCGATCAGGCCAATGACGATCTCGGGGATCGCCGGCATGAGGGGGTTCTGAGGCTCCCCCTCTTGCGCCAGCTCTAGGAAGGCGATCACTTCATTGCCTTTCGTCGAATCGGGGCAGTGGTGTATGCCGCGATTACTTGACCGGGTAGACGAACGGCATGACGAGACCGATCAGGGCGAGCGCCTCACAGAGGACGAAGCCAAGGATCTGGTTCGCACGGATCAGACCGGCGGCCTCGGGCTGGCGGGCCAGTGCCTGGGTGCCGTTACCGAAGATGATACCGACGCCGACACCGGGGCCGATGGCGGCGAGACCGTAGCCGATCGAGCCGAGGTTGCCGGTGATGTGGGTGGCGGCGAGGGTCTGGAGAGCGGACATGCCGTTTCTTCCTTCTCTTTCACGAACCGGTGGGGGTTGGCCACCGGACGACTGTCGGGATGGGGCTGGCTGATTCAGTGGTGCTCGGCGAGAGCGCCCTGAATGTAGTTGCTGGCCAGGAGGATGAAGACGTAAGCCTGCAGCGCCTGGATGAACAGCTCGAAGGCAGTCAGCAGGATGGTCATCACGAACGAGACGCCGGCGTAGGCGATGCCGATGCCGTTGAAGAGGTACCAGCTCGCGATGGTGAAGATCAGCAGCAGTACGTGCCCGGCGAACATGTTCGCAAAGAGTCGTACCGCGTGCGTGAAGGGGCGGATCAGCAGGTTCGAGAAGACCTCGATCAGCATGACCACCGGAAGGACCGGGCCGAGCGACTTGTCGTAGCCCGCGATGTTCTTCCATCCGCCGACGAAGCCGTGGCGCTTGAACGTGATGCTCAGCCAGAGGACGTAGACGATTGCCGCGAGGGCCACCGGATAGCCGATGACCGAGGGCACCGGGAACTGTGCGACCGGAATGATCGCCCAGATGTTCATGATCCAGATGAAGAAGAACAGCGAGACCATCAGCGGGACGTACTTCTCGCCCTCGCGCTTGCCCAGCGTCTCGTAGACGACGCCGCGACGGATGAAGTCGTAACCCGCCTCGGCCACCATCTGAAGCTTTCCGGGCACGACCTTCGGCTTGTTGAAGGCCGCCCAGAAGAAGCCGACGACGATGATCGTGGTCAACGCAACCAGCAGCATCGGCTTGTTGATCTCGATGCCGTTGACGGTGAACAGCGGCTTGAACAGAAAGGAATGCAGGCCGGGAGCCGGGAAGCCGCATCCGTTGAAGATGTGGCAATCGGTCTCGAAGGCGAGCACCGTCGTCGGGTCAGCACTCACCGCGGGCTCCTTCAGCGTGGCGCATAGGTACGGCAACCTCGTTGTGTCGGCGCGGCGAGCAGCCGCTGGTCGGCACTGGACTGGTAATACGGATGTGGGGGCGGCTGTCAGGCAATGAGCCTCGCGATGGAACAGGCGTCAGCTCGGATGCCCGCGCCCGCAGTGCCGCAGTTGGCACCGGACGATAGCAGGATCTCGAATGCCTCCTTATCCCGGCCCTACCCTTCACGCCGAAGAGCCGGTCTTCTCGGGCTTGTTGCCCTTGGAGGAGTCCGGTTCGACGTAAAGGATCTTGGCCTTCAGATACGCGCGCACCTGTGCGGCGAGCCACACGATCGTCGTGGCGACCAAGGTGATGGCGAAGGCCCTCGGGTTGAACAGCGTCGTGTTCTTGAACACGGCGAGGAAGACGAAAAGCAACAGGATCTGCGTCGTGTACAGCACGAGTCCCATTGCCTGGAAAAGATGCGGCATTGACTTCGCGGTACGTTCCAGTACGACCAGCCCCACGCCCATGAAGAGCATCACGACCAGCGTCCCGACGACCGCGCCGACCGCTCCCTTGCCGCCCGCGACCACGGCGCTGACGGCGACGGCGACAGCGCCGGCGGCAGCGGTGGGCACGGCGGTCTGGAGGAGAGTCCGGGCGTCGTTGTACGGCATGGCGGTAACTCCGCTTTGCAGTGGGTGGGCAATGGTGTCGTCATGGACGAGCGTAGGCCCGGTCCGAGTCGATGCCTCGGGCCGATAGACCGTGGTACTCAGGTCCTTCAACTCCGTCACCGGGCTTCGTGAACGGTATCACAAACTATTTGATGAGGTCTTTACCAAGAAAGTGTGCCCACTGTCACACGTGAGAGTGAAGTTGCGCGTGTGAGCAAGGCAACTCAATGCGTTGTCTGGTATTGCCCCTTGATGACCGAATCGTCAGTGTGCGGAATCGGCCCTGTCTCTGTCCGAAAAACGCGAACGGGGGCCGATGGCAGTCGCCCCGTTGACGCCTGAGACTCCCACGACGATCGGGGCCCGCTCCTGGGACTCGTGCTCCTCCTGCCTCATCTGCGTTTCCAGCGCCCTCTGTTGGGCCGCGTGCGCGGATGAGGGTTCCGTCCCGGGCACCTCGCCCTTGCCGCGGCGACGGCGGTAGCGGGGCGGTACGAAGCGTTCCGCCCAGTACGGCGCCCGCGGGGTGAAGCGGGGCATCAGCAGCAGTACGAGGCCCAGCGCGCTCAGCCCCATGATCACCAGCACGATCCACAGGGACGCCGAGTGCACGGAGTAGCCGACCGCGCCGAAGGCGATCAGGGCCGACCAGAAGTACATGATCAGCACGGACCTGCTGTGCGAGTGGCCGATCTCCAGCAGTCGGTGGTGCAGATGGCCACGGTCTGCCGCGAACGGCGACTGGCCGTTCCACGTACGCCGCACGATCGCCAGCACCAGGTCGGCGGCCGGGATCGCAATGATGGTCAGCGGCAGCAGCAGCGGGATGAAGACCGGCAGCATCGCCTGGGTGGCCTCGCGCTCACTGCCGGCGAAGAGCTTCATCGTGTCCGGGTCGACCTGTCCGGTGACCGAGATCGCACCGGCCGCGAGCACCAGGCCGATCAGCATCGAACCCGAGTCGCCCATGAAGATCCGGGCCGGATGCATGTTGTGCGGCAGAAAGCCCAGGCACATGCCCATCAGGATCGCCGTGAAGAGCGTCGCGGGGGCCGCCGCCTCGATCATGTGCCCGTACCAGAGCCGGTACGTGTACAGGAAGAACGCGGCGGAGGCGATACACACCATGCCTGCCGCGAGACCGTCCAGGCCGTCGACGAAGTTGACCGCGTTGATGGTGATGACGACCAGGGCGACCGTGAGCAGCGTTCCCTGCCACTGGGTGAGCGCGACGGTGCCGACGCCGGGGATCGGCAGCCACAGAATCGTCAGGCCCTGGATGACCATGACCGCGGCGGCGATCATCTGCCCGCCGAGCTTGATCAGTGCGTCGATCTCGAACTTGTCGTCCAGAACACCGATCAGCCAGATCAGCGCGGCCCCGGAGAGCAGCGCCTGCGGTTCGTTGGAGAACTGGAAGACGCTGTCGAGGTTGGACAGATGGTCCGCGACGATCAGTCCGGCGCACAGTCCGCCGAACATGGCGATGCCACCGAGCCTCGGTGTCGGTTCTCGGTGGACGTCACGCGCACGGATCGCGGGCATCGCCCCGACCGCGATGGCGAACTTGCGCACCGGGCCGGTCAGCAGATAGGTAACCGCGGCCGTGACACAGAGCGTCAGCAGGTAATCACGCACGGGCTGCCCCATAGATTTCGCCGGCCATCTCAGCCCACACTTTAGCTACGTCGGGCTCATGGTTGAGGACACGGAGGCCGGGCCGATGGTTGCACGGACCACGTCTACCCCGGATAGGGCGGATATTTCCGGGCCAGCTCCTGAACCTCCGCGCGGATGTCGCCCTCCTCACGTACCGCCGCTCCGAGGAGCACGGCCAGCCGTGCCATGTCGGCGTCTTCCATGCCCTGGGTGGTGACGGCCGCGGTTCCGAGTCTGATGCCCCGGGCGTCCCCGTACGGAAGCGCGCAGGTGTCCAGCACCAGGCCCGCCCCTGCCAGCCGGGTGCGGGCAGTGGGTCCGTCGACGCCCAGCGGAGCCGGGTCCGCGACGATCAGGTGGGTGTCCGTGCCGCCCGTGGTGACCTCGAAGCCCTCGGCCTCCAGACCTGCGGCCAGCACCCGGGCATGGGCCACCACCCGATGGGTGTACGCGGCGAACGCCTCAGTGGCCGCCTCCCCGAACGCGACGGCCTTCGCGGCCACCGTGTGCATCTGCGCGCCGCCCTGGGTGAACGGGAAGACCGCCCGGTCGATCCGCTCGGCCAGCTCCGCACCGCACAGGATCATCCCGCCGCGCGGACCGCGCAGCACCTTGTGCGTGGTCGCGCAGACCACGTCGGCGTACGGGACGGGGCTCGGGGCCGCTCCCCCGGCGATCAGCCCCATCGGATGCGCGGCGTCGGCGATGAGATACGCGCCCACCTCGTCGGCGATCTCCCGGAACAGTTCGTAGTCGGGATGGCGGGGGTACGAGATCGAGCCGCTGACGATCGCCTTGGGGCGGTGCGCACGGGCCAGGGTGCGCACCTGCTCGTAGTCGATCAGGCCGCTCTCGGAGTCCACCCCGTAGCCGACGAACTCGAACCAGCGGCCGGAGAAGTTGGCGGGCGAGCCATGGGTGAGATGCCCGCCGTACGGGAGTCCCATCGCGAGCACCGTGTCGCCGGGGCGCAGCAGGGCCGCGTATGCGGCGAGGACGGCGGAGGAGCCGGAGTGCGCCTGGACGTTGGCGTGTTCGGCGCCGAAGAGCGAGGTGGCCCGCCGGCAGGCGATGCGTTCGGCGGCGTCGGCCTGCTCGCAGCCGCCGTGGTAGCGGGCGCCGGGGTAGCCCTCGGCGTACTTGTTGGCGAGCGGTGAGCCCAGGGCGGCGAGGACCGCGGGCGAGGTGAAGTTCTCGGCGGCGATCAGCTGCAGGGTGCTCGACTGCCGGTGCAGCTCCTCCAGCAGCACGGCGGCCATCTCCGGGTCCTCCCGGAGCAGGGCGCCGAAATCCTGCGGCAGGGCGGCCTGGGCGGCGAAGTTGGGTGCGGCAGGAGTGGTGACCGGCATCTGACGGCTCCGGGCCTGGGGAAGGGTGCGCTGACGTCAGCTCCAATGTAGGCCCGTAACGGGCCCCCTGCCTGCTGTGCGGCGACACCGTACACCCGTTGGGCCCCCTGGTACCTGGCCCGTGTGTACGGCCGTCAGAGTGGCGCAGGCGCAGGCGTCAGTGCGGGGCGGGTACGCCGGTCAGTGCGGTGACGACCGGGTCGAGGGCCTGGTTGATCTCGTCGCCGATGGACCGGAAGAACGTGATCGGTGCGCCGTACGGGTCGTACACCTCGTCGGCATCGACGGTGGGGGCCAGTAGCCAGCCGCGCAGCGCGGCTGCGGCACGGACCAGTGCGCGGGCGCGCTCGACCACACCCTCGTCGCGCGGGTCGGGCAGCGTGGCGGGGTCTATGGCCCGGACCAGCCGGGTGAATTCCTTGAGGGTGAAGGTCCGCAGCCCGGCCGAGTGACCCATCGAGATCACTTGTGCCCGGTGGTCGCGGGTGGCGGTGAGCACGAGGTCGGCACGGATCACATGCTCGTCGAGCAGTTCCCGGCCGACGAAGCCGGTGGTGTCGGCGCCGAAGTCGGCGAGGACGATCTCGGCGTTGGCCTCCATGGGGGCGCCTTCGTGGCCCCAGGTGCCCGCACTCTCCACGATCAGTCCGCCGCTGAGCGGATCGCCGAGGCGGTCCACCAGGGCGTGCCGGGTCAGCCGCTCGGTGATCGGTGAGCGGCAGACATTGCCGGTGCTGACGTGGAGGATGCGGAAAGTGTCGGCCTGCCCCGCTATGCCACGCCCCTCAGGGGCGGTCAATTGGCCACCTCGAGGTCGGGTACCACCTTGCGGAGTTCCTCGACGGAGAGCGCACCGGCGCGCAGCAGTACGGGGACCTTGCCGGTCACATCGACGATCGACGAGGGCACGATGCCGGGCGTCGCGCCGCCGTCGAGGTAGACGGAGACGGAGTCGCCGAGCATCTCCTGAGCGGCGTCGCAGTCCTCGGGGGCCGGGTGTCCGGTGAGGTTGGCGCTGGAGACGGCCATCGGGCCGACCTCGGTGAGCAGCTCGATGGCGACCGGGTGCAGCGGCATCCGGATCGCTACGGTGCCGCGGGTGTCCCCGAGATCCCACTGCAGCGACGGCTGGTGCTTGGCGACGAGCGTGAGGGCGCCGGGCCAGAAGGCGTCGACGAGCTCCCAGGCCTGCTCGGAGAAGTCGGTGACCAGTCCGTGCAGGGTGTTCGGGGAGCCGATCAGGACGGGCGTCGGCATATTGCGGCCGCGGCCCTTGGCGTCCAGCAGGTCGGCGACGCCCTCGGAACTGAAGGCGTCCGCACCGATTCCGTACACGGTGTCGGTGGGCAGCACGACCAGTTCGCCGCGGCGGACGGCCGACGCGGCCTCACGCAGACCCGTCGTACGGTCGGTCGCGTCGTTGCAGTCGTATCGCCGTGCCATCAGCCGGCCTCCTCAAGCATGTACGGGTATGACGGGTACGGGTCGTGCGGGTGGTGGCCGCCGGTCACGGCATGGCCTTGCGGGCCGTGGCGAACCGCGGCCGGTTGTTCAGGTCGGGATGGTCGGCCGCATCGGCCCAGCCGCGTTCCTCCGTGAAGATCCACGGCACCTGGCCGCCCTGGGTGTCGGCGTGCTCGATGACGACGAGGCCGCCGGGGCGCAGCAGGCGGTGTGCGGTGCGTTCGATGCCGCGGATGGTGTCGAGGCCGTCCTCGCCGGAGAAGAGGGCCATCTCCGGGTCGTGGTCACGGGCCTCGGGTGCCACGTACTCCCATTCGGTGAGCGGGATGTACGGCGGGTTGGAGATGACCAGGTCGACCTGGCCGTCGAGTTCGGGAAGGGCCGTGAGCGCGTCTTGGTGGTGGACGGTGACCCGCGACCCCTCGGCGTTCTTCCTGGTCCACTTCACGGCGTCGTCGGAGAGCTCGACGGCGTGCACGCGCGAGCGGGGAACCTCCTGCGCCATGGCCAGGGCGATGGCGCCCGATCCGCTGCAGAGGTCGACGATGAGCGGCTCGACGACATCCATCGCGCGGACGGCGTCTATCGCCCAGCCGACGACCGATTCGGTCTCCGGGCGGGGGACGAAGACACCGGGTCCGACCTGGAGCTCCAGGTAGCGGAAGAAGGCGCGTCCGGTGATGTGCTGCAGCGGTTCGCGGGCCTCGCGGCGGGCGATGGCCTCCCAGTAGCGGGCGTCGAAGTCGGCGTCCGGCACACGGTGCAGCTCGCCCCGCTTGACGCCGTGCACGAACGCGGCGAGCTCCTCCGCGTCGAATCGCGGTGAAGGGACACCGGCGTCGGCCAGCCGCTGGGTGGCCTGGGCCACCTCGGCGAGCAGCAGGTTCATCGCGGTTCTCCGTACGGGGTTACGGGCGGGGCGGGCTCGGTCTTATGCGGCGGCGAGCTTGGCGGCGGAGTCGGCGTCGACACAGGCCTGGATCACGGAATCCAGGTCGCCGTCGAGCACCTGGTCCAAGTTGTACGCCTTGAAGCCGACGCGGTGGTCCGAGATCCGGTTTTCCGGGAAGTTGTACGTACGGATCTTCTCGGAACGGTCGACCGTACGCACCTGGCTGCGTCGTACGTCCGAAGCTTCCTGCTCGGCGGCTTCCTGGGCGGCCGCGAGCAACCGCGAACGCAGGATACGCATGGCCTGCTCCTTGTTCTGGAGCTGGCTCTTCTCGTTCTGGCAGGAGGCGACGACGCCGGTCGGCAGGTGTGTGATGCGGACCGCCGAGTCCGTGGTGTTGACGGACTGGCCGCCGGGGCCCGAGGAGCGGTAGACGTCGATACGGAGATCGTTGGCGTGGATCTCGACGTCGACCTCCTCGGCCTCGGGTGTGACGAGCACACCGGCGGCCGAGGTGTGGATACGGCCCTGGGACTCGGTGGACGGCACCCGCTGCACGCGGTGCACCCCGCCCTCGTACTTCAGCCGGGCCCACACGCCCTGGCCGGGTTCGGTGGCGCCGTTTCCGCCCTTGGTCTTCACGGCGACCTGGACGTCCTTGTAGCCGCCGAGCTCGGACTCGGTGGAGTCGATGATCTCGGTCTTCCAGCCGACGCGCTCGGCGTAGCGCAGATACATCCGCAGCAGATCTCCGGCGAACAGGGCGGACTCGTCGCCGCCCGCGCCCGCCTTGATCTCCAGGAGCACGTCCTTGTCGTCGCTGGGGTCGCGCGGGACCAGGAGGAGGCGGAGCTTCTCGGTGAGCTCTTCGCGCTGCTTCTCCAGGTCCTTGACCTCGGCGGCGAAGTCGGGGTCGTCGGCGGCGAGCTCGCGCGCCGTCCCGATGTCGTCCCCTGCCTGCTTCCAGGAGCGGTACGTGCCGACGATCGGGGTCAGCTCGGCGTAGCGCTTGTTGAGCCTGCGCGCGTTGGCCTGGTCGGCGTGGACCGCCGGGTCCGCGAGCTTCTTCTCAAGATCGGCCTGTTCACCGATCAGTTCCTCGACCGCCTCGAACATCTTCGGGCTCCTGGTTTCTTCACTCAAACGTGCCTGCTGGACGGCGTGCTGCTGTCCGGGCTCGGGTACGGGGACGGCCCGTACCACGGGCCGGAAAAAAACGCCGGTCTCGGCGCCCCCGGGAAGAGGGCGCCGAGAACCGGCGCAGTGGCTCGCTACTTGCTGGCGGAGCCGGCAGCCTTGCCGAAGCGGGCCTCGAAGCGGGCCACACGGCCACCGGTGTCGAGGATCTTCTGCTTGCCCGTGTAGAACGGGTGGCACTCGGAGCAGACGTCGGCGCGGATGGTGCCGCCGTCGATGGTGCTCCGGGTCGTGAACGACGCGCCACAGGTGCAGCTGACCTGCGTTTCGACGTACTCGGGGTGAATGTCGCGCTTCAAGGGTTTCTCCTAGGTTCGGGAGGGCGCCGGGTCGTACGCGCGGATTGCACGTCCGTGAACCGGGGCCGACGTACCAGTCTGCCAGGACCGGCCGTATCTCCCAAAACCGGGGGCGGGCTGCAACTATTCCCGGCCCGTCCCGTCACTGGACGACGCTGCCCGCGACGCCCTTGTCGCCCGCCGACTTCTCGGTGGCGGAGGCGGGGATGGCCTTGTCGTGCTTGAGCGCCGTCCACACCTGCCGGGCGGACTCCTCCAGCGGTACGACGCGGTTCGGGTCGGCCGGGTCGTACTGCACGGGCAGGGTGACCATGTGGACGTTCTTCGAGCCGAGCCCCTTGAGGCCGTTCGCGAAGCCGGTGAGCTGCTCGACCGAACCCAGGTCGGAGTCGGTGGTGATGGCCTTTGTCGCCGTGTTCGCGAGGTCGAAGAGAGTCTTCGGATTCGAGAACACCCCGACGCTCTTGACCTGTTCCATCAACGCCTTGATGAACGCCTGCTGGAGCTGGATGCGGCCGAGGTCGCTGCCGTCACCGACGCTCTTGCGGGTGCGGACGAGGCCCAGCGACTGCTCGCCGTCGAGCGTGTGGGTGCCGGGTCCGAGATGCAGATGGCTCTTGGAGTCGTTGATCGCCCTGGTGGTGGTGATCTTCACGCCGCCCAGCTCGTCGATGAGCTTCTTGAAGCCGGTGAAGTCGACTTCGAGGTAGTGGTCCATGCGGATGCCGGACATGGACTCGACGGTCTTGACCGCGCAGGCCGGTCCGCCGACCTCGTACGCCGTGTTGAACATCGCGCGCTGCTCGCCCGCGACGCTCTGCCCCGTGGTGTCGCTGGTGCAGTCGGGACGGGTGATGAGGGTGTCGCGCGGGATGGAGACGACGGAGGCGCTCTTGTGACCCTTGTTGATGTGCACGACCATCGCAGTGTCGGAACGGGCCGTACCCTCGTCGGCGCCGTACTCCGAGTTCGCGCCGGAGCGGGAGTCCGAGCCGAGTACGAGGATGTCCTCGGAGCCGTTGTCGATGTTGTCGGGGCGGTTCTTTCCGAGCGCCGCGTTGATGTCGACGGCCTTGAGATTGCCGTTGAGCTTGAAGTAGGCGTATCCGAGCCCGCCGCCGCCGACGACCACGGCACCGGCCAGGGTCCAGGCGGCGATCACCGTCGCCCTGCGGCGACGGGAAGGCCTCTTCCGGCGTTTGCCGGTGGGGCGTATTCGGCCGCCGCTCCCGCTCTGCTCGCTCATCCGTCTCCTTCGGTCGTCAGGCTTCTCCCGGCCAGGGCCTGTCCGGCCCCGGTCCGCCGGGCAGGCCCTGGCCCCTGCAGCGGTGTTCGGGCACTGGTTTTGTCGGCTTTGGCAACTTGTTGCCACTTCGTACGACGTCGCGGCACGAAGAAGGGTTGCACAGCGACCTGTCACGCCCACGCGAGGACAAAAGGGACGCACAACCTCGATGAACAGCTGGTGATCCCGCGCTCACCTGCGGTTTCTTGCCAGGTGTAGACATCGTGGTGGCCTCTGTCGTCGTGGCGGTTGTGTGGCGAAGGTCTCGGATCGGTCGAAAAGGTCGAATCGACTGCGTCACATTCGCGGGCCCTACGACGCAGGGCCGCCCCCGTCACCGGAGTGACGAGGGCGGCCCTGTGATTCAGCCGATCCGGGTATGACGTCAGTCGTTGCCGTTGCCCGGAGCCGGCGTCGTCTTCTGGATCTGGAGCAGGAACTCCGCGTTGGACTGGGTCTTCTTCATCCGGTCCAGGAGGAGCTCGATCGCCTGCTGCTGGTCGAGCGCGTGCAGCACCCGGCGCAGCTTCCAGACAATGGCCAACTCATCACTGCCGAGCAGGATTTCTTCCTTACGGGTGCTGGACGCGTCGACGTCCACCGCCGGGAAGATGCGCTTGTCCGAGAGCTTCCGGTCGAGCTTGAGCTCCATGTTGCCGGTGCCCTTGAACTCCTCGAAGATCACCTCGTCCATGCGCGAGCCGGTCTCGACGAGCGCGGTGGCCAGGATGGTCAGCGAACCGCCGTCCTCGATGTTGCGCGCGGCACCGAAGAAGCGCTTCGGCGGGTACAGCGCGGTCGAGTCGACACCACCGGACAGGATGCGGCCGGATGCCGGGGCCGCGAGGTTGTACGCACGGCCGAGGCGGGTGATCGAGTCCAGCAGGACGACCACGTCGTGACCCAGCTCGACGAGACGCTTGGCGCGCTCGATGGCCAGCTCGGCGACGGTGGTGTGGTCCTCGGCGGGACGGTCGAAGGTCGAGGAGATGACCTCGCCCTTCACCGACCGCTGCATGTCGGTGACCTCTTCCGGACGCTCGTCGACCAGGACGACCATCAGGTGGCACTCGGGGCTGTTGACCGTGATCGCGTTGGCGATCGCCTGCAGGATCATGGTCTTGCCGGTCTTCGGCGGGGCCACGATCAGGCCTCGCTGGCCCTTGCCGATCGGTGCGACCAGGTCGATGATCCGCGTCGTCAGGACGTTGGAGTCGGTCTCCAGACGGAGCCGGTCCTGCGGGTAGAGCGGGGTCAGCTTCTGGAACTCCGGGCGGCCGCGGCCGGTTTCGGGTGCCATGCCGTTGACCGAGTCGAGGCGGACCAGCGCGTTGAACTTCTCGCGACGCTCGCCGTCCTTGGGCTGGCGCACCGCACCGGTGACGTGGTCACCCTTGCGCAGGCCGTTCTTGCGGACCTGGGCGAGCGAGACGTACACGTCGTTCGGGCCCGGCAGGTAGCCGGAGGTCCGGATGAACGCGTAGTTGTCGAGGATGTCCAGGATGCCCGCGACGGGGATCAGGACGTCGTCGTCGGAGACGGGAACCTCGCTGGCGAATTCCTCGCGGCCACGGCGGCCACGGCGGTCGCGGTAGCGGCCGCGACGACCGCGACGACCGCCTGCCTCGTCGTCGTAACCGTCGTCCTGCGGGCCGCCGCCCTGCTGGCCCTGGCCCTGACGCTGCTGGCGCTGGCCGCCCTGCTGGCCCTGGCCACCGCCCTGCTCGTCGCCCTTGCCGCGGCGATCGCGCTGACGGTCGCGGCGCTCCCCGCGCTCGCCGCGCTCCTGACGGTCGCCCCGCTGGCCGCGGTCCTGGCGGTCGCCCCGGCGGCCCTCGGCCGTGTCGGCGGCGGCTTCGGCCTTGGCGTCGGTGCGGTCGTCGCTCTTCGGCTCGGCCTGTGTCTCCGCCTTGGCCTCGGCGGCCGGCTTGCTCTCCGCCTTGCTCTCCGGGCTGCCCGCCTGAGCGGTCGCACGGCGCCGACGACGCTCACCCGTGGGCTGGTCGTCGCTGGCCGGCTGGCCGGGGATGTCGATCTGCTGCTGCGCGGCGGCCTTCTCGGCGGGCGCGGCGGCCGCGGACTCGTCCCCGGTGCGCGCCTTGGAGGTGGCACGGCGCTTCGGCTTGGTCTCGGCATCCGCGGCGGGCGCGGCGGCCTTGGGCGCGGCGGAGCTACCGGCCTGCGCCTCCTTGATGACCTCGATCAACTGGCCCTTGCGCATACGCGCAGTGCCCTTGATGCCGAGGCCGGACGCGACCTGCTGCAGCTCGGCCAGGACCATGCCGTCAAGGCCGGTGCCGGAGCGGCGGCGCCGTGTGGTGGTGCCAGTGGCAGCACCTTCGGCGGGGGCGGCGCTGTCGACGCTCTTGTCGGCAGTCACGCCCATCAGATCGGTGGTGTCGCTCACGAAGGGTCCTTCCCTGGAGCGGACGTCGGCCTTCTGGCTCGGCGACCGGTTGTGCTGTCCGAGTGCGGTCTGTGATCTTGCGGATCGCGGACCGTGCCGGGGCGGTGGTCCGCCGGGTACGGCGGAGAGATGAAGGTGTGCATGGGTCCGGCGCGAGCATCCCCCTGCTCGGCCCACTCCTGGACAAGCGAGGGGTGTCGTGCCGGTTCCGGAGCGTGCACGAAACTGCTCAGGCAGGCTGCTCAGGCAGTTGGGGAGGCTCCCGGAAGAATTGGTGGTCCCGGAAAGGGACACGAAGCAACGCGCCACATAGACGTCGGTTGCAGACTTGAGGTTAACACTACCGGCTCCAACAAACATTCCCCCTCTCACTCACCGGCAATCACTTCTCGGCTACGGGGCGAGCGGCAGCACACTCGCACCCGGGGCGTCGAGAGTGAGCCGATTGGCCGCCCATCCCTCGCCCGCCAGCTGTGCGACCTTGTCGGCCGCACCGTCCTCGGCCAGTGCGAGCACCGTCGGCCCGGCACCGGAGATGACTGCGGGAACGCCGTCGGCGCGCAGTCGGTTCACGAGTTCCACGCTCTGCGGCATCGCCGGGGCGCGGTACTCCTGGTGCAGCCGGTCCTCGGTGGCGGTGAGCAGCAGCTCGGGGTGTCGGGTCAGAGCCTCGACGAGGAGCGCGGAACGGCCTGCGTTGAAGGCGGCGTCAACATGCGGGACCGTGCGCGGCAGCAGTCCGCGAGCGGTCTCGGTCAGGACCGGCTTGCTCGGGACGAAAACCACCGGAACGATGGAATCTGCGGGATCCATCCTGATGGCGCGGGCCGATCCGCCGTCCATCCAGGCGAGTGTGAACCCACCGAGCAGGCAGGCCGCGACATTGTCGGGGTGGCCCTCGATCTCGGTGGCGAGTTCCAGCAGCGCGGCGTCGTCGAGCCGGGCGTCACCGCCGGTCGTCACGGCACGCGCGGCGACGATGCCGGCACAGATGGCGGCGGAGGAGGAGCCGAGGCCGCGCCCGTGCGGGATGCGGTTGGCGCAGACGATCTCCAGGCCGCGGGGCTGTCCGCCGAGCAGGTCGAAGGCCGCGCGCATGGAGCGTACGAGGAGGTGGCTCTCGTCGCGGGGCAGCGTGTCCGCGCCCTCACCCGCGATGTCGATGTGCAGTCCGGAGTCGGCCACGCGGACGACGACGTCGTCGTACAGCCCCAGCGACAGGCCGAAGGCGTCGAAACCCGGGCCCAGGTTGGCGCTGGTCGCGGGGACGCGCACCCGGACGGCGGCGGCTCGGAAGGCGGGACCGGCCATCGCTTAGACGACTCTCCTTGTGAGACAGCGGGGGTGGTGAAGCGTTTTCTCGATGCTGGCGGGAGGTCGTGGCGGCGGGGAGTGGAATTCCGGAAAACCCGACGGCCACAACGGCCCTTGCACCGCGGCATATGCGGCGGGGCGGGTTGGCTACAGCTTATCGAAGGAAGGTTCTGTCGCGACATAGGGCGCACAGGAGGCGCACGATGCGTGTCGCCCGCCTCCTATGCGCTCTCCGCCCCGAAAAGGGGCGGTTGAGCCGGGTTCTTACCGGCAGATGAACGGGACTCCTGCCGACGGCGAGCCCGGCTCCCGCAGGCAGCTGTGCCCGGCTCCGCAGGCAGCTGTGCCCGGCTCCCGCAGGCAGCTGTGCCCGGCTCTCACCGACAGCCGATCAGCCCGGCCCCCGCCGACCGGCCCAAGGCTTACGCGAGGCCCAGCCTCTCGGCGGCGGTGGCCGCGTCGACCGGGACCGTGACCGGCTGCGGAGCGCCCGCGACGGCCCAGTCGGGGTCCTTGAGCCCGTTGCCGGTGACCGTGCAGACGATCTTCTGACCCGGGTCGACCTTGCCCTCTTCGGCGGCCTTCAGCAGGCCGGCCACGGACGCGGCCGAGGCGGGCTCGACGAAGACGCCCTCCCGGGAGGCCAACAGCCGGTAGGCGGCCAGGATCTGGCGGTCCGTCACCTCGTCGATGAAACCGCCCGATTCGTCCCGGGCGTCCAGCGCGTACTGCCACGAGGCCGGGTTGCCGATCCGGATCGCGGTGGCGATGGTCGACGGGTCCTTGACGATCTCGCCGCGGACGATCGGCGCGGAGCCGGAGGCCTGGAAGCCCCACATGCGCGGGGTGTGCGTGGACATGCTGTCGCCCGCGTACTCCTTGTACCCCTTCCAGTACGCGGTGATGTTGCCCGCATTGCCGACCGGGAGGACATGGATGTCCGGGGCGTCACCGAGCGCGTCGACGATCTCGAACGCGGCGGTCTTCTGACCCTCGATACGGACCGGGTTGACCGAATTGACCAGCGCCACCGGGTAGTTGTCCGAGAGCGAGCGGGCCAGCGTCAGGCAGTCGTCGAAATTGCCGTCGACCTGGAGGATCTTGGCGCCGTGCACGAGCGCCTGGCCCATCTTGCCGAGCGCGATCTTGCCCTGCGGTACGAGGACGGCGCAGACCATGCCGGCCCGCACCGCGTACGCGGCCGCGGAGGCGGAGGTATTGCCGGTGGAGGCACAGATGACAGCCTGTGCGCCCTCCTCCTTGGCCCGGGTGATCGCCATCGTCATACCGCGGTCCTTGAAGGACCCGGTGGGGTTGGCGCCCTCGACCTTGAGGTGCACCTCGCAGCCCGTGCGCTCGGAGAGGACCTGAGCGGGGACGAGCGGTGTACCGCCCTCACGAAGCGTGACGACCGGCGTCGTGCTCGTGACCGGAAGGCGGTCCCGGTACTCCTCGATGATGCCGCGCCACTGGTGGGTGCCCTTGCTGGTCATGGGTCCTTACTCCCCTTCAACACGCATGATGCTGGCGACACCGCGCACGGTGTCGAGCTTGCGCAGCGCTTCGACGGTCGCCGAGAGGGCGGCGTCGGGCGCGCGGTGGGTGACGACGACGAGGGAGGCCTCGCCGCCTCCGCCCGCCCGTCGCCCGCCGCCACCCTGCTCGATGGCGACTTCGTCGCCGCTGCCTGAACTTCGGCCTTGCTGGCGTACCGTATCGATCGATACGCCCTGTTCGGCGAAGACCGTCGCGACCTGGGCGAGTACGCCAGGCTTGTCGGCCACGTCGAGGCTGATGTGGTACCGCGTGACGACGTCGCCCATGGGGCTGACCGGCAGGCGCGTGTACGCGGACTCGCCGGGGCCTGTGGCCTCGTTGAGTTTGTTGCGGCAGACCGCGACGAGGTCGCCGAGGACCGCGGAGGCGGTCGGCGAGCCACCGGCGCCGGGACCGTAGAACATGAGCTGCCCGGCCGCCTCGGCCTCGACGAAGACCGCGTTGTACGCCTCACGGACAGAGGCCAGCGGGTGGCTCAGCGGGATCATCGCCGGATGCACACGCGCGGTGACGGACTGGCCGTCGGCGGCACGCTCGCAGATGGCGAGGAGCTTGACGGTGCAGCCCATGCGGCGGGCGGAAGCGATGTCGGCGGCGGTGACCTCGGTGATGCCCTCGCGGTGCACATCACCGATCCTGACCCGGGTGTGGAAGGCGATACCGGCGAGGATCGCGGCCTTGGCGGCGGCATCGAAGCCCTCGACGTCGGCGGTCGGGTCGGCCTCGGCGTATCCGAGGGCGGTGGCCTCGTCGAGCGCCTCGGAGTACCCGGCGCCGCTCGTGTCCATCCGGTCGAGGATGAAGTTGGTGGTGCCGTTCACGATGCCGAGGACCCGGTTGACCTTGTCACCGGCGAGGGATTCGCGCAGCGGCCGTACGAGCGGGATGGCGCCGGCCACGGCGGCCTCGTAGTAGAGGTCCCGGCCGTACTGCTCGGCGGCGGCATGCAGCGCGGCACCGTCCTCGGCAAGCAGCGCCTTGTTGGCGGAGACGACGCTCGCGCCGTGCTCGAAGGCGGTGGTGATGAGGGTACGGGCGGGCTCGATGCCGCCGATGACCTCGATGACGACGTCGATGTCGCCCCGTTTGACCAGGGCTGTCGCATCGGTGGTGATCAGTGCGGGGTCGATCCCCTCCCGCACCTTGGAGGGCCGGCGCACGGCGACACCGGCGAGCTCGATGGGCGCGCCGATGCGCGCGGCGAGGTCGTCGGCGTGCGTCGTCATGATGCGCGCCACCTCTGAGCCGACCACTCCACAGCCCAGCAGCGCCACCTTCAGCGGACGCGTACGCATCATCCGACCTCGTTTCCTTTACATCTGATGTGTGGACCAGTCTCACTCACCGGACGGGAGTTTCTGCCACTCGTCCGGATCCTGAGACATCTATTTCATCAGCCGACATCGAGACGCAGGAGATCTTCCTCCGTCTCGCGCCGGACGATCACTCGCGCCTCCCCGTCGCGCACGGCGACGACGGGCGGACGCAGGGCATGGTTGTAGTTGCTCGCCATGGAGCGGCAGTACGCGCCGGTGGCGGGCACGGCGATCAGATCGCCGGGCGCCAGGTCGGACGGCAGGAACGCGTCCTTGACCACGATGTCGCCGCTCTCGCAGTGCTTGCCGACGACGCGCACGAGCATCGGCTCGGCGTCGGAGGTACGCGAGACGAGCGCGACGCTGTACTCGGCGTCGTACAGCGCGGTGCGGATGTTGTCCGACATGCCGCCGTCGACGCTGACGTACGTACGCAGCCCCTCCAGGGGCTTGATGGTGCCGACCTCGTACAGCGTGAACGCGGTGGGGCCGACGATGGCGCGCCCCGGCTCGACGGAGATCCGGGGGGTGGCGAGCCCGGCCGCCTCGCACTCACGGGTGACGATGTCGCCGAGCGCCTTGGCGATCTCGTGCGGCTCGCGCGGGTCGTCCTCGGAGGTGTAGGCGATGCCCAGCCCGCCGCCCAGGTCGATCTCGGGCAGTTCGATGCCGTGCTCGTCGCGCACCTCGGCAAGCAGTTGCACCACGCGCCGGGCGGAGACCTCGAAGCCGGCCATGTCGAAGATCTGCGAGCCGATGTGCGAGTGGATGCCGATGAGCTCGAGCCCGTCGAGGGTGAGCGCCCGGCGCACCGCCTCGGCGGCCTGTCCCCCGGCCAGCGCGATCCCGAACTTCTGGTCCTCGTGCGCGGTGGCGATGAACTCGTGGGTGTGCGCCTCGACGCCGACGGTCACCCTGATCTGTACGCGCTGCCGCTTGCCGAGCCGCTGCGCGATGTGCGCGACCCGGGCGATCTCCTGGAAGGAGTCGAGCACGATCCGCCCGACGCCGACGGTGACCGCCCGCTCGATCTCCGCGACGGTCTTGTTGTTGCCGTGGAAGGCGATGCGCTCGGCGGGCATTCCGGCGTCCAGTGCGCAGGTCAGCTCTCCCCCGGAGCAGACGTCGAGGTTGAGCCCCTCTTCCTTGAGCCAGCGCACGATCGCCCGCGACAGGAACGCCTTCCCGGCGTAGAACACATCGGCGTCGCGTCCGAAGGCGTCGGCCCAGGCCCGGCAGCGGGCCCGGAAGTCGCTCTCGTCGAGGAAGTACGCGGGGGTGCCGAACTCCTCGGCCAGCCGCGTCACTTCGATCCCGCCGACGGTGACCGCACCGTCCTCGTCACGGGCGACGGTACGGGCCCAGACCTTCTCGTCCAGGACGTTGAGATCGGCGGGCGGGGCCGTGTAGTGCCCCTCCGTCATGACATCGGCGTGACGGGGCCCGGCGGGGTGTGCGGATCGGCTCATCGTGTTGCTCTGCTCTCTCGGGTCTCTCAGAGGACTTCGGGTGCGCTGATGCCGAGCAGGGACAGGCCGCCTGCCAGCACCGTCCCGGCGGCTTCGGCAAGGGCGAGCCGGGAGCGGTGGACGGCCGAGGGTTTCTCGTCACCGACGGGGAGCGGGGCGGCGCCGTCGTGGAAGTCGAAGAAGGCCTGCGCGACCGCTTCCAGCTGCCGGGCGAGCCGGTCGGGCTCACGGTGGCGGGCGGCGGCGGCGAGCACACCGGGATGGTCGGCGAGGAGTGCGCCGAGCACGGGCGCGTCCACACTCTCCTCGTAGGCGCCACAGAACCCGAGCTGCTGAGCGTTCCGGCTCAAGGCCCGGGTCCGGGCGTACGCGTACCGCACCCGGAACAACGGATTGCTTTCCTGCTGTACGAGGAGCTCATCGTTCCCTGTGCACCGGGCCCGGTCGTGCGGGGCGGCCCGCAGCAGTGCCCAGCGCGCGGCGTCGCTCCCGAGCCGCGCGAAGAGATCGCGGTCCGCGGCGGGCAGGGGCACCACATGCAGCGCCTCCCCGCCGGCGGCCCGCGCCCCGACTTCCGCCCCCTGAGACCGGAGCAGCCGCTCGACGGTCTCGGTGACGACACGGGCGCGCAGCTCCTCGACGGGTACGAACGAGGCGGATACACCGGCGAGGGCGTCCCCGTGCCCGTACTCGGTACCGCTCGCCTCAATGGCGCCGACAAGGACGGCCAGGCCGTCGTCACCGTCCAGAGTGAAGTTCAGGAACCCGGGCCCGGTGACCTCGACACCACTGATCCCCGGCGCCCCCTGCACCCGCTCCCGAAGGATCTCGGCCACATCCCTGGCCGGCAGCGCGGCGGGCCCGGCCAGTTGGAGAGCGACGGCAGTGGCGTAGTCCCCACGCCCGCCCGGCCGTGTCCGCTCCACCCGCACGCGCGCGGGCACGGGCGCGCGCAAGGCGTCCTCGTCAACCGCGCGGCGCACGGCGTGCAGCACGGTCCTGGAGAGATCGGCGGGGGTCACAGCACAAGCGTATGGGAGGAAGGGGGGCGCCCCGCGACCCGGTTTCGCCATGCGGTCACCCTGCGGCGCTCTCCGCCCTCCCGGCACCGTGTCTGCCGTCGACCGACGACGGGTCCTCCCTGTCCACCAACTGCCGTACAAGCCGCACCAGTTCGCTCGGCTCGAAGGGCTTCGCCAGGAACGCATCGACGCCTGCGGCGACCCCGCGGTCCACCTCGTAAGGCGTACACGCACTGATGACCGCCACGGGCAGCCGTCTGGTTCGCGGATCGGAGCGCAATCTGGTGGCGGTCTGCAGACCGTCCAGCCGGGGCATGACGACATCGAGCGTGATCACATCGGGACAGACCCGATGCACCAGATCCAGACACTCGACACCATCGGCCGCGGTCACGACCTCGAAGCCCTCAAGCTCAAGATTGACCCTGATCAACTGCCGGATGACCTCGTTGTCGTCGACAACAAGCACGCGGCCACAAGCCCCTGACACACTCCGAGAGTAGGCGGGGTGTAGGGGCTGCGTCCGGGTTTTGCCTATTTCCGACCCCGGACGAGTGGCGCAGGGGGTGGCCGGATACGCCCAGGACCACCCCTACGCCCCCTCCGCGCGGCCTGTACCGCCGCCTCCGGCAGCACGGAAATACCTGTTCATGGACACCCTGCGGAAGCTGGTAGTGTTTCTCCCGTCGCCGCGTAACGCAGCGATACGCCCCCGTAGCTCAGGGGATAGAGCATCGGCCTCCGGAGCCGTGTGCGCAGGTTCGAATCCTGCCGGGGGCACTTCGATTGAAGTGCCTGAAGACCCCGTCATCAGCGGAAACGCTGAGGCCGGGGTCTTCGCGTATGCGCAGGCATGTGCAGCGCCGAGCGGCCCTGGGGCGGGGTCTGTGGACTATTCGTGGACAGGATCTTGGAGTGCCTGCCCAGGTCGAAGCAGCTGCCTCGGACGCGGGCACCGCCCGGCGTGCCAGTCCCGCTCCAGCTCCGCTGCGTCGAATACGCTGCGAAGACGTCCAACCCGACGTCCTTGACATTGCGTACACACAACGGACTACCGCGCGGCGGCGGCTCTTCGCGTCGGCCCGGATGGCGCGGCTGCCGAGTGCGGGAAGGGGTGTGGCATGAGGTCCCCAGGAGTGCAGCTGCGGGAGATCACCGACGACAACCGGGATGCCGTTCGCGCCCTCCGCGTCCGGCGTGGCCAGAAGCAGTTCGTCGCCTCCGTGTCCAAGTCGCTCAAGGAGGCGACGAAGAAACCAGAGACCAATCCCTGGTACCGCGCCCTGTACCGCGACGACGAGCCAGTCGGCTTCGTGATGCTGTCGTGGAAACCGCCGGCTGGTCCTTACCAAGGGCGGCACTTCATCTGGCGCCTCCTCGTCGACAAGCGGTACCAGGGGCGAGGGATCGGCCGAGAGGCGCTCACGCAGATCTCCGCCCTGGTTCGCGCGGACGGCGCCACCGAGCTGCTGACCAGCTACGAGCCCGGCGACGGCGAACCGTGGCCCTTCTACCAGAAGTTCGGGTTCGAGCCCACCGGGGAGATCGACGACGGCGAGATCGTTCTGCGGCTCACCTTCCCCACTCGGTGAGCTCATACGGAAAGCGATCGCCCCTGGTACTCCAGCCGGACTTCTAGATTTGTCCTGGGCGGTGGCCTGGCGGCGGGGAGTGCAGTGGGTGTGCGGCAGTCGCGGGATGGTCTTGCCGGGGTTGTCCCGCGAACGTGTGGCCCCGCCGCATGTAATGACAGCGTCAGGCACTCACTTGGTGGCGGCGCCTCCAGCGGGACCAGCTCACCGCGTGGTTGCGGTGTTCAACAGGGCGGGGATACGAATACGGCCCCGCAGCGAGCCGGCGGATTCCGGAGGGCTTTCCCAAGGAAAGCGGAGCATCAGAGGTAGGATAGGTGTCATGAGTGAGCCTACCGGCAAGTACTCGATCACCATGCCGCGCGACATCGCCGAAGCCGCCAAGGCCCGCAGTGGCCCCTCCGGCTTGTCCGCCTACGTGGCCGCTGCCGTCGCCCGCCAGATCGAGCGCGACAACCTCAACGAACTCATCCAGGTCGCCGAGGCCGAACACGGACCCATCACCGAGGATGAGATCCAGGCCCTCCGCGACCAGCTCCACCAGGCGCGCCGGCAGCAGGCCCACAACGAGCCGAACGCGGCGTGACACGCTCCCCCGCCGCCCCGGGCGGCACACTCGTCCTCGACAGCGAAGCGCTGGCCAAGGCCGTGCTGCGCAATCGCGCAGTCACCGCCTGGCTCGCCCTTGCCCGCGCCGACGACCTGCGCGTGATCACGTCCGCCGCCACTTTGGTGGAAGTGACCCACCCTCGCATCAACCGTCCAGCCCTGGAGTGGACCCTCTCCCGCCTCGTCATCGAACCGATCACAGAGCCGATCGCACGCCACGCTTCCACCCTCCTCGCCGATGCCGGCCTGCACGGTCACAAGCACGCCATCGACGCCATGCTCGGCGCGACCGCCCTGGCCTCACCCGGCCCTGTCACCGTGCTCACCACCGATCCGGAAGACCTCACCGCTCTGTGCGGCGGACGCATCACCGTCATCAAGGTCTGACCCGGCGCTCTCCGCGACATGGGTGGCCTCATGTCGGTCCTCCGTCAGTTGCTGACGGACCGGGCTGTACTCACATCCCACCGAGACGGATGGGCCACGGAGCCCATGACCTCGAAAAGCAGCAGCACAACGGACACGGCCCACAACTCCCCTACGGCGCCCTGCCACGTCCGTGTCTCGGCAACGCCACCGGGATTCCTGGATGCGCAGAGCGATGTTCCCGCCCTGCGGTTGAATGACCGTGTGTCACGGAAGACAGGATTCAACGAGAACGACCTGCGTGCGCTGGCCGGTCCGCGCTCCTTCGAGCGAGGCCAGGGATACGTGAATGCGGTGACCGCCATGGAAGTGGGCGACGGCTGGATCACGGCCACGGTTCATGGGACGGACGCGTACGCGGTGGAGCTGTCCCTCGGCGGACCCGGCAGGCTGGGTGGGGAGTGCGACTGCCCGTACGGCATGGAAGGCAACTTCTGCAAGCACCTGGTCGCACTCGGCCTGACCGCGCTCGACGAGGCGACTGGGCTGCCGCAGCAGCGCAGCCGAGCCCGGGGTCGTGCGCAGAAGCTGGACGTGTGGCTGGCCGGACTGTCCAGGGACGAACTCCTCGCCCTTGTCCGGGAACAGATCGCCGAGGACCGGCAGGTACGCCGCCGCCTGGAACTGCGGGCGGCGAGCGCCCGCGGGGACCTGGCCGAGGTCCGTACCCGGATCCGCGAACTCCTCGACATCACTCCCTTCGCGCGGTACGGATACGTCGAGTACGCCGATGCCCACGCGTATGGCGAACAAGCCGCGCAGGCGGTGTCCGCGATCACCGCGCTGGTCTCCACCGGGCGGGCCGAGGACGCGATCCACCTGTCGCGGGAGGCGATGCGGCTGCTGAGCGAGGTGCAGGACGGCATCGACGACTCCGACGGGCAGCTGAGCGAGGTCGGGGCCGCTCTCTGCGAAGCCCATCTCGACGCATGCCGTACGGCTCGTCCGGACCCGGACGAGACCGGGCGGTGGCTGGCCCGGCATGTGCTCAGTGACCGGGACGACCTGACCGGCGTCGACCCGCTCGACTACACGGATGTCCTCGGAGAGCAAGGCATGGTCACCGTACGGCAGCTGGCTGTCGAGGCGTGGCGCGGCAACCGTACCGGGTGGGCGGAGAAGTATCTGATGGAGCGGCTGGCCAAGGCGGGCAATGATGTGGACACCGTGGTCGCCGTTCACGCTGCAGACCTGGCGCCCGACGGCAGCACCCACCTGGTCATCGCCCGCGAACTGGACACCGCGGGCCGTCCCGACGAGTCCCTCCGGTGGGCGGAGCGCGGCATTGAGGAAGCGTCTGGCCCCGTTACCCCCGACATCGCCTTGGTGGATTACCTCTGCGACCGGTACACCCGCGCGGATCGGCTCTCCGATGTCGTCGCCCTGCGCCGCGACACCCTCGCAGCCCGCCGTTCCCTGACCGCGTACCAGCAGCTGCGTACGGCGGCGCAGGCAGCCGGCTGTTGGCAGGCAGAACGTGAGCGAGCTCTCGCGCTGCTGCGGGCCGATGCGCAACAGCGGCAGCGGTCCTGGTGCGGCGGGCCTGTCCTGATCGACGCCCTGCTCGACGACGAAGACATCGCCACCGCCTGGCAGGCTGCGGCCGAGACCGGCGCCCACGACCGGCAGTGGCTCGCCCTCGCCGACCAGGCACGCGCCTCTCGTCCCTCCGACGCGCTCCGCGTCTACCTGCGCCTGGCCGAACCTCTCACGAAGCAGACCGGCAACCCGATCTACGCGCAGCTGACCAGCCTGCTCCTGAGCATCCGCGACTGCCACCGCCGCCTGGGCACCGAGGACGAGTTCACGTCGTACGTCGCTGCCCTGCGAGCCGCCCAGAGGCGCAAGCGGAATCTCATGCGGCTCCTCGACCAGCACGGCCTGTGACCCCGCCGGCCGCACGAACACCTGTGGGCACGCAGGACGGAATACCTCAGTCCGATGCGGCGGACGATCGGCTGCCGGTCGGCTCGGGCCGTGCGGTCTACGGGTCCATGTCCTCCGAACCGCCGGAGCCGATCTGTTCTGCCCGCAGTGCCAGGTCCTGCAGTACGTCGGCGGAGGTCACGTCCGTCTGCCCGGAGTCGTGCACCTGGGCCAGCATCGCGAAGGCCAGGGTGAACGCGCCGACCAGTTGCTCCACCGCGCCGCCGACCTCCCGGCCGACAAGGACCGCGACCTCTTCGATCGAGGCGTCCTCGGGGATCGTGATCCGGGGCATCGTCTCGTTCAGGAGTGCGGTCACCACGCTCGGATCGGTTTCCACATCTTCGCGGTCCACGTTCTCTTCGAGGAGCCGGCGGATCTCGCCCGCCTCCGTGAGGATTCCCACGACACGCTTCACCACTTCGCTCTGCTCCATCCAGTGAGCATAGGCGCGGAGCCGTGCGGCCTGTGGTCGGTCGGTCTTTCGCGCTTTCGTGCCTCCGCCGGTCCGGGGTCGGACCGGGGAACCGCAAGGGGCGGCCGAGCGTGCCCCAGTACGGGGGACGCGACTGCAGGGCATCTTGGCCATGTACGGCGACTGGCCCCGGTACTTCGGTCAAAGGACCCTCATGGACTCAGTGTTGACCGTGATAGTCGTTGTGATCGGCGCAGCGTTCTACCTGCTGCCGTTGCTGATCGCCTTCAACCGGAGCAGCGGGGACCGGTGGTTGGTCCTGGTCGTCGATGTTGTCTTCGGCGCGTCTCTCCTGGGCTGGGTTCTGGCCCTCTGTCTGGCGCTGCGCAAGCCCAGGGTGTCAGCCGCGGCGTGATGTCCGTGCTCGCGAGCCGGGTGGCGGGCCTCGGCGGCTCGGCCGGCCGGTGAAGTCGGGAGCCTGGGGGCAGACATCTTGGGCCCCGGCCCGGCCCCGGATTCGTACGCGACCTGTCTTGACTGCTCCCCTCCCTTGAAGGAAGGGGATTCCCTCCTTCGGGGCTGAGCGGGGATTTCTAGCTCACGCTGCCTGGCCAGGCAGCGCCTGGTCAGGTCTTCCACGATCAGCACCAGCCGGGTGCAGACCAGCCCGGACAAGCATCACACCTGCGGAGTTCTTGTCCCTCGGGGATACGGCTCCGCAGGCGGTGCAGGTGTAGGTGCGCTCTCCCAGCGGCAGTGCGTGCTTGGCTCTCGCTCCGCAGTGCGCGCAGTCCATCGTGGAGTACGCAGGGTGGATCAGGTGCACGGACCGTCCGTGCTTGCGGCCCATCTCGATCAGGGCCTGTCTGGTCACGCCGATGGCGGCGTCAGCAGCCTTGCGGGCCATGGTGGTCCGGCTGAGGAACTTCGGCTTGAAGTCCTCGACAGCGAGCGCGTCATGGTCGCGGACAACCCTCTTGGCCCACTTGCGGGCGGTGTCCTGGCGCTGCCGGGCCACTTTCTTGTGCAGCCTGGCACGCAGCCGCTTCGCCTCGCGGTATCCCTTCGACCCGGCGTGGCCCTTCTTCGGCTTGCGTCGGGCCATCATCAGGACACTTCTAGCAGCACCTGCGGCGGTGACGACAACGTCAGGGAGGACGGCCGCCCGGGAGGACGGTGCCGGATGCCTCCAGTACGGCGGCGGAGACGTAGTTCTCGCTGGGGATCAGGCGCAGGGTGTCCGCCTGGAGCTGTTCCTCGGACGCCACGAGTGCGGCGACCTCCGGGTCGGATGCTGCCAGCGCGTCATGGCGGGTGTGCGGGGGTACGGATACGGTCACGGGGTCCTCCCGGGTCGGTCGCATTGCTGCGGCGTGGACCCGGATGCCCAGGCGGACGGCTCTCCGGTGATGGCGCCCCCGGGTGTGCCCGGGGTGTGCCGCTCCCTCGTGGTCGATTCCACAGAGCACCCCTGCCGGGGTGCGCGCCAGTCGCGGCGTCGGTCACTTCATCGGGTGCGGGGCCGGGCCGCCTCGATACCGGTTCGGTGCCGGTAGCGAGTCGTCGGGCGGCGGACGGACGTACAGGCGTCCGGATTGACACTGTTCGGGGCGTCGTGGATGGTAATCCAACCGGGTGCGGTTCCAGGCCCGATAGCTCAACGGTTGGGGGGCCGACGTGAGTTGGGACGATCAGCTTCGTTTCGGGGCAGGGAATACGCCTCCGCCGCCACCTGCTTCCCCGCCGCCTCCCCCGCCTCCTGGCCGGCCGCCCACGGTCGGGCCGCCGCCGCCGGGGAGTGTTCTGCGTTCCTTGGCCGTGGGGCTGCTCAATCTGAGTGGGTTCGGGCTCGGCCATGCGCTGATGCGGTGCTGGTTCAGGACGGTTCTGTGCTGGGCGGCGACCGGTGCGCTGCTGCTCGTCGCACTGCCGGCCGATCCCGACGGGGTGGCCGGCGGGCTCGTCGTCGCGTATCTCGTCGTGCTGGTCCTGGCGGCCGTGGACGGGGCGTGGACCGCCCGGCGTCGCGCTGTCGGCGGGTCGTGGCGGCCGATGGTGGCGGCCGTGGTCGGCCTGGTGCTGCTGGCGGTGCCTGCGGGGGGCGTAATGTTCTACGGCTCCGCGCAGGACGAGGCCGTCGAGCAGATGCTGCTCGACCGGCTGGACAAGGGTGACAGGACCGTCGAGGCGGCTTCGGCCAGGACCTTCGGCGCCGCCCGGGGCGACTACCGGTCGGCGCTCGCCGTCTACCGCGAGCTCGGCGAGAAACACGCAGGGTCCAGGGCCGGGAAGCTCGTACCGAAGCGGCTCGACGCGTACTACCGGTCGGTCTCGGCGCCGTACCGGCAGAAGAAGCACTGCGAGGCCATCGAGCCGCTGACCTATCTGCGGACCGTGCCCAAGGAGATCGACCCGAAGCTGCTCGGCGATCTCGTCGGCTACCCCGACGTTCCGCTGGCCACCTCGCTGTACGAGTGCGGGGTGTCCAAGCTGGGTGACCCGGCAGGCGGTACGGAAAGCCGTGAACTGGACGAACTGCTGCGTACGTTCCCCGGGTCGGCGCAGGCCGGGAAGGTGGGACCGGCGGTCTCCAGGAAGATCTCGGAGCAGAGCGGGGCCGTACGCGGGAGCAATCCCTGCGCTGCCACGGAGACACTGCGCCGGCTCCGCGCGACGGCTCTCTCACTGCCGGACAAGTCGGTCTCGGCGCTGGCCAGGAATGCCGACGGCTCCATCGAGAACGGCATCTACGCCTGCGGACTCGCACAGTTCAAGGACAAGCGGTTCGGCGAGGCGCGGCAGACGCTGACGGAGTTCGCCGCCACGTACAAGAAGGACAAGCGCAGGGCGCGGGCCCGGGACATCGCCGTCGCCGCCGAGATCGCCGGCACACGGCCGGCGGCCGGCAAGCACCTGCCGCCCTCGGGCCGGCCGGGCGGGGCCCGGATGCAACTCGTCATCAGCAATGACGCCCCCGACGGGGTCGAGATCCTCTACACCGGGCCGGTGACAGGGAAGGTCAGCATCGGGGGGTGCGGCAGTTGCAGGTCGTACTCCTGGGTGAGCGGGTCCCTGTCGGCCTGCAAGGCCAAGGGGAAGAGCTATCCGCATGCGACGCTGTGGCTGCCCGCGGGTGAGTACCACTTCCTGTACAAGCACCGAGAGGGCTCGTCCAGCGCGAGTGTCACGAGCTATGCGGACGGTTCGAAGATCCAGCCCGGGTATCGGTACACCGGCTGCACGTATGTGACCAGTTCGACCTCGCTCGGCACCGGTCCGACGGACTCGGTTTCGAACACCTGAGGACGCATTTCCGCAGATTCTTCGTGAACTACCCCATCATCAAGGGCACTTGGTCGATTCTTGGTGAATGCATGCCCCCTACATGAGGCGTTCCTCGCCAGAGTGGCGCATTACATGTGCACATCATCCGGCACATGCTCCACACGCGAAGAACCACATCGCAGGGGGTTACATGAGAACCAGCCGCGCGAGAAGTCGCGCCGCGCTGAGCATGGCAGCGACACTGCCGCTGCTTGCCGGTGCGCTCGCCCTCGGGATACCGACCGCCAGCGCGGACTCCGCGCCGAGCGGGCGGGACGCGCTGCAGGGCACCAAGCCTGTCTGGGCGACCGCCGAGGCCGACCAGGGGGCCACGCCCGACAGCAACAAGGTCGGCGTCCGGGTCCATCTGGCCGGACGGGACGCGAAGGGGCTGGCCGCCTACGCCGCTGCCGTGTCCGACCCGCAGTCCGCTTCGTACGGGAAGTACCTGAGCGCCGAGCAGGCACAGGCCCGGTTCGGGGCCACTCAGCAGCAGATCGACCAGGTCGGCCAGTGGCTGAGGTCGAACGGGCTGACCGTCACCGGCACCAACCGGCACTATGTCTCGGCCACCGGTGATGTGGCCGCCGCCGAGAAGGCGTTCGGCACCCAGCTGCGCAACTACCGCAAGGGCGGCCGGACCTACCGCGCCCCGGCCTCCACCGCCTCCGTGCCCGCCGGGTTGAGCGATGCCGTTCTCGCCGTCTCCGGCCTGGACAACGCGCCGCACAAGTCGAGCCACGACGAGACGCTGCCGCCGCCGGACGCGGTGTTCCGCAACTCCGGCCCCTTCTCCTCGTACTACGGTTCGAAGACCGCGTCGACGCTGCCGAGCGCCTACGGGTCCAAGGTGCCGTACGCGGTGAAGGGCTACACAGGCAAGCAGCTGCGCGCCGCATACGGTGCGGGCGACTGGACCGGCAAGGGCGTCACCGTCGCGATCACCGACGCGTACGCCTCGCCGACCATCGCGAAGGACGCCGCCGAGTACGCCAGGCGCAACGGCGACGCCCCGTACCGTCGCGGGCAGCTCAGCCAGGTGCTGCCGGCCGACTACACGAAGACCGAGGAGTGCGGGGCCTCCGGCTGGTACGGCGAGGAGACCCTCGACGTCGAGGCCGTGCACGCGGTCGCGCCCGCCGCCGACATCGTGTATGTGGGTGGCGCCTCCTGCTACGACGCCGATCTGCTGGACTCGCTGAACAAGGTCGTCGACCACCGGCTCGCGGACATCGTCTCCAACTCCTGGGGCGACATCGAGGCCAATGAGACCCCGGACGTCGCGGCCGCGTACGACCAGGTCTTCAAGATGGGCGCGATCGAGGGCATCGGCTTCTACTTCTCCTCCGGCGACGACGGCGACAACGTCGCGTCCACGGGTACGAAGCAGATCGACGTGCCGTCCAACTCCGCCTGGGTGACCTCGGTCGGCGGCACCGCGCTGGCCGTCGGCAAGAACGACACGTACCAGTGGGAGACCGGCTGGGGCACGCTGAAGGCGAGCCTCGCCGACGACGGCAAGACCTGGACCGGCTTCCCGGGCGCGTACACCTCCGGCGCGGGCGGCGGCACCAGCTCGTCCGTGAAGCAGCCGTTCTACCAGCGCGGAGTCGTCCCGGACTCGCTCGCGCAGGCGAACGGGAAGAAGCGGATGCGCACGGCCCCGGACATCGCGGCCGTCGCCGACCCGAACACCGGCTTCCTGGTCGGCCAGACCCAGACGCTGCCCGACGGATCGCTCGGCTACGACGAGTACCGCATCGGTGGTACGTCACTGGCCGCGCCGGTCATCGCCGGTGTCCAGGCGCTCGCGCAGCAGGCCCGGCACGGTCTGCCGATCGGTTTCGCCAACCCGGCGATCTACGCCCGGTACGGCTCGAAGGCGTACCACGACGTCACCGACCACCCGCTGGGCCCGAACCGCGACCTCGCGGTGGCCAGGGTCGACTTCGCCAACGGCGTCGACGCGGCCGACGGCGTGCTGACGTCGGTACGGAGCCTCGGCAAGGACGCCTCGCTCAAGGCGGTCAAGGGGTACGACGACGTGACGGGTGTCGGGACTCCGGCGGCCGGTTACGTGAACTCGTACCGCCGGCACTGACGTCGCGGTTGGTACACGTCGACGGCCGCCCCGGGGCCCGCTCCGGGGCGGCCGTCGGTCGTGCGTGGGCCGGGGGCCGCCCCGGGGCCTGCTCCGGAGCGGCCGTCGGTCGTGCGTGGGCCGGGGGCCGCCCCGGGGCCTGCTCCGGGGCGGCCGTCGGTCGTGCGTGGGCCGGGGGCCGCCCCGGGGCCTGCTCCGGGGCGGCCGTCGGTCGTGCGTGGGCCGGGGCTCGTGCCGCGCACCCGCATCCCGGGCCGAGGCGCGCTTGTCTCAGGCCGAGGCGCGCTTGCGAGGGGCCGCCTTCTTCGTCGTCGACTTCGTGTCCGACTTCGCGGTGGTCTTCTTCGCCGTCGTCTTGGCGGACGACTTCGCCGTCGACCGCGCGGCGGTCTTCTTGGCGGGTGCCCTGCTCGGCGCCGGCTTCTTCGTGGCCGTCTTCTTGGTTGACGCCGTGGCCTTCTTCTTCGCTCCGGTTCCGCCCGACTTCTTGCGGCCGGTGAGCGAGGTGACCTTGGCGACGGGCGCGTCGGCCGGCTCCCCGGCGGCCTCCGGCTCCTCGCCACGGGCCTCCTTCGCGGCCCGGACGCTGTTCTCCAGCGCTGCGATCAGGTCGATGACCATGCCACCGCCCGAGGCGTCCGCCTCGGCCGGCTCCAGGGTCCGGCCGTCCGCCTTCGCCGCGATGAGTTCCTCGACCGCCTCGCGGTAGTCGTCGTGGAGCGAGTCCATGTCGACCTCGCCGAGGGTGGCCATCAGCGCGTCGGCCAGATCGAGTTCGGCGTCGCGGACCGTGACCCCGGTCTCCGGGGCGACGCCCTCGGTGCTGCGGATCTCGTCCGGCCAGAGCAGGCCGTGCATGGCGATCACATCGTCGACCACCCGCAGCATGCCGAGCCGTTCGCGGCCGCGCAGCGCGTATTTCGCCACGGCGACCTTCTGGCTCCGCTTCAGCGCCTCACGCAGCAGGGTGTACGGCTTGGCCGCCGGGACCCCGTTGGCGGAGAGGTAGTACGCCGCGTCCATCTGGAGCGGGTCGATCGAGGCGGCCGGCACGAAGGCGACGATCTCGATCGTCTTTGCGGTGGGGAGGGGGAGGGAGCTGAGGTCCTCGTCGGTGATCGGGATCACCGAGCCGTCGGCGTCCTCGTACGCCTTGCCGATGTCGGCGGCGGTGACCTCCTGCTCGTCGATCTCGCAGACCTTCCGGTATCGGATCCGGCCGCCGTCGGCGAGGTGGATCTGGCGGAAGGAGACCGAGTGGTTCTCGGTGGCGTTGACCAGCTTGATCGGGATGCTGACCAACCCGAAGGAGATGGCGCCGTTCCAGATGGACCGCACTGTTCACCCCTTGTGTTCGTATAGATACCTATAGGTGAGGGAAACGTGTGATTCTTATCGTATGACGCCGATCACAGAGGTGGAGGGGCGGCGGCTGGCGCTCAGCAATCTCGACAAGGTGCTGTATCCGGCCACCGGAACCACCAAGGGCGAGGTGCTCCACTACTACGCGGCCACCGCGGCGGGGGCCCTGCTCGGACATCTGCACAACCGGCCCGTGTCCTTCCTGCGCTATCCGGACGGGCCGGACGGGCAGTGCTTCTTCACCAAGAATCCGCCGCCGGGTACGCCGTCCTGGGTACGGACCACCGCCGTGCCGCACGGCAAGGACAGACAGGCCAGACAGGTGGTCGTGCAGGATCTGGCCTCGCTGATGTGGGCGGCCAATCTGGTGGTGGAATTCCACACTCCGCAGTGGCAGGCCGACGCACCCGGGATCGCCGACCGGATGGTGTTCGACCTGGACCCCGGTGCGCCCGCGACCGTGGTGGAGTGCTGCGCGGTGGCACTGTGGCTGCGCGAGCGGCTGGCGGCGGACGGGTTGCTCGCGTACGGGAAGACCTCGGGATCGAAGGGACTGCATCTGCTCGTACCGCTGGAGCCCACCCCCGCCGATCGGGTGTCGGCGTACGCGAAAGGGCTGGCCGTCGAGGCGGAGCAGGAGCTTGCGGAGCTGGTCGTGCACCGGATGACGCGGGCGTTGCGGCCGGGAAAGGTGTTCGTCGACTTCAGCCAGAACGCGGCGGCGAAGACGACCGCCACGCCCTATACACTGCGCGCCCGGCCCGAACCGACCGTCTCGGCACCCGTCACCTGGGCGGAGGTGGAGGAGTGCCGGGCGCCGGGGAAGCTGGTCTTTCTGGCCGGTGACATGGGGGCGCGGCTGGAGCGGTACGGGGATCTGCTGGGGCCGCTCATCGATCCGAACCGGGCAGGGCGGTTGCCGGCCGCGCGGTAGGGGCAGGCGGCGGCCGGGGCCGGGTCGGGATGGCCGCCGTCCTGTCCCCGATCGCCGGACGGGCTGCTTTCACCGGTCGGTCGACGCGTCCGAAATTCGCCCCCGGATCGCCTGGCGCATGGCGGACGATCTTGTCATGTCCGTCAGGAAAAGACCGCATGCGGAGGGCAAAGCGTCCGAGCCGTGGTGCAGACTCCTCGCAGACACTGCTTCGTGGAATTGCGTGGGGAGGCGATGGCGTGTTCGCAGGAATCGACGAGGTCGACTGGGCCTCGATGGAGCATGCCTACGGGCCTGCCGATGATGTGCCGGCGATGCTGCGGGGTCTCGCGTCCGCCGATCCGGCGGAGCGCGAGGCGGCGCTGGACGGCATGTACGGGGCCGTTCACCACCAGGGTGATGTGTACGCCTGCACGCTGGCCTGCATTCCGTTTCTCTTCGAGCTGGTCGTGGATCCGGGCATTCAGGACCGGGGCAGCATCGTCGAGCTGCTCACCAGCATCGGCGGCATCGATCTGGACGGGGACGACGAGGACGAGATCGACGAGGACGAGATCGAGGACGCGGCGAACTACGCGATGGCGGCGACTGCCGTCACCGCGGGTGCCGGGGTGTTCTTCGAGCTGATGGCCGACGAGGACCCGGGCGCGCGGCTCTCCGCGCCCCTGGCGCTGGCCACGCTCCACAGCCAACCCGTGCGGGTCCTCGCGCTGTTGCGGGAGCGGTTGCCGGTGGAGCCGGCCGAGGAGGTACGGCTCGCCCTGGTGGAGGCCGCGGGACGGGTCGCGCTGCGGCATCGTGCGCTGGCCGGGCAGGTGGCCGGCTGGCTGACCCGGCTGGCCGGTGAGGGTTTCCCGCCGGGGTTGCGGCTGGCCGCGCTGGCCCAGCTGGCGCGGTGCGCGCCGGATGCGCTGCCGGGCGATGTCGTACGAGTGGTGACGGGGCTGCTGCGGCAGCTGCGCTCGGTGCCCGTGCGCCGGGCCGGGGCGGCTCCCGCGGTCGATGCGCAGACCGGTCCGGCCGAGGTCGCGGCCGTCGACGCGCACTCGGAGCCGGCCGGGACCGGGGAGCCGCCCGTCGAGGAGCGGGCCGTGCCCGTGACCCTGGTGGGGCAGTTGCGGGCGCTGTCCGACGAGGAGACTTCGGGTCGCACCGCCCCTTGGACGGCGGACCTGCTGCGGACGCTGCATGTAGGGCTCGACGACCGGGTGGCCGAGCGGACGGCGCTGCTGACGTATCAGCTGCGCAGCCCCGACCACCAGCAGCGGATCGATGCGCTCCGGATGAGCAGCGGGCTGATCCGGGCCTGGCGCGGCTCGTACGAGGAGCTGGTCCGGCTGGTGGGTGAGCAGCTCGCCACCCCCGAGCCACGGCTGGCCGAGGCCGCCTCGCATGTGCTGGAGGAGCTCTTCGGGCTCGCCGCGCCCGCCGCCGATGCGCTGGCGGCCCGGGTGGCGGCGGACCCCGGCGCCTGGGTTCAGGACTGGCCGAGCGGGCCTCCGGGGCTCGCCAGCGCGGTGAAGGCGCTGGCCAGGCTCGGCGATGCCCGTGCCGTGCCCGCGCTGGCCGCCGCGCTGGAGCGGCCCGAGGTGCCGCACGACGTCGGATTCGCCATCGGCTGTCTGGGGGCGGCAGCGGCCCCGCTGACCGCTCTGCTGCGGCGCAGGCTCGGCGAGGTCCGTCTCCACGAGGGGGCGTACGACCAGGCGAGCCCACTGCTCACGGGGCTGACCGCGCTACGGGCGGACGAGGCGATACCGGAGGTGCTGCGGGTCCTGCGCGGCGCGCCGGAGTACCGGGGCGAGTGGCTGCGTACGGCGGCGCTGCGGGCGCTCGGTTCGTTCGGGCCCGCGGCGCACAGTGCCGTACCCGAGCTGCGAGTTCTGCTGCGCCGCCCCGGGAACACCTCGGCGACAAAGGTCGCGGAGGCCCTGTGGGCGGTCGACGGGGACGCCGACGCCGTGCTGCCGGTGCTGATCGAGGGTCTGCAGGCGGAGCGGGCCCACGAACGGCGCTCCGCTGTGAACGCGCTGGGCAGGCTCGGGACGCGGGCGGCGGTGACGGCGCCCAGGCTGCGCGCACTGCTCGGGCACGAGGAGCTGTGGCTGCGGGTGGATGCGGCGATCGCGCTGCGGGACGTGTCCGGGCGGGCCGAGGAGTCCGTGCCGGTGCTCCTGGCGGCCTGGGAGAAGAACCGTCATGTCCGGGTCCGGGTGGCGGAATGTCTGGCGCGGACGGGTGTCGCTGGTGCAGGGTCGGACGTGGCACATGTGCTGCGCGCCGAGCTCGCCTCCGTACGCCGTCACAACGCGATGGACGGTGGATACGGCAGCCACGACACATACGAGGACGAAAAGCTGCTGGCGCTCTGCCGGCAGGCGCTTCTGGGTAATACGGGGAAGGGATCCACAGCATGATCATTTTCGGTACGCGGGGTTATCTGTACCAACTGGCCATCCTGACGATGGTCTGCGGCTGGTGCGGCAATCCGGCCGCGCACACGCTGCGCAAGCGGGTCACGAAGTTCACGCTGTTCTTCGTGCCGCTGTTCCCGTTCTCGACGAAGTTCGCGACGCAGTGCACGTTCTGCGGCGGGGAGCAGCAGATCCCGAAGGAGCAGGCCGAACAGCTGCTGGCGCAACATGCCGCCTCACAGGACGGCAATCCGTTCGGGCAGGCGCAGGGACAGGGGCAGGGGCAGGGACAGCCGGGATACGCGCCGGGCGGACAGGGACAGGGACAGAACCCGTACCAGCACTGAAGCAGCATCCCAAACGGCGCCCCAACCGTCACTAACATAGACAAAAATGACTTCCTTCCGAATAAGGTCTATGAGTCACAGACCACGGGAAGGGAGGGTGCCATGCGTCCGCATCGCCGGGTGCAGCACCGCACGGCGGCGGCCCTCGCGGCCGCCGTCGGCGCAGTGCTGCTGGCCGGCTGCGGCACCAGCGGCGGGCTGCGGAGCGCCGGAGCGACCCCGACCGCCATCGGGCCCGCCCGGCTCTGGCCCGAGCTGCCGCCCGCCTCCGCCGCTCCGTACGACTACGGCGAGGGCGAGACCGCACGCATCCCGGGGATCGAGGTGCCGGACGGCGATGTGCACCGTCTGGATCCGGTGGCGGTGGTGCAGGCGGGCCTGAAGGCCCGGCCCAACCGGTCCAGCGGCGTGGCCGGCCTCCCCGCCGACACGGTCCGCCACATCGTCGCGTGCCGTGCCGAACCGGCTTCCTGTCCCGTGCTGCAGCCCTACTTCCGTGATCTGACGGGCGACGGCAGGGACGAGATGGTGCTCGGCGTCCAATTGCCCGGCCGCCAGCTCTCCGTACGGGTCTATATGGCGGAGGCGGGCGGGCTGACCCGGATCCTGTCCACCGCGGACGCCGTGATCAGCGTCGAGCTGGCCGGGCGGGACCTGATCATGCGGGTGCCGTCGGCCATCACCGGATACGAGTACCGCACCGCCTGGTCCTGGGACGGCAGGCAGCGCGCGATGCTGCCCACCCGGGACGAGATCCTGCGGATGCCTGCGTCCCGGGCCCCGCAGCCCACGACCGCCCGTCCGACAACCGGACCCACCGCCACACCGTCCGTCGGCGTCTCCGCGGAGCGCCGATGAGGCGGCGTGGGGCCGGGCGGCACGGAACGAAGCGGCACGGGCTGCGCACGCCTGCCTGGACCGCGACGCTCACCGGGAAGGCGGCCGTCTTCATCACCGTGATGTGCTGCGCCCTCGCCGCGCTGCTGAGCGTGCTGGTCCACACCGAGGTGACCCGTCAGACCGTCCGCCAGGCCCGCGAACAGGCGCTGTCCCGGCTGGAGGACGTCACCATCGCGTACGAGACGGGCGAGGCGCTCCCGCCGGGTTCCGGCATCGATCCGCCGGGGCTGCCCGCCTCCCTGCGCGCACTGGCAGCGGGCGGCGACCGCGGCACGCTCGTCGCCCATCACAACGGGCGTCCGGTCATGTGGGCGGCGGCTCCGGCCGACGGCCGTGCGCTGGCCACGGAGGTGGACTACAGCCAGAGCGCCCGCACGATCAACGATCTCGACGGGGCGATCGTCGGCTCCTCCCTGCTGGCCACCGGCGCCACCCTGCTCGTCGGCGCGTTCGCCGTCACCCGGGTCACCCGGCGGCTGCACCAGACGGCCCGGGTGGCCCGCCGGATCAGTGCGGGCGATCTCGACGCCCGCGTCGGCGACCCCCGCACGACGGACCCTTCGCGCCCGCAGGACGAGGTGGCGATCGTCGCCGGCGCGCTGGACACGATGGCGTCCACGCTCCAGCGCAAGCTGCTGACCGAGCAGCGGTTCACCGCCGATGTGGCGCACGAGCTCCGCACCCCGCTGACCGGCCTCTGGGCCGCCGCCGAACTGCTGCCGCCGGGGCGGCCGTCCGAACTGGTACGGGACCGGGTCCGGACAATGAGGGGGCTGACGGAGGATCTGCTGGAGATCTCCCGGCTGGACGCCCGCACGGAGCAGGTCGATCTCGATGTCCACGAACTGGCGCCGCTCGTCGAACGCGTGGTGCGCGGATCCGGAACGGAGACCGAGATCCATTCCGAAAGAACCGCCGCAGGGCGACCGCAGGAGCATGTCCAGGTCGAGACCGACAAGCGGCGCCTGGAGCGGGTGCTGGGCAATCTGATCACCAATGCGCACAAGCACGGCCGCCCCCCGGTGGTACTGACGGTCGACGGGCCGGTGGTGACCGTACGCGATCACGGGCCGGGTTTTCCGGACTATCTGCTGGCCGACGGCCCGCAGCGGTTCCGTACCGAGGGCAGCGGCAAGGGACACGGTCTCGGGCTCACCATCGCCGTCGGGCAGGCGGAGGTGATCGGCGCCGACCTCACCTTCTCCAACGCCCAGGACGGCGGGGCGGTGGCCCGGCTGACACTCCCCGAGTACGTACGGCTGGACGACGAGGTGCCAAAGAGCCGGGAGGATCCGGAATCCGGACCGCATCACCAGGAGTGAGGGGGCGTCAGCCAAGCACCCGCCGACACCTGCCCGCCGGGCAGACCCTCATGAACACGTCTATGGACATACGCACTATGACATAAGGGAAATAGACACCACCTCTTGCTACGTTGCGTGGCATGACCGCAACGACGGCGGACGCACCCCCGCCCGATCTACGTCTGCCCAAGCGGCGCGGAGTCGAGCTGCTGCTCCTCGTCGGGGCCGTCCTCATCTCCGTCTACGGCTACGCCGCCGTCGGCCTGGCCAGGAACGACGCGGTCCCGCCCGATGTGGCCGGTTACGGCGCGGGCCTGGGGCTCCTTGCTCTCCTCGCCCATCTCGCGGTCCGCTTCCGTGCCCCGTACGCCGATCCGCTGCTGCTGCCCATCGCCGTACTGCTCAACGGGCTCGGCCTGGTGCTGATCTACCGGCTCGACCTGGAGACGCCGAAGGACCAGGCGGCCCCCACCCAGCTGATCTGGTCCACGCTCGGCGTGGCGCTCTTCATCGCGGTGGTCGTCTTCCTGCGCGACCACCGGGTGCTCCAGCGGTACGCCTATCTCTCGGTCGCCGCCGCCCTGGTCCTGATGATCGTGCCGATCTTCTTCCCCGCGGTGAACGGCGCCAAGATCTGGATCCGGGTCGGCGGATTCTCCTTCCAGCCGGGCGAGTTCGCCAAGATCCTGCTCGCCGTGTTCTTCGCCGCGTATCTCGCCGCGAACCGCAACGCCCTCGCCCACACCGGCCGCAGGATCTGGAAACTGCAGCTCCCCACCGGCCGGGTGCTCGGCCCGATCGTGGCGATCTGGCTGCTCAGCGTCGGTGTGCTGGTCCTGGAACGCGATCTGGGCACCTCGCTGCTCTTCTTCGGCCTCTTTGTGATCATGCTGTACGTGGCGACCGGCCGGACCGGCTGGATCGCGGTGGGTCTGCTGCTCGCCGCCGTCGGCGCGTACGTCGTCGGCTCCTTCGAACCGCATGTGCACAGCCGGGTCCAGGACTGGCTCGACCCGTTCGCGTCCATCGACGCCGGCCGGGGCCCCAGCCAGCTGGCACAGTCGCTGTTCGCGTTCGCCGCGGGCGGGATGCTCGGCACCGGGCTCGGACTCGGCCACTCCATCCTCATCGGCTTCGCCGCCAAGTCCGACTTCATCCTGGCGACCGCGGGCGAGGAGCTCGGCCTGACCGGACTGACGGCGGTCTTCCTGCTGTACGCGCTGATCGTCGCCCGCGGCTACCGGGCCGGCCTCGCCCTGCGCGACCCCTTCGGGCGGCTGCTGTCGATCGGCCTCGCCTCGATCCTGGCGCTCCAGGTGTTCGTGATCGCGGGCGGGGTGATGGGACTGATCCCGCTGACGGGCATGGCGATGCCGTTCCTCGCCCAGGGCGGTTCGTCCGTCGTCACCAACTGGATCATCGTGGCGCTGCTGATCCGGGTCAGCGACCAGGCCCGCAGACCCCGTCCCGGCCATGTGGAGACCGGGGTCATCGCGCCGATGACGGAGGACGAGCTGTGATCCCGCCCCCGCGAACCGTGATCCCGTCCCCGCGAACCGTGATCCCCTACCCGCCGCGAGCCCCGGAGGCCAGGCCGTGATCCGCTACATCCGCCGGGCCGCCGCGCTCTGTCTGCTGCTGCTCGTGGCACTGCTGCTGAACGCCGCCCGCATCCAGGTCCTCGATGCCGACAGCCTGGACAACAATCCCGCCAACCGCCGTCTCACGATCGCTCGTTACAGCCAGCCGCGCGGCAACATCCTGGTCGGCGGCAAGTCCGTCACCGGCACCGAGGACACCGGCGAGCAGCTCAAGTACGAGCGCACCTACAACAACGGTCCGCTGTACGCACCCGTGACCGGCTACGCCTCGCAGACGTACGGCACGACGCTGATCGAGAACGCCGAGGACGGCGTCCTCTCCGGCACCGACTCGATGCTCGCCCCGTTCCCCCTGTGGAACGAGATCACCCGCAGCCGGCAGCCCGGCGGCAATGTCGTCACGACCATCAAGGACTCGATGCAGCGCGCCGCCTACGACGGGCTCGGCGGGCGGCGGGGCGCGGTCGCCGCCGTCGAGCCGTCGACCGGCAGGATCCTGGCGCTGGTCTCGACCCCTTCGTACGATCCCGGGCGGCTCTCCGGCACCGGTTCGTCGGTCACCGACGCCTGGCAGCGGCTGAACGCGGCGAAGAGCCAGCCGATGCTCAACCGGGCGATCCGGCAGACCTATCCGCCGGGCTCCACCTTCAAGATCGTGACAGCGGCGGCCGCCCTCGACGCGGACGTCGTCACCGACCCCGACAACCAGACCGACACCCCGTCCCCCTATGTTCTGCCGGGTACGTCGACCACGCTCCCCAATGAGGCGGAAGGCTGCGAGAACGCCTCGCTCGCCGAGGCGATCCGGGTCTCCTGCAACACCGTGATGGCGGAGCTGGGGGTGCGGGTCGGGCTGAAGGGCATGGTGGACGCGGTGCGGAAATTCGGCTTCAACGACGCCGGGCTGAAGATCCCGTCAGGGGTGGCGAAGAGCAACTTCGACACCCAGATGTCCGACGACCAGCTGGCGCTCTCGTCGATCGGGCAGTTCGACACGACGGCGACACCGCTCCAGATGGCGATGGTGGCTTCGGCCGTGGCGAACGGCGGCGACCTCAAGTACCCGTATCTGGTGGACCGTACGACCACGAGAAGCGGCTCGACCGTCCACCGCAACGGCTCGCACACCTACCACCAGGCGATGAGCCCTCGGACGGCCGTGCAGCTGCGGCGGATGATGGTCGACGTCGTGGAGCAGGGCACGGGGTCCAACGCCGCGATCGACGGAGTGAAGGTCGGCGGCAAGACCGGCACCGCACAGCACGGCATCGACAACTCGGGCAGGCCCTACGCCTGGTTCATCTCCTGGGCGCAGGCGCCGGACTCGGCGCAGCCGGACGTCGCGGTCGCCGTGGTCGTCGAGGACGCGGCCGCGAACCGGGCCGACATCAGCGGCGGCGGCAGCGCGGCCCCGATCGCCCGTTCCGTCATGCAGGCGGCTCTGGGAAGGTGACCGCGTGACGGATGCGGGCGAGGTGGGCCGGGCGCTGGAGCGGATCGGGCGGGAGGATCCGCGCCTGTGCGCGTTCATCGAGGTGTGGCCCGAGAGGGCGCTCGCCGACGAGGACCGGGCTCGTCGGCTTCCGCTGGCCGGTATGCCGTTCGCGGTCAAGGGGCCGGCCGGTATCCGCTCGTACGCGGCCCGGCGACTGGCCGCGGCCGGTGGCGTCCCGGTCGGCGCGACCTCGGTGCCCGGTCCCGGCACGCCCTGGCAGACCTGGGGGCTGGGCGCATACGGCCGTACGGTCAACCCGTGGCACCCCGAGCGCACACCCGGCGGCTCCTCGGCGGGCTCGGCGGTGGCGGTCGCGGCGGATCTGGTGGAACTGGCGACCGGCAGCGACGGGGCGGGGTCGGTACGGATTCCGGCGGCGTGGTGCGGGGTGTTCGGCCTGAAGACGACGAACGGCCTGCTGCCTTCCCCCGACCGGTCCGGGCTCGCTTCCGCCGGGGTGCTGACCCGTTCGGCGGCCCAGGCCCAGACCTTTCTGAGCTGTGTCCTGGACGGCTGCGAACCGGCGGCGGCGGATCTTCCGATCCCCGCTGTCTTCAGCCCCGGTCTGGGGTACGCGGAGGTCGACCCGGAAGTCGAGTCGGTCGTCCGGCACGCGGTGGGGCGGCTCGTGGCGGGCGGGGTGGTGCGGCTCGTGGACCGTACGTGCGAGCTGCTCGACCCGCGAGAGGCATGGCAGGCGGTCCGGAGCGGGGAGCCGTCCCCGGCCGCCACGGAGATCCGCCGCGAGAACGACCTCCGGCTCGACGCCCTGTTCTCCCGTACTCCTCTGCTGCTCACCCCGACCACCCCCAACCGCCCGCACGGCCACGACGGTCCGGGCGATCTCTACTCGACCGCCCTGACCTGGGCGTTCAACCTCAGCGGCCATCCCGCCGCGAGTGTGCCCGCCGGATTCACGGCGGACGGCTGCCCGGTCGGGCTGCAGTTGGCCGCAGAGCGCGGGGCGGACGTCTCACTGCTCGGAATGGCCCGTGCTGTGGAGAACGCACTGATTACCGTGTGGCCATGACACACAGCGACCGACAGACCGGCCATGAGCTGGCCCAGGTGAACACAGCCCGTCTCAGATTCCCCCTGGACTCCCCCGAGCTGAAGGACTTCGTCGACGCCCTCGACCCGGTGAACGCGGTCGCCGACCGGGCCACCGGCTTCGTCTGGCGGCTGCAGAGCGAGACCGGCAACGCCACCGACGTACCGGTCTTCGGGGACACCTGGCTGATCGTGAACATGTCGGTGTGGCGCGACACGGACGCACTGACGGCGTTCATGTACCAGGGGCAGCACCGTGAGCTGCTGGCGCGGCGGCGCGAGTGGTTCGAGCGGGTGGAGGAGGCCATGACGGCCCTGTGGTGGGTGGAGGCGGGCGTGCGCCCGACGGTGCAGGACGCCGAGGAGCGCCTGCTCCATCTGCGTGAACACGGGCCCACCGAGCGGGCGTTCACTCTTCGGAAGTCCTTCCCGCCGCCGACCGCGGCCATGGGCTGAACGGACTGATCAGCCGATCGGCTTGCGCACCTCGGACCTGACCTTCGCGGTGTCCGCCGCCAGCTGCCTCAGGTCGATGGACCGCGGGTCCTTCACCGCGGTCTCGGACGTGACGACGGCGACCATGGCGCCCGTGTTCCCGTCGCCCCAGGCGCACATCGGGAGGCTGCTCGACACACCGCTGGTCTTCTGTCGCACGACCTGGCACTCGCCCGTGACGCGATGCCGCTGAAGGTGCCGAAGCAGGTGGCGGAGCAGCTGCGGGGATTCGTCTCGCAGCTCTGCGACCCGGTCCCCGCCGGCCGGCCGCTTCGCTCTCAGTCCCCCGAGGTACTCGTTTCGCCCTGGGCTATCGCCTCCTCGACCTCCGCGACCCTGGCCTGTTCCTCCGCCGCGAAACGGTCCCGGTCCAGTTGCTCGGCCAGCTCCTCGTCCTGGGCCATCAGCAGGTCCAGGCTGGAGTCGCCGAGTTCGAGGACGCCCATGTCGACGTACGCCTTCTGAAGCCGTTCGCCCCACAGGCCGATGTCCTTGACGCACGGCACTATCCGGCTGAACAGCAGCTTGCGGAAGAGCTGCAGAAACGGTGACTGCTCGGAGAGTTTCTCGGCCTCCTGCTTGCCGATGCCGAAGTTCTCCAGTACCTCGACGCCCCTGAGCCGGTCGCGCATCAGATAGCAGCCCTCGATGACGAACTCCTCGCGTTCGCGCAGTTCGGCGTCGCTCAGCTGCTTGTAGTAGTCACGCAGCGCCATCCGCCCGAAGGCGACGTGCCGGGCCTCGTCCTGCATGACGTACGCGAGGATCTGCTTCGGCAGCGGCTTGGACGTCGTGTCGCGGATCATGCCGAACGCGGCCAGGGCGAGGCCCTCTATGAGGACCTGCATGCCGAGGTAGGGCATGTCCCAGCGGGAGTCGCGCAGGGTGTCGCCGAGCAGGCCCTGGAGGTTGTCGTTGACCGGGTAGAGCATCCCGACCTTCTCGTGCAGGAACCGGCTGTATATCTCCGCATGCCGGGCCTCGTCCATCGTCTGGGTCGCGGAGTAGAACTTCGCGTCCAGGTCGGGGACGGACTCCACGATTCTGGCGGCGCAGACCATGGCGCCCTGCTCACCGTGGAGGAACTGACTGAACTGCCAGGCGGTGTAGTGCTTACGCAGCTCGCCCCGGTCCTTGTCGGTCATCTTCGCCCAGTGCGGCGTGTCGTACAGGGTGAGGACGTCGTCCGGGGTGCCGAGCGGGTCGGCGGGGTCGACCTCCAGGGACCAGTCGATGCGCTTGTTGCCGTCCCACTGCTTGTCCTTGCCCTTCTGGTAGAGGGCGAGCAGGCGTTCGCGACCGTCGTCGTAGTCCCAGCTGAAGCGGGCGGCGCCGGAGGCGGGCACCTGCCACAGCGGCGCGTCGGGGGCGGTGGTGTAGAGGTCGTGTGTCGACACGGACGGCTCCTTCTCGCCTTGCGTACTCCGATAAGTCCCTTGGCGGTTGCGTCAGTTGGCAGGTTCACACGTTGGTAGACGCCGGGTCAACAAGTCGTGCGCAAGGGATTGACGGCCTTACTGACGGAGAGTCTCATAAGAAGTGACCGCCGGTAACCCATAGGTGAGGTGCCTCCAGCCATGACGACAGTGACCGAACGCGACGTGCAGTTGCTTCGCGATGCACTCGGCCCGCTCCGGGACCGCGAGCAGATCGCCGAGCGGCTGCTCGAATCCTCGGCCAAGCACTCCTTCGATCCGGACAAGGAACTCGACTGGGAATCGGCGATCGAGGACGGCAAGTGGTTCTGGCCGCCCGAGCTCGTCTCGCTCTACGACACCCCGCTGTGGCGGGGGATGTCGCAGGAGCAGCGACTGGACCTGGCCAGGCACGAGGCGGCCTCGCTGGCCTCGCTGGGCATCTGGTTCGAGATCATCCTCATGCAGCTGCTCGTCCGGCACATCTACGACAAGCCGGTGACCAGCAACCACGTCCGCTACGCGCTCACCGAGATAGCCGACGAGTGCCGGCACTCGATGATGTTCGGCCGCATGATCAAGTGGAGCGGTTCGCCCGACTACCCCGTACCGCGCGTCTATCACAACCTCGCCCGCGTGCTGAAGACCGTTTCCACCACACCCGGTTCGTTCGCCGCGACCCTGCTCGGCGAGGAGATCCTCGACTGGATGCAGCGGCTGACGTTCCCGGACGAGCGCGTCCAGACCCTGGTGCGCGGTGTGACCCGCATCCATGTCGTCGAGGAGGCACGGCACGTCCGGTACGCCCGCGAGGAGCTGCGCCGCCAGATGGTGACCGCCCCGCGCTGGGAGCGCGAGTTCACCCGGGTGAGCTGCGGCGAGGCGGCCCGTGTCTTCTCCGTGTGCTTCATCAACCCGCTGGTGTACGAGAACGTCGGCCTGGACCGCCGCGAGGCCGTCGCCCAGGTGAAGGCGAGCGGTCACCGGGCGGAGGTCATGCAGACCGGCGCGAAGCGGCTGACGGACTTCCTGGACGACATCGGGGTGCTGGGCGGGGTGGGACGCAGGCTGTGGAAGAGCTCCGGCCTGCTCGCCTGAGCCGACGCCCCATTGCCCGTACGGGCGGAGCGCCTAGGCTTCATGGCATGACCACTGCCGCGCCGCCGACCCGTGCGTACCGAAGGCTCAGCGTCGAGGAGCGCCGCACCCAGCTCCTCGGTGCGGCGCTCACCCTGTTCGCACACCGGGCCCCCGACGAGGTCTCGCTCGACGAGGTGGCGACGGTCGCCGGAGTCTCCCGCCCACTTGTGTACCGCTACTTCCCGGGCGGACGCCAGCAGTTGTACGAGGCGGCGCTGAGGTCGGCCGCCGAGAAACTGATCCTGTGCTTCAGCGAGCCGCCCGTGGGGCCGCCCACCGAGCGGGTGCTGCGGGTGCTCGACCGTTATCTCGCCTTCGTGGACGAGCACGACGCCGGCTTCAGCGCACTGCTGCGCGGCGGGAGCGTCGTCGAGACCTCCCGTACGACCGCGATCGTCGACGAGGTGCGGCGGGCGGCGGCCGAGCAGATCCTGCTGCACCTGGGCCGGGGCGGCGCGGATGCGGGGGCCGAGCCCGGACCCCGGCTGCGGATGATGGTGCGCACCTGGATCGCGGCCGTCGAAGCGGCGTCCCTGATATGGCTGGACGAGGGGAAGCAGCCCGCCGCGGCCGATCTGCGCGACTGGCTGGTCGACCAGCTGATCGCGCTGCTGGCCGCGACGGCGGCGACGGACCCGGAGACCGCGTCGGCGGTGGCGGAGCTGCTGCCTCTGGAGAACGCCGCAGGTCCGGCCGGGCGGCTGGCGGAACGACTGATCCCGGTCGTCGGCGGGGCGGCCCATCTGCTGCCCGAGGGCTGATCGGTCAGACTGGGGCGGTGAGAAGCGAGAACACCCCCTTCAGCGGCGGCCCCCTGGACGGGCGGGTCCTGCCCGTCCTCGTCGGTCCGACCGGCCATCCGCCCAAGTGGTACGAGGTCCCGGTGCCGGCCGCCGGCGGCGGGCCCGCCACCGTGTACGCGTACCGCCGGGTGCCCGCCGGCCACTCCAAGCGGCTGGGGATTCCGCGGGGCTGGGTGTACGAGTACGCCCCCGAGGGCCGTGAACGGCACAGCCCCAAGTGGCCCTGGTCGAAGCCGGGCTGAGGGTGCGGCACCCGGCGGGCCGGGGGGATCGGTCTAAGATCGACGCTCTGGTGCCGGGCACGGTCAGCAAGGGGGTGCGCCATGGAGGCGCTGCGTCAGGACGATCCACGCCGCATCGGTCCGTACACCGTGCTGGCCCGGTGCCGCGAGACCGCGAGCGCCGTGCAGTACCTCGCGCACGACACGGCCGCGGACAGACCCGTGGTGGTCACCGCCGCCCGTCCCGAACTCGCCGCGCTGCCCGCCTTCCGGCGCCGCTTCCAGGCGGAGGCCCGCACCGCGGACCGGCTGGCCGGCGGCTGGGTCCAGCCGCAGCTCGACACTCCGGCCGATGACGCGGACGACGACCTGCCGTGGACGGCCGGCCCCTACGTACCCGCGATGACGCTCTCCGAGGCGATCGATGTCATGGGGCCGCTTCCCGAGCGTGCCGTGCGGATACTGGGTGCGGGCATCGCCGAGACCCTCTCCCGCGTGCACGCCACCGGAGCCGTGCTCCAGGGCCTGGCTCCCGGGACGGTGCTGCTGGCCGAGGACGGACCACGACTCACCGCGTTCGGCCCGCTGGGCGCTGCGGCCGCCGCCGAGGTCCGGCCCGGCGGGCAGTTGTCCGTAAGGCTCGGATATCTCACCCCGGAACAAGTTGAGGGCGAGGAGCCCGGACCGGCCTCGGATCTCTTCGTGCTGGGCCTGCTGCTGGCGTACGCGGCGACCGGCACGACCCCGCTCGCCGACGGCCCGGCCGCCGAGGGCGCCGAACGGATCGCCCGCACCGACCCCGAACTCGGCGCGGTTCCAGAGGAGTTGCGTGACCTGATCGCCGGCTGCCTCGCGAAGGACCCGGCCGACCGGCCGAGTGCGGGAACGGTGGCGGCGGAGCTGGCCCTCGAGGGGGCGGCGGGCCTGGCGAAGGGCGACTGGCTGCCGGAGCGGCTGGCGGCTGCGGTGACGGAGCAGGGTTTGCGGGTAAGGGAGTTGGTCTCGGCCGGCCCTCCGGTGGATGCGCCGGTCGACAGACCCGCCGACGGACCTGCGGACGCCACACCATCGGATGCACCGGCCGACGCGCCCGGCCGCGAACTCTCCCCCGTCCGGGACACCCGTACCACTCAGCTGGGGAACATCGGGCGCCACGTCCCGAGGACCGACCGGCCCACGACCCAGCTGTCCGTACCGCGCGAGCTCACCGCGCCCCCCGCCGCGCCCCCGGCCGCCCCCGCCGCCGGGCTTCCTGCCGTGCTCCCGCCCGTCGCTGCGCTGCCGCCCCGCCCGCTGCCGGTCCCCGCGGCTCCCGCCCCCGCCCCGGCCGCCCCCGCCTCCCCCGCCGTCGGTCGGCGCAGCCTCTTCGTCGGGCTCGCTGCCGGGGCCGCCGGGCTGGTGGTCGGCGGGGGTGGGGTGCTCGCACTCGGGTCCGGTGACGGGGGCACGACGGACGATCCCAAGCCCGCGCCGAGCCGCAGCGGTCCCACCGTCGCGGGGCTGCCGCCTCAGCCGCGTTGGGTGTACACGCACCCGGCGGCCGAACCTCCGCCGCTCACCGCAGCCCTCTGGAACGACCGGCTGCTGGTGCTGACCAGCGAGAGCGGGGCGGCCGGCATCGATCTGCGTACCGGGCGCCGGGTCTGGGAGAACACGGACGCCGCCAAGGGACAGGCCGCACTGCCGGCGGGGAAGGACCTCTGTTTCGTCGCGGGTCCGTCCGAGTTCCTGTGGCTGTCGCCGAAGGACGGCAAGGTCGCGCACCGGGCGGGATACGCGGACGGGTTCACCGGGGCGCCGAACCTCGCGGTGTCGGAGATCGTCGGCACGTTCGGCCCGGTGGTCTGGTTCACCGGCTCCAACAAGGTGACGGTCAAGGCCCCGGCTCCGAAGAAGGGCAAGAAGCGGGGCAAGGACACTCAGGTCGTCAAGTCGTACCTCTTCGCCTACGACGTCCTGCAACGCAAGGAACTGTGGCGGACCCCCGTACCCACCGGGCGCGGACCGGCCGCCCCCGTCCACCGGCTGATCGCTGTCGGGCAGGACGACTTCGTCGTACGTCAGAGCACAGGCACATTGACACCCGGCGACGTGAAGGCCGCCAAGGGGAAAGCAGTCTTCCGGGGCTTCGACCAGAAGACCGGAAAGCTGCTGTGGAGCAGGTCGTTCGGCACGATCGCACCGGACGGAGCGGCCATGGGGGACGACCGGGGCCTGCTGTACGCGGCGGTGGGCGACGATCTCCAGGTCTTCGAGATCCCCGCAGGCAAGCCGAAGTGGACGCTGAACGGCACCACCGGGACCCCGTACGGGACCCCCGTCGCCACCGGCACGCTTCTGCACACCACCAACCGCAACCAGGAAGTGGGCGCGGTCGAGCGGGAGACGGGGCGGCTGCGCTGGCGGCGCTCGACGGAGGCGGCACCCGGCACCGCCGCCCCCGCGGTGACGCTCAGTACGACCGGCAGGACGCTGTTGGCCGCGGACGGGGCCCAGGTCACCGCGTTCGCGGCACAGGACGGGCGACGGCTGTGGAAGTTCCAGGACATCGGGTCGCAGGACCCGAAGGGGCCCACAGTCACCGCTCCGTACCGGGTGCTGGCGACCGGAAAGACCGCTGTCGTCCAGCGCGACCGGATCTTCTACGCCTTCCCGGTCGCCTGAGCGAAGGCTCAGGGGGTCCGCCCCCGCCCGCCGCCTTCCGGGCGAACCCGTCTGCCGCCACACCGCACGGTTCTTGCATCTCGTGACACCGAGTGACCGTATTTGATGCGCTCACTCATGGGGAAGTCCCATGACTCGCCCCGTCACCGGAGGTGATGTCGTGTCAGGCGGAGTCCTGCGTGCGGTCTGCACCGCGACCCTGACCACGCTAGTCGTAACCTCGCCGGCAGCCGCCGCTCCCGTGGACCCGAGCCCCGCCGCGGGCCCCGCCGCGAATTCGGCCGCCGCCCCCGCGGCCACGAACAAGAGCGTCGCCCAGCTGCTGACCGAGCTGCAGAAGCTGTACCAGCAGGCCGAGGAGGCCACCGAGACGTACAACGGGACCGCAGCGGAGCTGAAGAAGCGCAAAGCGCAGGCGAAGAAGCTCCACACCTCCCTCGTCGCCGCCCGGACCGCGCTGGCCGACAGCCACGACGAGGCGGGGCAGCTGGCCCGTGAGGAATACCAGGGGCAGTCCGACATCTCCTCGTACATGCAGCTCATGCTGGCCCGTGATCCCGAGCACTTCCTGGACCAGGAGCATGTGATCCGGCGTGCGGCGGCCGGGCGGGCGGCCACCGTGAAGCGGCTCACCGGCGCCGAGAAGCGCGCCGACGACCTGGCCGCCGAGTCCCGCAAGGTGCTGGACCGGCAGCAGGCTCTGGCCACGAAGCAGAAGAAGCAGCGGAACGCGGTGCAGTCGCGGCTCAAGGCCGTCGAGGCGGAACTGGCCACGCTCTCCGGCACACAGCTCGCCGAGCTGTCCCGGCTGGAACAGCGGGGCATGGCGAAGGCACAGGGCGCCCTGGCCGCCTCTGGCGCCCTGTCCTCGACCTGGTCGCCGTCCCAGGCCGGCGGCGAGGCGGTGAAGTACGCGATCCGGCAGGTGGGCAAGCCGTACGTGTGGGGCGCGGAGGGGCCGAACTCGTTCGACTGTTCGGGGCTCACCTCGCAGGCCTGGGCGAAGGCGGGCCGGGTCATTCCGCGGACCTCGCAGGAGCAGTGGCGGCAGCTTCCGAAGGTGCCGCTCAACGCGCTGCGCCCGGGCGACCTGGTGATCTATTTCCCGAAGGCCACTCATGTGGCGCTGTACATCGGCAACGGACAGGTGGTGCAGGCGCCCCGGCCGGGTTCGCAGGTGAAGGTCTCGCCGGTGGCGTCGAATCCGCTGCTGGGTGCCGTACGGCCGGATCCGCAGAGCGCGCCGTTGTCCGGGTACAAGCCGCCGCAGCTCCCGCAGGGGGCGTCCTCGGGCTCGGACTCGGGGTACAGCTCGTCGTCGGCGCCCGAGCAGTAGGCAGCCGGGGCCGTGACGTCCGCACATGACAGCCGGGCCGAGTCCCGTCGGATTCCCGACGGGACTCGGCCCGGCTGCTGCGGTCAGGCGGCCGACGCTGCCCCGGACACCTCGGCGAGGTACGCGTTCGTCTTCTCCGGGTCGGAGAAGTAAGCCACTCATATCAGAAGCCTCCCACCTGCGAACTTTCCGCAGATGAGAGGCTTCTGACGTCCCGTGGGCCGTCTGTGGGCCGTCAGCCCCGAATCGGGCCCTTGCTGTAGGCCGTCGCGATGGCCTTTCGCGTGCGCTCCCGGCTGCTCGGCATGAGGTGGGCGTACACCCTGAGCGTCATGGCCGGGTCACTGTGTCCCAGGTACTCGCTCACGGCCTTGATGTTCTCCCCGCCATCAAGGAGGGCCGACGCGTGGAAGTGCCTGAGAGCGTGCATGCCGTGCTCTCGCGCCGCGGCATAGCTGCCCTCCTCGGTCTCAGGCTCCGGAATGATTCCGGCCGCCACCAATGCGGGCTTCCACGCGCCGTCGTTGAGCGAGGTGCGCCACACGTGGTTGCCCATCGGCGCGGTGAAGATCAGACGCTTGGTCACCTTCGGGCCGTCAGCGCGCCGCCACGGCAGGGTGATCTCGACCGGTGGGTACTGCTTCATGTGCGCTTTGAGAGCGTCGGCCACGGGGCCAGGCAGCGGAACGTCCCTCAGCTTCCCGCCCTTGGGTGGTGCGAACACCGGCTTGCTCCGGCTGAGTTTGAGCTGCTGCACCACATGAAGGGTGTCGGTCTCGAAGTCGAAGGCGTCCACGGTCACGCCCAGGATCTCGCTCTGCCGCATGCCGCAGCCCGCCCCCAGGTCGACCATCGCCTGATACCTCTCCGGCATCGCGGCCTGCACGGCGAACACCCGCTCAGCAAGCCACGGAACGACCGGCTTCCGCTCAACAACCGGCTGCTTGACGGAACGCACGGAACACGGGTTGCGGTTCGGGTACTTGTCGTCAACGGCGGCGCTCAGCACGGCTCGCACATTGGAGTAGATCGCTCGGGCGTAGGGGCCAGGGATTCCGCGCTGTTCGAGGGTGGCCACCCACTCGCGGACATGTTCCGAAGTCGCCGGGTGGGCTCACGAGATGCGGGCTTGGTTTGCTCTCACGACCGGGGACTACCGCGGAGTCATCGCAGCGGCTCAGGCAGGGGCAGAGGTCGCGGCCCACCACGGTGTCGCGGTGCAGCTTGCCGACCAAGAGGCGAAGGCGTGGGCTCGGCTCGGTGACCGGCGACAGGTCGAGGCGGCGCTGGACAAGGGGCGGCGCCTACTCGAAGGCATGCCGCACCCGGAGAACCTGGACAACCACTTCGTGGTCGACCCGGCGAAGTTCGACTTCTATTCGATGGACTGCTACCGCTTGGTCGGGGAGGACAAGCTGGCCAGGGCCCTTGCCGAAGAGGTGCTGCGTGCGGGTACGGACTTCGACGGCACCGAGCGCGCGCCGATGCGCAACGCTGAGGCGCGCGTAACGCTGGGCGTGACGGCCGCACGCGAGGGCGACCTGGAACAGGCACTCATCATGGGAGAGCGTGCGCTTCAAGGCGACCGGCAGTCGGTGCCGTCGCTCATCATGACGAGTCGGGAGCTCGCGGCCGAAGTGAAGCGCCGCTACAGCACCGAGCCGTCTGCCCAGGACTACCTCGCGCAGCTTCAGGCACTTGGGCGAGAGAAGCCGGGCTTCCTGCCACAGTGACGTCACCTTGCTCGCCCCCTGCGCTAGCTTTCAGGGCAAGCCCCTGCCCAGACCCCGGTTTCCAAGCGGAACCGGGGTCTTCTCGCACCCACTGCTAGACGCTAGTGCGCAGCTCAGCCGCATGATTCGCTGCTAGCGGGGGTGCTAGACCTAGCGGTGACGGGTGCTAGGTCCAGGGCGTGTCCGACGGGTCGGCACAGTCCCTGCGACTCTCCCGGCTACGCTCGCGCGGGAGCGCCCCGCGGCGCGTGGCTGCGGGGCGCCTTGTGGGGTTTAGGGCCTGTTAGTCGACCGGCTCCCCGTCGTGCGTACCGCCCTTGCAGGGGTTGCCCGGCAAGTCGATCCGGGGCTCTCCGCCGCCCTGCTTGCACTCAGAAGGGGTGACGTAGGATGGGGCACCCTTTGCGGTGGCGGCGGTGGCGGTGGCGGCGCCTGTGAGGCCGAGTCCGGCGAGGGCTGCCGTGGCGATGACGGCGGCGAGGATTCGTCGAATGTGCATTTGGTTCCCCTTTCACGGATTACCTCGGTGGGGCACTAGCCAGCTTGTGCTTCGCCCATGTGGATGGCACATCATGTTGCGCCATTCAGGTGGCATGGCTGTCGGGAGCAGGGCCGCTGACCCGGCCCGCCCAAGGCCTTCGCGGCCGACTGGGAAGGCGGGACGGACGGCGGAGCGATGGCAGCTCTGGGGGTGGGGACGGTCTGCATGACGCGACCCGTCAGACACGCTCTAGCAGGGCAGTCCTGGATTCGACCCCACAGGCCCCCACAACCTTGTGGGGGTCCCACACGGCCGCGGGGGTCTCTGACCTGCATGTGGTGGGTGTGGGGGTTCCACAAACCGCCCCCGGAAAACGGCCCTGCGCCCCCCACAGGACGCCTCGGGGGACATTCTGTGGGGGTCTGTGGGACCCCCACAGACCCCCACAAGAGCCGCGATAGAGAGTGACGAACGCGTGGCCCTCCTCGCCGGAGCGGCGCTCCAGGCTGTGAACCGTCGGTCGGTGGGCGGGGCGTCAGGAGGGACAGGGCTCCGGGCGTCAGGCAGTGTCAGGACCTGGTGTCAGGGCGCGTGACGGTGTCAGGTGTCACGCGGGTGTCAGAGCCATTCACCGGGCCGATGGCCGGGCCGTCCGTGGGCCGTCGGAGGGCGGCCCACAGTCACCAACGTTCACCACCGTTGACCGCTGCTTCGCAGGTCAGGCGTTTACACAGCGGCCGAGACCTCGGCCAGGTACGCGTTCGTCTTCTCCGGGTCGAAGAAGAAGTTCTCGAAGTCCGCCGGGTTGTTGAAGCCGTTGGCGAAGCGGTTGGCGACCGGCTGGAGCTGGCCGGCTGCGCCGATCAGGTTCAGTACGTGCTCCGGCGGTACGCCGAGCATCGCGTTGGTCCACTTCACGACGTGCTGCGTGGTCTCCCAGTGCCGGTCGAACGTGGCCTGCATCCACTCCGCGTCGAACTCGCGGTCGCCGTGCTCGAGGATCGAGTTCAGGTAGGAGTTCGCGCACTTGGAGGCCGTGTTGGAGCCCTGGCCGGTGATCGGGTCGTTGGCGACGACCACGTCCCCCACGCCGAGGACCAGACCGCCGCCGGGCAGCCGGCCGATCGGCTTGCGGACGGTCGGGGCGTAACGGCCCGCCAGGGTGCCGTTCGCGTCGGTCAGTTCGACCTTGGTGGCGCGTGCGTACTCCCACGGCAGGAACCGCTCCATGAGCTCCAGCGTCTTGGCGAGGTGCTCGGCGGGGTCCTTGATGCCCTGGAACGCGTCGAGCGGGCCGCCCGGGACGCCCTCCCAGAACAGGATGTCGGCACGGCCGGACGTGGTCAGGGTCGGCATCACGAAGAGCTCGCCGACGCCGGGGACCAGGTTGCAGCGGACCGCGTCGAACTCGGGGTGCTCGGGGCGCGGGCCCATTCCGTGGACGTACGCGACGGCCAGGGCACGCTGCGGGGCGTCGAACGGCGAACGGGACGCGTCGCGGCCGAACATGGAGACCAGTTCGCCCTTGCCCGCGGAGACCATCACCAGGTCGTACGTACGGGAGAAGTAGTCAAGGTCGGAGACGGCGGCACCGTGGATGACGAGCTGCCCGCCGCGCTGGGCGAAGGTCTCCATCCAGCCAGCCATCTTCACGCGCTGGTCGATGGACTGGGCGAAGCCGTCCAGCTTGCCGACCCAGTCGACGGCGCGCGAGGAGTCGGGCGCGGCGACCGAGACGCCGAGGCCCTCGATGCGCGGGGCCTGGGACTCCCAGAAGTTGAGCTGGTAGTCACGCTCGTACTGGAGCGCCGTGTCGAACATGCACTGCGTCGACATGACCCGGCCGGAGCGGATCTCGTCGGCGGTGCGGTTGGACATCAGGGTGACTTCGTACCCTCGGGACTGCAGTCCAAGGGCGAGCTGGAGACCGGACTGGCCGGCTCCGACTATGAGTATCTTCCGCATCGCGGTTCTCCGTTACGTGTTGCGTGCGAGCTATGCCGGGGTGGCGTCGAGGGCGTGGCCCACGAGGGCCAGCAGCGACTCGACGACAGTGATCTTGTTACGCGCGTCCATGATCACAACAGGCACGTGCGGCGGCACGGTCAGGGCCTCCCTGACGTCCTCCGCATCGAACCCCGGCGTTCCTTCGAAGTGGTTGACGGCGACGATGTACGGCAGGCCGCAGCTCTCGAAGTAGTCGAGTGCGGGGAAGCAGTCGGCGAGCCGCCGGGTGTCGGCGAGCACGACCGCACCGATCGCGCCGCGCACCAGGTCGTCCCACATGAACCAGAAGCGCTGCTGGCCCGGTGTGCCGAACACGTACAGCACGAGGTCGTCGTCGAGCGTGAGCCGGCCGAAGTCCATCGCGACGGTCGTGGTGACCTTGTCGGGTGTCGCGGAGAGATCGTCGGTCTCCTCGCTGGCCTGGGTCATCATCGCTTCGGTCTTCAGCGGGGTGATCTCGGAGACCGACCCCACGAAGGTCGTCTTGCCCACGCCGAACCCGCCCGCGACCACGATCTTCGTGGCGATGGGGGCCCTGGTGTGGTCCAACTGCCAGGCCTGCAGCGATTCTTCGGCCTGGTCCTTGGCCCCCGGCTGACGCGGGGCGAAGAGCGGCGACTCAGAGACGGCGGAGTCCATTGAGCACCCTTTCGAGCAGTGCGCGGTCGGGCTGGCCGGTGCCGTGACCGGTCCCGTACACGCGGATCTTTCCCTGGTCGGCCAAGTCGCTGAGCAGCACCCGGACCACGCCGAGCGGCATCTTCAGCAGGGCGGAGATCTCAGCGACCGTACGCATCCGGCGGCAGATTTCGACGATGGCCTGGAGCTCCGGCATGACGCGGGTGGCCAGGTTGCCGTTGGTCAGCTCGCGGCGCTCCTCGGGCGCTTCCAGCGCGGCGACGAACGTCTCGACGAGCAGAACGTGGCCGAAGCGGGTGCGACCGCCGGTGAGCGAGTACGGGCGGACCCGTGCGGGCCTTCGGTCGGACCCGCGGACGGGAAGCCTTCGGGCGGGTTCAGCAGCGGGCGTCACTGGGCGCTCTCCATCGATTTGCGCAGTTCACTGCGGAGTTCGGGGGTGAGTACGTGTCCGGCTCGGCCGACGAAGAGCGCCATGTGGTAGGCGATGACGCTCATGTCGCAGTCCGGGGTGGCGTGCACACCGAGCAGCGAGCCGTCGCTGATCGACATGACGAAGACGCTGCCCTCGTCCATGGCGACCATGGTCTGCTTGACGCCGCCGCCGCCCATCAGCTTGGCGGCGCCGACGGTGAGGCTGCCGATGCCGGAGACGATGGTGGCCAGGTCGGCGCTGGAGCCCTTGGGGCCGTCCTGCCGTCCGGTGCTCTGAGTGGTCAGATGGCCGGGGTCGGAGGAGAGCAGCATCAGTCCGTCGGACGAGACGACGGTGACCGAGTGGACCCCTGGCACCTCCTCCACCAGATTGCTCAGCAACCAGTGAAGGTTCCGGGCCTCGGTACTCAGCCCGAATGTGCTGGGCGCAGTCAACTGCGTGCCTCCTCGACTGTGTCCCCCGTCTCATCGGCTCGGCCGTCGCTGGGGTCGGCCGGATCACTGTGCTCGGTAAGTGCGGAGCGCCCGGCGTGTGCGGGGGCCCCGGGGAACGGCTGGGTCGCCGTGATCTCGGCGATCTCCGCCTCGACGTCCCGGCGGCCGTCCTTCGCACCCTGGTGGAAGCCGCCGAGCCGACGGCGCAGCGCTTCCTTGTCCAGGCTGCCCTTGCGCTCGGCGCTGGGTGCCGTGGTGGGCTTGACGACCTTGGGGGTGCGCTTGGGCAGGCCCTTGTCGGTAATGCGCTCCTGCTGCGGCTGCGAGTGCTGCACCGGCTGCCGGGGGCCGGGCAGGGCGTCGGCGACGGGCGCGGGGGCCGGGGCGGGTGCGGGGACCGGGGCGGGAGCGGTGTACGGCTCCGGGGCGGGAGCGGTATACGGCTCCGGGGCGGACACAGGGGCCGGCGCGGCGTACGGCTCCGGGGACTCGTCTGCAGTGCGCTCGTGGCGGTCGGGGCCGATGGCGTACGGGTCGGGCGCCGTGAGCTCGGAGACATCCGCGAACTCCGGAACCACCGGGAGCCGTACCTGCATCGTGATCTCGGCCTCGGCGGCGGCCGGAGCGGGGGCGGCCGGAGCGGGGGCGGCCGGAGCGGGGGCGGGGGCGTTGCCCACCGCGTGCCCGGGCACGGGCTCGGAGGTGGCGCCGGACTCGCGGATCGTCTGCTCGGCCGCGGCGATCAGCGGGTCGCCGGGCAGGGCGAGCGTACGCCCCGGCAGTGCGTTGGAGTTGGCCTCGGCGACCGACCCCGGCAGATTCACCGCGGGGGCGTCCCCGGGGACCTTCACCGGCGGTGGTGTGGCGGCCGGTGGCGCCTTCGGCAGCATGGTCTTGGGCAGGACGACGACCGCCGTGACCCCGCCGGTGCCCGCGTGGTCGCGCAGCTGGACCCGTACACCGTGGCGCGCGGCCAGCAGGGAGGTGACCTGGAGTCCGAGCCCGGCCCCGTCCGCACTCTGTTCGCCCGCCTCGAACAACGTGGGGTCGCCGAGCCTGGTGTTGAGCTCGCCCATCCGTACGGCGGACATCCCGATGCCCTCGTCCTGGACGGAGAGCATCACCTCGCCGGTCTCCAGCAGCCAGCCGGAGAGCTGGACATGGGAATCCGGCGGTGAGAAGGAGGTCGCGTTCTCCAGGAGTTCGGCGACGAGGTGGCTGAGGTCGTCCGCGGCGAAACCGGCGATCTGGGCGTGCGGCGGCAGGGACTGGATGGTGACCCGCTCGTACCGCTCGATCTCGGAGACGGCCGCACGCAACACGTCGACCAGCGGGATCGGGCCCGCATGGCCGTGGCCGTGCTCGGCGCCGGCGAGGACCAGCATGTTCTCGCTGTGGCGGCGCATGACCGTGGCCATGTGGTCGAGCTTGAAGAGGGTGGCCAGCCGCTCCGGGTCGTGCTCCCGCTCCTCCAGGCTCTCGATGACACCGAGCTGACGCTCGACGAGGCCGAGGGTGCGCAGCGAGAGGTTGACGAAGGTGTGGTGGACCGTGTTCTTCAGCCGCTCCAGCTGGGCGGTGAGGTCGGAGGCCATGACCTGGAGTTCGGCGCGCTGGACGGTGAGGGCCTCGCGTCCGGCGATCAGCTCGGCACGCTCGGTCTGCAGGCTCTCGAAGCGGCCGTTGAACTCGTGGAGCAGTCCGTGCAGCTGGCCGTGCAGGGCGTTGATGGACCGTACGACCTGGGCGAACTCGTCGTTGCGGCCGGTGTAGCGGATTGGTTCGGCGGTGGCGGGTTCCGCGGCAAGGCGGGCGGCACCGATCCGCAGGACGGCGAGCGGCTGGGTGAGGGTGCGGGCCACGGCGGTGGAGACGCCGACGGCGATCAGCAGACAGCCGCCGAGCAGCGCGATCCGCAGTTCCAGCGCCGTGACGTCATCGTCGCGCAGCTGCTCCAGGCGCTGGACCTGTGCGGTGCCGAGGGCGGACTCGACACCCCGCATCCGGTCGATCCGGGCGGAGAGTGCCGCCTCGACCTTCTTGCTGCTGGCCTTCTGGTCGGAGTCCGACAGCTCGGGGCGGTCGGTGAGGGAGTTGAGGTACTTCTCCGCGCTGTTGACCTCGGGTCCGGTGACGGTGGACGACAGCTTGTCGCGGGCTGTGGCTCCGGCGGCCTGGTCGAAGTCGGCGAGCGAGGAGAGTTCGCGGACCCGGGCCTGCTGGGCGGCGGCGCTCAGCTCGTCACGGGTGCGGTCGTCCTTGCTGCTGCCCGCGTCCTGGGTCTGGACGGGCAGCCCGGTGACCCGGTCGATCTGCGAGGTCGTGACCTTGCGGGGTACGGACAGCGCGGCGATCAGCAGCCCGCGGGTGGCGGAGGCCTGCTCGGTGGCCTGGCCGAGGGCGAACGGGGCGCGGGTGGACTCGGCGGCGCGCGGCGGGGTCTTCTCGGCGAGCTCGTCGGCGAGATCGTGGAGCTTGGCGATGACCTCGGAGTACGCCTGATGGGCCTCCAGCGCGGTGCCCTTGCCGCTGAGCGCGTCGCGGCGCAGGGAGGGAATGGTGGAGAGGTCGCGGCGCAGTGCGGCCGGGGCCGCACCCCTGATCTCGTCCACCTGCTGGTCGACGCGGGCGCTCCGGCTGCCGGGGTCGCCCTTGCCTTCCGCCGTGGGGCCGGACTTCTCGTCACGGCCGGCCGCGATGTAGGCGGTGACCTCGTCACGCTCGTCCGCGAGGGCGTGTGCGAGCGCGATGGCCTGTTGGTTCAGCTCGGCGAGGGTGACCAGCCGCTGAGAGTCGTTCAGGTCGGAGGAAGCGCTGAGGGCCGCGGGTGCGCCCGCGGCGATGACAGTGATACCGACGACCGCGACGCCGGCAACCAGCCGACTGCGTACGCGCACGGTGCGCCGGGTGCTCTCGCTCTCGGCGGGTGCCGGAGGCGTCACCTCGGAACCACTGCGCTTGCTGCCCTTGCTCCGAGGCCGCTTCTTCTGCACCGGTGCTCGCATTCTTGACTCGTCCGCCCTTGAAGCAGAGGTGACGCACGGTCACATGTGAACGAGCGTCCCGACTCCTGGTACGGCTTCTGACCATTCCAGTGCTTTTGAGAGGGAGACGCGCATCAACCACTCCGCCACCTGAACGAGTGAACATCACTCCGGAGTTGACCAACAAGTCTCCCCCGGGGGCGCGTCCGGCACACCTGAGCCGTCGGCTGGAACTTCCGCCCAGGCTTTGGCAGGATGCCCGCCCGCACGCCGCACGGAGCCTTTCCTTCCGCTCCGGACATCCGCCTGACCTGCTGGTACAGGCCAACCTTGGGCAGTGCAGGGCTCGTGAAGGCGTCGTGCAGACTGGCCGTATGCGAATCGAACTCGCCACCGTCGCCGGCAGCGCTGAACGACCGAACGAGGACTGGGCCGCCACCGCCCTGCCCGCCTCCGGCCAGGGTGGGACGCTGATCCTGCTCGACGGAGTGACTCCGCCGCAGGGTGACGACGGTTGTGTGCACTCGGTCCCCTGGTTCACCGCACGGCTGGGCGGCTCATTGGTCGAACTGTCCGGTTCGCGACGGGATCTGACCCTCCAGGAGATCCTGGCCGAGTCCATCCGGCGCACCGCCGATACACATCGCTCCTCGTGTGACCTTTCTCACGTGAGGACGCCGCAGGCGACGGTCGTCATGGCGCGCTGGGACGAACGCGAGATCGAGCATCTGGTGCTGTCCGATTCCGTACTGTTGTTCGAGGCGCCCGACGGAAACGTGCACCCCCTCCTCGACGACCGGCTGGATCGCCTGCCACCGGGCTCGCTGGCCGACGAAGCAATCACCGACGCGCAGGTACGCAACAAGGAGGGCGGCTTCTTCACCGCCGCCGCCGACCCCTCCGTAGCGGCCCGCGCGGTCACCGGGCGCACCCCGCTCGGCCAGGTGCGGGCGCTGGCCGCGATGACCGACGGGGCGGCCCGCTGGACCGAGATGTTTCGCGCGGGCGACTGGGCGGACTGCCTCGGGGTGCTCCACAAGGAAGGCGCACAGGGGCTGATCGACCGCGTCAGGGCGCTGGAGGACGCGGACACGGAGCGCACGCATCTGCGCCGCAGCAAGACCCACGACGACGCGACGGCGGTCTACGCGGTGCTGTGACGGCGCACCGGGAGGGCGGCCGGGGCGTCAGTCCTCGGCCCGGGAGTTCAAGTGGTGCAGCAGCCGGGCCAGTTCGGCCACCTCGGCCCGGTCCCAGTCGGCGAGCTTGCGCACATAGCGGTCGCGTCGGGCGTCGCGGACGCTGCGATAGCGGGCCAGACCCTCGGCGGTGAGGTGGACGAGGGAGGCCCGGCCGTCGGCCGGATCGGGCTCGCGCGCCACCAGCCCGAGGGCCTCCAGGGCACGCAGTTGACGGCTCATGGTCGCCTTGCCGACCCCGAAGTAGGCCGCAAGATCGGTGGCCCGCTGCTGCCCGGCCGACTCCAGTCGTACGAGAAGTCCGTATGCGGCGGCCTCCAGTTCGGGGTGGACCTCGCGCGCCATTTCCCCGGAGTTGGCCCGCGCCCGGCGCAGAAAGACGGCCAACTCCCGCTCCAGGGCAAGGAATGCGTGGTCCACACCACTTTCTCCGCTCGCGCCGGGTTCACTACCGCTTTCGCTCCCGTGCACGTCAACACCCCTCATGAGCTTTCCTGCCGCTGAAAGTTTCTTTCGCCGCTGGTCATCGCCGCAGCTTGGCCAGTATTTCGCAGGCGTAGACCAACGGCAGCACCCAGGCCCCCTTCCGCAGCGCGGGTCTACGTGCGTAGCGTCATGCATGGCATGTTCACACCATGACATGCCGGCAGGGGTTCGCCCGGCGTCCCCCTGGGATCAGCACGTCCCCCCACCAAGGCCTCGGAGGCACTCACATGCCGGTGCTCAGATCCAGATCCGGAACATCCCGTCGCTCGCGCTTCGCCGCGGCCGGAACCCTGCTCGCAGCCCTCTCCCTCCTCCTCACCCTGCCCGGCGCGGCGAGCGCCGCGGGCACCCACGACACCGCCGCCGCGGCCAAGAAGCCCGCACGGGGCACGGCCACGATGGGCATGGGCGTCGTCGCCCACGACGGCCAGGGCGGACTGCCGCGCGACACCCGCGCCGCCCAGACCGAAGGTGTGGACGTCGCCAGCTACCAGGGCAACGTCGACTGGGGGACTCTCTGGAACAGCGGCGTGAAGTGGGCCTACACCAAGGCCACGGAGGGCACGTACTACACGAACCCGTACTTCGCCCAGCAGTACAACGGCTCGTACAACATCGGCATGATCCGGGGCGCGTACCACTTCGCCACCCCGGACACCACGAGCGGCGCGGTCCAGGCCAACTACTTCGTGGACCACGGGGGCGGCTGGTCGAAGGACGGCAAGACCCTGCCCGGCGTGCTCGACATCGAGTGGAACCCGTACGGCGCGCAGTGCTACGGCAAGACCCAGGCAGGCATGGTGTCCTGGATCCGTGACTTCGTGAACACCTACAAGGCGCGCACCGGACGCGACGCGGTCATCTACACCGCGACCAGTTGGTGGCAGACCTGCACCGGGAACAATGCGAGCTTCGGCGCCACCAACCCGCTATGGGTGGCCCGCTACAACACCACGGTCGGCGAACTCCCGGCCGGCTGGAGCTACTACACGATCTGGCAGTACACCTCGTCCGGCCCCTACGTCGGCGACCACAACCACTTCAACGGCGCCCTCGACCGCGTACAGGCTCTCGCCAACGGCTGAGCCGGCCTGCCGCGCCCGCCCGGTCCGACGCTTCACACAACAGAGTCCCGGCGACTCACCCAGTCGCCGGGACTCTTCCCTGTTCACTCCCACCTGACCAGGCGTTTCGCCCTCCGAGCCGCACACGAAGGCCCCTATGCGCTTGATGTATACACCATGTGTATAGTCCTTCTCTGCCGCACACCGTGCGCCTTGTTCAGCTACGGAGGAGTGACCCGCCTTGTCCATGAAGACGAAGTCGATCGGTACAGGGTTGGCCGCCGCTCTTGTGACGGCACTCACCCTGACGCTGAGCGGCTGCTCCATGCAGACCACCGCGCCCGCCTCCGCGCGCGGCGACGCGGGCTCCGACGCCAAGGGCTCCTTCGGCCCGGTGGACTGCCGCAAGGCGAAGTGCATAGCCCTGACCTTCGACGCGGGACCGGGTGAGGACACCCCGCATCTGCTGGACATCCTCAAGGAGAAGAAGGTGCACGCGACCTTCTTCCTGCTGGGCAAGAACCACGTCAAGAAGCACCCCGACACCGTGCGAAGGCTCGCCGCCGAGGGGCACGAGGTGGCCAACCACACCTGGTCCCACGAGATCCTGACGGACAAGAAGCCCGCCGAGATACGCGACGAGCTGGAGAAGACTCAGGACGCGATAGCGGAGATCACCGGCAAGAAGCCGCGTCTGATGCGCCCGCCGCAGGGCCGTACCGACGACACCGTCTCGGACATCAGCAAGGACCTGGGGCTCTCCCAGATCCTGTGGAGCGCGACCGCCAAGGACTACTCCACGACCGACTCGGCTCTGATCAAGAAGCGCATCCTGGACCAGGCCGGCCGGGACGGCATCATCCTGCTGCACGACATCTACAAGGGGACGGTGCCCGCCGTGCCGGGCATCATCGACGCGCTGAAGAAGCAGGGCTACACCTTCGTCACCGTCCCGCAGCTGATGGCGCCCGCGGAGCCGGTCCCGGGGACCGTCTACCGCCCCTGAGCCCTACGTCCCGGAAAGCGAGGGCTCCAGGCGCACGCGGAACGGCCCGCCCACCCGTTGCCGGGAAGGCGGGCCGTCCGTACCGGTCGCGCACGTGGTGCCACGCCCGTCACGCCATGGCGCCTACGCCGCGGCCGGGATCCTCTCCTCGGGCCTGGCCGCGGAGGCCGGGGCGAGGGCGATCTCCAGCACCTGGCGGACGTCCGTCACCGGGTGGACCTCCAGGGTGTCCAGGACCTCGGCCGGGACATCGTCCAGGTCGGCCTCGTTCCGCTTCGGGATCACCACGGTGGTGATCCCGGCCCGGTGCGCGGCCAGCAGCTTCTGCTTCAGGCCGCCGATCGGCAGCACCCGTCCGGTGAGCGAGACCTCACCGGTCATCGCCACATCCGTACGGACCAGCCGTCCGGAGAGCAGCGAGGCCAGCGCAGTCGACATGGTGATGCCGGCGCTCGGGCCGTCCTTCGGGACCGCGCCCGCCGGGAAGTGGATGTGCACGCCGCGGTCCTTCAGATCCGCGACCGGCAGCTCCAGCTCCGCGCCGTGCGACCGCAGGAAGCTCAGCGCGATCTGCGCGGACTCCTTCATGACGTCGCCGAGCTGACCGGTGAGGGTCAGTCCGGACGCCCCGGTCTCCGGGTCGGCCAGCGACGCCTCCACGAACAGCACGTCACCACCGGCACCGGTCACCGCGAGTCCGGTGGCCACGCCCGGCACCGCGGTGCGGCGCTCGGCCGGGTCCTGGGCGGACTCGGGGACGTGGTGCGGCCGGCCGATCAGACCGCGCAGATCCGCTTCGGTGACCGTGAACGGGAGTTCCCGGTCACCGAGTTCATGCTGGGCCGCGACCTTGCGGAGCAGCCGGGCGACGGCCCGCTCCAGGTTTCGTACGCCCGCTTCACGGGTGTACTCGCCGGCCAGCTTGCGCAGCGCGGACTCGTCGAGCGTCACCTCGTCCTTCTGCAGACCGGCCCGCTCCAGCTGGCGCGGGAGCAGGTGGTCGCGGGCGATGACGACCTTCTCGTCCTCGGTGTAACCATCGAGCCTGACCAGCTCCATACGGTCGAGCAGGGCCTCCGGGATGGCTTCGAGCACATTGGCCGTCGCCAGGAAGACGACATCGCTGAGGTCGAGTTCGACCTCCAGGTAGTGGTCGCGGAAGGTGTGGTTCTGCGCCGGGTCGAGGACTTCGAGGAGGGCGGCGGCCGGGTCGCCCCGGAAGTCGGAGCCGACCTTGTCGATCTCGTCGAGCAGGACGACCGGGTTCATCGAACCGGCCTCCTTGATGGCCCGGACGATACGTCCCGGCAGGGCGCCGACGTACGTACGCCGGTGGCCGCGGATCTCCGCCTCGTCCCGTACACCGCCGAGCGCGACGCGGACGAACTTGCGTCCCATGGCGTGCGCGACGGATTCACCGAGCGAGGTCTTGCCCACGCCCGGCGGACCCACCAGCGCCAGCACGGCACCACCGCGCCGCCCGCCGACGACGCCGAGGCCGCGCTCGGAACGCCGCTTGCGCACCGCCAGGTACTCGGTGATCCGCTCCTTCACGTCCTGCAGGCCCGCGTGCTCGGCGTCGAGGATCTCCTGGGCGCCGCGAATGTCGTACGCGTCCTCGGTCCTCTCGGTCCACGGCAGTTCGAGGACGGTGTCGAGCCAGGTCCTGATCCAGGAGCCCTCGGGGCTCTGGTCGGACGAGCGCTCCAGCTTGTCGACCTCCTTGAGGGCGGCCTCACGGACGTGCTCGGGAAGATCGGCGGCCTCGACGCGGGCCCGGTAGTCGTCGGACTCGTCTGCGCCGGAACCAGAACCGCCGTTGAGATCGGACAGCTCCTTGCGTACGGCTTCGAGCTGGCGCCGCAGCAGGAATTCGCGCTGCTGCTTGTCGACGCCCTCCTGGACGTCCTTGGCGATGGACTCGGCGACGTCCTGCTCGGCAAGGTGTTCACCGAGCCACTGGATGGCGAGCTTCAGCCGGGCGACCGCGTCCACGGTCTCCAGGAGCTGCACCTTCTGGGCAGTGGTGAGGAAGGGTGAGTAACCGGAATTGTCGGCGAGCGCGGAGATGTCCTCGATCTGCTGGACCCGGTCCACGACCTGCCAGGCGCCGCGCTTCTTCAGCCAGCTGGTGGCGAGCGCCTTGTACTCCTTGACCAGCTCGGCGGCGGCTCCGGGAATGGGGTCTCCCCGGCCGAGCTTGTTCGAGGCTGGGGAAGGATCGGGGACGACCGCGTCGACCCGTGTCCCTTCCACCCAGAGCGCGGCACCCGGTCCGCTGGTCCCGGCCCCGATCCGTACCCGGCCACGGCCGCGGATGAGCGCGCCCGGATCCCCGTCCGAAAGCCGTCCGACCTGTTCGACGGTGCCGATGACACCGGTGCCGGTGTACGTCCCGTCGATCCGCGGCACAAGAAGCACCTCGGGCTTGCCGCCGCCCTCGCGGGCTGCGGCCTGTGCGGCTTCCACGGCGGCGCGTACATCGGTGTCGGACAGGTCCAGAGGCACCACCATCCCGGGCAGCACGACCTCGTCGTCGAGCGGCAGCACGGGCAGGGCGAGCGGAGTGACCGCATCGGACTCGGTAGCCATGATCTCCCCTTCGGCAGTCAAGTTGAGTTATGCAGACTCAATGCTCCTGAGTCGCCCATTGTTCCCCGGCGCGTGTTCGCTGTGAGCGATCGGCTGAATACGCTCGCTCCGCAGGACCGGTCAGGCCCTTTCGGTCAGGACCGGTCAGGCCCTTTCTGTAGCGGAGAACTCCGGATGCGTCCGCTTTAATCCGGCGGCGTTCCCGGCTTCGATCCGGCGGCGTTCCCGGCCCGAAAATGCATTTGTCACCGCTCGTACTGTCTTCTTGTGACGGACATCGACGGCTTGCTCGCGGCCTATGACGAGCAGATGCGCGGAGCACCGCCCAACCCTCCGGCCGGAGTCACGTACGAGTGGGACGGCTCGCTGCTGCGGATCGTCGGCCAGTTCCGCGGCTTCGTGAGCTGTCCGCGCGATGCCGGTGTGAGCGGCGCGGAGCTCGACCGGTTGATCGCCCGGCAGCGCGACTACTTCGCCGCACGTGGCGAGGCCGTGGAGTGGAAGACCCGCGGACACGACCGGCCGACCGATCTCACCGACCGGCTGCGTGCGGCGGGCTTCGTCGCCGAGGAGCAGGAGTCGGTCCTGATCGGCCGGGCCGACGAGATGGCGGCCGAGCCGCTCCTGCCGGACGGTGTCGCCCTGCGTCAGGTCACCGCGGACGCCGACATGCGCCGTATCGCCGCGATGGAGTCGTCCGTCTGGGGACAGGACTGGAGCCGGCTGGGCGACGACCTGATCGCGCGCGTCTCGGCCGCACCTGAGGAGATCGCAGTCATGGTCGCCGAGGCCGACGGCGAGGTGGTCTCCGCGGCCTGGCTGGTCTTCCGTGCGGGAACCGAGTTCGCCGGTCTGTGGGGCGGTTCGACACTCTCCGCGTGGCGGGGCAGGGGGATCTACCGCGCCCTGGTCGCCGCGCGTGCCTCGCTCGCCTCAGCCCGCGGTGTCAGGTTCCTGCAGGTGGACGCCTCCGACGACAGCGCCCCGGTCCTGCGGCGGCTGGGCTTTTGCTCCGTGACCACCACCACGCCCTACGTGTGGTCGCCGCCGGGGCCCTGACGACGGCAACGGGGCCTCGGACCGGCCGGTGCCCCGAAGCCCGGCCCACCCGCCGATCTGGTGGAGTCCGCCGAGGTGTTCGCCCGCTACTACCCGGACCACCCGGAGCGGATCGAGCAGATGCGGGTGGCCGCGCGCACGGGCCGCGCCCCCTCCGCCGACCCGGCCGTCCTCGCGATGCTCATCGACGATCTGGCGCCCTGGTTGGCAGCCGAATATCTCGCGATGCACGGCGAGAAGGCCCCACGCCCCTGACCACCACTCCTGAGACCGCACCGGCCCGGCGCAGCAGCGGCCAGCAGGCCACGCCCAGCAGCAGCGCCAGCGGGTGGCCCCAGTTGGCGAGGGGGTCGCCGAGGTCGAACAGATCGCGCAGCAGCATCGCACCGACCCCGCCGAGCACCAGCACCCGGGGCCACGGCGTGAGCAGCCCGGCGAGCGCACCCACGCTCGCCATCAGCCCGAAGCTGATGCCGTAGTCGAGCCGGTGCAGCGAGGACTCCGGCAGATGGCCGGCCACCACGGACAGCCCGACCGGGATCTCCGTGGCGAGCGTCGCCACGACATGACCGAGCAGGAACACACCGGCGGTGCGCCACCCCCCGATGCGGTGTTCCAGGGCGGTCAGCACGAGAGCGAAGCCCAGGACGTACGGGGAGGTGAGCCCGCCGACGACCCACAGGGCACTGGCGGCCAGGACGAGGAGCGGGGTCTCGCCGAGATGCGCGACATCCGTGCTCGATTCGCGCAGTACGGCGGAGACGGTGTCCGGATCGGCGTACTCCATGAAGAGGGACGTGGCGACGAGCACCAGCAGATACCCGAAGGTGAACGGGGTACCGGTGGGCGTCGGCAGCAGCCGCAGCCACCGGCGGGCCTTGCGGTCCGCAGGAACGGCGGGCTCTTGCGTATGGCGCTGGCGCGGTATGGCGTCGAGCAGCGGCGCCGAGAGCTCTGCTTCGCGAACCGCCCTGTCCGTACCCTGATGCACCGCGCGAGGCCCCTTTCCGTACCGGCCCCCGAAGCAACGTTCCACCCTCCGTGATCGCCCCCCGCGCCGTCTATGGCGTGAACCACATGAGCCACGTATGAACCGACTCGGGTCCGGTGCTCGATAGAGGGAGTGTGAACCTGTTGCGCCCCCCGGGGGAGGACCAAAATAACGACGACGACGCGCTGCTGCGTGCCGTCGCGCAGGGGGATACGGCGGCCCTGGCGACGCTCTACGACCGGCACGCCGGCTGGCTGCTCGCCCGGCTGAGCAGACGGTGCGCGGATGCCGAGACCGTACGGGAAGTCCTTCAGGACACCTTTGTGACGGCGTGGCGCTCCGCCGGATCGCACCAAGGGGGGCAGATCGGCGGCTGGCTCTGGGTGATCGCCTCGCGCCGGCTGGTGGACGCGCGGCGGGTCCACGCCCGTGCCGGTCTCGCCGCACAGGCCGAGGCCGAGCGGGCCGGGAGCAAGGAGTGGGCAGTCGCCGCGCCGTCCGCCGAGGAGCGGGTGCTGGCCGGTCTGGAGTACGGGGATGTGGGCGTCGCACTCGACCGGATCTCGCCGGAGCTGCGCGAGGTCCTGCGCGCGACGGTCATCGACGGGCTGACGACCCGTGAGACGGCCCGGCTCCTGGACATACCGGAAGGAACGGTCAAGACCCGGGCGATGCGGGCCAGGCGCGAGCTGCGCGCCGCGCTGGAACTGCTGGCGCCGGAAGCCGGTCCGCTGGGAGGCACGGCATGAGGGGAGGCGACGGTATGACCCACTGGCACGTGGGCGGAGAACTGGCCGACCGCTACGCAGCCGGTTCGGTGGCGGAGACGGATGCCTGGTCCCTGGAGAAGCACGTGGAGACGTGCGTGGGGTGCGCGGCACGGGTCTCGGCGGCGGTACGGGCACGGCAGGAGGCGGCGGCGCTGCTGGACGGGGTGCGGGCGGGGGTGCTGGCCGCGGTGGCGGAAGGGGCACCGGAGGGCCGGCCCGTCCGGAGCAACCGGGTCCATTCCCTCGCGTCCGCAACCGGGGCCGTCCTGAACGGTCGCGTCCGCCTTCCCGGGTCCGTCCTGAACCGTCACGTCCGCCTTCCCGGGTCCGTCCTGAACCGTCACGTTCGCCTTCCCGGGTCCGCCACCCGCGCCGGGCGTCTGCTGTGGGCCGCCGGGCCCGCGCTGCGCGGTGCGTGGCTGCTGGCGCTGGTGCTGGTGGCCGTAGGGGCCCTCGCTCTGGCGTACGCGGCCGGGCTCGGCGCGGCCACGCGGCCGCTGCTCCTCGTCATCGCGCCGGTGCTGCCGCTCGCCGGGGTCGTCGTCTCCTACGGGCGGCACACCGACCCGATGCACGAGATCACCGCTGCCACCCCGTCCGGCGGGCTGCGGTTGCTGCTGACCAGAACCGCCGCGGTGCTCGGCGTGAGCATCCCGGCGCTCACTCTCGCCGGGGCCGCGCTGCCCACGTCCGCCGCGGGGCCGGGCCCGGCGGCCTGGCTGCTGCCGGGACTGGCGATGACGCTGGCGGCGCTCGCCCTCGGCTCGTATGTCGGCTGCCGTACCGGTGCCTCGTCCGTCGCCGTGGCCTGGGCTGCCGCCGTGCTCCTGCCTGCCTTCGCCGCCTCTCCCCCGGAGATCGGCGAGCCGGCGGCCGAAGCCGCGAAGTACTTCGCAGGGCCCGCCGCACAGGGCGGCTGGGCGGCCGGGGCGCTGGCGTGCGCCGCGCTGCTCGCCGCACGCCGTAGATCCTTCGACCATCTGGAGACGTTGTGAGCGTGAACGCATGAACAGCACCACACTCATGAGCACGGTCAAGGTCAGGAAACTGACCGTGCGGCACCGCAGAACGGCCGTGCTCGACGCCGTCGACCTCGACTTCGCACCCGGTGTGCACGGGCTCCTGGGACCGAACGGGGCGGGCAAGACCTCGCTGATCCGGGTGCTCGCGACGGTCGCCGCACCGTCCGGCGGCCGGGTGGAGCTGCTCGGCAGCGAGGTCGGCGCGAAGTCCGGCCACCGCAACCGGGCGGCGGTCCGGCGCAGGCTCGGCTATCTGCCGCAGGAGTTCGGGTACTACCCGGGCTTCACCGTCCGCGAGTTCGTCGCCTATGTGGCCTGGCTCAAGGAGATGGACGCTGCGGCGATGCCCGCGGCCGTGGAGCTTGCGGTGGCCCGGGTGGGTCTGGCGGACCGGATCGACGCCCCGGTGAAGACCCTGTCGGGCGGGATGGTGCGGCGCGTCGGCATCGCCCAGGCGATCGTCAACGATCCGGACCTGCTGCTGCTCGACGAGCCGACCGCGGGTCTCGACCCGGAGCAGCGGGTCGAATTCCGGGCGCTGATACGGGAGCTGGGCAGCACGTCCACCGTGATCGTCTCGACCCATCTGGTCGAGGATGTCGCCGCGGCCTGCACCGATGTGACGCTGATCGAGGCGGGCCGGATCGCCTACCGGGGTACGGCACAGGAACTGACGGCTCTCGGCGGCGCGGACACCGGAGCGGACGGGCCGGACGGCAACCCGATCGAGCGCGGCTACACCGCTGCGCTGCGGGCGCACCGGGCGGCGGTGGCGCACCGATGACAGAGTCCGAAGCACCGGGCAGAGGTGGCGCACCGGCAACGTACCCCGAAGCACCGTTCAGCAGTGGTGCCCCCGCGCCGGTCCCCACCCCCTCGTACGGCGAAACACCGGCACGCCGCGCGACGCCCAATCCACTGCGAGCCGAACTCCGGCACGGCATCGCCCCCTGGACCGGGCTCGCCGTGGCCCTCACGGTCCTCATTCCGCTGTGGAGCAAGGCGCCCCAGTGGCAGGGCAGCTGGGGCGCGACCCAGACCCAACTGCACGCGGCGTCGGCCTTGCTCGCCGGTCCGCTCGTCGCCGCGGCCGCCTGCTGGCAGGGCGGTCGGGAGCATCGCCGCCGTACCGCCGAACTACTGCTCTCGACGCCACGCAGCCGACTCGCGCAGGTGATGGCTGCCACGACGCCGATCGCGCTGTGGGCGGCGGCCGGATATCTGGTCGCGCTGGCTGTGGCGTTCGCGGCGACCGCCCCATATACCGGGGCGGGCAGCCCGCCCATCTCCCTCGCGGCCACGGATCTCGGCTTCCTGCTGTCCATCTGCTTCGTGGGGTTCGTCGTCGGCCGGCTGGCGCGGTGGCGGCTGACCGCTCCGGTACTGGCGGCGTGCGCGTTCGTCGTCCTGGGGTTCCCGGACTACGTGGATTCGGCAGCCCGGTTCCTGAGCCCGGCCCAGGTCGTCGCGCTCGACGTGTCCGTCCCGGTGCGGTGGTTCGCCCCGTTCCTGCTGGCATGGACGGGCGGCATCGCCGCAACCGTGCTGCTCGGGTACGCGGCCCGGCGGCGGTACCTGGCCGTCGTGCCACTCGCCCTGGCGGTCGCGGCCGGAACCATGATCATGCGCACGGGCGCGGACCTGTTCCAGGACAACCCGGCCATGGCACGCAGGGTCTGTTCGGAGGTCGCCCCGGGCACGCCACAGATCTGCGTGAACGCGCACGACGCCCCGGTGCTGCCCCAGATGTCCAAGGCATTGGCGGGAATGTTCTCCCGTCTTGAGGGAGTTCCGGGCGCGCCGGTCACCTACGTGGACCCCTGGTACAGCCCGAAGAACGGCGAAGCCACTCTCGCCTACGTGACGCGCGGCTGGGGCATCACACGGAACCGGCTGACCGATCCCCACCAGTACCGCTCGGAAACCGCCTCGGCTCTGGTGAACCGCGACTGCTCGACCGACACGCGCGGCAAGGATCGGAAGGAGACCGAGCGGGTGGAGCGCACGGACGACGCGGTCATCAGCTGGCTGAGCGGCAAGGACTCGACCCGGTTTCCGAATTCGCCCCAACTCGTCCGGCTCGAGGCCATGCCGGACGCCGACCGCAAGGCATGGCTCGGCCGCTTCCTGGCCACCCGGAAGAGCTGCACACCCTCGGAGGTCCCGGTCCTGTGAGCCGTCGGCCGACCCACACCGCACTCCCCCTCCTTTACATCCGCTCCCGCGCCTTCCCCCTCACCTCCGTCGCCCTGACCTGCATCGTCCTCGTCGCCGCCTGGGCGGCCCACTGGCTGCAGGACCAGCCCTACTTCGACCACACCGCCCGTGTCCCGGTCATTGCTCTGGCCCCGATGCTCGCCTCCGCCGCGATCGGCACCAGCCTGCACTCGCACAGCGACGAGCTGGACCGGACGGCCGTACGCCGCTGGTGGCCGCGCCGGCTGCTGCATCTACTGACCCTGACCGTACTGGCGGCAGGGGCACTCGCAGCCGCTGTCCCGGGTCACCCGGAAGCGTTCGGCGCACCGGGCATGGTGCGCAATGTGCTCGGCGCGACCGGGGTGGCCGCGGCCTCCGCCGCCCTGATCGGTGCCCGGCTGAGCTGGCTGCCGATGACGGTCTACGGCGGCGCCGTCTATCTGGCGGCGCCCCACAACCCGGGCGGCGCGGCGGCAGTGTGGGCCTGGCCGATGCAGCCGGGTCCGCAGGGTGCGGCGTGGGCGGTGGCCCTGACGGCGTACGTGATCGGGGCCGCCCTCCTCGCGGTGCGCGGTGCGCGCCCGGAGAGCGCGTAACTCCCGGCGGTGCGCGCCCGGAGAGCGTGTGACTCCCGACGGCGCACGCCCGGAAAGCGTGTGACTCCCGACGGCGCACGCCCGGAGAGCGTGTGACTCCCGACGGCGCACGCCCGGAGAGCGTGTGACTCCCGACGGCGCACGCCCGGAAAGCGCGTAACTCCCGACGGCGCACGCCCGGAAAGCGCGTAACCCTGAAGTTCCGCGCCCCGGAGCGCGTAACTCTCGTCCGTCGCACGCCCCGGGCCGCGCAACGGTGCACGCTCCCCCGGACGGATCGAATGGATCGGGCGGATCAGGCAATCCGCTGGCCCCCGACCGCGTCGAGCGGCCAGGATGGCGGTGAACCTGCCCGCCATCCACCGGAGATCCGCACCATGCCCGACTTCCACGGCCCCGACACCCTCGCCCCCGTCACGCTCGACCGCCGCGAAGGCCCTTACGGCGAGGTCGTTCTGCGGGAGCGGGGGGACAACTTCGAGATCATCGCCAACGGGTGCTTTCTGATGGACACCTCCGACGGGCGTTCCGAGCGGCTGCTGATCGACGCGGCGCTGGCCGCACTGCCCGCCGACCGGGAAGCACCGGCGGTGCTCATCGGGGGCCTCGGGGTGGGGTTCTCACTCGTCCGGGCCGCCGCCGAGCCGCGATGGGGGCGGATCGCCGTCGTCGAGCGTGAGCAGGCGATCGTGGACTGGCATCTGGAGGGGCCGCTGGCCGGGATCTCCGGTGCGGCGCTCGCCGATCCGCGGACCGCGATCCTGACGACGGATCTCATTTCGTACCTGCGTACGACTACGGACCGTTACGACGCCCTGTGCCTGGACATCGACAACGGACCGGACTGGACAGTCACAGAGGGCAACACGAGCCTGTACTCCCCCGCCGGTCTGGCGGACTGCCGGGAGCGACTGACGCCGGGCGGCGTTCTCGCAGTGTGGTCCGCACAACCGTCCGCCGAGTTCGAACAGGCCTTGCGGAATGCCGGATTCAGTGGGATTAGGACGGAAGAGGTCAATGTTGCCCGAGGTGTGCCCGACGTGGTGCATCTCGCACTTCGGACAGCCTGAGAGCCCCCCGCCGGGTATCGCTCGGCCCCCGGACGCCCGGGGCCAAGCGCCACAAGACCGACACTCCGCCACCTCCTTGCACCCAAGCCGTTACACCCTGCGTAGCCGAGAGTGGTCCGCTGCCTTTACGCTGACCACCGGTAACGGGGATCACCCACGAAATCCACAAGCGAAGACCGTGCGTCCGGGGGGAATGGCCCCCGTGAGAACGGGCAGGGGCGGGGCGATGGAACAGACACACACCACCCACAACGGTGTCGCGGCCACCCCGGGCGCGCAGCGCCGGGTGCTGGTGGTCGAGGACGACGCCACAATCGTCGATGCCATTTCCGCCCGGCTGCGGGCCGAGGGCTTTCTGGTGCAGACCGCACTCGACGGACCCGCGGCCGTGGACGCGGCCGAGGCATGGCAGCCCGATCTGATGGTGCTCGACATCATGCTCCCCGGCTTCGACGGCCTGGAGGTCTGCCGCCGTGTGCAGGCCCAGCGGCCGGTGCCGGTGCTGATGCTGACCGCCAGGGACGACGAGACCGACATGCTGGTCGGCCTCGGGGTCGGCGCCGACGACTACATGACCAAGCCGTTCTCGATGCGCGAGCTGGCGGCCCGGGTGCACGTCCTGCTGCGCCGGGTCGAGCGGGCGGCACTCGCCGCGGTGACGCCGCGCAGCGGCATACTGCGCCTCGGCGAGCTGGAGATCGATCACGCGCAGCGCCGGGTCCGGGTGCGCGCCGATGACGTCCACCTCACGCCGACCGAGTTCGATCTGCTGGTCTGCCTGGCCAACACCCCGCGTGCGGTGCTCTCCCGGGAGCAGCTGCTGGCCGAGGTCTGGGACTGGGCGGACGCCTCCGGCACCCGGACCGTCGACAGCCACATCAAGGCGCTGCGCCGGAAGATCGGTGCGGAGCGGATCCGTACCGTGCACGGTGTCGGCTACGCCCTGGAGACCCCGGCACCATGACCCGGCCCGGTTCCGGACTGCGCCCTTTCTCGGTCAAGGCCAAGCTGGGCACGCTCGTGGTGGTCTCGGTGTTCATCACCACCGGGCTGCTGATGGTGGCCGTGCGCACCAGGACCGAACTGCGCTTCATCACGGTGTTCTCGGTGATCGCGACCCTGCTGATCACCCAGTTCGTGGCGCACGGTCTGACTGCGCCGCTCGATGAGATGACGACCGTGGCCCGGTCGATATCGCACGGTGACTACACCAGACGGGTGAGCGGCGCCGACCGGCGTGACGAGCTCGGCGATCTGGCCCAGACGATCAACCGCATGGCGGACGATCTGGAGGCCGTGGACCGGCACCGGAAGGAGCTGGTGGCCAATGTGTCGCATGAGCTACGGACACCCATCGCGGCGCTGAGAGCCGTGCTGGAGAACGTCGTGGACGGCGTGTCCTCGGCCGATCCGGAGACGATGCGCACGGCCCTGAAGCAGACCGAGCGGCTCGGCAGGCTGGTGGAGACGCTGCTGGACCTGTCCCGCCTGGACAGCGGGGTGGTCACGCTGAAGGCCCGCCGTTTCGAGGTGTGGCCGTATCTGTCGGGTGTGCTGAAGGAGGCGAACCTCGCCGCCTCGCACCGCCGGCTGCCCTCCGGCTCCGGGAACCACACCCGCAAGGACGTACATCTGCATCTGGATGTGTCGCCGCCCGAGCTGACCGCGCACGCGGATGCGGAACGCCTGCACCAGGTCGTGGCCAATCTGATCGACAACGCTGTCAAGCACAGCCCGCCGCACGGCCGGGTCACCGTGCTGGCCCGGCGCGGGGCCGGACCGGAATCTCTGGCGCTGGAGGTCCTGGACGAGGGTCCGGGCATTCCGGAGTCCGAGCGGCACCGCGTCTTCGAGCGTTTCAACCGCGGCGAGGTGCCGTCCCCGCACGGTCCGGGCAGCGACGGCGGTACGGGCCTGGGCCTGGCGATCGCCCGCTGGGCGGTGGATCTGCACGGCGGACGAATCGGCGTGGCCGAATCCGCTCGCGGTTGCCGCATCCAGGTCACTCTTCCGGGGATCCGGCAACCGCGAGGTTGACATAGGGTTCGAACCGGAAGGGCACGTTCTACGTGTTCTGTTCAAGGGGTACGGTCCAGAGGGCCGTAGCCGCGGTCCCGCGTACCCGAAGCGAAGCGGAACCACGCTTGTTTCCCGCCATTTCCTGCGCCGAAACCAGTCTTCCGATGTGACTTGCACGACGAAGACCGGCCCGGCCTGCATGGAACGGCTGGGGAGGCGTAGCCTTGATTTCCGCTGTCCATCACCTTGTGAAGCGGAAGAGGGCGGTTGCCGCCGTGTCGTCTCAGTCCCCCAGTAACTCGAGCATCTCGACCGACCAAGCCAGCCCGGGTACGAACCCGGCTGCAGCTTTCGGCCCCAATGAGTGGCTCGTCGACGAGATCTACCAGCAGTACCTCCAGGATCCCAGTTCGGTCGATCGCGCCTGGTGGGACTTCTTCGCCGACTACAAGCCGGGTACGTCCGGCACGGCGGACAAGCCCGTTCCCGGCGCCGCAGCCGCGGGGGCTGCGGTGACCCCGGCCCCGGCCGCCACCGCACCGGCCACCACACCCCAGGCCCCTCCGGCGCAGGTCCCGGCTCCGGCCGCGAAGGCCCCGGCGCCCGCGGCTCCGGCGCCCGCACAGGCCGCCCCCGCCGTCGCTGCTCCGGCAGCTCCGGCGAAGGCCGCGCCGGCTCCGGCCGCGAAGGCCGCCGCTCCTGCCCCGGCCAAGCCCGCCGCGGCTGAGGCCACCGAGGCCGCGGCGGGCCCCGAGTACGTGACGCTGCGCGGTCCGTCGGCCGCCGTCGCGAAGAACATGAACGCCTCGCTGGAGCTGCCGACGGCCACGTCCGTCCGCGCCGTTCCGGTGAAGCTGCTCTTCGACAACCGCATCGTCATCAACAACCACCTCAAGCGCGCCCGGGGCGGGAAGATCTCCTTCACGCACCTCATCGGGTACGCGATGGTGCAGGCCCTCAAGGCCATGCCGGCGATGAACCACTCCTTCGCGCTGAAGGACGGCAAGCCGACCCTGGTCAAGCCGGACCACGTCAACCTCGGTCTGGCCATCGACCTGGTGAAGCCGAACGGCGACCGCCAGCTGGTCGTCGCGGCCATCAAGAAGGCCGAGACGCTCAACTTCTTCGAGTTCTGGCAGGCCTACGAGGACATCGTCCGCCGCGCCCGCAACGGCAAGCTCGGCATGGACGACTTCACCGGAGTCACCGCCTCGCTGACCAATCCCGGCGGCATCGGCACCGTGCACTCGGTGCCCCGTCTGATGCCCGGACAGGGCCTCATCATGGGCGTCGGCGCGATGGACTACCCGGCAGAGTTCCAGGGCACCTCTCAGGACACCCTGAACAAGCTGGGCATCTCCAAGGTCATGACGCTGACCTCGACGTACGACCACCGGGTCATCCAGGGCGCCGCCTCCGGCGAGTTCCTGCGGATCGTCGCCCAGCTCCTCCTCGGCGAGAACGAGTTCTACGACGAGATCTTCAAGGCGCTGCGCATCCCGTACGAGCCGGTCCGCTGGCTCACGGACATCGACGCCTCGCACGACAACGACGTCACCAAGGCCGCGCGGGTCTTCGAGCTGATCCACTCCTACCGGGTCCGCGGCCATGTCATGGCCGACACCGACCCGCTGGAGTACCGCCAGCGCAAGCACCCCGACCTGGACATCACCGAGCACGGCCTCACCCTGTGGGACCTGGAGCGGGACTTCGCGGTCGGCGGTTTCGCCGGCAAGTCGATGATGAAGCTCCGCGACATCCTCGGTGTGCTGCGTGAGTCGTACTGCCGCACCACCGGCATCGAGTTCATGCACATCCAGGACCCGAAGCAGCGCAAGTGGATCCAGGACCGGGTGGAGCGCACGCGCACCCAGCAGCCCGAGCGCGAGGAGCAGCTGCGCATCCTGCGCCGGCTGAACGCCGCCGAGGCGTTCGAGACGTTCCTGCAGACCAAGTACGTCGGCCAGAAGCGGTTCTCGCTGGAGGGCGGCGAGTCCGTCATCCCGCTGCTCGACGCGGTCATCGACTCGGCCGCCGAGGCCCGCCTCGACGAGGTCGTCATCGGCATGGCCCACCGCGGCCGGCTGAACGTGCTGGCGAACATCGTCGGCAAGTCCTACGCGCAGATCTTCCGCGAGTTCGAGGGCAACCTCGACCCCCGGTCGATGCACGGTTCCGGCGACGTGAAGTACCACCTGGGCGCCGAGGGCACCTTCACCGGTCTGGACGGCGAGCAGATCAAGGTCTCGCTGGCCGCCAACCCCTCGCACCTGGAGGCGGTCGACCCGGTCCTGGAGGGCATCGCCCGCGCCAAGCAGGACATCATCAACAAGGGCGGCACGGACTTCACGGTCCTGCCCGTCGCGCTCCACGGCGACGCGGCCTTCGCAGGCCAGGGCGTCGTCGCCGAGACGCTCAACATGTCGCAGCTGCGCGGCTACCGCACCGGCGGCACCGTGCACGTGGTGATCAACAACCAGGTCGGCTTCACCGCCGCCCCGGAGTCCTCGCGCTCCTCGATGTACGCCACGGACGTGGCGCGCATGATCGAGGCGCCGATCATCCACGTCAACGGTGACGACCCCGAGGCCGTCGTCCGTGTCGCGCGCCTGGCCTTCGAGTTCCGGCAGGCGTTCAACAAGGACGTCGTGATCGACCTCATCTGCTACCGCCGCCGCGGTCACAACGAGGGCGACAACCCGGAGTTCACCAACCCGCAGATGTACACCCTGATCGACAAGAAGCGCTCGGTGCGCAAGCTCTACACCGAGTCCCTCATCGGTCGCGGCGACATCACGCTGGAAGAGGCCGAGCAGGCGCTGCAGGACTTCCAGGGCCAGCTGGAGAAGGTCTTCGCGGAGGTCCGCGAGGCCACCTCGCTGCCGGCTCCGGCACACACCCCCGAGGTCCAGCCCGAGTTCCCGGTCGCCGTGACCACCGCGGTCTCCCAGGAGGTCGTGAAGGTCATCGCGGAGTCCCAGGTCAACATCCCCGACCGGATCACCGTCCACCCCCGTCTGATGCCGCAGATGCAGCGTCGCGCGGCCTCGGTGGAGAACGGCACGATCGACTGGGGCATGGGCGAGACCCTGGCCATCGGTTCGCTGCTGATGGAGGGCACCCCGGTCCGGCTCGCCGGCCAGGACACCCGCCGCGGCACCTTCGGCCAGCGTCACGCGGTCCTCGTCGACCAGGTGACCGGCGAGGACTACACCCCGCTGCTCTACCTCTCCGACGACCAGGCCCGTTACAACGTCTACGACTCGCTCCTCAGCGAGTACGCGGCGATGGGCTTCGAGTACGGCTACTCGCTGGCCCGTCCGGAGTCGCTGGTCATCTGGGAGGCCCAGTTCGGTGACTTCGTCAACGGCGCGCAGACCGTCGTCGACGAGTTCATCTCCTCGGCCGAGCAGAAGTGGGGCCAGACCTCCGGCGTCACGCTGCTGCTGCCGCACGGCTACGAGGGCCAGGGCCCGGACCACTCGTCCGCCCGCCCGGAGCGCTTCCTGCAGCTGTGCGCGCAGAACAACATGACGGTCGCCATGCCGACGCTCCCGTCGAACTACTTCCACCTCCTGCGGTGGCAGGTGCACAACCCGCACCACAAGCCGCTGGTCGTCTTCACCCCGAAGTCGATGCTCCGCCTCAAGGCGGCGGCGTCGAAGGCGGAGGAGTTCACCACCGGCGGCTTCCGCCCGGTGATCGGCGACGACTCGGTCGACCCGAACGCGGTGCGCAAGGTCGTCTTCTGCGCCGGCAAGGTCTACTACGACCTGGAGGCCGAGCGCGAGAAGCGCGGCGTCACGGACACCGCGATCATCCGTCTGGAGCGCCTGTACCCGCTGCCGGGTGCCGAGCTCCAGGCCGAGATCGCCAAGTACCCGAACGCCGCGAAGTACCTGTGGGCCCAGGAGGAGCCGGCCAACCAGGGCGCCTGGCCGTTCATCGCCCTGAACCTGATCGACCACCTGGACCTGGCCGTCGGCGCCGACGTCCCGCACGGTGAGCGCCTGCGCCGCATCTCGCGGCCGCACGGCTCGTCCCCGGCGGTCGGCTCGGCCAAGCGCCACCAGGCCGAGCAGGCACAGCTGGTCGCCGAGGTCTTCGAGGCCTGACGCTTCGAGACCTGACCGGTCGCTGTACGTACGACGAGGGGCCCGGTTCCGCGAGTTGATCGCGGGGCCGGGCCCTTCGGTGTGCCACGGGGCGGGCCCGCCCCGTTCGGTCCTGGGACTCGTTCTCCGGCCACGCCGACCACTTGGTTCGCCGCGGTCGGTCCGTCAACCGCGCCGAGGCGACCGGCGAGACAGCCCCCCAAGAGCCGCTGAGCGGGCCACACCGTATCCACAAATGGGACACAAAGCAGGGCATCCCATCACAGCCCTCACACCGATCGCACAGAACCATGGCTGACTTCGATCCCCCGTGGCAAGATAGAGATCATTCCACGGGGGACGCGAGCAACGTATTTACGGCTTAATGCGCTCACCCCTGCCTTGACCAGCAGGAGGAGAACAACGGTGAAGATCCACAGCGCGACAGCCGCAGCGGAAACCACCACTGCACCAGGTGTCAGGGCGCCGACAGCTCGGACGAGCGGAACCCGCGTCCACAGCGGCTGCGCCGCGGACATCATGGACCGGGCTTGTTGACCTCTGTTCGGCAGAGCGATCCACACTCTGTGGTGTCGTCTGCCGCAGCGCCGTCAGGAAGTACACCCACCGGACCGGGGCGGGAAAGCCGGCGGCTGCCGCACCGTCCGGGCGGCCCCAGGCACGGTCTTCGAGGCTGTTCCCACTGCCGGGTGCCCTGGCACCTGGTCGGCTCACGTCCCGTCTCAGGCCGGACGGACCGTCATGCGGTCTGGTGAGAGGTCGGGTGTGCGCTTCAGTATTCTCGGTCCGTTGCTCGTCCAGGGCGATACCCGGGTGGTCTCGCCGGTCCGGCGCGCCATCCTCACCGCCCTCCTGCTCCGGGCCGGGCGGCCGATAACCATTTCCGAGTTCGCCGAGCTGCTGTGGGATGAGCCCCCAGCCTCTGCCACGGCGAACATCCGCAGCCATCTCACGGGCTTGCGACGCGACCTCGATGGGACCCAGCTGGGACTCAGCGGCAGGTTACACACCTATCGGGGCGGCCATTGCGGGTACCGGCTCCACATCGAGCCGGACGAACTCGACCTGACCGGATTCACACAGGCCGCACGTATCGGCCGGGCCCATCTCCTGTGCGGCGACCTCGACGCGGCCATCGCATCACTGGAGGAAGCCATCACGCTGTGGCGCGGGCCGTTCGGTCAGGACCTGCCGCCGACACGATGGTTCAGCGCCCATGTCGCCGGGCTCAACAACGCCCGCTTCGACGTGTACCAGGACCTGTTCACCGCCTGCATCCTTGCTGACCACACGGCGGTGCTCGGCTATCAGATCGAAAGCGCGATCGCGGAGGTGCCCTATCGTCAGCGCTTTTGGGAACTGCTTGCCGCAGTGCACTGCATCAAGGGCGACGCCTCGAGCGCACTGGATGCGATCAAGCGCTGTCAGGCTCTGTTCGCCGATGACCTGGGCCTCGACCTGCCTCCGAGCATCGAGGCTATGAGGGCCGCGGCTCTGACCTGGGACAGCAGCCAGGCCTGGCGGCTCGTAGCGGCATCCGTACAGTTCCCCGGAGCGAAGAACGGCTCGCGTCAGTCCTGAACACGTCAGCCTCCCCATCCATAGCGGGAGGCTGAACGTCCGGTGGTGTGGGAGCGTTGAGTTGACGCCCTCACACCACGTCCCGTCTGCGCAGAAGGACTGTTCCCACCAGGCCGGCGGACAGGCCGTACGCAACCAGCACCGCCGCGCCGGTCCACTGCGCGGGGGCGCCTGCGAAGAGTTCACCCGGGGTGGTCATGATCTGGGAGGCCACACCGGGAATGATCACTTGAGCCTTCAGCACCCAGTCCTCTTCGATCACGAGTTCATGGATGGCTTGGAAGCCGAACGCGACCACGACCGAGGTGAGGAAGTACAACGCTGTCGCGGTGACGGTGGCGATCACCTGGCTGCGGATGAGCACGCCGAGACCGAAGCCGAACACGCCCCAGACGACGTACGCGGCAAGGTTCAGCAGTACCGCGGTCACGACGTCGGGGTTGCCGAGCTGAGCGCCCGTGTCCCGGAACGTCAGGAATACGGCTCCGACCACGAGATCGACGATGGTGGACACCAGCCACAGTCCGGCGGAGGCGGTGACCACGACCGCCAGCTTGGCCGCGATGACGCGGTCGCGGCGCGGAGTTGCCAGGAACGTGGCGGTCAAGGTGCGGTGCTGGTACTCGTCGGTCACCAGCAGCACCGCCAGCACGCCTGCCAGGAGCAGGCCGAGCGCCTGCCCGGACGTGTATATGGTCGCGGCGATGTGGCCGACATCGCTCTGCGTCTCCCAGAGCCGGTGCATGGAAGCGATCTGCTCCGCCGAGAGATCCTGGCGGGGGGTCAGGATCGCGCCCGACAGATAGTCCTCGAAGGGCTGCATGAAGGCAGTGGCTTGCCAGCTGTTCCACAACGCCATCAGAAGCGTCGCCCCGGCCATTCCCGCTCCGGCGATCCACCAGGTCCGTGTGGTCCGCAGTTTCAGCAGTTCGCTGTTGAACAGACCCATCATCGGATCGAGGCCTCCCCGCCCGTGAGTTGCAGAAACGCGTGTTCCAGATCGCGCCTCTCCTCGGCCAGTTCGTACAGCTCTCCGCCGTGGGCTGCGGCGAGCGAGGACACCGCGGTCGTGTCGAGTCCGGACACCAGCAGCACTTCTCCGCCGCCGGGAAGGCCGGCCGTGACGGTTGCGCCCGCGGAGGTGAGGGCCGTTTCCAGGTCTGCGGTGCGCGAAACGCGGACCCGCACGCGACGCTCCCTGCTCAGACCGTCGACGACCTCACGGGTCGCACCCTGCGCCACCAGCCTTCCACGGCTGATGATCACCAGGTCGTCGGCGGTCTGCTCGACCTCGGAAATGAGGTGACTGGAAACGAGCACGGTGCGCCCCTCGGCGGCGAGGTTCCGCAGCAGTTCGCGCATCCACGCGATCCCTTCAGGGTCCAGCCCGTTGGTTGGTTCGTCGAGGACGAGCACGGTTGGGTCACCCAGCAGCGCCTGGGCGAGATTGAGCCGTTGCCGCATACCGAGCGAGTACTCTCCGTACCGCCGCCGGGCGGCCGACGTCAGCCCGACGAGGCCGAGTACTTCGTCGGCCCGGCGCGCGGGCAGTTTGGCCGCCGCGCACTGCACACGCAGGTGGTCGCGGCCGGTACGGCTGTTGTGCGCCCCGGATTCGTCGAGCATCGCACCGACCGTCTTCAACGGTTCGGCCAACTCCCTGTACCGGTATCCGCTGATGGTCGCGGTGCCGGCGCTGGGAGCCGCCAGGCCGAGCAGCAGGCGCAACGTGGTCGTCTTGCCCGCTCCGTTGGGCCCGAGGAAGCCCGTCACGCGCCGTGGTTCGACCGTGAACGACAGGTTGTCGACGGCCACCACCTCCCGGTATCGCTTCGTCAGGCCCTTTACCTCAATTGCCCCCGACTCGCTGTTCGGCCCTGTTCTCGCCATGGACGCGGTCCTCTCCTTGTCTCTCGGCTCGGGCCACCACGAAGCGAACCGCGCCCCGCGCCGGCCGTACGCAGTCGGCTACCGGGCCGCTTGCGGCTTCCTGTGCACGCGTATGTCCTCGTAGAGGTGCGACCGGTGCAGTCGCCGGGTACGCAGTAGCCTGCGCCAGTCAGCACAGGTGTCGTGCATGAGCTGCCACTGGAAGTAGTTCACGTACTCGGCCGCGGCCAGCCCGTACAGGACAGCCCCCGGCACCACGTCGATCCCTCCCCGCCCGCTCGCAAGGGCTGCCGCGATCACCACGAGACCCGCCGCCAGACCCACCGCGCACACCGGCCGAAGCCACCGGAACACCCCGATCAGTGGTGGCCGGGGCAGACCCGCGCCCAACTGGCGCAGCTTCGCGGCCCAGTACATCGCGCCGGTGATCAGGTGCGCGGCCGCCAGCCCGTACCCGATGGCGTTCGCCGCGCTCATCGGGGCGTCGAAGGTCACGAACACCACCCAGCCGATCCAGACGGTGTTCGCAAGCTCCAGCACAGCCAGGTTGCGCAGCCGCGCCGTAAGTTCCGCCCGGAGGCGAACCATTCTCGTCACCCCTTGAGCATGGCGTACCCGCGCGGTCGCACTGCGAACGCATCCGACGCATCAGTCATGTACGAGCTGCTGGTCGACCAGTGCGGCGTACGCCCCGCCGCGGGCGACCAGTTCCTCGTGCCGTCCGTCCTCGACGATCCGGCCCCGGTCGAGAACGAGGATGCGATCGGCGTCCCGGACAGTGCTCAGGCGGTGCGCGATGACGATGCGGGTGCAGTTGAGCTCCGAGAGGTTCTCGTGCACGGTCGCCTCGGTCGTGGCGTCCAGGTGGCTGCTGGCCTCGTCCAGGAGCAGGACACGCGGCTGGTGCACGACGGCACGGGCCAGGGCGATCCTTTGCCGCTGACCGCCGGACAGACCGCTGCCGCCCTCGCCGAGGATGGTCTCGTAGCCCATCGGCATGCGCGTGATGTCGTCGTGGACAGCCGCAAGACGGGCGGCAGCGACGACATCGTCCAAGTTCGCCTCGGGCTTGACCAGTGCGATGTTGCTCAGCACCGAACCGCTGAAGATGTCGGCGTCCTGGGTGACCACACCGCACTGGCGCCGCAGATGCCCCAGGTCGATGTCGATCAGAGGCGTCTCACCGTAGGTGATCTGCCCGTCGGTGGGGTCGTAGAGGCCGAGGACGAGGCGCGCCAGGGTGGACTTCCCCGAGCCGCTGCTACCGACGATGGCGATCTTCTCGCCCGGGTTGACCGTGAGCGAGATGTCCGAAAGGGCCTCCGGGCCGTCCCCGGAATACCGGAAGCTGACATCCGTCAGCTTGATCGGCTCATCCAGAGTGACCTTCTTGTCCCCCTGGCCGACGGTCTCCGACGGCTCGTTGAGTACGTCGCGCAGCCGGTCGAGGTGGACTCGGATGGTCTGGAACGTCTTGATGCTACGGCCCAGTTGCGTCACCGGGGACAGCGCTGCTCCGGCGAGTGCGATCAGGGCGAGCATCTCGCCGAGGGAAAGGTTGTCGCTGAACACGAGCGAGGCACCGAGAACGAGCATCAGCAGGGGTGACGCCGTTCCCAGCATGCCCAGGAGGCTGTCGATCGTGTTGTCGAGCCTGCTTCTGCGTACCGATGAGGCCAGTTGCTCGGTGAATTTCTGTGACCAGCGCTGAACGACCACGTGTTCGGCGCCGGAGGACTTCACTGTCTCGGCGCTGGTCACCGCTTCCAGGAGGGTGCTCTGTGCCTCGCCGAGTGACTGGAGTTCGCGCTCGGTCAGACGCTGTGCGGCCGGCGCCGAGACAATCATGACGGAGAGCTGGACGGCGGCGATGGCCAGGATCGCGGCGACGAACAGCAGCGACTTGAATCCGATGACCACGAGGTAGATGCCCAGCAGGGCCACGTCGAGGAAGACGGCGAGCAGTTGGCTGGAGACCGCATCACGCACATAGGCCATACTCGATACGCGGACGAGGAGGTCGCCGCCGGTGCGCAGTTGGAAGAACTGGTACGGCAGCGACATCAGGTGTCTGAGGAACGAGCCCATCATCGACCAGTCCATACGGGTCTGGAGCCACAGCAGCAGCTCGGCCCGCGCCAGCGTCATCATCGCGTGGCTCACGGCGTAGGCGGCGAGTCCGGCCATCAGGATCAGGAGGGTGCTCTCCTGACGGCCGGGCAGCACACGGTCGACGACGTAGGCGGTCAAGAACGCCGGGAGAAGCCCGAACACGGTCAGGATGACCGAGGCCCCGACAACGGCGGACAGCACGCTGACCGAGCGCGGCAGGAACGGCCTGACGAAGGACCACAGTCCGGCCTCGCCGCCGGTGCGTTGTTCGAGCGCGTCGGTCGGCTCCAGTTCCAGAGCCACGCCGGTGAACGACGCGTCGAGCTCCGCATGGGTGATGTGGCGCCGCCCGGATGCGGGGTCGACGATGTCGGCGCCACTGCGGGTGATGCGTTCGATCACGACGAAGTGGTTCATCCCCCAGTGCGCGATCAGTGGCATCGACAGCTCCGCAAGAGCGTGCGGTTCGGCGCGGAATGCCTTGACCTTCATGCCGAGCTCGCGGGCGTGCCGGGCGATGGACGCGGCGCTTGCCCCGTCGCGGGCCAGCACCATGCGGTCGCGCAGCTCGGCGACCGTGGTGTGTCTGCCATGGTGGGCGAGCACCATCGCCAGAGCGGCGACACCGCATTCGACCGAAGTGGACTGCAGCCGTACGGGAACCCGGCGGCGTCGGATCTTCACTTTTCCCCGCCTCCGTCCAGGATGTCGAGGAGCAGCGGCCTGGTGCCCTGGTCGATGGCCACCTCCGTACCGTCCTTCGCGTCGTCGAGACTCTCACCGGTGCGTAGTTCGACGAGCAGCATGGTGACCTGGGTGCCTCCCTGACCGGGCTGGAAATCCTTGACGCGTCCGGTCACGGTCCGGTTCTCGCCCAGGCGCAGGACCACATCGGTGCCCTTCGCCGGAGGGGCGAACTTCGGGAATGCGAGGACGGCGTTGCCCTTGTTGGTCCCGGCGAGGGCCCCGGTCGGACCGACCGGAACCCTGACGAGCAGCCCCGCCAGGACGGTGCCGGCGATGATCAGTGCGCCGATCAGCGCCCACCGCCACCGCGGCGTCATTCGTTCGACGTCGAAGCCGGTCAGGGCCGGGCCACGTGGGTTGGCCCGGTAGGCGGCCACCATGCTCGGGCGGTAGACGCCCTCGGCAAGGGCGCCGTCCGATTCAGCGGGTGCTGTGGTCTTGGCGTTCAACGTCCCCGTTCCTCCCCCGTCGGCCCGGTCAGCGTCAGCAGGTCCGGTACCTGTGAAGGGTCGGCCTTGCGTGCCAGGCCCCAGGCGATACCCGCAAGTCCGGTCATCAGTCCGGGGGTCTCCACACCGTTCGGGACGCCGCACAGCCAGCCGTTCTCACGGCCCTCGTGCAGCAGCGTGTTCCACACCGGGGGCAGCAATTCGGCAACCTCTGGTTCCGCATCCGGGTTGCAGCTCGCCTCGATGATGAGGAGATTGCCGACATCGCCGTGGCACAGGCTGTGGTTGCCCAGCCCGGACACCGGGTTGAGGTCGAGTCCGGTGGAGATGGACGCGAGCACGGCCCTGTGCCTGTCGCGTTCGATCGATTGGGCCAGATCCGGCGCGATTCCCATCCGCTGGAATTCGGTACGTGCCATCGCGATGCCCGGGGCGCCGTGGCACCAGGCGTTCATGACCGTCCGGCCGCCGAGGTTTGCCGGACGCAGGTCACGCCAGGTCCGCAGATCAGGATCGTAGACGGTCGACTCGTATCGCAGCGCGTGGTGTACGGCCTGCGCGTACTCCGGGCGGGCGGCCACCTGGTTGAGCCGGGCGAGCGCGTACGCGACGCCGGACGCCCCGTGGGAGAACCCGGCCAGCGGCGCCTCGGGGTTGATCGGAGTGATCCAGCCCCAGCCGTCACGGGTCTCCTGCCGGGTGGCCAGGAGCCGGTCGGCGCAGCGCACCGCGAGCTCGGCGGCTCCGCTTCCGGGCGCGGCGGATTCCAGCGACAACAGTGACAGGATCGCCCCTGCCGATCCGGACACCACGTCCAGCAGCGGGTCTTCGTCGATGAGTTCGCCGATGGCGGGCAGCAGTGCGGCGGCGGCCCTGCCATAGTCCTGGCGACCGTGGCGGACGGCTGCGTGCGCCAGGGCGTACATCGCTCCGCCGAAGGGCCCGAAGGCGCCGATACCGAACTCGGCGGGGCCGGGCTTCTTCTCCAGTCCGGCCAGGGTCTCGGCAATGAGAAGGGAGCGCTTGGCGACTTGGTCGAAAGCGGCCTGCGCCAGCTCAGCGGTCTCCGCGTCGCCGGTCACGGCCGCGACCGCGTCCAGCGCGTGCGCGATACCGGCCGTGCCGGTATACAGGCCGATCGGGGCGGGGGCGTACTGCCAGTACTTTTCGTCCACCAGGTCGAGGCCGATCCAGCCGAGCCCGTGATCGTCGCGGACGCACAGGTGCGAGAGCCGGCGCGCGATGCGCAGGGCCTCCTCGGCGAAGTCCCCGGAGTCCGCCGTGCTCCCCATGCGGGCACGCTGCCAGTTGGGCCAGCGTGCTTCGTTGTCGCCCATGACGGTGGCGGCCACGCTGGAGCGGATGACGCGTTCCTGGAAGGCGAGATCGTCGTCGCCGAGCGCGGTGAGCCGCTCGCGTACGGCCGTCAGCGGTGCCGGGGTACGAGTGCCGATCTGTGTGCCGTCGAGCCCGCCGCGCAGGGCGCCCGTGTCGGCGTCGACGGTGAACATGGGAATGTCCCCGAGTGACAGTTCGGCGATCTCGTCCAGGACCATCGCATTGCGGGAGTCCGGCATCTCGATGTGGCCGCCGGCCAGTCGGGCCAGCGACCGCGCGTGGTCGAGTCCGTCGCGCAGGAAGTCCGGGTGGGTGCTCTCCAGCAGCAGACGGCCATAGATGTGGGTGGGGCGGGCGATGAGCCGGGTCTTTACGGAGCCGAAGGCCGCGATCGGCCCGTCCGGGCCGCGGAGTTCGTCGCGTCCGGCTTCGAGGAGCCGGTAGACGTGGGTGAAACCGTCCACGAATTCGTCAACGCGTCCGACCAGGTCGATCGGTTCGCCGTCGGCGGTCATCGGGTGATTGCGTTCAGCATCCATCTCCATGCGGCGCTTGACCAGCCGCATCTGGTCGGTACCGCTGCCCTCCCAGGTGGGCACCGGCATCGGAGTGAGCTGGCCGCCGTGCCCGGCCAGCCCGCTGACGTCGAGCCCGAAGGTGCCGTCCTCGCCGCGTACGAGCAGACGGTTGGGCAGGATACCGACCGACTGAACAGAGTTGGCGAGCGTGACCGCCGCGATGTCCGTCTCGCCGTCGATCTTCACGACGGCAGCCGTCTTGTCGCTGTGCAGCAGTGCTTCCAGGTCGACGAGAACCGGGTGCTCGCCCGCGGCGAGGACGTTCTCGAAGTGGAAATCGGTGGCATGGAGCAGATACAGCAACGCCGTCAGCCCGCCCAGCCGCCACGCGTAGCGGTCGCCGCCTTCGGCGTCGGTGGTCGCCGACGTGTCGACGAGCTCCACCCAGCCGTGCTCGCCGCGGTCGAGAACGCCGATGCGGGCGAGATCGTGCGGCGGGTGCTGCCGGTTGACCCAGTCGAGAAGGCGGTCGAACGCAAGGTCCATGGCCAGCGAACGGGGTTTGAACACGAGCGCGCCGGTGTCGAAGGTGACGATCGCGACCGACCGGCCACGGCGATGCTTGTCACCGGCGCCGAACTCGATTCGTTCCAGCTGCTCTGGGCCGGCTCCGGCGAGCATGCCCTCGCGCAGGACGGGCAGATCGGCGACAAGCGCTTCGATCAGTTCGACACGGGTGTCGATCCAGAACCGGAGCTGATTGACGAGGAGCCGCGCGAGGATCGGGTATTCGTCCCAGATGCCGAGGGCGTTGCCCTCATCGCGCAGCAGCTCCACATAGGAGGCGAAGCGCTCCTCTGGAGTCTCGCCCGCCAGCCGGTCCTCGACGCGGGCGATGTTCAGCTCAAGGACCAGGGTCCGCTGCACATGTCCCAGCAAGTCCGCTGCCGGAGCTGTCGCGCGCACTACGTCGAGTATGTGACCGAGATCGGCCATGACGGGGTCGGCCGAAGCCGCGACCCGTTCCTCGATGAGGGCGTCAAGTTCGTGAACCGCACCTTCGACAAGGGGCCGGATCACTTCGAGGAGGCCCATGTCGGGGTCGAGACGGCGGTCGGCGTCGGTGGCGGCCATGCCCGTCGCCCACCAGCGGAGGAAGGTCTTGTGCCACTCCGGTTCGACCGTCAGCCGGGAGGCGAGGGACTCATCGGTCTCGCCGAGCAGCGCGGACAGTTCGCCGGCGGTGACGCCCAGCGGGGCCAGCCGCATGTCCAGGGTGGCTTGATCGCCTTTGAGAGGCGCGAGTTCCATCCACATGGCCAGGCGCTTCTCGCCACGGACGGTGTCGGTCCGTGAAGGGTGTCCGCCCGTCCTCTCGCCCAGCGTGGCCGCCCGGTGCCATGGGAGGCCTGTCCGGCCTTGCCTGCCGGTGTCGTGATCGGTTGCTTCGAGCGGCATTCTCGTCTCTCCTCCTGAGACAGGAACGCGACCGGCAGAGGCCTGAACTGACCCCCTGCCGGTCGCGTCATTTGTTCGGTAAGCTACTGGTTGTTATTTACAGGGCGTACCGGGGTCGCAGACGAGACCGCAGACGGTCCAACCTGAATACCACGGCAGGCACCAGCAGCACCCGAGAGTGCCGAGGACACCGGTGCCGGCACCGTTGACCTCAGTCAGCTCTTCATCGGTAATGGCGGTGAGGCCTTCGCCCGACGGATGGGCGGGGGCCTCACTCCCGAGGGACAACCGGTACTCGGCGTCCTTCCAAGACCGCACTATGTCCACGAACATCACTCCTTGATGTGATGGCGACGGCTCAGCAGCAGCCGCGCGTACCCATGTTGCAACTGCCGCAGAGCGTGCCGGTGGGCGAGCACACCGTGACGGTCAGGGTGATCGTGGCGCAGGCCCACGTGGTGCCACCTGCGACGCCGTCGAGCTGATCGTCGGCCAGCTCGACCAGGCCGGCCGGGTTGGCCGGGGCCTCGGCGAGAGTGGCCCGGTACTCCGGGTCCTTCCAAGCGCGAATAAGGTTCATTTGTCGATTCACCTCCCATCGTTGCGGATTCAGGTCACCGGACGTGATCGACGAAAAGTGATTCGATCCCCGGTGACCTGTTCGCCATCCTCCTGAACCTGGATTGGCCTGGAATACCGCGAGGAGACCAAGGCGGGCACAGACTGCGCATATGCCGGGCATGCGATCGGTGGGTACCCGTGCACAGAGGGCAGCACGAGGCAGGGCGCCGCCCGTGGACATCGAACTGTGGCGGTCTGCCCGCACCCGTGGCGGTGGCCCGGCTTCCCTGCCGAGCGAATGGGTCGTTCCACTGCGTGGCGACCCGAAGCGCACCTGACGTGCCATCGTCCTGAAGCGCACATGACGTGCCATGCGCGGGACCGCTTGGAATACGTGAACTCACAAAGGCTTCAGACCGACCGGCACATGGGGGGGGTGGGAGGAAGAGCGGGGCTGGTGCGTGCAGCTGCAAGGCGGAGGAGGAAGGCGCCGCGGAGGGGCCCCCATGCCTTAAGGGCTATGGGGGAGTTGTCGACTGACGACAACGCCGCAGGTGTGCGTGCCCAGTCCCGCGACGCCCCCCATGTGCCGGTCGGTCTTGGACGCCCTGGAGCAGTCGGGCGGGCCGTCGCCCGGCTCGTTGCCCAGTGGGCTGCCGGTGCGGCACGACCGGGCCGGCCCGGTGGTGTGCGGGAGCGGGGCACACCGGAACCACTGACCGTGCGTGCCGCTCTCAGGGATACGGGTCAGATGATCGGGGGCTCGAAGTCCCAGAACGGACGGTTACGGGAACGCGCCGAGACCGTGTGGACGTGCTGGGCTCCGAGTGTGGCCACCAGGTCGTCCAGTGCCTCGCTCTCGACCTTTTCGGCCCGCTGCCGGTCCCGGACACCCCGCAGGTCCGCGGCGTGGGCGATCCGGGCGGAAAGAGTCAGCGGATGGGTCCGGCCGAGGACCTCGAGGGCCCTGGCAATGATCGATTCCGTCAGTGCGGCGGCCGATTCCGGGTCGCCCACCAAGTTGCGCAGCGCCGAGGCGTTGATCGCGCAGCCCAGGGTCCAGGGGTGGTTCTCACCCACGGCCCGGGTCATGTCGGCAAGCGCCTCCTCCAGAAGGCTGTGCGCCTGATCCCGCTCCCCCACGTTGCGGAGGATCAGGGCATGGTTGGCGCGGGTGCCCGCCACATACGGGTGGCCTTCGCCGAGCATGCCCACATAGCCCTGGACGACCTTCTCGCTTATGTCCCTGGCCTGGTCGATGTCCGCGTGCTCACGGGCGAAGCAGCTCTGGCTGGCCGCGAACATCATGGTCAGCGGGTCACCCTCGCCCAGCACGCGTTCGCTGCGCTCCAGGACCCGGGTGAACAGCGCCGCAGCCCTGGCACGCTCTCCCGAGCGGTACTGGCAGAGGGCCAGGTTGTGTTCGGCACGCAGGGTCTGCGGATTGTCGTGCCCCATCACGATCCGGTGGACACGGACGCTCTGGCTCTGGAGCGATTCGGCCTCGCTGTAGCGGCCGAGCAGCCGCAGATCGGTGGCGTAGTTGATCTCGGAGTAGAGCGTCCAGCTGTGACGCGGACGCAGCAGTTGCCGCCGGGCCTCCAGAGTCCGCCGGTTGAGCTCCAGGGATTCCTCGTACCGGCCGAGCAACCGCAGCGAAATGGCCAGGTTGTTCTGCGCGTTGAGCGTGCGCGAGTCCTGGTCGCCCAGCAGTTCGCGGTAGGCGGAGAGGATCCACCCGGACATCTCCAGCGCCTCGTCGTAGCGGCCGAGGCCCCGCAGATCGGCGGCGAGGCCACCGGCTGCCCGCAGGTGTTCCAGGTCCTGTGCGCCGCGTTCGGTACGCAGATGGTCGACGGCGGCCCGTTCGATGGCTTCCGTACCGGCGTAGTCGCCGACGGCCCGCAGCAGGTTGGCGTAGTTGTAGCTGAGGTCCCACACCCTGGGGTGGTCCTCGCCGAGGAGTTCCCGCCACGCCTTCATGGCACGCGCGCCGAGTTTGATGCCGGCCCGGTACTCGCCGGAAAGGTACATGTAGCGCAGGCAGTTGAGCACCAGAGTCTGCACCGCCGGGTCCGTGCTCTTGAGCACGTCGGCCCATTTCAGGTGCGGGGTGATCTCGGCGTAGGCAGGCCACAGACGGGTGTCGGTGGGCCGGCCGGGGTCCGCGGCCGCGAGGGCTCGGCGGACCACGTCGATGAACTCGTGCCGGTCCCGCTCCGGCATGTCCTTGCCGATGATCTGGTGGACCATGCGGTGCATGTAGAGCGATTCGCCGGACGACGCCTCGTCGGCCACCGATTCGTGGGACTCCAGTCGGACCACGGAGTACTGGCGGAGCTGGCCGATCGCCCTGTTCCACAGCAGCGGGTCGTTCATCAGGCCGGAGAGCTGTTCCGGCAGTTCGCCGGGGGGCATCTCCTTCAGCAGCCGTACGGGGATGGAGCCGGGTGCGAAGAAGCTGCACAGGCGCAGCAGGTCGACGGACTCGGGGACGGTGTCCCTGAGCTTGTTCAGCAGTATCGACCAGGCCGTCTGGAAGGCGAGCGGGAAGTCCGCGGAGACCTTGACGACGTCCTGGTCGATGCCGCCTTCGAGGAGTTCGATGTACTCCTCGACCGACATGTCGGAGTCGTTGAGCCAGCCGGCTGTCTGGTCGAGGAGCAGCGGGAGGTCTTCGAGAGCGTCGGCGAGCTGGTCGGCCTCGGCCGGGGTCAGGCGCGAGGCGCGGCGGCGGATGAACGCGACCGACTCCTCGCGGTCATAGACCGGGACCTCGACGAGGTTGCTGTTGTGCTCGCTCCACTCCGGGTTGCGGGAGGTGATCAGGACGTGTCCGGGGCCGGTCGGCACCAGGTCCCAGATGTGTTCGGGTTCGTCGGCGCCGTCGAGGACGAGGAGCCAGTGGGAGTGGGGTTCGCCGCGGCGCAGCGCGTCGCGTACCGCGCGCAGCCGTTCGCCGTACTCGGCACCGGTGGACAGGCCCAGTTCGGGGGCGAGTTCGGCGAGTTTCTGGCGGTAGAGGGCACGCCGGTCCGCGGGCACCCACCACACCACGTCGTACTCGGAACCGAAGCGGTAGACGTACTCCGCGGCCAGCTGGGTCTTCCCGACGCCGGACATGCCGTGCAGCGTCACGACCCCGGCGCCGGATCCGGCGTCCTGAAGGGCCTGGTACGCCTTGCTGAGCAGCTCCTCACGGCCGGTGAACCGGGTGTTGCGGCGCGGCACCCCGCCCCACACCTCGGGGGTGTCGGCCGGATACCGGGGCCCCTGCCTGGCCCCGACGGACTCGGGCAGCGGGTCGGTGGGCAGGCCCAGGCGGACGAGGAGCCGCCGTTCGGCCTCGTCGGCACCGACATTGGTGAGGTCGGCCGCGCCGAGGACCGAGGTGGCGCCGGGCAGTGCGGAGGTGGTGACACAGACGGCGGCGAAGCGGTCGGGGTCGGGGGCGACGACCTCGCGCAGGGCCCTGTTCCACTCGTCGTGGCTGCGCGGGCCGAGCTGGAAGTACCAGTCGCTGAGAATCACCATGACGCTGCCGCGTGACAGCGTCAGATCCCGCAGCGACTCCTCCAGCGGAACCTCGATCGGGGGGTCCCAGCGCTGCTGGACGACCGTCACTCCACGGCGCTCCAGGCGGTCTCCGATCCACGTCGCCCAGGCGCGGTTGAAACCGGCGAAACTGATGGTGACGGTCTGCGCCCCGGTTGCTCCAACCTGCTTACGCGTTCCGGGCATTCAACCGTCTCCCTGCCTCGATGCGAGCCTTGCCAACATACACCGGAGCGTGGTCGCTCCGGCCGGTGTCGCGGGGGCCGCTCACTGCCTTCGCGAGCCGTTCCTCTGCTGCCATATCACCTTGGCGGTGGCCACGTACGCTTCCGCGCGTGCGAGATGACCCGTGGGAGGCGGACAATCATCCAGACGGTGGTAGAGCGTGATCATCTCGTTGACCAGCACCCGGCCTTCGCGGGTCAGTGCCGCCGATCCGGCCAGCACGGGCAGTACGGCCCCGACCTGTTCGCGGCAGCGGGCGTGCTCGGCCCAGGCCAGGTCGCCATGGGTGACGCGCTGCGCGCCGAGCGCGAACCGCTGCCAGTAGTCGGCCAGCGCGAGGTGCGAGTACGCGCCCTGGAGGAGGCCGTCGAAGGGCCGGGGATCAAAACGCCAAGGGGCGAAGTGGCGTGGTGTCGCGTCCTCGTGGTGCAGCGGTACGAGGGCGCCGAGCGCGGCCAGTTTGGTGTGCTGGAGTTCATGGACGAGGGTCGACGCGAAGTAGGCGGGGGTGGCCGGCTTGCTGCTGAGGACGGCGCCGAACGCCTCGCGCCGGGTGCCGCTGCAGTGCGCCGCGCCCTCGCCGGTGGGCCCGGAGCCGGGAGGTTTGCCGAGCGGTATCACGCAGCGCAGCAGCACGGCCGCTTCGGTGAGGCGGTGCTCGCCACCGATGCGGAGCAGGGGCTCCACTCCGGACCAGGACTCGGTCCAGGCCTTGCGTTCGTGGTCGTCGACATGGGTGGCGGCGCTCAGTCCGTGCCGCTCCAGTCCACTGCCGTCGGTGCGGTACGGATCGAGGTCGTCCAGGGGCACGGGGCCGACGCCGGGCAGCACGGCGGGCAGGGCGTGGACGGGCAGCCAGCGGGCGTCGGACGAGCTGGTCGTACCGTCCCGATGCGCATGCACGGTGAGAGACGGCCCGCCCGCCGGTCGGCACACCGTCATCTCGCCGTCCGAGAATTCGATGTCCACCGCTCCTGGTGGCGTGCGCAGGGCCCCCAGGGTGGGCAGGGACAGCAGCCCGTCGCGAGCGGTGAGCCGGGCGCCGAACGCGACCCGGCTGCGGATCGCCGCCGCAGCGGCGAGTGCGCTCAAGTGGTCGAGGTCTGCCGGGAGTCCGGAGCCGGGGGCGGCACCGGTGAGGCCGCGAAGGCAGCACTGCGCCCAGGGCCCGGCGAGGGGATGGAACAGGACCGTGCGCACGGCGGCGCGGTCGGCGCGGTCGGCCGTCTCCAGCAGCGCCCAGTCCTGGTGCAGCCGGTCGAGTGCCTGGGGCGGACAGACGGTCGCGGGGGCGGTCTCGGCTGCGTCGAGCAGGGCGCGCAGGAGGAGAAGCCGGCGGGTGTCCTGGTCGCGTACGAGGACGTGGAGGGTGTCGGCGTCGCCCTCGGTGCGGCCCAGTTGGCGAAGCATGTGGTCCGGGAGTGGGGGGCTCATCGGTTTGCTCCTGCGGTTGCGTCGTACAGCCGGCCCGCGATGTGGCGCACCAGCCGTTCGAGATCGGCGCAGTAGACGGACGGGTTGGTGAAGCCGTTGTCTGCGCGGTAGCGGTGTGCGTAGTGGCCGCCGCCGCAGACGGTCAGCAGCGGGCAGGCGCGGCAGGCGGCGGCGAGCGCGTCGGCGCCTGCCTGGCGGGCGGCGACGCCGGGGTGGCGCAGGGCGTCGTCGAAGGTGTGGCGGAAGATGTCGAGCCCGGTGGCGGCGGCCGTGTCGTAGGCGGACTTGAGGGAGTCCACCTGCTCGATCGTCCCGTCGGTCTCGACCACGATCGCGTTGACGGGGTCGAGGCCGAGGGATTCGGTGGCGGCGGGCAGGCCCAGCAGCAGGGCGATGCACTCCTCGAAGAGCCGGATCCGGGTCTCCCGCCGTCCGGCCGGCCACCAGCGGTCGAAGACGGTGGTGAGCCAGTCGCCGTACGGGGTCGGGCGGCCCGGTTCCGGCACCGTGGGGGCCGTCCCCGCATCGGGCAGGCCCGGCGGGGGGTTCGTCCAGTTGCCGTGCGGCAGCAGCAGGTCCAGGGCCGGTGGGCGCAGGGCGAGCAGCGACTCGTACATCTCGATCGGGTCGGTCTGCGGGTCGACGACGGTGAGGATGCCCGCGTACGCGTCGGGGTGCTGGTCGGCGAGAAGCCGGGCGCCGCGCGAGGCGGCGGGCCAGGAGGGGCGTCCCGCGTGGTCGGTGCGCCGGGTGTTGTGGGCGGCCAGACCGCCGTCGAGGCTGATGCCGATGCGTATGCCGTGCCGGGCGAGGGTGGCGACGCGTGCATCGGTGAGCAGGGTGGCGTTGGTCTGCACGGTGGTGTGGACGGTGCAGTCCACGGGCACCAGGTCGCGCACCCGGCCGGCCAGGGCGGCCAGCCGGTCGGCGCCTACGAGGAGGGGTTCGCCGCCGTGCAGGACAAGGGCGACATTGTGCAGTCCGTGGGCCGCAGCGTGTTCGGCGATCCGGTCCGCGGTGCGGTCCAGGACGGCGGATGCGGCGGCGGCCGGGCGGGCCCGCCAGGTGTGGTCGGGGCCCTCGTAGAGATAGCAGTAGCGGCAGGCCAGATTGCACCGGCCGTGCACCTTGACGATGAACTGCCCGAAGGGGACCGGGAGTCGGCCGCCGGCGCAGGATTCCGTGCACCGGGGTGTGTGCGGCATCGCCTGTCGAGACACTCCGGCACCCCCGTGCTGCATGTCTGCCGGGACGGCCCCCGTTGCCGGCCCGAGGCGAGTATCCCTGGCCTGCCGTGCGGGCAAACCCGTCCCGGACCACGATGTCCTGTTCAACCGGGCCCCGGACCGAAATCGTGCGGTTCCGGCCCCGCCCGGCGGAGCAGCGGGGCACCCCGCCTCAGAAGGCGTTGTTGAATCCCCACAGCATCTCCCGCGGCTGCTCGGCCCGGCCGCGCAGATCCGCGACCACCGCGGAGAGCACCGGGTGGTCCAGTGTCCGCAGCGCCTCCAGATCGAGCCCCAGCAGATCCGGCAGCTCATCCGGCCCGCCGTTGCGTACCGACTCGCTCATCACGCCTCCCCGTACTGCGTACTGCCGCATCGGGCCTGCGATGACTCGCTCGCCGTTGAGCGCGTCCCGTTGAGCCCGTGTCCCTGACACACATACATCTACTCGCGTTGCGATGGTGCACGTACGCCGGCGCCGGTGCGATTCGCACCGGTCATATCTGTACCGATGCCCCGCACAATCCGGCATACGCCTTGTTGAGCATGCCATCGACCGGCGTCGGTCGTACGCCGGTCATGCACAACGCGCATCGCCCGGATCGCATCGGACCGGAGTCACGCCGCCAGAACGCCGGCTGCCCGGCACTCAGCGCTCCAGCTCGGCCAGCCGCTCGGCGGTCGCCTCGCCCGCCGCGCCGCCGCCGTCCGGCAGTTTGCGCCATTCCTGGCGGGCCGCCCGGTACGCCTCGCGTGCGGCCCGGGGACGTCCCGCCCTCTCGTATGTCATACCCCGCCAGTGGTTGGCCGTACCACCCAACTCGACCGCCTGCCGTACCTGTTGTGAACTTTCCAGCTCCGCTTCCGCCGCGTCGGCCGCATCGGCCGCGCCCCGGAACGCCTCGGCCGCCTCGTCGAGCCGGGCCGGACGGTTCAGCACCCGGGAGGCGTCGAGGTGGGACAGGCCCAGTTCCAGCCAGCAGCGCGCGGCGGTCAGCGGGTCGGTCGCCTCCTGGGCCGCGAGCCCGAAGAGATGCTCGGCCTCCCGCAGATCGACCCGGTCCTCGGTGGCCCGGTGCCGCAGCATCAGCGCCCGCCCCAGCATCAGCAGCCGCTCGGCCTGGCGCGCGCTGCCCGACGCCGTCTCCGTACGGCAGTCGCGCAGCACCCGTATCGCGGCGCCGATGTGTGCGCGGCCGTCGGACAGTTGGGCGCGGCGCAGCAGGGTACCGCCCCATTCGGCGAGCAGATCGGCGTGGGCCTGCGAGTCGCGCGGGACGCCGCGCGCGGCGCGGGCGAACCAGTCGGCGGCGTCCACGAGTTCATCCGGGTTGCCGGTGTGTTCGTAACGGGCGACACGGACTCGGGCGGCCCGGGTCTGGAGGAGGGCGCGCAGCCGCTGTTCCCGTACGGTCGCCAGGGCCTGCTCGATCAGGGTCGCCGCCTCGTCCGGCTCCTCGCCGGAGGCGAGCAGGGCGTCCACCAGATCCAGCAGGATGCGCACCTCGGTGCCCATGGTGTGCCGGCCGCCGCCCTGCTCGAACGCCGTGCGCAAGGAGCGCGCCGCCTGACCGGCGTACACCCGGGACTGTTCGGTGTCGACGGTGGCCCCTGCCAGTCTCAGCAGGGTCCGACCGTGCGCCAGCGGCAGGGCCGGGGGCCGGTTCTCCTGGTCGGGCCAGACATCGGCGAACGCCTCCAGCATGCCGTACGCGGCCTGCAGCAGGGCGGTGTCGCCGTCGAGCCGCCACTGCGCCTCCAGGGCCCGGACCCGCTCCAGCGTGAGCCGGAGGGCCTCGGCGGGATCCAGGCCGGGGGCCGAGCAGGCGGCCGTGTACTCGCGGTCGGCGCGCCGCAGCAGCTCCAGTGCGCCGCGCCGGTCGCCGCGCCGCCGCCGGTCGTCGGCCGCGGCGTGCAGCACCTTCGCCAGTACGGCCCGTTCGCGTACCGCCCCGGGGTGCGCGGCGGCCCGTTCGGCGGCGTACTCGGCCTCGCGGAGCAGCTCGGCGTCGCCCTGGACCTCCCACAGCCGCAGGACGCAGCGCGAGTACTCCGCCCACAGTTCGGGGTCGGCGCCGGGCCGTTCCTCGCGCTCCGTGGCCCCCCGCAGCAGCTGCACGGCATCCATCAGGTACTGCACCATGCTGTCCGATTCGAAGTGCCGCACGAGGACGCGGGCGCTCTCCACCGCCGCGTTCGGCGTCTGGACGGGGCTCCGGTAGCCGTCCCGGTCGGTCTGGATGACGAACTGCTCGGGCAGGGGCATGAAACGCTCCAGTACGCGGACCGCGACCTCGGCGAAGGGATGGGGGACGCGCGACCCGCCGCCTGCGCCGCTCTCCCCGCTCTCGTCACCCTCTTCGATCTCCCCGTCGGGCGCGCTGCTCTCCCTGGTGTCCGTGGTGCGGGTGGACCGCGACGATCCGTCCCTGCCCTCTCCGAGCTGGGCGAAGGCGAGGGCAGGGAAGTTCGGCCCGCCCTTCCCGAATCGCTGCTCGATGTACTGCGAGCAGTGCTTGAGTACGAGCAGCGCCTCGTCCCGGCCCAGCGGACCGAGCAGCGCTTCCCGGACTCCGGGCGCGAACTCGTACCACTGGCCGCCGCCCTCACCCCCGTCCTCGGCCCTGCTCCGCGTCAGCAGTCCGCTCAGCAGTACCTCGGCGAGTTCGGACGGGCCGGAGTGGGGCAGCATCGTGCGCTGCACCAGCTGCATCACGGGCAGATACAGCGGGGCCGCCGCGAGGTAGACGGCCAGCTGTCCGGCGACCGGAGAGGCCGCGGAGCGGAAGCGGCTGACCAGTTGGAGCGAGGACAGCCCATCACCGGGGCGCTGCGCGGCCGCCGCGGGCTGATCGGCCCGCACCCAGCCGACGGCTCCGGAGATCTGCCCCGCACCGGTGCCGGAGAGCAGTCTCGCCCAGGCCGCCAACGCGCCTTCCACCGGTGGGAGTACGGGTATCGCGAGCGCGCCCGGATGCACGGCGGGCCCCGATCCGGCATGCTCCGTGACCTTCAGTACGGCGGCGCCGCCGGGCCCCTCGCCCCGGGACAGCGAACCGTAGGTGACCGGCAGCCTGGTGCGGTTCCACATCCGCTGCGGCAGGGGCTGGAGCACGGCCGCCGGGGCCTGCCCGGCCAGCTGGTGCAGCAGCCGGTGGGCCCGGCCGCTGTGCCAGAGCGGACCGGCGCAGTCGCTGACCAGGACGGTGACACGGCGGCCGGTCGGATCGCTCAGCCGGTCCGCGGAGTTCAGCGGCGCGGCGGCCGGATCGGGGCTGCGGCTCACCGCCGCCGCGCCGTCGGGCCCCTGATGCAGATAGCGCACCTGGACATCCCGGAAGGCACCCAACTGTCCGAAGATATCCTGCAGTTCACCGAACATCCGGTCCCACACCAGCATCGAGGACGAGGCGTCCATGACGCACTGCAGCAGCGCCTCGCCCCGGGAAGCACCGCGGAACACCGGCATGATCATTCCACCGGCACGGGCGCTGAGCTCCGCGGTCGCCGTCTCGTCGAGCGTACGGCGCAGCGGGGGTGCGGCCGGGCGGTAGCGCTGCAACGGGCGCAGGGCTCGCTGGAGTTCGAGCGGCGCCGGGAGGGCGGGGGCGGCGGGTACGCCGACGGTGAGCGCTCGCGCCCGGCCGCCCCGGGCGGCGCTCCGTCCGCGCCCGGCCGGGCCGTCCGGGCGGGGGCCGCCGGGTGGCGCGGTGCGGGGTACGGGATAGAGGGCGATCCGCCGGTCGGTGTCGCCGAGGTCCCGCTGCTCCGCGGGCTCGTCGTCGCCCGGGGCGAGGTCCGGGGCTTCGTCCCGTCCGGTCACCTGTGGGGCCGGCCGCCCGTCCGGTCGGCCCGCCTGGGCGGGGCCGACGGACAACAGCTGCGCGGCCGCGTCGCCCTCGTCGTCCGGCGCGTCGGGGTGACGGGTCCAGCGGGCCAGCCAGAGGGCGTCGCAGAGCTGCTCGGCGTCGGGGTCGAGCCCGGCTTCGCGCAACCGGGCGACGAATACGGGCAGCAGGCCTCCGCCGTACGGCTCGGAGTCCGGCTGCGGCTGTTGCTGCGGCGCGCGACCGGGCTCCGGCCCCGGCACCGGCCCGACAGCTTCAGGAGCTTCGGGCTCGGTGTTCATTGCCTCACCCGGGACGTGGGTGTCGTAAGGCTCCACGATGTCATCCCGCCCGCCGCCGGGGCCGCGTCCCTCATCCGGTCCGTGCCGCGCCTTGCCGTCGGCCATCAGCGCATCACCTCGGCCGGTCGAGTCGCTGAATGAGCAGGTCGGCGAGGCGGTCCCGGCCGGCCGGGGCGGCGGCATCGGTGAGATAGATCGCGTTCAACAGCTGGTCGGTGGCGAGGAGTTCACTGCGGGAGCGCTCCAGGAAGTGGGCGATGAGATCGTCGCCGGACCGCGCCGCCTCGTCGCCCAGGTGGGCGCGTACGAAGGTCGCGAGCCGCTGGTGGTCGGGGCGTCCGAGCTCCAGGTGGATGCAGCGGCGCATCAGGGGCGCCGGGAAGTCCCGCTCGCCGTTGCTGGTGAGCACCACGAACGGGAAGGACCGGCATTGCACCCTGCCGCCCCTCACCTTCACCTTGTTGCCGTCGTCGTCGAGGACCTCCGCCTCGCCGTCGGGCAGCCGGTCGGCGATCCGCTCCAGCTCGAAAATGGCGAACTCGCCCTCCTCCAGCACATTGAGCAGGTCGTTCGGCAGATCGATGTCGCTCTTGTCGAGCTCGTCGATGAGCAGTACGCGCGGCCGGTCCGAGGGCAGCAGCGCGGTGCCGAGCGGCCCGAGCCGGATGTAGCTGCCGACGCTCTGTGCCGATTCGGCGCCGGGCGCCCCGGCAGCCGCACTGTGCGCGGCGATCTGTACATCCTGGAGCCGGGCGATCGCGTCGTAGTGGTAGAGGCCGTCCTGGAGCGTCGAGCGGCTGACGATGGGCCAGCGCAGGACCCGGCCGAGCCCGAGCTCATGGGCGACGGAGTGGGCCAGCGTGCTCTTTCCGGCGCCGGGGCTGCCGGTGACCAGCAGCGGACGCCGCAGATAGAGCGCGGCATTGATCATTTCGAGCTCTTCGGCACCCGGCCGGTGGAGTTCGGCGATGTGCCGGTAGCCGCCGAGGCGGCGGTCGGCGGATCCGTCCCCGTCCGGCTCGTCGGGGTCCGGGGCGCCGCGGCCCGCGAAGTCCCGCCAGGGCGGCGGGGGCGGCAGCTGCTCGATGCCCTCGTGCGGTTCGCCGGCCCCTCGGTAGATGAGCCACTCGCTGGGTTCACTCATAACGTGTTCCTCGTCGTCACTCGTCCGCCAGGGGCAGCAGCCGAACGTGCATCACGGTAGCGATCCGGCGTACACGCCGTAAGGGCCCGGCCGTTCACGGCGCCTCAAGGAACTGCCCGGAGCCGGGCAGTGGATGGTGTGGATCTTCGTAGAACAGGGCGACACCGTCCGACCAGTACGTCTCCGCACGGCCCGCATAGACCCCCTGCCTCAGCTCATGCACTTTTTTCGGGAGTTGAACGGCGGCGCGGGCCTCGGCGACCGTATCGGCGGCGCGCCGGTGGAATTCAGTGCACACCGCGGCCGGCTCGGCCGCCCGGCGCCGCCACAGGGCCACCCCGAAACCCCCGTCGATCACCCGTCCGAGACCGGCCGCGGTCTCCGGGTGGGCCCGTTCACCGTAGCGGCAGAGCACCGGGACGGTCTCGTAGGCCAGTTGGCGCAGCTCCTCCACCACGGGTACGGGTACCCGCATTCCGTCCTCGCAGTCGACGACGGCGGCCCGCATCGCGGCGGTCATGGTCCGGTTCCAGCGCGCCTCGCGCTCGTCGATCCCGTCATCGGTCAGGAGCGGACGGTGGTCCAGGCGGCGGATGACCACGGGGCGCAGCACCCCGAGCGGCCGCCCGTCGGGCGGCACCCGCCATCCGTCGACCTCCAGGTCCATGAGGGCCTGGTCCACCGCGACCTGGAGCACGGCGGGGTCGTCGGGTTCGTCGCACCGCCGGAACGCCTCCGCCAGCGGGCCCGCGAGCCGGGCCGGGAGGGCCTTTGATGCGGTGCCCCGGCTGTCCTCGGCGACGGGCAGGACGTCCCCGTCGTGCTGGGCGACGCCGATCCGCCAGTCGTAGCGGTCCCGTTCCCAGCCGCGCGGCTCCAGCGCCAGCAGGACGAACGGGGCGCTGCGCATCCTGGCGGGTTCGAGCGTCGGCGCCGGGCTTCGCAGGTGTTCGAGGCCCGGGGCGTGCCGGCCGTTGTGCCGGAGCCCGGCAAGCTCATGACGGAACTTGCGGGAGAGCCGGTCCTCGGCCATCCGCTTCACCCATTCCCACAGGGATGCCTCGGCGAGCTGGGTGGACGGCAGGACGTAAGGGCGTTCGGCGGAGATGGCGCTCATGCAGTAGCGCAGGATCAGTTCCAGTGCGCCGTCGCCGCCGGGGGCGTCGTAGAGCGTCCCCAGTCCGTCGCGCCAGCCGCGCGGTGCCGCGTGGTGCTCGGCCGGATGGGTGTCCGGCAGCCGGTCCAGGAGGTCCAGGAGGCTGCGGGTGCTGAGCGGGGGCGGGAGTTCGGCGAGCCGGCCGAGCAGGTCGACGCGTTGCTGGGGGCTGAGGGCGAGTCCTGCTCCGGCACCCAGTTCGCGCTGGAGATCGGCCCAGGTCCGATCGGTGCCGACCGGGCTGGTGTGCCGGTCGGCGTGGTAGCGGTCGTGGGCGTGGAACACCGCTTGGTAGGGGTCGTCGGACTCGGCGGCGACCGCCCCGGGGGGCACGGGCAGTGTGCGCAGCCGCTCGACGCCGATCGAGGTCCCGCCGGTCGTGCCGTCGGAGCGCGACTTGAGTACGCCGACGACCTCGCCGCGGGCCAGGTCCACCACGGGTCCGCCGGACAGGCCCGGGTACATCCGGTCGCCGTCGAGCCGCATCTGTTCGTCGTCCTCGGCCCAGTCGCCGAAGGTGCCCATCACCTGGCACCGCCCGCTGAACCGGGTCAGCTGCCCCGACCCGCCGTCGGTCCAGCCCGTGTAGAGGACCGAGCCGCCGCCGAACATGCCCGCCGGACGCTCGGTGACGTACACACAGGGGTGCTCGACGGGCCGCAGCAACCGGATGAGCGCGAGGTCGGGGGCGGGCCAGCCGCCCGGAGGCGCCGGAACGCGTGCACCGCCGGGCCCGGCCGTGGCGTGACGGCTCTCGGGCAGGGCGGCGACCACGGTGCCCTGGACCGCGGTCTCGGCGCTGCCCGGGTCCGGCTTGAAGACCACGTCCACGTGACGCCCCTCCCCCTCCATCGCCACGTGCGCGCACGTGAGGACCCAGCTCGGAGCGATGAAGAAGCCGCTCCCGAGGAAGCCTCTGTCGGATCCGTCAGGGGCATACCCGGGCTCCGGGCGATGGATGCGTACGGTCGCCGCCATCACGAGGCCCGCCAGCGCACGGTACGTACTCTCCGAGCCGCCCCCTGCGCCCCTGCCCGGCGGCTGGGTCATGACCGGCTTCCGGCGTCCGGCCCGGGCCCGTCCGGATGCGCCGGTGCGCCGGTGGATGCCCCGGCGTCCGGATTCCCCGCGGATGCCCCCGGGACCGCCGCCGGTGGTGCCGTGGGCGCGGGCGGGTGCCCGGGCGGCGAGGAGGGCGGGGGCGGCATGGGCGGGGTGGCCTGCGTGGCCGGGGGTGCGGCTGCCTGCGGCGGCGCCTGCCCCGCCCCACGCGCCCCCGTCTGCGCCGGGAGAGTCGGATCGACGGGCGGACCGCCACCGCTCCACGTCAGCGTGACTTTGATGCCACCCTTGGCCTCGCCGTCCGCGAGCAGGCCGACGACCTTGCCCGCCTTCGCGGTGAGCTCGATGCCGAATTCGACGCTGACCTCGTCGGGCCGCACCGCCCGCAACGGCTCGGCGAGCGAACGCGCAACGCTGGTCACGACGGCCTGGAGGCTCTCGACCCGGGCCTGCACCTGATCGGCGAAGTCCCCGTAGCCGATGTCCGTGAACGCCGGCCCCCGGGCGGGCTTCGTCAGCTCCTCCGCCCCGGAGATCCTCGCCCAGACCGGTGTGCCGTCCGGCATCTCGATACGCGTGATACGGGCTCCGCCGTCACCCATGAAACCCCCCGTTCCCCCAACTACCCGCAGGTTAACGGCAGTACGCCGCCGATGCGAGAGACATGGACCATGACGCCGGGGCGCGGCGGGCCGGTTCTCGACGTGCGCGCGCGGCTGCCGCGGACCGCGCCCCAGGACGTAATCCCGGCCTTCGCGGGGCTGTCACCAGGCATTAGGCTTGCCGCATGTACTTCACCGACCGAGGTATCGAGGAACTGGAGAAGCGGCGAGGCGAGGAAGAGGTCACTTTCGAGTGGCTCGCCGAGCAGCTGCGTACGTTCGTCGATCTCAATCCCGATTTCGAGGTGCCGGTCGAGCGCCTCGCCACCTGGCTGGCCCGTCTCGACGACGAGGACGACGAGGACGAGTAGTCAGGCCGGCCCGACGGCATCGGCCCCGTCGGCCCCGAACCGGTCGTAGGCGAGTCCGAGCGCTCCGTGCGTCATCAGCAGCGCCCCCGCCAAGACCCAGCCGCCACTGCGACGGCTCATCCCCAGAGGGTGAGCGGCAGCCCGGCCGCCACTTGGGCGCCGCCCAGTACTCGGGCTCCGGGGCCGCGCGTCCAGGGGCCGAGGCGGCCGCTCCCGACCGCGTCGCGTTCGACTTTCACCGCCTCGCGCCGGCCGGTCCAGGCGATCGGTTCCGCTTGGACCGACCGGCAAATGGGGGGCGGCGTCGCGGGGCTGAGCACGCACTCCCCCAAGGCCTCAAGGGCGCCCGAAGGCATGGGGGGACCCCCTCCGGCGTTGTCGTCGGTCAACAACTCCCCCATAGCCCTGAAGGGCCCCGAAGGCATGGGGGGACCCCCTCCGCGGTACCTCCCTCCTCCGCCTTGCAACTGCACGCACCCTGCCCCGCTCCTTCTCCCACCCCCATGTGCCGGTCGGTCTCAGGGCCGGCCGTCGGCCGCCGCATACAGGCGGTCACCGGGCGTGTCCGGGTCCAGACCGGACGGGAGGGCCAGGCCGATGCGGCTGAGGACGGCGAGCAGCCCGCGCGGCCGGATGCGGGCATCGGCGTCCGGGTCCGGGCGGGTCAGCCCTTCGAGCGCCCGGACATCCAGCCGCATCGCGGTCCCGGTCATGCTGGGCTCCACACGCGGAGCACGTCCAACCACGGACGTGCAACGGCTTCGGGCCGTCGCCGTGAACCGCACGCGCTGGCGGCCGTCCCGCTTCGACAGCTCCGCCGACGACGGAAACGGCAGTCCCTGCTCATGAGCCTGCTTCCGCGCCCGCAAAGGGTCGTTGAACACCACCCGCGCACAACCGGACGCCCGCCCCAGCGCAAGACGCCGACCTGGGCCCGGCTCGATCCGAAACGCATGACGAAGCCGCACACACACGACCGTACGACCGCCACTCGACGACCCGTGCGACAAGTTCAGAACCGGCAGACGTTGCCCCCCTCGCGATCCGAACCGCACCATCGCGAACGCAACGCGCCACCACCTGTTCCTCTGCACACACCGGAGAAGACACGGACGAGCCGGGCAACCACGCTCACGTCGGAGCGGCCCCGGGATTCGCACCACCGGGCCGAAGCCCGATGCACTGCGCACAGGCCCGGTGGCCGACCCCTTGACTTCCCCGATCCACGATATAGCGTGTTCTGCAAGAGACGCGATATGTTGCGTCATTCCGCGTTCCCCGGGAGGTCAGATCCATGCCTGTGTCGACATGGGCCATCGCCGAGCCCCAGAAGCTGACCTTCGACGGCCCCGTGACGTCGCTCAATGTGCGCATCGTCGGGGGCGCGGTGAATGTCGTCGGTACCGAGGAGCCGACCGCCCGGCTGGAGATCTCCGCGATCGAGGGCCCGCCGCTGATCGTGACCCAGGAGGGCGGCGCCCTTACGGTCGCGTACGAGGGCCTGCCGTGGAACGACTTCCTCAAGTGGTTCGACCGCAAGGGCTGGCACCGCAGCGCGGTCGTCTCGCTCGCCGTGCCGGCCGGGTCGGCTGTGGAGGTGGGCGTGGTCGGCGCCGGGGCCGTCGTATCCGGAATCCGTGGGCGCACGGACGTGCGGGGCGTCAGCGGCGACACCACGCTCGTCGGGCTCGCAGGTCCGGTCCGGGCCGAGACGGTCTCCGGCAGCGTGGAGGCCCAGTCGGTCACCGGCGATCTGCGCTTCCAGACGGTCTCGGGCGATCTGACGGTCGTCGAGGGCGCCGGGGCCTCGATACGGGCGGACTCGGTCAGCGGCAACATGGTGCTGGACCTGGATCCGACCGGGAAACCCACGGACATCCGGCTGGCCACGGTCTCCGGCGAGCTCGCCATCCGGCTGCCGCACCCGGCGGACGCGACGGTCGAGGCGAACACCGCGAGCGGCGCCGTCTCCAACGGCTTCGAGGATCTGCGGGTCAGCGGCCAGTGGGGGGCGAAGAAGATCACCGGCACGCTCGGAGCCGGGACCGGGAAGCTGAGGGCGACGACCGTCTCGGGATCGATCGCCCTGCTGCGCCGCCCACCGGCCACTGACGATCCGTACGATGCCGAGCCGACCGGAAAGGTGCTCTGACATGCCTCCCGTATTCGCCCACGGCCGCCTCCGCCTCTATCTGCTGAAGCTGCTCGACGAGGCCCCTCGTCATGGCTACGAGGTGATCCGGCTCCTGGAAGAGCGCTTCCAGGGGTTGTACGCGCCCTCGGCGGGCACGGTCTATCCGCGCCTCGCCAAGCTGGAGGCCGAGGGTCTCGTCACCCATGCCACCGAGGGCGGCCGCAAGGTCTACTCGATCACCGACGCGGGCCGCGCCGAACTGGCCGGCCGCACGGGCGAACTCGCCGATCTGGAACTGGAGATCAGGGAATCCGTCTCCGAACTCGCCGCCGAGATCCGGGACGATGTCCGCGGCGCCGCCGGCAAACTGCGCAGCGAGATGCGGGCCGCGGCACACGAGACCAGGCACACCTCCACCGGCCCCACCGGCCGCAAGGGCGACCGGGAGTCCGCCTTCGGCGACCTCGGCGACTTCGGCGACAAGGAGACATGGCGCGCCGCGAAAGAGGAGCTGCGCAAGGCCAAGCAGGAGTGGAAGGAGCAGGCCCGCCGGGCCAAGGACGAGTCCCGCCGCGCCCGCGAGGACGCCCAGCAGGCCCGCCGCCAGGCCAAGGAGGCCCAGGACAGGGCGCGCGAGCAGATGCAGAACGCCGCCCGCCAGGTCCAGGAGCACTTCGCGCGGGGCGACTGGCCTTCGGGCGTACGGGAGGGGCTGGCCGAGATCACCGGTCAGCTGGGCAGCTTCGCGAGGACGGGCAGCTGGCCCCCGTACATCAAGCCGGAGCCCGCCGACGCCGACCCGGAGTGGGGCAAGGACGCCGCAGGGACCGGCGACCCGGCCCGCGATCTGGACCGCCTGCTCGACCGCTTCCGCGACGACATCCGCGACGCGGCCCGGGACCGGGGCGTCACGGAGGAGCAGCTGACGGAGGCCCGCCGCCACCTGTCGACGGCGGCGGCCCACATCGGGGCACTGCTGCGGAAGGGCGACGCGGGGAGCTGACGCGGGCCGGGGACGGAGCCCCGGCCCTCAAACCCCGGACGGGCTGAGACCGCCCCCGCCTCCGTCCCCGTACAACGCCCGGTTCACCGCCTCGTACGTCGCGCCGTGTGCGGCGAGTACATCGGCGACCACGCCGGGGCAGGCGGCGAGCGCCAGAAGGAGGTGCTCGTCACCGATGAAACGGTCTCCGCGCCCCACCGCGATCCGCAGCGTCTTCGTCAGGACGTCCTTCGACCCGCGGGTGAACGGGCGACGCCCCGCCCCGCGCCGCCGGGCCCTGTCCAGCGCACCCTCCCCATGGGCCTCCTCGACACGGGCGACGATCTCGGCGACGTCGATGCCGATACCGGCGAGTGCGTCCGTATCGGCCCGGGTCAGCCCGCCACGGCGGCGTGCGGTGACCAGATCGGCCTCGACCGCCGCGCGACGGTCGGCGAGGCCCAGCGAGGTGATGGCGAAGGAGGCCCGGCCGCTCCGCCCGTCCAGCAGGGCGAGCAGCAGATGTTCCTCGGTGACCGTTTCGGCGTCGGTCCGTTCGGCGTGGGTCACAGCGCCGGTCACGGTCGCCCGGGCGCTCCTGGTGAATCGTTCGAACATCAATGCCTCCCGTACTTCTTGTGCACGGCCTGTCGGCTGACGCCCAGCTCGGCCGCGATCTCCTGCCACGACCAGCCCTTCACGCGGGCGCTTCTGACCTGCACGGCTTCGAGTTGCTCCAGCAGCCGTCGCAGTGCGGCGACCGCCCGCAGCCCCACCCGGGGGTCGTGGTCACCGGCACGCGCGGCGAGATCCGTTGCTTCGGTCATGATGTCAACTTACGTTGACATGGCATCCACGTCAACCACAGTTGACATGGATGCTGCGGAGGACCGCCTCAGCCATGCGCCGCCCAGGTCACCGTGACCGTGATGCGAGCCCCCTTGCGGGCCTGGATGAACACCTCGCCCCCGCGCCTTCGGACCGTGGCGCGACCGTCCACCGAGACCCGCCACTCCCCGACCGTCGGCGGCAGGGAGACCTCCGTGACGCCGCGGCCGCCGGCCGTGCAGGAGAGCCGGTAGACGCCGGTGGTGTCGTCGTACGTGTCGGAGTGGACGGTTCCGGCGACGGCGGGCGCGTACGGCGTGGCGGTCCGTTCCTTGTTGGCCGCGAAGGCGCCTTCCTTGCCCAGGGCGCAGTAGCCCCCGCCGTAGCACCACACATAGCCCGCCCAGCCGGAGGTGTAGCGGCTCAGGGAGGCCATCGCGTCCCGGTAGAAGCGGCCCATCCGCGGGAGCGTGTTGTTCAGCGGGCCCCATTCACCGACGACGACCGGGATGTGCCGCTGCTCCGGGTACGCGGTGACGGCGGCCTCGTACGACTCGATCCAGCCCGCCGACGGGTCGTAGTCGCCGCCCGCCTCCATCGCGGTGTTGTAGAAGTGCGGCGCGTAAATGGTGCGGTGGTCCCGGATCGCACCCAGCCCGGTGGGGACGCCCTCGCCGACGATGGGAGTGGGTTCGACGAACAGCCAGTTGGCCCGGTCCGCCGAACGGACCGCGCGGGCCAGCCTGTTGTACATCGGGGTGAGCTGCTGGGCCTCGATGCGGCGGGCAGCCGTCGCCCGGTCACCGCGGTGCGCCTTGTCCTCGACGTTCCACCCGCGCAGGGGTGAGGGTTCGGCCCTGGTCGTCGGTGAGGCGGGGGATGCCGGTCCGGTCCGGCGGTCCGGGCCGTGCCACGGCGGCGGGGGCGAGGGTCCCCGCCGCGAGCACGGACGAAGTGACGATCGAGGTGAGTACGCTGCCCATCCGCGTCCGCATGGCGCAGACGAGAACAGCTCACCCCGAACACCTCAAGAGCAGGTGAGCACAATCTTTCCGAACTGGTCGCCCGCGGCCAGCCGTTCGAATCCCTCGCGGGCCCGGTCCAGCGGCAGCACCTCGTCGATGACGGGCCGCACGCCGGTCGTCGCGCAGAACGCCAGCAGATCCTCCAGCTCGTCCTTGGAACCCATGGTCGAGCCGACGACCTTCAGCTCCAGGAAGAAGATCCGGGTCAGCTCGGCGTGCAAAGGCCGGTCGCCGCTGGTCGCGCCGGAGATGACGAGCGTGCCGCCGGGGCGCAGCGACTTCACCGAGTGGGACCAGGTGGCGGCGCCGACCGTTTCGATGACCGCGTCGACGCGCTGCGGCAGCCGCGTGCCCGGCTCGTACGCCTCGACCGCACCGAGTTCGACGGCGCGCTTACGCTTGGCCTCGTCGCGGCTGGTGGCGTAGATCCGCAGCCCGGCCGCCCGGCCGAGCACGATCGCGGCGGTGGCGACGCCGCCGCCCGCGCCCTGGACGAGGACCGAATCGCCGGGACGCACTCCGGCGTTGGTGAAGAGCATCCGGTACGCGGTGAGCCAGGCGGTCGGCAGACAGGCGGCCTGCTCGAAGGTGAGCTCCTTCGGCTTGGGCAGCACATTCCAGCTGGGGACGGTGACCTGCTCGGCGAAGGTGCCCTGATAGCGCTCGGTGAGGATGGAACGGGGTTCCTTCGGGCCGACGCCGTGCCCGGTCTGCCCGATGACGGAGTGCAGGACGACTTCGTTGCCGTCCTCGTCGATCCCGGCGGCGTCGCAGCCGAGAATCATCGGCAGCTTGTCCTCGGCGAGACCGACGCCGCGCAAGGACCAGAGATCATGATGGTTGAGGGAAGCGGCCCGGACGCTGACGGTCGTCCAGCCCGGACGCGCCTCGGGGGCGGGGCGTTCGCCCAGCTCAAGGCCGTTGAGGGGGTGGTCGCGGTCGATGCGGGATGCGTAGGCGGCGAACATGGCCTTGACGATAGGCCGGGGCGCGGGCCGACGTAACCAGCCACGGGTGTGACGCGCACCGCGCCGGGAGGCGGGGGCAGAATCAGCCCCTCCCACGATTGAGGAGCGGGGGTCCGGGGGCGGAGCCCCCGGTTACGGGAAGAGGCGGGGTGGGGACAAGCCCGCCTCAGGCGCACCCCGCACCCGGGAACCTGTACCCCGCCCCGCCCAGGACCTCAGCGCCGGGCCACGCCCTCCGCCCGCGCCGCCGCGGCCACAGCGGCCGTGACCGCCGGAGCCACCCGCTCGTCGAACGGCGACGGAATCACGTAGTCCGCCGCGAGCTCGTCGCCCACGACATCCGCCAGCGCATTCGCCGCAGCGATCTTCATGCCCTCGGTGATCCGGGAGGCCCGGACCTGAAGGGCACCAGCGAAGATGCCGGGGAAGGCCAGCACGTTGTTGATCTGGTTCGGGTAGTCGGAACGCCCGGTCGCCACGACGGCCGCGTACTTGTGCGCGATGTCGGGGTGGACCTCGGGGTTCGGATTCGCCATGGCGAAGACGAACGCACCCGGCGCCATCGAGGCGACGGCCGCCTCGGGCACCGTACCGCCGGAAACCCCGATGAAGACGTCCGCGCCGGCCAGCGCGCTCTCCAGCGAACCGGAGATCCCGGCCCGGTTGGTGAGTTCGGCCAGCTCGCGCTTGACGTCCGTCAGGTCCTCACGGTCCCGGCTGACGATGCCCTTGCGGTCGGCCACGGCGACATCGCCGAGCCCCGCCTCCAGCAGGAACTTGGCGATGGCCACTCCGGCCGCGCCGGCGCCGGAGATGACGGCGCGCAGCTCGCCGAGGCTCCGGCCGGACAGCTTCGCGGCGTTGCGCAGGGCCGCGAGCGTCACGACGGCGGTGCCGTGCTGGTCGTCGTGGAAGACCGGGATGTCGAGCCGCTCCTGGAGCTTGCGCTCGATCTCGAAGCAGCGCGGCGCCGAGATGTCCTCCAGGTTCACGCCGCCGAAGGACGGCGCGAGCCGGACGACCGTCTCGACGATCTCGTCCGCGTCGGTGGTCGCGAGCGCGATCGGCACCGCGTCGACGCCGCCGAACTGCTTGAACAGAATCGCCTTGCCCTCCATCACCGGGAGGGACGCCTCGGGGCCGATGTCACCGAGGCCGAGCACCGCGGTGCCGTCCGTCACAACGGCGACGACCTGCGATTTCCAGGTGTAGTCGTGGACCAGCTCGGGGTTCTCGGCGATGGCGCTGCACACTTTGGCGACGCCGGGCGTGTACGCGAGGGACAGGTCGTCCTTGTCACGGACGGGAACGGTGGCCTGCACGGCCATCTTGCCGCCGCGGTGGAGCGCGAAGGCCGGATCGAACGGCTCTTCGGTGGCGCTGTCGGTGGTGCTGTCGCTGCGAGGATTGACGATCTCCGCTGCCATGGTGTTGACCCCTTAAGTCTTCAACGTTTGAGGGTGGCCACTCCTGATTGAGGAGGGGTGGGCGGGCACCGCGTACGTTCCCTGCGCCCGGCGGTTGGCCCGCCCCGGCAGGGGGAGATACATACGCGCGGGCGCGCCGCACACGCGCCCTGAGCCCCGGATGAGGGGTGTAAAGGTCTTTCTTACCGGACGGACCACGTCACGGACGAGTCCATACCGGCGCGGTGATGTGACTCATAGTCGAATATCTGGACAAGTCAGCCAATTGGCGAAATGACGTTCACCAGTCGAGACGCGCCGAAAATCCTCCGGTGTCAAGAAGAAAACCCCACAGATGGTCCGGCCTTGATGTACCGGCCCCTTGAGGTTCGGGGATCGCCCGTTACCCGATTTTGACATGACTGGCCCCCTGTTTGGGCAAATTCGAATGGCAAGATGCCGTAATCGCACAGGGCGGCGACATCCGACATCGCGTGTCATACCGCCTGCACCACCCTCATCTGCCGGAGGAACCCGATCATGACCGCAAGCACCACACGCCGTACGGCCGCGAAGTCCCGGATTGCAGCGGTCGGCGCCATCGCGGTCGCCGGCACCATGCTGCTGACCGCCTGCGGCGACCAGACCAAGAGCGGGAACAACAACTCCGGCCAGACGAAGAGCTCCGCGGCCGCCGATCTCCTGCCGCCGGAGATCAAGGCCAAGGGCGTCATCAAGGTCGGCTCGGACATCGCGTACCCGCCGGTGGAGTTCAAGGACAAGTCGGGTGAGACGGTCGGCATCGACCCCGATCTCGGTGCCGCGCTCGGCAAGGAGCTCGGCGTGACGTTCCAGTTCGAGAACGGCACGTTCGACACGCTGATCACGGGCCTGCGCTCCAAGCGCTACGACCTGGCGATGTCGTCGATGACCGACACCAAGGACCGCCAGGAGGGCGTCGACTCCAAGACGAAGAAGAAGATCGGCGAGGGTGTCGACTTCGTCGACTACTTCAACGCCGGTGTCTCGATCTACACCAGGAAGGGCGACGACCAGGGCATCAAGACCTGGGCGGACCTCTGCGGCAAGAAGATCGCCGTCCAGCGCGGCACCGTCTCGCACGACCTCGCCGAGGCGGAGTCGAAGAAGTGCACGGGCGGCAAGAAGATCGCCATCGAGACGTTCGACAACGACCTGGAGGCCCAGACCCGGCTGCGCAGCGGTGGCGCCGACGCCGGCTCCTCCGACTTCCCGGTGGCCGCGTACGCGGTGAAGACCTCGGGCGGCGGCAAGGACTTCCAGATCGTCGGCGAGCAGGTCGAGGCCGCCCCGTACGGCATCGCCGTCGCCAAGGGCAACGACCAGCTGACCAAGGCAGTTCAGGCGGCCCTGGACGCGATCATCAAGAGCGGCGAGTACGGGAAGATCATCTCCAAGTGGGGCGTCGAGGCGGGCGCGGTCACCGAGGCCAAGCTGAACGGCGGATCCTGAGACGGCTCCGGCGCAGAAAGGTTCTTCCTGTGACTGACATCGAGAAGACGGGCCCGGTCGACCGGCCGCGCATACCGCCCACCCCGCCGGCCGGACCTGAGGCGATCAAGGCCATTCCGGTCCGGCACTACGGCCGGTACGTCTCGGCCGTCATCGCCATCGCCGCGCTCGTGGCGATCATCTACGCGTTCAGCCAGGGCAAGATCAATTGGGGCGCGGTCCCCGACTACTTCTTCGACGACCGCATCCTCAAGGGCGTCTCCCAGACCCTGCTGCTGACCGCCCTGTCCATGGTCATCGGCATCGTCGGCGGCATCCTGCTGGCCGTGATGCGGCTGTCGAGGAACCCGGTGACCTCGTCGATCGCCTGGTTCTACATCTGGTTCTTCCGCGGCACCCCGGTCCTGGTCCAGTTGTTCGTCTGGTTCAACCTGGGCCTGGTCTTCGAGTACATCAACCTCATGCCGATCTACAAGGACTACTGGTCGAGCTTCATGACGCCGCTGCTGACGGCGCTGCTCGGCCTGGGTCTCAACGAGGCCGCCTACATGGCGGAGATCTGCCGTGCGGGTCTGCTCTCGGTCGACGAGGGCCAGACCGAGGCGTCGCACGCGCTGGGCATGAGCCACGGCAAGACGCTCCGGCGCGTCGTGATCCCGCAGGCGATGCGGGTGATCGTGCCGCCGACGGGCAACGAAGTCATCAACATGCTCAAGACGACGTCGCTGGTGGCGGCCGTGCAGTTCTACGAACTGTTCAAGTACGCCCAGGACATCGGGCAGTCGTCCGGAGCCCCGGTCGAGATGTACTTCCTGGCCGCGGCCTGGTATTTGATCATGACCTCGGTGCTGAGCATCGGCCAGTTCTACCTGGAGCGATACTACGCACGCGGGTCCAGCCGCAGCCTGCCGCCCACCCCGCTGCAGAAGATCAGGGCCAACCTGCTGTCCCTGGGCCGCCCGAAGGGAGGCATGGCATGACCGCCATGGTGAAGGCCGAGGGCGTCCACAAGTCCTTCGGCGCCGCGCACATCCTCAAGGGCATCGACCTGGAGGTCGCCCCGCGCGAGGTCTTCTGTCTGATCGGCCCGTCCGGTTCCGGCAAGTCGACCTTCCTGCGGTGCATCAACCATCTGGAGCAGATCAACGCCGGCCGGCTGTACGTCGACGGCGAGCTGGTGGGCTATCGCCAGAAGGGCGACAAGCTCTACGAGCTCAAGGACAGCGAAGTCGCCCTGAAGCGCCGGGACATCGGCATGGTCTTCCAGCGCTTCAACCTCTTCCCCCACATGACGGCGATCGAGAACGTCATGGAGGCCCCGGTCCAGGTCAAGCGCGAGTCCAGGGCCGTCGCCCGGGCCAGGGCGGAGCGGCTGCTGGACCGGGTGGGCCTGGCCGACAAGGCCAAGAACTACCCCTCCCAGCTCTCCGGCGGCCAGCAGCAGCGGGTGGCCATCGCCCGCGCCCTGGCCATGGAGCCGAAGCTGATGCTCTTCGACGAGCCGACGTCGGCGCTCGACCCGGAGCTGGTGGGCGATGTCCTGGACGTCATGCGCGGTCTCGCGGAGGACGGCATGACAATGATCGTCGTGACCCATGAGATGGGCTTCGCCCGTGAGGTCGGCGACGCGCTGGTCTTCATGGACGACGGCGTGGTGGTCGAATCAGGCCACCCGCGCGACGTGCTGACCAACCCGCAGCACGACCGGACGAAGTCGTTCCTGTCGAAGGTGCTCTAAGAGGGCGTTCGATAGGGGAACCCCCTATCTGTCCGATCTGCGCTGCGGCGAGACGGACTTGTTTCCATGATCTCGTAGCGCGACACCTGGGTCATCGGTTTCGATCATTCTGTGACTGAGCGACGTGCCTATCCTTCGGACCTCAAGGACGATCAATGGGAA